>JBBQWW010000087.1:0-14222 GCA_038210245.1 Acidimicrobiales bacterium
GATGACCGACATCACGATGGCCGTCCCCAGGTCGGGCTGTTTGAACACCATGAGGATGGGCAGACCGGCCATCAGCACCATGCGGACCAGATCCCGTAGTTCGAGTCCCTCGGGCCGTCGGGAGCAGTAGGTGGCGATGGCAATGATCAGGACCACGGTGGCGAACTCGGACGGCTGGAGCTGGATGGGGCCGACGGGGAACCAGCGTTGGGCCCCGTGCTGGGCCGGGGTGGCCAGCACGGCGACCAGCGCCACCAGGATGCCGATGTAGAGCACCGTGCTGATCTGTTCGAGTCTCCGATAGTCGAAGAGGGCCATGGCCACCATCACCAGCACACCGATGATCAAGAAGATGGCCTGGCGCTTCAGGAAGTACCGAGGGTCTTCGCCGGCCAGTGCGAGCTTGCCCTTGGTGGCCGAGTAGATCATGACCACCCCGATCACGCCGAGGAGGACGGAGGAGCCGACCAGGACCATGTCGAACCGGGCACTCAGGGTCCGGGTCCGCGTCCGGGCAGCGACGGTTGCAGGGGCGTAGTTCACCAAGGGACTCTGGCCGGAGAGGTTACTCGGCCCTTTGGGCCTTCTCCCCGCACCGGGACCAGCCGGTCACCGGCCCTCCCCCGGTGGGCGTGGCCCGACCACCGAGCCGTTGCCCACGGCCCGCCACATGGCCTCGAGCGGGGGCTCGGCGCCTGTCCAGGCGGCCAACTGCAGAGCGGCCTGATGGACCAGCATCCCGAGCCCGTTGGCCACCGAGGCCCCCTGTTCCCGCGCCGCCTCCATCCAGACTGTTTCGGCCGGGTGGTAGATCAGGTCCACGACCACCTGCCCGGTATGGAGCAGGGACGGATCGAGCGGCCAGGTGACCGGCGGGGAATCCGGCACCCCCGCCCCTCCGGCGGCCATACCCACCGGAGTGGCGTTGACCACCAGGTCGCTGTCCCGGGCGTCCTCGGCTCCACCGATCCGCCCCACCGCCCCGGCCAGCGTCACGGCGGCTTGGGCCCGTTCCGTCGAACGGTTGACCACCACGATCTCGGCGGCCCCGGCCCCGGCCAGGGCGGCCACCACCGAGCGGGCCGCTCCCCCGGCTCCAACCACCAGACAGCGGCGCCCGGCCGGGTCGAACCGGTCTCCCCGCCGCAGGGCGGCCACCAGGCCCGCGCCGTCGGTGTTCTCGCCCCGCCATCCGGCCTCTCCGCCGACCAGGCAGTTGACGGCGCCCAGCCGCGCGGCCAACGGCGACAGATCGTCCACGAGGTGGGCCGCTACCGCCTTGTGGGGCATGGTCACCGACAGCCCCCGGATGCCCATGGCCACGGCGCCCGCCAGTGCCTCGGCCGTCCGGCCCGACCCGACCCGGAACCCCACCGACACCCAGTCGAGGCCCATCTCGGCGAAGGCCGTGTTGTGGAGGAGGGGAGAGAGGGAGTGGGCCACCGGGTCCCCGATGACCCCGACCACGCTGGTGGCCGCGGACGGGCCTGGAGGGGCTGGTGGTGCAACGCCGTCGCCGGCCGGTACGGCCGCCGTCACCCGAGACCCCGCTGTTTGGCCAGGGTCTCGTTGGCCTGCTGTTGGGCGAACGTGTCGGCGAAGGCCTCGGTACCGTCCGGTTGGACCACCACGAAGAACAGCCAGCTCCCCTCGGGCGGGTGGAGCGTGGCCTGCAGGGCGGCCGGGGACGGGAAGCAGATCGGGGTGGGCGTGAGGCCCTTGTTCAGATAGGTGTTGTACGGGGATCGGAGGGCCAGGTCGGCCTTGGTCACCGGTCCCCCGTCCCGGCCTTCGGAGTAGAGCACCGTGGAGTCCATCTGGAGGGGCATGGTGCGAGCCAGGCGGTTGAGGATGACCCGGGCCACCGGACCCAGGTTCTTGGGGATGACCCCCTCCTTTTGGACGATGGAGGCCACGGTGATGGCCTGGTAGGGGGTCAGTCCGATGGCGGCCGACCGCGCCGTCAGGTCGAGGCTCCGGGCCAGGCGGTCGAACCGCTCGATCATGGTGGTCAGCAGCCTGGTGTCGCTCTGCCCCGGTACCACCACGTACTGGCCGGTTCCGAGTAGACCGTCGAGGTTGTCCGAGCCGGCCGGCTGCCACCGGGACCGCACCGTTCCACCGTTGGCCACGGCGGCGAACCCCGCCGCGGTGTGGCCGGGGAGCTGGCCCACCCGGCTGGCCACCTCGGCCACGGTGAACCCGGGGGGGACGTCGAGGGGGAAGACGTTGGGCCCGGCCGAGATGACCCGGTCCACCGTGGAGAAGCTGCTGTTCCGGTGGAAGGCGTACGAGCCGGGCAGCACCGTCGGCGACCCGTGGAACTGGCTCCAGATCCGGTACGCCAGCGAGCTGGAGATGACCCCCTTGGCCTCCAGGGAGGCGGACAGTTGGCTGGCGCCGGTCCCCGAGCGGACGGTGGCGATGACCTGGCCCCCGGGGGTACCGCCCGGACTGGCTTCGTGCTGGACCCAGAGGAAGCCACCCAGGAGGACCACTACGACGAGGGCCACCACCCCGGCCACCAGCTTCGGCCCCCGGCGCCGCTCCGGTCCATGGGCGGCCCGGGCCCGGGCCGACGGCCGGGGTCGGCTCGCCGGTCGGACGAACCGCTCGGGCTCGTCGAACGCCGTCCCGGTCCCCGGTTCGTCGAGCTCGCCGGGATCGGCGTGTCGTTCCGGTCCGTCGGGATCCATGGGCCCGGAGGTGGTCACGACGGCCCCCGCCGCCCGTCCAGCCAGGCCTCCAGCATCACGGAGGCGGCCGCCTGGTCGACGACGGTCCGCCGACGGCGCCCACCGGCCCCGCCGGCGGCCAGCGCCTGGTGCGCCGACACCGTGGTGAGCCGCTCGTCGAACAGCTCCACGTCGATGTGGTGGGGTGCCAGCAGGGCCCGGAGGGCCTCGGCCTCCTCGACCGCCGCCGTGGCCGCCGGGCCGTGGCGGCCGTCGAGGGACAGGGGAAGGCCCACCACCACGACCACCGCCTCCTCCTCGAGAGCCAGCTCGACCAGGTGGCGACGGTCCCGCTCCCTGTCCCCGGAGCGGACGACGGTGGTCCGGGGCAGCGCCATGGTCCCGGCCGAGTCGGTCACGGCGATCCCGATCCGACGGGTGCCCAGATCGATCCCGACGGCCCGACCCCGACGGATCGGGTCGTCGTCGGTCATGGTCGGTCAGTCACCACGGAGGATTCGCCGCGCCTCGTCGAGGGCGCGGTCGACGCCACTGGGGTCCTTGCCTCCGGCCACCGCCATCTCCGGCGACCCACCACCGCCGCCGCCGAGGAGCGGGGCGATCTGCTTGACCAGGGCGCCGGCGTCGACGGGGTCCGGGGCGGAGCGGTCGGCCGAAACGGCCACCGAGGCCTTGACGCCATCGGGACTCCCACCCACCACCACGGCCCGCAGCCCGGCCGTGGTCCGGACGGACTGGGCCAGGTCGCGCAGGGCGTCGGGGTCCCGCCCGTCCCGCCGGACCACCACCACCCCGTCCACCGCCTCGGCGGCCAGGCTGGTGGCCTCGGTCTGCAGCTCGCGACTCCGGGCCTGCTCGAGGGCCCGCTCGGCCACCCGCTGGCGCTCGAGCAACCGGTCGATGGCCTCAAGGACGTGCTCGGGCTCGGTGCGCAGAAGGCCGGCGGCCTCCGTCAACAGGCCCTCCCGCTCCACGATCCGGTCGAAGGCGCTGGTGCCGGTGACGGCGAAGAGGCGACGCGTGTTGGAGCCGATCGACGACTCGGAGGTGATGGTGATGGGACCGATCATGCCCAGGGCGCCCACATGGGTCCCGCCGCACAGCTCGATGGAGTGGGGCCCGGCCCGGACCACCCGGACCTGCTCCCCGTACTTGTCGCCGAAGAAGGCCAGGGCCCCCATGGCCTCGGCCTGGGCCTTGGTGGTCTCCTCCACGATGACGTCGGCGTCGGTCAGCACGTCGGCGTTGGCCTGGGCCGTCACCGCCCCGAGCTCCTCGGGTCCCACGTTCCCGTGGTGACTGAAGTCGAAGCGCAGGTAGTCCGGTGCCACCCGTGAGCCCTGTTGGCGCACGTGGTCCCCCAGCACGTTCCGGAGAGCGGCGTGCAGCAGATGGGTCCCGGTGTGGTTACGGCGCAACGAGTCCCGCCGGACCCCGTCGATGGTGGCCAAGGCGCCCTGGCCGGCGAAGATCTCCCCCGTCACGGTGGCGCGGTGGGACGTCAGGCCGGGCAGGGCGGAGACCGTGTCGTAGACCACGGCCGTGCCCGTCTCGGTGACGATGGTGCCGGTGTCACCGTCCTGGCCACCGCCTTCGGCGTAGAACGGGGTCCGGTCGAGGAACAGCTCGGCCCGGCCGGGATGGTCCGGATCCAGATCGGCCAGGACCGCCACCACCCGGGCCGGTGCCGCGTAGCCGTCGGGTCGTTGGCCCACGAACACGGTCTGGCCCTCGGTGTCGAGCACCGACCGGTAGGCCTGCTCGCCGGCCGGTGCCTTCCCGGCGCGAGCGGCGGCCCGGGCCTGGGTCCGCTGGACCTCCATGGCGGCCTCGAAGCCGGCCAGGTCGACCGAGACCCCGGCCTCCTCGGCGATCTCGGTGGTGAGCTCGACGGGGAACCCGTAGGTGTCGTGGAGTCGGAAGGCCAGGTCCCCCGAGATGGCCCCGCCCCCGGAGGCCAACTCCTCCTCGAGGATGGTGGACCCGGTGGCCAGCGTGCGCAGGAACCCCTCCTCCTCACGCCCGACCACGTCGAGGATCAGGTGGTGCTGCTCGGCCAGGGTCGGGTAGGCCGAGCCCAGGATGCCCACCGCGGCATCCACCAGCGGCGGGGTCACGGCGCCGGCGTATCCCAGTTGACGGGCCCGCCGAACGGCCCGACGGATGATTCGCCGGAGAACGTAGCCACGGCCCTCGTTGGCCGGCAGGACCCCGTCGGACACCAGCACGGACATGGCCCGCCCGTGGTCGGCCAGGATCCGCAGGCCCACGTCGGCGTGTTCGTCCGCACCGTAGGTGTGCCCGGTGATGGACTGGGCCGTCTCGATCATCGGGAGGAACAGGTCGGTGGCGAAGATGGAGTCCACGCCCTGGAGGATGGGGAGGATCCGCTCCAGTCCAGCTCCGGTATCGATGCTGGGTCGGGGCAGGTCCTCGGTGGTGCCGTCGGGGTTGCGGTTGTACTGCATGAAGACCAGGTTCCAGATCTCCACGAACCGCTCCGACCCGCCGAAGGCCGGTCCCCCGTCCTCGCCGTAGGCCGCTCCCTTGTCGAAGTACAGCTCGGAGCTGGGGCCACACGGCCCGGTGTCCCCCATCTTCCAGAAGTTGTCCTCACCCATGCGCTGGATGCGTTCGGGGGGGATGCCCACCGCATCATGCCAGATCTGCTCGGCCTCGTCGTCGCTCTCGTAGACGGTCATCCACAAGCGGTCGCCGTCGATGCCCATCACCTCGGTGACCAGCTCCCAGGCGAAGGGGATGGCCTCGGTCTTGAAGTAGTCCCCGAAGCTGAAGTTGCCCAGCATCTCGAAGAACGTGCAGTGCCGCTGGGTGGTGCCGACGATGTCGATGTCCAGGGTGCGGAAGCACTTCTGGACCGAGGTGGCCCGGGGCCACGGTGGTGCCTCGTCGCCCAGGAAGAAGGGCTTGAACGGAACCATGCCGGCGATGGTGAACAGGACCGAGGGATCGTGGGGGATCAGGCTGGCCGAGGGCACGGACGCGTGACCCCGCTCGGTGAAGAAGCGGGTGAAGGCGCCGCGAAGGTGGTCGGCGTCGGGCGCCGTGCCGGAGGTCACGACCGCAAATCCTACTTGGCCAGGTGGGAAGGGGACTTCACCGGTGAGCGCTTCCGCAGGCGGAGGCGGGGGGTGGGGTGGGACGGCCGGTGTTCGTCGACGTCGGCGGCCGGGCGCAGGGACGGCGAGCGCGGCGGTGGGGCCGGTTCGGCCGTCACGCCCTGGCCGGCCAGGTCAGCCCAGAGCTCCTCCTCGCGCCGCTGCATCTCGTCCCGGCCCGAGGCCACGGCGTCCCGCATGCGGAATCCGGCACTGTCGGCCGCCTGGCGGGCCGAACGTCCGACCCCGACCACCAGGGCGTCGGGCTGGAGTCGGGCGGCCGCCTGCTGCACGGTGCGGCGCACCTGCCGTTCGGCCCACAGGGACGAGCCGGCGCCGATGGCGGCGCCGGTGACCAGCCAGAAGGTGCGCTTCGGCATGGTTCAGCGCTTCCCGTCCCGGGTGGGCACCGGGCCGCGCCGTTCCCGAGGTCCGGGCCCAGAGGCCAGCCGGCGGATTCCTGTGGCCGCTCCGGCCCGCACGGCAAGTACCTTCACGACCGGATTGGCGAAGGCGCGGTAGGCCAGCTTCGAGGCCGAGTCCACGGTGGCGTGGACCGACTCGGTGGAGTCGAGCACCGCGCCCACCCGCTCCATCTCGGTGGCCGCCTGGTCGACCACCCGCTGGGCGTCGGCCACCAGTGGGACGGCCTGATGACGGAGGTCGTCGGCCACCCGGCGCAGGGAGCGCACCTCCCGCCGGAGGGAGCCCAGGGCCAGGAGGAGGCCGATCACGGCCAGGACGCAGAGGATGGAGGCGACGAGGACAGCGATCTGGCCAGCGGACATGATCCGGTCAGTGTAGATCCTCGGCGTCGTCGCCCCGGAGGGTCCGAGCGGGACCGACTCAGGTCGAGGTCATACCCACGATGGGCCGGTTGAGGTGGATGGCGCCGGTGGAGCCGTAGAAGGCGGCGTCCCCGAAGGCGAAGATGCCCCCGTCCCGGGCCACCAGCCAGTACCCCCCGCCGGTCTGGTCAGAGGCCATGCCCACGATGGGTTGGTTGAGGTGCTGGCCCCCCGTGCCCCCGTGGAAGGCGGCGTCGCCGAAGGTGAAGGTGCCGCCGTCACTGGCCACCAGCCAGTAGCCGTGGCCGGTCGGGTCGGCGGCCATGCCCACGATGGGCTGGTTGAGATGCCGACCGCCGGTGGATCCCTGGAAGGCGGCGTCCCCGAAGGCGAAGATGCCCCCGTCGCTGGCCACCAGCCAGTAGCCACCGTCGTCCGAGGACGAGGCCATGCCGACGACCGGCCGGTTGAGCACCAGTCCTCCCGTCGACCCGGAGAAGCCGGCGTGGCCGAAGGCGAAGATGCCCCCGTCGCTGGCCACCAGCCAGTAGCCGGGCAGGGCGTAGGTGTAGCGGTCGGCGGCCACCAGCGGGCTGGAGCCCTGGGAGTTGGCCACCGAGATGTCCACCGTGGCCCCGGCGGCCGGACCCGACGGGGCTTGGGCCACCAGGGAGGTGTCCGAGGTCACAGAGAACGGGGCCGAGGAGCCCCCGAACCGTACCGACGTGGCGCCGGTGAGGTTGTAGCCGGTGACGGTGACGGAGTTGGCCCCGTTGACCGGCCCCTTGGTGGGCCGCACGCCGGTGACCACCGGGCAGGTGGGCGGTGAGACCAGGACGGCCAGCAGCCGGGCCGTCGCCGGGGTGCCCCACCCCGTGGCCAGGTCGTAGTTGGCCGTGGCCGGGAAGCGGCCCTGGCTGACCGAGAGGAGGGCGTTGGACCCGGTGGTGATGTCGTTGAAGGGCGACGCCGCGCAGGAGCCGGACGAGTACAGCACGGGATTGAGGAAGCCGGCGGAACCCGACAGGCGCTGGTCGATGACGGCCACCAGGGCGGCCCAGAGGGGTGAGGCGCCACTGGTGCCCCCCACCACGAACCAGCCGTGTCGACCGTTGCAGTTGAGCCCGCCCGCCGTGCAGTAGATGGCGTAGCCGTGGGCCGGATCCGACGACGCCGACACGTCAGGCACCTCCCGGCAGGAGGACCGGCCGTCGCCGGCGCACTGGGCGAGCGCCGTGGCGGAGTCCACCCCGGGTCCCGACTGCCACCCGGGTTGGGCGAAGTCGGACGACACCCCCCCACCCCCGGACCCGTAGAGGTTGTTCCACACCGTCTCGGAGGGGGGCGCCCCGGCCGACAGGAGCGAGGTCCCGCCCACCCCGGTCACAGTGGGCTGGTCGGCCGGGTCGTCCACGGTGACCGACGACGAGGGTTGACCGGGATAGCAGTCGGTGGAACCCGAGTCCCCCGAGGCGGCCACCACGGTCTGGCCCTGGGCGGAGGCCTCGGCGAACAGGAACGACTCCACGGCCTGCTGGTTCCCCTGGAGGGCCATCTGGGGCTCGCACAGGCCCCAGCTGGTGGTGATGACCTTGAGCGAGGCGTCGGCCACCATCGACTCGTAGGTGTCAACGGGACCGCTACCGGTCTGGGGACCGGTGTACACCTTGACCGTGGCCCCCGGGGCCAGGCCGATCACGTCCTCGATGTCGAGGGCGGCCTCCCCCTGCTGGGTGGTGGTGCCCGCCCCACCGTCGACGTTGATGTTGGTCACCGACGTGCTGATGCCGTAACAGTTCTTGTAGGTGGTGATGTCACCGGGGGTAAACGGCTCCAACTCGTAGATCCCTACGGCCACGCCGGTGCCGTCGGCCCCGCTGCCGTAGAGGGAGGTGAGCTCGTAGGCCGCGGCCAGCTGGGTCGCGGTGTACCCACCGGTGGCGGAGGCCGAGGAGCAGGTCCCCGGTCCGACCGCCGGCACCACGGCGGCATCCCGGCCGGTCGAGGTCCCGCCCGAGGAGGTCGAGCCGCCGGCCACGGTGGGGACCAGTTGGGGCTGGGGGGTGGCCACCGTGGACAGGCCCACCACCCCGGCGACCCGGGATACCAGTGCGGTCGGCACCGCCGGCTGCTGGGCGGTGTACCGGGCCAACCGTCCGTCGGCCAGCCGGGCCGAGACCAGCGATACCTGGAGGGCCTGCTCGACCTGGGCGGAAGTGCCGGTCACCGGCACCAGCAGGCCGTCGGGGGAGGTCGGACCCGGATGCAGACCGGCGGAGGCCAGCCACGCCCGGGTGGAGGCGATGGTCTCGGGGGTCGGTCCGAAGGTGGTGGCGAACTGTCCGGCCGCCAGAAAGTGGTGGTAGTGGGGAGATCCCGGTGTCGACACGGCGGCGACGAAGGCGTCGAGGCCTGCCCGGTCCCGAGGATCGAGGGCCACGTCAACGGTGACCGCGGCGGCGGCGTCGGCCGGCCCGACCACGGCGGCGCCGGCCGGCAGGGTGGGTCCAGCCCCGGCCAGGCGCACCGACGGACCGGTACCGCCCGGGTCGTCGGCACCGGCCGGCAGGGTGGGCCCGAGGACGCCCAGGACCAGCAGTGCCACCAGGCCCGAGAGTGCGGCAGCCACCGCCCTGCCCCGTCCCTGCCGCTTCATGGCCGACAGTCTGGCCTATTCCGTGGGCCGGGGGTCATCATCGCTACCGGGCGACTCGGCACCCTCATGCCCGCCATCGGTCCGCCACCGGTGGAGGCGTTCGGCCACCACCGCCTCGTGACCGCGGTCGCTCGGCTCGTAATACCGGTGGTCCTGGAGCTCGCCGGGTCGGTACTGCTGATCGGCCCAGGCGTCGGGCCGGTCATGCGGGTAGACGTACCCCTCGCCGTGACCGATGGACCCCGCGCTGCGGTAGTGGGCATCGCGTAGGTGGGGCGGCACCGTGCCCCGGGGGCCCTCCCGGACATCCTGCTGGGCCCTACCGAGGGCGAGGGTCACCCGATTGGACTTGGGGGCGCAGGCCAGGTGGACCACGGCCTGGGCCAGGTTGAGCTGCGCTTCGGGCAGGCCCACGAACTCCACGGCCCGGGCGGCGGCGTCGGCCACCACCAGGGCCAGGGGGTCGGCCTCCCCCACGTCCTCGCTGGCCAGGATGACCAGGCGCCGGGCGATGAACCGGGCGTCCTCGCCGGCCTCCAGCATGCGGGCCAGCCAGTACAGGCCGGCATCGGGGTCCGATCCCCGCACCGACTTGATGAAGGCGCTGACCTGGTCGTAGTGGTCGTCCTCGCCATAGTGATGGAGCCGGGAGTGGCGGGCCCGCTCCACATCCCCGAGCGTGACCGGTGCCGAACCGGCCAGAGCCATGGCCACCTCCAGGGTGGTCAGGACGGCCCGGGCGTCCCCGTCGGCCAGCCCGACCAGGGCGGCCACGGCGTCCGCGTCGGCCGTGGACCCCTCGGCGTCGAGGCCGCGCTGAACCACGTCGGCGAGCTCCTCCACCGAGAGGGGCTCGAGGCGCCAGAGGGTGGAGCGGGAGAGGAGCGGGGCGTTGACCTCGAAGAACGGGTTCTCGGTGGTGGCCCCGATGAGCACCAGCAGACCCTCCTCCACTGACGGCAGCAGGGCATCCTGCTGGGACCGGTTGAAGCGGTGGACCTCGTCGAGGAAGAGGATGGTGCCCCGCCCCTGCTCCCCGAGGAGCCGACGAGCGCCCTCCACCACCTCCCGGACGTCCTTCACGCCGGCGCTCACCGCTGACAGGGGCACAAAGCGTTTGGCTGTGGCCGTGGCCACCACCGAGGCCAGCGTGGTCTTGCCCGTCCCCGGAGGGCCCCACAGGATGGCCGAGGTCAGTCGGTCGGCTTCGATGAGGGCTCGGAGGGGGGCCCCGGGCCCGACCAGGTGCTGCTGGCCGATGACCTCGTCGAGCGTCCGGGGCCGGAGCCGTGCCGCCAGGGGGGCCCGGGTGGCCAGCCGCTCCTCGGCCGCACCGGAGAACAGGTCGTCACCGGCCACGGTCGGTGCTCAGTCCCTGGGGGGGAGGAGGCGAAGTCCGAGACCGTCCAGCACCCCGGGGGCCACCGGCTTGGGGGCCCCGGTCATGGGATCCGAGCCGGACTGGGTCTTGGGGAAGGCGATGACCTCGCGGATGGAGTCCTCGCCGGAGAAGATGGCCACCAACCGGTCGATGCCCACGGCAAAGCCGGCGTGGGGGGGCGCGCCGTACCGGAATGCCCCGAGCAGGAAGCCGAAGCGTGACTCCGCCGCCTCCTCGTCGATGCCCAACACGGAAAAGACCCGGGACTGGATGTCGCCGCGGTGGATCCGGACGCTGCCGGAGCCGAGCTCCCATCCGTTGAGCACCAGGTCGTAGGCCTGGCTGCGGACGGAGGCCGGGTCGCTCTCCAGCCGGTCGAGGTCCTCGGGATGGGGCATGGTGAACGGGTGGTGGGCGGCCACCGGGTGGCCCTCGTCGTCCACTCCGTCGAACATGGGGAAGTCGACCACCCACAGGTACCGGTACGGGCCCTCGCTGACCGGACGGCCCCCGAGGTCCAGTCGGAGCTGGCCGAGCACGGTGCAGGCTAGGCGGTACTGGTCCGCCACCACCAGGACCAGGTCCCCGGCGGCAGCGCCGGTCGCCGACAGCAGCCCGGCCCGCTCCTCGTCGGAGAGGAAGCGGTCGAGCGGGGAGTCGAGGGTCAGACCGCCCCCGGCCACCTCGGATCCGCCCTCGGGTTGGTCGCCCGTCACCCGGAACCAGGCCAGGCCCTTGGCCCCGAGCTGTTTGGCCCGGTCGGTCAGGCCGTCGAGCTTGGACCGGCTGAGGCCCGACTGGCCGGCGACCACCAGCGCCTTCACGCACGGCGCCCCGAACGCCTTGACCTCCGTCCCCACGAACACGGAGGACAGCTCGATCAGCTCCATCCCGAACCGGAGGTCCGGCTTGTCGGTGCCGTACCGGTCGATGGCCTCGGCCCAGGTCATCCGCGGGATGGCCCCCGGACGGTCGCCGGTGGCCGCTTCAGCGGCGTCCAGCACGGCCTCGGACACGAAGGACAGGACATCCTCCTGGGAGACGAAGGAGGCCTCCACGTCCAGTTGGGAGAATTCGAACTGCCGGTCGGCCCGAAGGTCCTCGTCCCGCAGGCAGCGGGCGATCTGGTAGTAGCGGTCCACCCCGGCCACCATGAGCAGCTGTTTGGCAAGCTGGGGGCTCTGGGGCAGCACGTAGGAGCTCCCCGGGGTGAGGCGACTGGGCACGACGAACTCGCGTGCGCCTTCGGGGGTGGGGGCCCACAGGAGGGGCGTCTCCACCTCCACGAAGCCCTGGGCGTCCATGGCGGCCCTCAGGGCGCCGTTGACCTGGGCCCGCAGCCGCAGATTGGCCTGCATGCGCGGGCGACGGAGGTCCACGAACCGGTGCTTCAGCCGGATGCCCTCGTCCACCACCACCCGGTCGTCGACGGCAAAGGGGGGTGGCTCGGCCGCGTTGAGGACGGTGACCGTGCACTCCCCCAGCTCCACCTGTCCGGTGGGCAGGTCGGGGTTGACCGTGCCTTCGGGCCGGGGCCGGACGGTGCCCTCCACGGCGATCACGTACTCGCTCCGGACATCGACCGTGCCGGGGATCACACACTGGATGATGCCGGTGTGGTCCCGCAGGTCGATGAAGGCCAGGTGCTCGCCGTGCTCCCGGCGCTTGGCCACCCATCCACACACGGTGACCGTCGAGCCGACGTCCTCCGGGCGCAGGGCACCGCACAGGTGGGTGCGCATCGAAGTGGCTTGGGCCGGGGCGGGGACGACGGTCACGACGGTTCCTTTCGGGTGGCGGGCCCGTCACGGGGCCCAGGACAGACTACGGCGAGGTTCTTCCGGTCTCGGACCGATCGGTCCGACCGGCCGGTTGAGGTCAGGCCGTGCCGGCCCCGTCGAAAGCCCCGGGCGATCCCCCGGACCGCACTACCTCGACCACCTCACCGATGGGGACGCTCGACTGGTCCCCCCCGAGCCGGTCGCCGTGGCGGAGGGGCCGGACGATGACCGTGCCCGCCGCCGACTCCTCGGGTCCCACGATGAGGGCCAGGCGGGCGCCGGAGCGGTCGGCCGCCTTCAGCTGGGACTTCATGGAGCGCCCATCGAAGGCCCGGTCGGCTCGCAGGCCGGCCCGCCGCAGCGCGGCGGTGAGGTCGCGGGCAGCATCCCCTCCGGCCACGTCGACCACGAAGGCGTCCAGCTCCGGGGGCGTGACGGCGAATACGCCTTCGGCGTCACAGGCCAGCAGGATCCGCTCGATGCCCAGTCCGAACCCGATGCCCGGAGTGGGTGGTCCCCCCAGCATCTCCACCATGCCGTCGTAGCGTCCGCCGCCCCCGATCCCGTTCTGGGCCGACGCGAGGGCCTCGGACGAGAATTCGAAGGTGGTCCGGGTGTAGTAGTCGAATCCCCGGACCAGCCGGTGGTCGAGCTCGAAGGGGATCCCGAGGGCCAGGAGGCCTTCACCGACCCGGCGGAAGTGTGCCCGGCACGGATCACAGAGGTGGTCGGAGAGGGAGGGCGCCCCCTCGGTGGAACGCCGGCAGGTCTCCCGCTTGCAGTCGAGTACACGGAGGGGGTTGGCCTCCAGCCGGTCCCGGTGCTCGGGGCACAGCTCGTCCCGCCGCTCGGCCAGATAGCCACGCAGGAGGTCGAGGTAGTCCGGGCGGCACACCGCGTCGCCCATGGAGTTGATCCTGAGGCTGAACGACGACAGGCCCACGGTCCGGTAGAAGCCGTCGGCCAGCGCCACCACCTCGACGTCCAGATCGGGATCCTCGGCGCCCAGGGCCTCCACCCCGAGCTGGTGGTGCTGGCGGTAGCGACCAGCCTGGGGACGCTCGTAGCGGAACGCCGGTGTGGCGTACCAGGCCTTCCACGGCAGGGCCGGCCGGTGCTGGACGAAGGCCCGGACGATGGGGGCGGTCCCCTCGGGACGGAGGGCCAGAGCCCGACCTCCCCGGTCCTCGAACTCGTACATCTCCTTGCCCACCACGTCGCTGCCCTCCCCGGTGCCGCGGCGGAACACCCGGACGTCCTCGAAGATGGGGGTGTGGGCCAGCCCGAAGCCGGCCCGCTCCACGTGGGCGGCGAAGGCGGCCAGCAGCACCTCCCAGCGGTACGACTCGGGCCACAGGACGTCGTGGGTGCCGCTGGGGGCGCGCGCCGCCCCCTGGTCGTCGGCCATGGGTGCTCAGTCCTTCTTGCCGGGGAGGATGCGGTAGACGTCGTAGACCGCATCGAGGTGACGGATGAGGTTGAGGACCGACTCCAGATGGCCGGGGTCGGCCAGCTCCACGTCGAAGCGCATCCGGCTGATCCGGTCGGAGTCGGTCTGGGTGTTGGCGCTGACGATGTTCAGGTGGTGCTCGGACACCACCTTGGTCACGTCGGTCAGCAGGCGGGAGCGGTCGATGGCCACCACCTCGATGGTGGCCACGAACACCCCCGAGGAGCGGTGGTCCCACTCCACTTCGATGAGGCGCTCCCGTGAGCGGCTGGCCAGGGAGGCGGCGTTGGCGCAGTCGGCCCGGTGAACCGACACCCCGCGCCCCCGGGTCACGAAGCCCACGATCTCGTC
>JBBQWW010000088.1:0-14214 GCA_038210245.1 Acidimicrobiales bacterium
ACCTCGATCCCTCCCAGCTGACCCTGGAGGTCACCGAGTCCTCGCTCATGCGGGACGCCGAGACCACCGTGGCCCGACTGCGGCGGCTGAAGGAGCTCGGGGTGATGATCGCCATTGACGACTTCGGCACCGGCTACTCCTCGCTGGCCTACCTGCGGCAGTTCCCCGTCGACATCCTCAAGATCGACGGCTCGTTCGTGTCCGACATGGATGGCTCAGCCGATACCGCCGCCCTCATCCACACCCTGGTGGAGCTGGGTCGGATTCTGGGCCTGACCACCCTGGCCGAGGGGATCGAGACCATCACCCAGCTCGAAGGGCTGCGGGCCGAGCTCTGCGACCGGGGCCAGGGCTACCTGGTCTCGCCCCCGGTTCCGGCCGCCGAGTTCGACGAGCTGCTGCGCCGGTCCACGGCCAGCTGGAGCTCTGGGCTGTTCGCCCCCTCCTCCCCCTGACCAGGATGCGGCCGCAGGCTCAGCTCAGGGTCCGGCCTTCTTCGCCACCTTCTTCCGGCGCTGGCCGAGCAGGATGACCAGGCGGTCCACCGCCGCACCCAGGATGGCGGCGATGAGCAGTACCCAGATCAGGCTGATGTGGGTGTTGAAGAAGACGAACCCCACCTTGACCGTCTGGCTGTTGTCGAGCACGAAGGCGATGAGCAGGATGAGGCCGACCACGGCCACGGTGATCCGGACGATCTCTCGGGTCTCCTGCTTCTTCTGGCGGGAACGAGTGGTCGACCCCTGATCCGGGACTCCTGGAGAACTGGCCATGGTTCGCTCCTTCACCGTCGGCGGTCGCCGACGCCCGCCCGGTCGACAGTACCCGGGTGGCCGGCGAGGGGTGAGGACCGTGGCCCCCCCGGGGCCCGGCGGACCCGATCAGATGAAGAGCAGCGTGGCCTGGTGGGCGAAGTTGAGGATGGGCTCGGGGATGATCCCGAACACCACGGTGAAGCCCACGCACAGGCCGATGGCCACCGACGTCAGCACCGGCACGGGCACCCGACCCCGCTCAGTGACCTCGTCGGTAGGCGGCGCGTCGGTGAGGACGGTCAGGCTGGCCACGGCTTCGTCCGACTCGAGTGGGTCGACGTCCGGCCTCGGCCCGGAGCCCACCGGCCCGCCGGCACCGTGTCCCACCGGATCGTCCTCGTCCACCGGATCGGCCACCGCACCCACCGGCGAGTACATGGCCACGGCCACCCGCAGATAGAAGAAGACGGCGATGGCCGCGGTGACCATGGCCACGGCGGCCAACACATAGGCGTGGGTGGCCACGCTGGCCCCCACCACGCCGAACTTGGCCAGGAACCCGGTAGTGAACGGCACGCCGGCCTGTCCCAGCAGGAGGACGGCGAAGCACAGGGCCAGGACCGGCTGTCGATGGGCCAGGCCCCGGTAGTCGGTGATGGTGTGCCCGGTGTCGCCATCCCGGCCCATCACCGTGATCACGGCGAACGAACCGATGGTCAGGAACATGTAGGCGAAGAGGTAGTACAGGGCGGCCGACACGCCGCGGGCGGTGGCCGCCTCCACCCCGAGGAGGATGAACCCGGCATGGTTGATGGACGAGTACGCCATCATCCGTTTGATGTCCTTCTGCATGAGGGCCACCACGGCGCCCACCACCAGCGAGAGGATGGCCAGGCCCCAGATGATGGGTTGCCAGTCGGTCCGCACCGTCCCGAAGGTCGAAACGAACACCCGGAGCAGGGCGGCGAAGGCTCCGGCCTTGGCCACCGCGGCCATGAACCCGGTGACGGGCGAGGGCGAGCCCTGGTAGACGTCCGGTGACCACATGTGGAAGGGCACGGCGGCGATCTTGAATCCGAATCCCACCAACAGGAGAGCCAGACCGCCGAGCAGCACACCGTTGTGGGCGATGACGTTCTTGGACAGGTAGTCGGCGATCTGGGGCAGGTTGGTCGAGCCGGTGGCCCCGTAGGTCAGGGCGATACCGTAGACGAAGACCGCCGACGAGAACGCGCCCAGCACGAAGTACTTGAGGGCCGCCTCACCCGACTCGGCCCGCTTGTGGTTGAAGGCGGCCAGCACGTAGAGGGCGATGGACATGATCTCGAGACCGAGGAAGACCACGATGAGATCGTTGGCTGCGCCCATCATCATGGCCCCCGAGGCCGACATCATGGCCAGCACGTGGTACTCCGGCCCCTCCACACCCTCCCGCCGCAGGTAGCCGTCCCCGATGAGGGCGGTCAGCAGCATGGCGATAGCGATGGTGATCTGGATGAACACGGCGAAGCCGTCGTAGGCGATGGCCCCGGCGATGGTGACACTGGGTCCGTGGGTCATCACGTGATCCCACTGGAACAGGGCCGCCACCACGGCGGCGATCGAGGTCACCGAGGCCACCACCGTGCCCGCCCCTACGCCGAGGATCTTCCGGAACAGCGACGAGACCACCAGCAACAGGACCGCCCCCCCCATCATGATCAGCATGGGGAGGATGCTCAGATAGTCGACGTGGGGGGTGTGGATGGCCGAGGCCGAGGTCACCACCGTCACCAGGGAGGGCATCAGGGTGCTCCTTCCGCCGAGGCCGGGGTGGAGCCGGTCCGCAGGTCGGCCGGGATGGGCGTGTGGGTGGCCTGGTCGACGTGCACCACCAGCTGGTTGACCGACGGGGTGATCCGGTCGAGCACCGGCTTGGGGTAGACGCCGAGGAACACGATGAGGATGATCAGCGGGGCGATGATCAGACGCTCACTCCACCCGAGGTCCCGGGTCTTGGCCGTGTCCTCTTCGGTGGGCTCGCCGTGGAAGACCTGCTGGTAGGCCCAGAGCAGGTAGATGGCGGCGACGATGACGCCCAGCATGGCCACCACCGCCCACCACCGGTGGGCGGCGAAGGTGCCGATCAGGACCAGGAATTCGCTGACGAACCCGTTGAGGCCGGGCACCCCGATGGAGGCCAGCATGGCCACGGTGAACACCCCGGCCATCACTGGAGCGGGTGACTGCATGCCCCGGAGGGCCGAGACCTGCCACGTCTTGCGCCGCTCGTAGATCCAGCCCACCAGGATGAACAGGGTGGCGATGATCAGACCGTGGTTGACCATCTGGAGCACCCCACCGGTC
This sequence comes from Acidimicrobiales bacterium, assembly GCA_038210245.1. Taxonomy (GTDB): domain Bacteria; phylum Actinomycetota; class Acidimicrobiia; order Acidimicrobiales; family RAAP-2; genus Bog-756. Next base: position 3,102 of record JBBQWW010000088.1, read on the forward strand.
AGGCCCTGGCTGTTGAGGGCGAAGGTGCCGAGCACCACGAATCCCACCCCGGCCAGTGACGAGTAGGCCAGCAGCCGCTTCAGGTCACGTTGCGCACACGCCACGAGGGCGCCGTAGACGATCCCGATCACGGCCAGGGTCAGCAACCACGGGGCCAGGGTCCGGGTGGCCTGCGGGAACAGGTTGAGGTCGAAGCGGATGATCCCGTAGGTGCCCAGCTTGGCCATGACCGCGGCCAGCAGGACCGCCCCGGCCGTGGGCGCCTCGGCGTAGGCGTCGGGCGACCAGGTGTGGAAGGGGAAGATCGGGGCCTTGACGGCGAAGGCCGCGGTGAAGGCCAAGAACAGCAGGACCCCCTCGGTCCCCGACAGATGGGTGTGCATGAGGGCCGGCAGCTCGAAGGTCAGCACGCCGGTCTGGGACTGGTGGAGGAAGGCCACGCCCAAGATGCCCACCAGCAGGAAGGCCGATCCGGCGAAGGTGTAGACGAAGAACTTGATGGCGGCGTAGCCCCGGCGGGCGTAGCCCCACCCCCCGATGATGAAGTAGGCCGGCACCAGGGTCAGCTCGAAGAACAGGAAGAACAGGACCAGATCCAGGGAGACGAAGCTCCCCAGGCAGGCTGCCTCCATCAGCAGGATCCAGGCCACGAAGGCCCGCGGGTCGCGCCGGCCCCGCGCTCCCAGGATGGTCAGCGGGAAGAGCAGTGCCGTCATGACCACCAAGAAGAGCGAGATCCCATCGACCCCGAGCGACCAGTGGATGCCCAGCTCCTTGGCCCAGACGTGGTCGGAGACCAGCTGGTAGCCGCCCACGCCCACCTTGCACTGGCCCACGATGACCAAGGAGAGCACCAGGGTGAACAACCCCACCAGCGCGCCGACCGCCTCGTGGAACCGCTTGGCCACCGCCTTCGGCGGAATGACGGCGACCACGGCGGCACCGACGGCCGGAGTGAGCACCAGGACGGTGAGGAAGGGGAAGTGCGTGGTCGACATCAGCCCCACCACATCCGGGTCAGCATGAAGGCCAACACCAACACCGTGCCCAGCACGATGCCCAGCACGTAGTTGCGGACATAGCCCGTCTGGGTCCGTCGGATCATGGCCCCCGACCGACGGACCAGCGTGGCCACCCCGTTGACGCCGCCGTCGATGACCTTGGGGTCGATGACGTCGGCGCAGAAGGCGGCCAGTCGGGTGCCGGGCCGTCCGAAGACGGTGTCGTAGAACTCGTTGATGTACCACGAGTACCGGAGGAAGGGGACCTCGAGCCGTGGGTGCTCGGCCACGTTGATCCAGAGGCGGAGGCCGATGAACACGCCGAGCACGGCGATGACGGCGTCGGTGATGCCCAGGGTCCACAGCGCCCCGGTGCTCAGGTGGTCCTCGAACAGATTGGACCCGAACACCGGGTCCATCCACTTGGCCAGCGAGAGGTGGTTGTTGGACACGGCCAGCAGGCCGGCCAGGGCGGCGAAGACGGCCAGGATCCACAGGGGGATCACCATGATGCGGGGCGACTCGTGGGGCTCGCCGATGGGGCCGTCGGCGTGCTTGGCGTCGGGCATGTCCGTGGCGGCGTCGATGGGCACCTCATCGGCGAACCGGTCCCGGCCGAAGAAGGCCAGGCCGGTGAGTCGGCTCATGTAGTAGGCGGTGAGTAGGGCGGTGAGCAGGCCCAGGCCCCACAGGGCCGGGTGGGCGGCCCACGTGTTCTCCAGCACATCGCCCTTGGCCCAGAACCCCGACAGCGGGGGCACGGCGGCGATGCACAGCCAGCCGATGCCGAAGGTGATGAAGGTCAGGGGCATGTAGTTGCGCAGGTTGCCCATGCGCTTCAGGTCCTGCTCGTCGTGGAGGCCGTGGATGGCCGAGCCGGCCCCGAGGAACAGCAGTCCCTTGAAGAAGGCGTGGGCCACCATCAAGAAGATGGCCGCCTCGTAGGCCCCGCACCCGATGGCCAGGAACATGTACCCCAGCTGCGAGACGGTGGAGTAGGCCAGGACCTTCTTGATGTCCTGCTGGGCACAGGCGATGGAGGCGGCCACGAAGGCGGTGACCCCGCCCACGATGGCCACGGTCAGGGCGGCCGAGCTCGACGCGTGAAGGAGCGGGTTGATCCGACACAGGAGGTAGACCCCGGCGGTGACCATGGTGGCCGCGTGGATGAGGGCGGAGACCGGGGTGGGCCCCTCCATGGCGTCGGCCAGCCACGGGAACAGCGGGATCTGGGCCGACTTGCCCATCACTCCGACTAGCAGCAGGAGGCAGATGGCGGTGATGTAGCCCGGGCCGATCTCGTGCAGGTGGGAGAAGATGGTCGTGTACTCGAGGGAGTGGATCCGCTCGAAGACCAAGAAGATGGCCAGTAGGAAGCCGACGTCGCCGATCCGGTTGTAGACGAAGGCCTTCTTGCCGGCGCTGGCCGCCGAGTCCCGGGTGAACCAGAACGACACCAGCCAGTAGGAGCAGGTGGCCACACCCTCCCAGCCCACGTACGTGACCAAGAGGTTGGAGCCCAGCACCAGGATGAGCATGGAGGCCACGAACAGGTTCATGTAGAGGAAGAACTTCGAGTAGTCCTTGTCCCCCTTCATGTAGCCGATGGAGTAGAGGTGGATGAGGGTGGAGATGCCGGTGATGAACAGCACCATGGTCATGGACAGCGGATCCACGAACAGCCGGGCGTGGACCTGCAGGTCGCCGACCGGGATCCACGACCAGAGGTTCTGGGTGTAGCTCCGGACCGGGGCGTTGACGGTGAGCAGATCGAGGTAGACACCGATGGAGACCAGGAAGCTGGCCCCGATGAAGGCGGTGGCCACCCCACCGGCGGCCGGGTCCCCCAGGCGCCGGCCCCAGACCAGCTGCACGGCGAACCCGACCAGGGGCAGCAGGATGATCAGATAGGTCACTCCGAGCATCGTGGCCTCAGCCCTTCATCAGGTGGAGATCGTCGGCGGTGGCGTTGGCCCGTCGGCGGAAGATGGCGACCACGAGGCCCAGTCCGACCACCACTTCGGCGGCCGCCACCACCAGGACGAAGAAGACCAGGACTTGGCCGCCGATGTCGTGCAGCTGGCGGGCGAAGGTCACGAAGGTCAGGTTGGCGGCGTTGAGCATCAGCTCGACGCACATGAACATCACCAGCACGTTGCGACGGATCAGGACGCCCAGGGCCCCGATGGAGAACAGGACCACGCTGAGGCCCAGGTACCAGCCGGCACTGATGGTCACGAGCGGGCCTCCTCAGGTGAGCCGATCGGATCGGCGGGGTCGGAGGCGACCGCCGTGGCCGTTCCCGCCGGGTCGGCGGCGGGGTCGACCGGAGTCGACGCCGGCGGGAAGGTGGGGGCGGGAGACGCATCGACGGGGCCGTCACCGTCGACCGGATTGACTACCGGCGGCGGGCGGCGGGCCAGGACGACGGCTCCGACCACGGCGATGATTAGCAGGGCGGCGGTGGCCTCGAAGGGGAACAGGTACGTGGTGTAGACGGACTTGCCCAACAGGTAGACGTTGGACTCCTTGCCGGCATCGATCCCGGCCACGTGCGGGGCGCCCGTGGTCCACCGCGACACCTCACCCAGCAACAGGAGTCCGGTGGTGCCCAGCACGATCAGCCCGATGGCGAGCGGTCGCTGGCCGCGCAGGGGCTCGATCCCGATGTCCTCTTCACGGTCGACGCCGAGGAACATGATGACGAACAGGAACAGCACCACGATGGCGCCGGCGTACACGATGACCTGGACGGCAGCCAGGAACGGGTCCCGCTGGAGCACGAACAGCACGGCCACCCCGAACAGGGTCATGACCAGCATCAGGGCCGAGTGGACCGGGTTACGGGCCACCACCACTCCTACCGCACCGGAGAGGATGATGGCGGCGGCCACGGCGAAGGTGCCCACGTCGACCCACGAGGCGTGGCCGGATCCGACTGCCGCGACGAGCACCGCTCCGAGCGCCGGCACCATCAGGCCCCGTCCGCTTCCGGGGTGCCGGTGGCGTCAGCCGGTGCCGCCCCGCCGGGCGCATCCCGCTCGGAGTTCCCGGCCCGAACGGCGGCGGCGTACTCGGAGTCGGCCTTCTGGCGGTGCTTCTTGCCGGCGCCGGGCGCGAACCGCTCGGCCTTCTCCAGCATGCGGCCGATGGCTCCCCTCGGCCCCCGCTTCTCGGCCGGCAGGTCGGAGGGGATGAGGTGCCGCTCGAGGGTGTGGCGGAGCTGCTGGCTGCCGGTGCTGGCATCGTCACGGTGGGTCGACTGGCCCCCTTCCGGCGACCGGACCCCGAAGCCCAGCTCCCCTGACCACTGCACCTGGCCCTCGAAGGCGGCGGCGCCGGCCGGTGAGGTGGCCCGCATCCAACCCGAGGTGTGGAGATCGTCCCCCTCGCGCCAGTCCTCCCACGGTTGGTGCCGGGGCTTCCCGTCGTCGTCGACCAGCAGCTCGGCCTTCGTATAGATGGCGTCGTTGCGGTTGGTGAAGGAGAACTCCATCAACTTGGACTCGGTGATGGCCTCGGTGGGGCACGCCTCCACGCACAGGTCGCAGTGGATGCAGCGCAGGAAGTTGATCTCGTAGACGTAGCCGTACCGCTCGCCCGGCGACACCGGGTGGTCGGGCGGGTTGTCGAGACCGCGCACATAGATGCAGTCGGCCGGGCACACGCCGGCGCACAGCTCGCACCCGATGCACTTCTCCATGCCGTCCTCGTAGCGGTTGAGGACGTGGCGGCCGTGCTGGCGGGGCTGCTTGGGCCGCTTCTCCTCGGGGTACTGCCGGGTGACCGGTGGCCGGCCCAGGTGTTCGAGGGTCAGCTTGAAGCCGCCCAGGAAGTTCTGCCGCTGTCGGGGCGGTTCGGCCTGCGCCTCAGGATTCGTGCCGGGCGGCGAGTCGGGCGAGTCGGGCTCAGCCATCAGATCCCTCCTTCAGTGGACGGTGAGACGGAATCGGTGGGATCCGGCTCGGGGGGGCGGGTCCACAGCCGGACGCCGACCGGGGGCACGATGGCCCGGGTCTCCTCCCGCTCGGAGCCGATGGCGAAGGCCCTCGAGATGACGATGCCCGCCACCACCACCGTCACGGCCATGCCCAGGCCCCACCAGCCGTCGATGACGAAGCCGGCCACGATGAGCAGCCAACCGAGGGAGAGCGGTATGAGCTTCTTCCACCCCAGGTCCATGAGCTGGTCGTAGCGGAGCCGGGGTAGGGCGGCCCGCAGCCACACGAAGATGAACAGGAAGACGATGGTCTTGCCTAGGAACCACAGGATGGGCCAGAGCCAGTAGAGGTGGGCGACGTGGGGGATGGGCCCGTCGGGACCCCCGAAGAACAGGGTCACGGTGATGGCCGACATGGTGATGGTGTTCATGAACTCGGCCAGGAAGAAGAGGGCGAAGCGGATAGACGAGTACTCGGTGACAAAGCCTCCGACCAATTCGGAGTCGGCCTCCACCAGGTCGAAGGGCGGACGGTTGGTCTCGGCGATGATGGCGATGAAGAAGATGACGAAGGGCACCACGCCCAGCCGGATGGCGTTCCACTGCCACAGGTGGGTGGCCTGAGCCTCCACGATGGCTCGGGTGGACAACGCCCCGGTGATCAGCACCACCGTCACCACGGTCATGCCCAGGGCGGCCTCGTAGGAGATCATCTGGGCCGAGGCCCGCACCGAGCCCAGCAGCGGGTACTTGGAGCCCGACGACCAGCCGGCCAGCATGATGCCGTAGACCCCGATGGACGACATGGCCAGCAGGAAGAGGATCCCCATGGGCGGATCGGCCAGCTGCAGTTCGAAGGTGTGGCCGGCGATGGTCACCTCGCCACCGATGGGCACGATGGCGAAGATCAGGAAGGCCGGGATGATGGTGAGGTACGGGGCCAGCTTGAAGACGAACCGGTCGGCCTGGTCCGGGATCAGGTCCTCCTTGAAGAACAGCTTGATCCCGTCGGCCAGGGTCTGGGCGATGCCGAAGGGCCCGGCCCGGTTGGGGCCGATGCGGCTCTGCATGTCGGAGATGACCTTGCGCTCGAACCAGATCATCAACATGACCGAGACCATCAGGGCGCCGAACACCACCAGCACCTTGATCAGGACGATGAGGAACACCACCCAGCCCACGCCGTTGCTGAACAGCGGGTCTCCCTCGGCCACGAGGGGGTGGAGGACGGCGAGCAGACCGGTCACGGGGTCTCCATCCGGAGTTCGACCACCGGGGTCGAGGCGTCGATCAGGTCGGCCACCGTGCCCTCGTCGAGGGGGACGTTGAAGTCGGCCGCCACCACCTGGCGGGGCAGGGAGTCGTCGGCCACCACGGTCAAGACAGCGGAGGCGTTGGCCGTGCGGACCCGCACCGAGCCGCCCGGCACCACCCCGAGCTCGTCGAGATCGAGGGGGTTGGCCCGCAGGGGGGCGGGGGCCACCAGGCCGGCCAGAGCGGGCACCGAGGCCACGGCGGCACCCTGGTCGTAGAGAACCCGGGAGGCCACCAGCCGAAGCGAGTAGCGGTCGTTGGACACCACGTGGGGGACATCGAGCTCGACCGGTCCGGAGAGGGTGGCCGGCCGGGCCGGGGCGCCGTCACCCGACGGGGCCACGCGGCGGGCGGGGCCGAGGCCGGCGGTCGGGGACTCGGCCAGTCCGGCCCGGGGCGGCGCCCCCTGACGCTCCACCGACTCCACGCCGGGAACGGCGATGGGGTCCAACGGGGCCGAGGCACGGCTGCGACCGAGGGTGACCGCCCGGGCCACCAGCGGGGCCACCACGCCGTCGCCGGCACCCACGCCGTCCAGGACGGCGCGGGTGATGCCCCGGTAGGCCGGAGCCAGGCGCTCGATCTCGTCCCAGACATCTCCCACCGAGTCGAGGCCCAACTCGGCGCCGAGGTGGACGGCCAGCTCGGAGGCGATCATCCAGTCGGGCCAGGCCTGTCCCGGCGGCACCAGCTTCTGGCCCAACCGGCTGACCCGACCCTCGAGGTTGGTGGTCGTGCCCGGCCGCTCGTGAGCCTCGGCGGCGGGCAGGACCACGTCGGCCACCTCGGTCACCCCCCCCGGGGTCGAGGCCACGGCCACCACGAACTCGGCACCGTCGAGGGCCCGTCGGGCCAGTCCGGCGTCGGGGAAGTCGCCCAGCGGGTCGGCCCCCAGCACCACCAGCGCGCCGACGCGGGGCCCGTCGGTCGGCTCAGCGTCGTGGGCGGCGGCAGCCAGGATGCCGGCGGCGTCCCGTCCGCGCTGGCCGGGAACCGAGCCCCAGGCCTCACTGAACCAGGCCCGCCCCTCCTCCAGGGCGACCCGACCGGGCAGCAGGCCGGGGGCCAGGCCCATGTCGAGGGCCCCGTGCACGTTGCCCCGCCGGAGGGCGGGCAGGAAGCGGGCACCGGGCAGGGCCCGGGCCAGAGCCTGGGCGGCCTCGGCCACCAGGGTGCCGTCCTCGGCCAGCGACGGCCGGCCCACCACCACGACCACGTCGCCGGTCCCGGCCAGCCCGCGGGCCCGGGCCAGGTCGTCGGCGTCCATTCCGGCCGGGACCGACCCCGCCGGCTCCACCAGGGCCCGGACCAGGTCGGTGGCCCCGCCCGGGGCGTAGCGGAGGGAGGCGGCGGCGTACTCGGTGAGCGCCGTGTCCGACGGCGACAGCTCCACCAGGTCGAGCGACCCGTCGACCACGGCCGACCGCAGTCGGAGAAAGAGGATCGGCACCTCCTCGCGGATGTCTCCGGTGAGGGTGATCACGGTGTCGGCCGAAGCGGCCTGGTCGATGGTGGCCCGGGGCAGGCCCAGCACCACCTCGGCGGGCAGGCCGTCGCCCAGCTGGGCGTCGACCGAGTCGGTGCCGAGCACCCCCTTGGCCAGCTTGGCCCAGGCGTAGGCCCCCTCGTTGGTCAGCCGGGCCCCCCCGATCACCCCGACCGACTCGGTCCCACCGGACGAGACCGAGCGCTTCAGTCCCTTGGCCACGGCGTGCAGCGCCTCGTGCCACGACACCGCCACCAGGGTCCCGTCCTTCCGGACCATGGGCTCGGTCAGCCGGTCCTCGCCGTTGACGGCGTCGAAGGCGAACCGGCCCTTGTCGCACAGCCAACCGTGGTTGACCGGGTCGACGTCGATGCCCAGCAGCCGGGTCACCCGGTTGGACGAGGACTGGACGGCCACCCGGCAGCCCACCGAGCAGGTGGTGCAGGTGGACTCGACCTGGTCGAGGTCCCAGGGCCGGGCGGCGAAGCGGTAGGGGGCGGCGGTGAGGGCGCCGACCGGGCAGATCTGGACGGTGTTGCCCGAGAAGTACGAGGCGAAGGGGAGCTCGGGGAACGTGTTGACCTCAAGGTGCTCGCCCCGTCCGATGAAGTCGATCTGGGCCTCGCCGGCCACCTCGTCGGCGAACCGGGTGCAGCGACTGCACTGGATGCAGCGCTCCCGGTCCAGCAACACCAGCTCGGAGATGGGGATGGGCTTCTCGAAGTGCCGCTTCTCCTCGACGAACCGGGTCTCCCCCGGGCCGTAGGCCAGGGTCTGGTCCTGCAGGGGGCATTCACCGCCCTTGTCGCACACCGGGCAGTCCAGGGGGTGGTTGATGAGCAGGAACTCGAGCACCCCGTCCTGGGCCTTCTTGACCTTGTCGGAGTCGGTCACCACCTCCGAGCCCGGCTGCACCTCGACGAAGCAGCTCGGCTGCAGGGAGGCACCTCGCGGCCCGCTCACCTCGACCAGGCACATGCGGCACACGCCCACCGACTTCATGCGGGGGTGGTAGCAGAAGCGGGGGATGAAGGTCCCGGCCTTCTCGGCCGCGGCGATCAACATCTCGCCCTTGTCGGCGGTGACCTCGCGACCGTCGAGCGTGAAGGTCACCTGCTCCACAGGAGGGGCGGCGTGCTCCGGAGTGGCCTGCTCACCCATAGGGGCAGCCCCCTTCCTTGATGTGGACCAGGAACTCGTCCCGGAACATCTGGATGGCCGAGCCGATGGACGAAGGGATGGAGGGGCCCAGCACGCAGATGGTGGTCTGCTGCGGGGGCCAGGTGAGGCCCGGGGCGATGTTGTCGCAGGCGTCCAGCAACAGGTCGAGATCGTCTTCCCGGCCCTGGCCGGTCTCGATCCGTTCCATGATCTTCTCCAGCCAGCCCGAGCCCTCGCGGCACGGGGTGCACTGGCCGCACGACTCACGTGAGAAGAACTTGGTGATGCGCCACGATGCCCGCACGGCACAGGTGTGGTCGTCCATCACCACGATGGAGCCGGACCCGAGCATGGAACCGGCGGCGGCCACCTCGTCCTGTCCGAGAGGGAGCTCGACCTGGTCGGGGCCGAACCACGGGGCCGACACCCCACCGGGGATGAAGGCCTTCAGCTCCCGGCCGTGGGGAATGCCACCACCCAGCACGGGGGCGTGGATGAGGTCGTGGAACGTGGTCTTGACCATCTCCAGCTCGTACACGCCCGGATTGTTCACGTGCCCGGCCAGGGCGAACAGGCGGGTCCCGGTGGACCGGCCCTCGCCCAGAGCGGCGAAGGCCGCCCCGCCGTTGGACACGATCCACGGCAAGTTGGACATGGTCTCCACGTTGTTGACCACGGTGGGCTCGCCGTAGAGGCCGATGGCCGCCGGAAAGAACGGGGGCTTGATCCGGGGAAAGCCCCGCTTGCCCTCCAGCGACTCGATGAGGGCGGTCTCCTCGCCGCAGATGTAGGCGCCGGCACCCGGGTGGACCACCACGTCGACCGAGAACCCGGAGCCGAAGATGTCGGCGCCCACCGCACCGTGCGAGTAGGCGTCGTTGAGGGCGGCCTGCACCCGCTCCAGGCCCAGGGCGAACTCACCCCGGACGAAGATGAACACCCGGCTGACCTGTAGGGCGTAGGCGGCGATGACCACACCTTCGATGAGCTGGTGCGGGTCCCGCTCCACCAGCAGGTGGTCCTTGAAGGTGGCCGGCTCGGACTCGTCCCCGTTGACCACCAGGTAGGTCACTGGGCTCTTGCGCAGCATGGCCCACTTACGGCCCGCCGGGAAGCCGGCGCCGCCCCGTCCGAGCAGGCTGGCCGCGTCGACCTCGGCGGCCACCGCCTCAGGGGTCATGGTCAGCGCCTTGCGCAGCCCGTCGTAGCCACCGGTGGCCAGATAGCGCTCGAGGGTGTGGGAGTCGGCGAAGGACAGCCGGCTGGTGACGATCTTGGGTGGATCGGTGATGGCCACTAGGAGGCCCCTCCCCCGCTACCGCCGGCGGCCGCCTTGGCCGCCTCGGCCTCGGCCGCCCGGCGCGACTGGGCCTCGGCCATGGCAGCCCGCTCGGAGGCCACCCGGTCGGGATCGGCGGCGAGACCGGTGGTCCGCTGGACCCGGATGAGGGTTCCGTGGGGAGGGATGTCCCCGGCCCGCGCCCCCGACCGGAGGTCGGCCATGAGGGCATCGAAGGACTCGGGCGTCTGGGCCCCCACGAACCGGTGGTTGACCTGCACGCAGGGGGCCCGGTCGCAGTCGGCCAGGCACTCGGCCTCCTCCAGGGTGACCACCCCGTCGGCGGTGGTGCCCGTGGCGTTGACGCCGAGCGACGACTCGGCGTGCGCCAACAGCTCGGCGGCCCCTCCGAGCAGGCAGGCGATGTTGGTGCAGACCGCCACCACGTGGCTGCCCACCGGCTCGGTGTGCAGCATGTCGTAGAAGGAGGCCGTACCGAGGACCTCGGTGGGCGTCACGCCGACCAGGGCGGCGACGTCGACCATGGCCTCAGGAGTCAGCCAGCCGTCCTGCTCCTGGGCCAGGTGGCAGAGCGGGATGAGGGCGGAGCGGGGCTCGGGGTAGAGGGCGATGAGCTGGCGGGCCCGGGTCAGTCGCTCGGGCGACAAGTGGCTGGGCTCGACGGCCCCGTGCCTCCCCGAGCGTCGGGGCGCTCCCACCGGGGTGGGCGTGTTCGGGTCGGTCACCGGTCCACCTCCCCCATCACCGGGTCGATGGTGGAGCAGATGGCCACACCGTCGGCCAACAGGCCGCCCCGCATCATGAGAGGGAGGCCCTGCAGGTTGACGAAGCTCGGGCCCCGGATGTGCATGCGGTACGGCTTGGGTCCACCGTCGGACACCAGATAGCAGCCCAGGTCGCCGCGCGGCGAC
>JBBQWW010000089.1:0-13935 GCA_038210245.1 Acidimicrobiales bacterium
GGACCACCGCCGTCATCCCCTCGGGGGCCACGGCTGTCCGCGGCCCCCGCTCGTCGTCCCCCCGGCCCATGGTCATGACTCCATCACGGGGCTAGGCTAACCCCCGCTGTAACGGCGTCCGTGCTGACGCCACCGGCCTGCGCAGGGAGTTGGCACATTGGGGTACTCGGGGTCGATCGGGCACGACGGGCCCAGTGAGGCGAGGCCAGTCGTCGGCCCTGCACGCCACCACCGAGCGTCGCTGAGCCACCACATCTTCGTGGTCGACCTGGGGCGGAGCCTCCGATGATCAGCGTCATTGTGCCCGTTCGCAACGGGCATCCGTGGCTGGAGGAGCAGATCCAAGCCCTCGTCGACCAGGAGTACGACGGGGCGTGGGAGCTGATCATCGCCGACAACGGCTCCACCGACGACAGCCCGGCCGTGGCCCGGCGGTGGGCCGAGCGCAACCCCCGGGTCCGCTGCGTGGACGCTTCCACCCTGCACGGGGCTCCGGCGGCCCGCAACGCCGGCGTGCGCCAGTCCCAGGGGGACCTCCTGGTCTTCTGCGATGCTGACGACGTGGTCCAGCCCGGGTGGTTGGCCAGCTGTGCCCGGGCCCTGGCCCAGGTCGACGTGGTGGCCGGCGTCTTCGACTTCTGGTCCCTCAACGGGCTCATGGCCTCACCGCCTAAGCCGGCCTCCATGCGGCAGCTGGGCTTCCTCCCCGCCGGCCTCGGGGCCAACCTCGCTGTGCGCCGGGCCGCCTTCGAGTCGGTGGGAGGATTCGCCGAGGAGCTCCTCATCGGGGAGGACATCGACCTGTGCTGGCGGCTGCAGCTCGAGGGCTACCGGTTCGTGATCGAGTTCGGAGCGGTGGTGGCCAAGCGGGAGCGGCCCGGATTCGAGCAGGTCTTCCGCCAGGCCGCCGCCTACGGACGCAGTGGCCCGGCCCTGTACCGGCGCCACCGCCGGACCGGGGCCCGACGGAACCTGGGTGGTGCAGCCAAATCGTGGCTGTGGTTGATCCTGCTCTGCCCCCGGCTGGCCCGCCCGGGAAGCCAACGCCTCGACTGGGCCCGCGCCGCCGGCATGCGCACGGGCCGTCTGGCCGGGTCCGTCAGCGAGCGGGTCTTCTTTCCCTAGACCCCGGCGATCCGTGGCGGGACCGACGAAACGTCAGTTGACTTCCCAGTCGGCGCCGACGTAGACCGGCGACGCCACCATCACGCCTTCGGGTGGGTCCCAGGCCACCGGGCCCATGAGGTCGAAGGACATCACCGGCCGCCACGGGAGCAGGGGCATGCCCTTGCCGCCGAGGTGGCCGGACATGGCCGGCCACAGCGAGTACCGGCCCTTGGGCAGCGGGACGTGATGCAGTCGGCAGGTCACCTCGAAGTCGCCGGCCGGGAACGAACCGCTGTACCGGACGATGAACATGGGGAAGGCGCTCCCCTGGGACACCCCGATGAAGAAGTTGGCATCGAGCGGCTTGGGCGAGTTGAGGGTCAACCGGACGTCGAGGTCCACCTCTGAACGGATCTGACCGCCGTCGGACGCCTCGATCTCGCACTTGAGCACCTGGACCACACCCTCGGTGGATGTCACCAGGGCCGCGTTCTGCTCCACGGCGGCCCGGTACTTGCCCACCACCTCGCGGGTGGGTCCGGACGCCTGCACCACGGCATCGGCCAGCCACACCGCCTTCTCACACGATGCCTCCACCGAGGCCAAGTCATGGGAGACATAGAGCAGCGTGGTTCCGGCCCGGACGATTTCACCGATGCGCTTGAGGCACTTCTGCTGGAAGTTGGCGTCGCCCACCGACAGCACCTCATCGACCAGCAGGACATCGGGCTCGAGGAAGGCGGCGATGGAGAAGCCCAGCCGCATCTGCATACCGAGGGAGTAGAACTTGACCTGGCGATTGACGGCGTCGGCCAGGCCGGCGAACTCCACGATCTCGTCGAACCGGTCCTTGATCTTCTGGCGTCCCATGCCCATGACCGCGCCGTACAAGAAGATGTTCTCCCTGCCGGTCAGTTCGGGGTGGATGCCGCTGGTCACGCTGAGCAGGGCCCCGATGCGGCCCTCGACGGTGCATCGGCCGGCCGACTGATAGGTCACCTGGCTGATGATCTTGAGCAGGGTGGTCTTTCCGGAGCCGTTGATGCCGATGAGGCCCAGAGTCCCCCCCGGCGGGACCTCCAGGGACACATCCTTCAGGACCCACCGGTAGTCGTGCCGGGCACCGGTGCCGATGGACTTCCCGAACCGCTTGACCTGGTCGTAGAACTTGGGCACCGTCTTGTCGGCGCGGAACTTCTTCCACACCTCCTCCACAGCGATGGTCCCGTCAGGCAATGTCGGCAAAGTTCACCTCCAACTTCTTGAAGATGCGGTACCCGATCAACAGGTACGTGAGGGCCCCGGCCACGGCCACGGCCACCAGGTCCCACTCGGGGGCCTGGCCCAACAGCATGGTGTTGCGGGCGTTGGCGATGACGGGTCCCAAGGGGTTGAAGAAGCCGTAGATCAGTTGGAGGTTGACGGTGATCCCCCCGACCACATGGGCGTGGTGGACGATGTGGTTTCCGACCACGCGGGTGGTGTGGACCACGTGTCCGCCAGCGAGGTGATACGAGGTCGGGATGGACGAAAAGGGCCAGATCACCGGGGTGGCGAAGAGGCCGAGCGAGGTGATGATGGGGAGGACCTGCATCAGGTCACGCATCTGGATGATGATGGCGGACACGGCCAGGGCCACGCCAGCGGCGAAGAGCACCTCGATGATCATGAACATGGGGACCCACAGCGTGGCCAGCTTGGGGGCCCGCCCAAAGATCACGAAGAGCAGGGACAATGGGATCCACGAGATGACCGTGCCGAGGGCGTTGACGCACAGGGTCTCCAGGGGGAAGCACTCCCGGGGAAACTGCGTCTTGGCCAACAGGGCCTTGTTGGACAAGAGCGACTGCCCCCCCGTGCCCAAAGCTGTGGCGAAGAAGCTCCAGCACAGGATCCCCACGAAGGCGTAGAGGGCGTAGGGCAGGCCCTGACTGCCGAAGGACTTCACCTGGGAGAAAACCACCACGAAGATGGCCAGGGTGGCCACCGGGCTGAGGACCGCCCACAGGATGCCCAGGCTGGCCTGCTTGTACTGGGCCCGGAAGTCCCGCTCGGCCAGCGTGTAGATGATCTCGCGGTGGGCCCACAAGTTTCGGATCGACTCGAAGTAGTGGACCTTGTGCTGATAGATGATGTCGTCGGGCGGCTCCGCCGGGACGGTGGAGACGTCGTTCTCCACCAACACGTCGCCAAAGGACGAACCTACGACTGCCATCGGCCGACACTACCCCCCCGGTCCCAGAGATCGAGACCCCGTCACCAAACTTCTGACCGCATGACATTACCCCGATTTTGACCGGTGGGGCCACGGCGGTGCCCCCGGCGCACCGCTAACATCGGCCCGTGCCGGAGCCCGGGGACCCGTCCACCCCCGGGTCAGTCCGGAGGACCCCAGTCCTGTTGGCCATCAAGGGGCTGGGCCATGGTGGTGCAGAGCGCCTGCTCGTCGACAGCGTGGCCACCGGCGACCACCGCGCCTTCGAGTACGAGGTGGCCTTCGTGCTCAGTGCATCCGACGACCTGGCCGGTGAGCTGCGGGGTGCCGGGACGCCGGTGCACGACCTCGGGGCCCGTCGCAGCCTCGACCTCCGGTGGCTGGCGTCCTTCCGACGCCTGCTCCTCGGCCACCGTTACGCCATCGTCCACTTCCACTTGCCCTACACCGCGGCCCTGGGCCGGTTGGTGATCCTGACCCTCCCCCGGCACCGCCGGCCCGTGACCGTCTACACGGAGCACAGTCTGTGGACCAAGGTCTCCCCGCTGGTCAAGCTGCTCAACCGGGCCACCGTGCGGCGTGACGGTGCCCTCATCGCCGTCTCCGACGCCGCCTTCGATGCCCTGCCCGCCGCCCTCCAGCCCCGGGCCCGGGTAGTGGTGCACGGGGTCGACCTGGCCCCGTCACGGGCCATGGTGGACCAGCGCCCCGAAGTCCGGGCCCGGATCAGGTCCGAGCTCGGCGTGCCCGACGGGGACCTCCTGGCCGTGACCGTGGCCAACCTGCGGTCCGAGAAGGGATACGACGTCCTCCTCGACGCGGCGTCCCTCGCCGGGCAGCGCCAGCTGCCCGTGCGCTTCGTGGCCGCCGGGCAGGGCGACCAGGCCGAGCTCCTGGCCGAGCGCCATCTGACCCTCCACCTCGGCGACCGGTTCCGCTTCCTCGGCCACCGCCACGACGCCTTGGCCCTGCTGACCGCGGCGGACATCGTGATCCTCCCCTCCCACCAGGAGGGACTACCAGTGGTCCTCATGGAGGCCACCAGCGTGGGGGCCACCATCGTGGCCACGGCGGTGGGGGGCGTGCCCCAGGTCATCACGGATGACAGCAACGGCATCGTGGTGCCTCCCGGTGATCCTGGGGCGCTGACCGATGCCCTGGCCCGCCTGTGCGCCCAGCCCGAATTGCGCCGGCGGCTGGGAGCGGGGGCGGCCACGGGGAGTGCCGTCTTCGACGTGGCCCGGGCCAGTGCCGAGATCGAGGCCATCTACCGGGAGCTTCTCCCCGAGGCCAGATGAAGGCGTCGACGCTCCGGTCAGCTCACCGACGCCGGCCCGGCAGCGGCCACGTCCGTGGCCAGTCGGGCCACGGCCTCCTCCACCACCTCGGATCGGAAGCACTCGGCGAATAGCCGGTGGGCGGCGTCGGTGACGGTCCGCCGGAGCTCAGGCTCGGTGAGCAGTCGGGCGCAGGCGTCGGCCAGCCCCTGTGCGTCGTCGGCCAGGAGCAGATGCACCCCGTCCTCCCCGCCGATGCCTTCGGCGCCCACCGGGGTGGCCACCACCGGGATCCGGTGGGCGAAGGCCTCGAGGATCTTCACCCGGGTCCCGCTGCCGTAGCGCACCGGCACCACCACCACGTCGGCCCGGACCAGTTCGGTGTCCATGTCAGGGACCCGGCCCACCAGCGAGACCCGGGGTGGGTCGTCCACATCGTCGAGCTCGGGGCCGTGCTCACCCACCAGGCGCACGGTCAGGTCAGGCACCCGATCGACCAGCCGCGGGGCCACGTCACCAGCCAGCCACCGGGCCGCCTCGATGTTGGGTGGGTAGCGGAGGAGGCCCTGGAACAACAGGGTGGGCGGGCGGCCAACGGCTAGCCGGCCCAGGGGATGGGCCACGGAGCGGTAGCCGTTCGGAATTACCGCCACCCGTGCCACCCCGGTGGCCCGGGCCCGCTCGGCGTCCAGCGTGCTGCACACCACGACAGCGTTCGCCTTCGCTGCGGCCCGTCGGTGTAGGCGCTGCCAACGCCTGACCTCCTCGTGGGCCAGGGATGCGCTGGCGGCGCGGCGGCCCCGCTCCGGCCACGAGGCCGCGGACGGACGGGGCACGGCCAGGCGTCCGAGGATCTTCTGGTCCTCCAGGTCGTCGAGATCGAGGACGGTGGGACCCAGCACCGGCTCACCGGCCAGCACCCAAGGACGGGCCCCGAAGCACCAGACGAGGTCGTAGTGGCCCGAGGCGAAGCGGGCCAGGGCCCGTCGGACGGTGGGTCCGTCCTGCCAAGGCAGGCCCAGGGGTAGGTGCGGTCGGGCCAGACCGGACACCAGGCCCGTTCCGGTCGCCGGTCGGTTGTCGAAGCCCACCTGGGCCACCCGGTCAAGGCCGAGCGTGGGGTCGGGCGGATCGAGATCGGTACGGAACTTGGAGACGGTCGAGAACAGGTCGACGGGTCCGCACCGGCGCAAGCCGCGCAGCACCATGGCCAGCCGCAACCGTGGGCCCCGGTCCTCAGGCCACGGGTACTCGCCGGCAATCACCAAGGTCCTCATCGACACCCCTCATCCGCCTCGGCCCATCCGGGCCCACCCGACTGACTCGGCCGGTCCGGAGGCGCTGCTCCGCCGACGGTGCGTTGATGGTAGCGGAGGGGTCGTGCGCCACCCTGCTGGTACCATCGTCCCGCCGGGGGCGCCGGCCGCGGCCGGGGGGTCCGCCCATGACCGAGCAACTGACCAACGGGATGCCCACCACCGATGTCCCCCTGGTGCTGCACGTGATCCCGACCGCTCGGGCGCGGGGCGCCCAACGGGAGGCCCGGGCCCTGGCTGACCACCTCGACGAACCCGGCGTGCGGCACCACCGGGTACTCAGCCTGTTCGCCGGCTCTGACGAGGTGGTGGTGGACCGCTCGCTCGAACAGCCCGGTGGCGATGCCCCGGCCGTGGGGTTCGACGGCCGACTGGTCATCCGCCTGCGTTCGGCCCTGGCCGACATGGATCCCGACGTGGTGGTGGCCCACGGCAGTGAGCCGCTCAAGTACCTGGTACCGGCCATGGTCGGTCGTCGACGCCCACTGGCCTACTACGCCATCGGTACCTACTCGGGATCAGGGCGGGCCTCTCAGCTCCGACTGTGGCGCACCCTGCTGGCCCGGGCCGACATGATCGCCGCCGAAGGGGAGGAGGTCCGTCAGGAGTGCATCGACCGCCTGGGGGTGCCCCCACATCGGGTAGTCGTCACCCCCAACGGACGGGATCCCGACGAGTTCCGGCCCGAAGCCGAGTCCGATGTAGAGCCACGCGCCCATCCTCCGCACGTGCTCTTTGTCGGCGCCTTGACCTCGGGCAAGCGGCCGGACCGCTTCGTCGAGGTGGTGGCGACACTGCGGGCTCGGGGCGTGGACCTCCAGGCCACCATGATCGGCGACGGCCCGATGTGGGACGCCCTGGCCGTGCCGGCGGAGAAGGCCCGCGTGGAACTGCTGGGCCCGAGATCTGACGTAGCCGACCAAATGCGGCACGCCGACCTCATGGTGTTCCCCAGCCGGCCCGAGGGGGAGGGCATGCCCGGTGTGCTGATCGAGGCCGCACTGTCAGGCCTCCCGGTGGTGGCCACCGCCGTCCCCGGTGTCCGCTCCATCGTGCAGGACGGTCGAACCGGGCTGGTCGTCCCGGCGGAAGACCTCGAGGCGCTGGTGGACGCCACGGACGCCCTCATCGAGGACCCTGGGATGCGACAGCGGCTGGGGCGGGACGCCCGGCAGCAGGGTGTCGACCACTTCAGTCTCGAAGCGGTCGGCCGGGTGTGGATGGACCTACTGCAGCCACTGCTGGACAGGGCGGACCGCTCCCGGAGACCGCGGCACTGATCCCCGGTGCCTTCGCCGGTGAGCGCGACGAAGGGCGGGACCGGAGTCCCACCCTTCGTCAACTGCGTTGGTACTACTGATCCGCTGGAGTTACCTCGAAGCGTTCAGGGTGGAGCCGGCGACCATGCTGATCTTCTTCAGGCCCTTGGGAGCCTTCAGGGATGCAGTGTCCACGCCCTTCACGTTCTTCAGTTTCAGCGAAGGCTGGCACTGCGGGAATGCCGGAGTCGGGCTGGCCGACGTCGGCGCACCCTGGGTCAGGGCGCTGATGGTCGTGCCGTCCGGAACACCAGCGGCAGCCACTGAGCCACCGACACCGGCGAATGAGCCGGCAATGGTGCCCCCGGTCAGGTTGAACGACGCCGGCGGAATCACCTGGTTAGTGACCGTGGTAGGCGTGATCTTGGCCGTGGCCGACGTGTACGAGATGGTGGAGTCGTACTTGGCCGTGCTCGGTGGGGTGGCTGACAACAGACCGGAGCAGGTCTCGGCCGTAGCAGCTCCCAGGTTCGCCGGGTCGTTGGTCACGCTGAACTTGAGGGCTGTGACCGATGCCGTGGCTACGCCGTCGGTCACCGTGCCGGTGCAGGTACCACTGCCCTTGATGGTGATGATCTCCGGCCCGTTAGCTGCAAACAGGGTGTCGGCGATAGCCGCCACAGCGGTGTTCGGGTCAGAGGAGTGAGCCGACTGAACCCAGTTGTTCTTGAGCGGGACGCTCAGCTTGATGCCAGCGGTGATGCTGCAGGAGATGCTGCTTCCGGCACCGGCGGTGATGGTGGGCTTGCCGGCGAACGCCGGCGTGGACGAGAGCGCAACCGCGCCTCCGGCCACCAGCGAAACCGCGAGCGCGGATTTCATAACAGTTCTGAACATTATTGTGGGTTCCCCCCCGATATCAGTTACTTGGATGGATATGCAACCGCCGTGCGGGGTCAACGTAACAAACTTACCGGTGGGAAACAACAGTTTCAGAGGTCCGGATCGGGACGGTCGGTGATCGACTCCAGAGTGGCGATCACACCACTGAGCGCGGTCTTCTTGAAAGGACCAACTGGCCTGCCGAACAGCACCCTTGCGCTGCCCCGTCAGTGGTCAGTAGTGGGTGGGGGCGCCTCCGCCTGAGGACGATCCCGCTCCAGGTCCGAGGGCAAGGACGGCTTCACGCCGGTCGGTCTCCGGCTCGGGCTCTACCGGCACCACCCGTCGGGGCACGGTGAGACGGACATCCTTCTGATTGATCCGCACATTGGTCAGCACCACTCCGAGCACCGGCGCGTCGATGCGTCGGAGGACCTCTCCAGCCCGGCGGGCATCGCCGAAGGTGGTGACTCCGCACTCCCCGACCACCAGGACCACGTCCACGGCCCGAGCCAGGGCCTCGGCGTGGTGCACGGCCAGCAGGGGTGGGACCTCCACGATAACCACGTCGGCCAGGGTCCGGGCGGCGTCGAGGACGGCACGTCCCCGGGTCACCAGCTCGCCACTGTTGGCGATGAACCCACCCAGGGGAAGTCGGGAGACAAACTCCAGTCGGGACGGCTGCAGCTGGGCCTCGACATCGTCGCGGGTGATGACCGACCGGCGGCCGTCGGCCAGGCGGATGCTGTTGCCGGCTTCGATGTCCCCGGTGGAGACCACGATGACCCGCTGTCCGGCCTCGCCATAAATGGCGGCCAGGTTGGCGGCCACGTGGGGGCGGGACGGCTCGGTCCCGGCCGACACCACCATGACCACGCGTCGCTCACCCATGGTCGATACCGGCACCGCCGGTTTGGCCTGGGGCGCGTCGAGCAGCGCCCCCTGGCCGTAGTCGTAGCCGAAGGGATCGGGGGCGGCGGCCTGCGGAGCCAGGCTCTCGAACAGGACCGACATCCGCAGCATCCGGTAGGCCTCGGCCCCCGGAGAGTCCGGCTCCCGCACCACGTCAACGGGGAGCGTCTGGCCGCCCACGGCCTGTCCGGCCTTCATGGCCAGCGACGGGATCTCCACCACCACCGGGAATCCGAAGTTGGACTCGGCCCGGGAGGCGCTCCGGAGGCGCTTGTCGAGGAGCTCGCGCAGGAGCACGATGGCGGCGCCGATGAGTGCCCCGACGATGAGTCCGGCCAGGAGCCGGACCTTTCGGCTCGACCCCAGGCTCGTCTTGGTCGAGGAGTGGATGGCGAACTGGGCCGGCTGCTGGATGGAGTAGCCGGTGGGGGCCGCGGTCGTCCCGTCAGTGCCGGCCGACGAGTCGCCGGCGCTCGAGGAGCTGCCCGAGTTGGCCGCCTTGGCCGCAGCGGCGTCGGCGGCAGCTTGGGCCCGGGCCTGAGCGTTCAGCCCGATGATGTACTGCAGCTGCAGGGCATAGGCGTTGGCCCGGGTGATGGCCTCGGCCGGGGTCTTGCCGTACCCGGTGAGGAGGACCTGGGTGGCCGAGTTGCGCTTGAGGGGTGTGGTGCTGGCCGTCGTCGCCTTCAGCGAGGTGACGCCGGGAGCCACCACCGTGGCCGTGAAGTACTTGTACAGCGTGTAGTTGGGGACGTTCAGACCGATCGCTCGTGCCGTGGCCGTCTGGACCCGATTGCTCGTGGCGTAGAAGAAGATCTGGGTACTGGTGACCCCGCCCCCCAGAGGACTGCCCTTGCCGGGGGGGATCGAACCGACCAGCGCGCTGGCCTGCCACTTGAGACCCCTCTCCCCTTTGGCCGGTGCGCTCACCGGCAGCAGGACGGCAACGACCGCCCCCACCAGCGCCAGGACAATCAGCAACCGCCAACTGCGCCGGAGCGCACCCGTGTAATCAATCGGCTCCATCGCGACTCCCACTCCCTGCCCAACGTAGACGGGGATCATATACCGCCCCCCTCGCCTCTGAACAGCACCAATGTTGCCCCGAGGGGGGCGCTGGGCAGTCGGATCCCCAATATTGGGGATGGTCGCCACAGCACCTGATCGTTAACCTCAGAGCAGCTTGTCCAAGGCTCCGAAACCGGGCCTCGGTGATCCGGCAGAACTGTGGAGGAAGCAGCTCGCTGGGGGGGATGACAGAATGGGTTGGACCACCGAGGGATGATGGTGGGAGACCTACTCGTCAGGTGACGGTCGTCGTCGGGTTGGTATCGCACAGCAGTGGGGGAGGTTCGGACACCGACGCCGGTGGGCGGGAACCGACGGCGTTCGGCGATGGGTAGTTCGAAGGCAATTCGCTTGGGTGGAGAGCGGTCGGGACTTTTGGCCAAGTGGGGGCTGTTGCATGAACGGATCTGATCCGCAGGAAGGGTTCGACAACGAGCCCGGGTTCCGTAGCGAGCCACGGAGGGACGCTGTCTCGGCATCTTCCGATCCACAGAAGAGCACCGTGGCCGTCCGGGCCAGCCGGGTGCGGTCTCGCCTGGTGTTCACCCTGCTCGACGCAGCTTGCATCATCGCCGGCTACAGCCTGGCCCAGATCACCTACTTCCGGGACAAAGCCCCTGGGCTCTACTGGCAGCACCTGGCTGCATTCCTGCTCGTGGCCCTGGTGGTCACCCTGGTGGCCAACCACATCTTCGGGCTCTACGGACGGATGTGGCGCCACGCCGGCGTCGAGGAGGCCCGTCAGCTGATCTTGTCCGCCGCCGTGGTCGTCTGTGCACTGGTGGTGCTCTACCCGGTGGGCAAGCGCTACGAGTTCGAACACGTCCCAGTGACCGTCATCGTGGTGGGCTGCATGTTCGCCACCATGGGCATGGGCGTTCTCCGCTTTCACTCCCGCCTGTTCGCCTGGCAGCGGGGTGGCCGCCGGGTCGGGCTCCGGGTGGCCGTAGTCGGCAGTCGGGACGCCGGTGCCGCCGCCATCCGCGAGATGCTGCGCAGCCCCGGGGCCGGCCTGGTCCCCGTGGCCGTGTTCGACGACGACACCCGGGCTCACGGCCTGTCCATGGTCGGGGTGCCCGTGGTGGGCTCGATCGCCGACATTCCTGAGGCCGCTGCCCGCTACACCCTCCAACAGGTGCTTTTGGCCATCCCCAACCCCGCGCCGGAGACGGTGGAGCGGGTCCTGCACGCCTGTGAGACGGCCGGCCTGACCATGAAGGTCCTCCCCGGAGTGAGCCACCTGGCCGATGGGAGCCGCACCCTTCCTTCGCTGCGGGCCGCCCGCGAACCCCGCATCGAGGACCTCCTGGGCCGCCAGCCGGTGCCCATCGACCTGGCCACCGTGCGTCGTTCGCTCGAGGGTCGTCGGGTGCTGGTCACCGGGGCCGGCGGTTCCATCGGATCAGAGATCTGCCGCCAGGTGGCTG
This sequence comes from Acidimicrobiales bacterium, assembly GCA_038210245.1. Lineage (GTDB taxonomy): Bacteria > Actinomycetota > Acidimicrobiia > Acidimicrobiales > RAAP-2 > Bog-756. Next base: position 11,464 of record JBBQWW010000089.1, read on the forward strand.
AACTCAATCCGGACCTGCTGGTTCTGTTGGACCACGACGAGACCCACCTCCACGACACCGCCGCCACCCTGTCCATTCCCTGTGAACAGGCCCTGGTGGACATCACCAACCGCTCCGCCGTAGTCGACGTCTTCAACCAGTTCCGGCCCGAGGTGGTCTTCCACGCCGCCGCCCACAAGCACGTCCCCGTCCTGGAGCGGCACCCCATCGAAGCGGCGGCGACCAACGTGTTCGGCACGCTCAACGTGGTGGCCGCGGCCAACGGGGTCGGAGTCCAGCGGTTCGTCCAGATCTCGACGGACAAGGCGGTGCGACCGTCCAGCGTGATGGGGGCATCCAAGCGCATCGCCGAGCAGATCGTGCTCTCTCGGGCGCCTTACGGCGCCTCCTACTGCACCGTTCGGTTCGGGAACGTCCTGGGCAGCCGGGGCAGCGTGATCCCCACCTTCGCCCGGCAGATCGCCAACGGTGGGCCCGTCACCGTCACCGACGAGCGCATGACCCGGTTCTTCATGAGCGTGGAGGAGGCCGTCCAGCTGGTGCTGGAGTCATCGGTCCTGTCCGACGGCGGTGGCGAGGTCTTCATGCTGGAGATGGGCGAGCCAGTCCGCATCCTCGACCTGGCCGAACGGATGATCCGGCTCTCCGGCTACCAGGTGGGCCGCGACATTCCCATCGAGATCGTGGGTATGCGGCCGGGCGAGAAGCTGGACGAGGAGCTCCGCACGCCGGAAGAGTCGATCCTCACCACCTACCACCCGTACATCAACCAGCTCATCCCCATCACCGCCCCCGAGGAGCAGTTCGCCGACGGCCTCGAGCAGCTCCGCGAGGCCACCGCCCGACGCTCCGCCGGCGAGGTCAAGGAGCTGCTCTTCTCGGTCGGGGCCCTGCGCCACATCGAGGCCTCCCGCAAAGCCGGCGACGACGAAGCCCCGGTGCACAGCGTGGAGCCGACCGCCAACGGCCGGACGGCGGGTGGGAGCACGAGCAACGGGAACGGGAACGGGGACCGGCACCACGCCCACGGAGCCCGCGCTTCGGGGGAGCCGGACCCGACCACCAGCTCCCACCAGGTCCCGGCATGAACTCCGGCCCGGGCGTCTCCGAGTGAGCCCGGGCGACGGGCCGACCCGGCTCGTCGTGGTGGGCCAGGGCTACGTCGGGCTCCCATTGGCCCTGCGCGGCGTGGAGGCGGGATTCGACGTGGTCGGTTTCGACCTCGACGGCAGCCGGGTCAAGCAGCTGGCGGCCGCTACCTCCTACGTCGAGGACATCAGTGACGAGCAACTGGCGGCAGCGTTGGCCACCGGACGGTACGAGCCCACCGACGACCCCGAGGGGATGGCCGGATTCGACGTCGCCGTCATCGACGTGCCCACGCCCTTGACCGAGGGCGTGCCCAACCTCTCCTACATCGAGGAGGCAGCCACCTGCCTGGCCCGCCATCTGCAGCCGGGCGGGACGGTGGTGCTGGAGTCGACCAGCTATCCCGGCACCACCGAGGAGCTGGTCGGACCGATCCTCGAGGAGGGTTCCGGGCTGGTCGCCGGGACCGACTTCCACCTGGGCTACAGCCCGGAACGCATCGACCCCGGCAACCCCGATTGGCGGCTGGAGAACACGCCGAAGGTGGTCTCCGGCATCGACGGCCCCTCCTTGGAGGCCGTACAGCACTTCTACGACCGACTCGTGGACCGCACGGTGCCCGTCTCGGGCACCCGCGAGGCCGAGCTGACCAAGCTGCTCGAGAACACCTTCCGCCACGTGAACATCGCCCTGGTCAACGAGCTGGCCATGTTCGCCGCCGAGTTGGACATCGACGTGTGGGAGGCCATTGACGCCGCCACCACCAAGCCGTTCGGCTACCTGCGGTTCACCCCGGGTCCCGGGGTGGGGGGACACTGCCTGCCCATCGACCCCAGCTACCTGTCGTGGAAGGTGCGTCGGACCCTCGGACAGCCGTTCCGTTTCGTCGAGCTGGCCAACGACGTGAACGAACACATGCCCGACTATGTGGTCCGGCGCCTGCTGCTGGCCTTCAACCGACTGGGTCGGACCATCAACGGCTCGCGGATCCTGCTCCTCGGTCTGGCCTACAAACGCAACACCGGCGACGCTCGCGAAGCCCCCGGCACGGTCATCGCCCAGGCTCTGGCCTCCCTCGGGGCCGAGGTGCGGGTGGTGGATCCCCATCTCTCGGGCGAGTCGGTGCCCTACCCTCTGGTGGAGTTGACTGCCGAAGAGCTCTCCGCGGCCCACGGGGTGGTGGTGGTGACCGACCATGACGCCTTCGACTACGACTTGGTCCGGCAGCACGCCGCCTACGTACTCGACACCCGGAACCGTCTGAGCGGGCCGAGCGTCGAACGGCTGTAGTCTCCGCCGGTGCAACGAGTGAGCCGGCGGCCCCAACCGGCGGCACCCAGCCACCGCCCCCGGGCCGGCCTCGCGCTCTACGGCCCGGCCCCC
>JBBQWW010000090.1:0-13909 GCA_038210245.1 Acidimicrobiales bacterium
GGTCGTCGTAGGGGTAGGCCACCCAGAGCCCAAACGTGACGAGACCGACCAGACCGAACCCGATAGCCGCCGTCCACTGCACCGACCGTCGTCCCGCATGGCGGATGAAGAGATCGAGGCCGACGCCGCCCAGTACGGCCAGTGAGAAGTCCAAGAAGCTGATCGAACGGGGTAGCCGAACCGACTTCAGGCCCGGGAGGGCGTTGACCAGGTCGATGGCCGGCTGGAACACCACTAGGACCAACGAGGCCAGGGCCATCACCGCCAGCGACCCCACCTCGGATCGCCGCCGTCGATAGACGGCGCCGACCACGGCTAGGACCACCACGATGACCCCCAGATAGATGTGGCGATAGGTGAACCGGATTCCATCGATGCCGGGGAGGATCTCCTGGGCCAACAGATGGAGGGGAAATGCATGTTGGGCGTTGAACGCCCCACCTCCCGTGCTGCGGATGGACTTCGAGGCCAACTGCAGTCCGGGAAGGAGCAGCGGTGCCCCGAGACCGATGCCGGCTGCGGCTCCAGCAGCCAGGTCGATGAGCTTCCGCCGGAGGTCGGCCAGACCTCCGGGGGACCGGGTAGCCAAGATCACCAGCATCACGACGAAGAGCGTCACGAACAGGGCCAGCACGACCAGCGTGTCGGGTTGGCCGGCCAGGATGGCCAACGCCAGGGTCAGACTCAAGAAAAGCACCGACCGGTACCGGGGCTTCCCGCGCACCACCATCACCACCGCGGCGAGTATCCAGCCAGTCCAGGACATCACGGAAGCCACCGGCCACCCCACCCAGCCGATGAAGCTCCCACTGAGCTCGAAGGCGGTGCCGGCGAAGGCGCAGGCCACCACGTTCAGGTGGAGGAGGCGTCCGAGCACGTAGGCACCGGTGCCGGCCACGAACAGAGTGATCAGCACCTGGACGGTGTACTCGAGCCGTAGCGGCGCCAGGTAGCCGAACAGGGCGGGGAGGCTGAAGACGGCGGACTGCCAGTTGAAGGCCAACGGCGTGCCCAGGGCGTTGTAGGGGTTCCACAGAGGAAGGTGTCCGTGATGGACCTGGATCCAGGCCAGAGATGTCCAGGGGATCAGCTGGGTGATCTGGTCGCCGGCGAAGGGCTGGTGCACCGTCACGCCGGACTGCTTGGTCAGGCCGTACTGACTGATCCAGTCGTAGGAGCCCAGCGAAGCGCCATGCCGCAAGGTGGGCAGCATCACCGCTATGGCCGCGCCCACTACCCAGGCCACACCGACCACGTCCATCCACCATCGAACAGGGGTCCGCCTGGAAGTCTCGACGACGGGCCGCTCCCCGACCTGGGGCTCGCTATCGGCTGAGGTCAGCACGGGGTCCAGGGGTTCCCGCAGCATGGCGCACTGCTCCGACCCGCCTACTCACCGACACCACGACGTCCGCCCCCCGGAGGCAATTCTCACACGCTCTCCATAATCTCACGACGCGACACCGACGTATCGACCGAGCCATGCCTCCTCCATCATGCCATCGGTCGAACATCGCACCGGCTCCCCTATGACGACGGGGTCCCGGGATCACCCGAGACCACGGCACTCGCCGCCTCGACACCCGTCGGCCGATCGGCCGCCCGCTTGGCCGGCAGCGGGGTGCTTTCTCCGTGCGGCGTCGGTGGTCCCGACCCGGGAGTACCACCACTGACAGCGGCATGACGGCGGAACACTGCGGTGGGACTGAACGCCTTCAGCCGGAGGGCGTTGCGCTCCACCAGCCACCAGCTGGCCATGGCCGCCGGGAACGTGGCCACGATGCACAGCACCGTATACACGCCTTCTCCCCATCGATTGAGTCCCCAGATGACCAGGAGGATCTGGATGGGGAATGCGTAGATGTACATACCGTAGGAGTAGTCGTTCCGCGATCCGATTCTCTGGAAGGGAAGATGCACGCCCAGCCAGAGCACCGGATAGGCCAACGCCGGGGCCAACAGCGCCGGTCCGTTGTTGTCGCCGGAGAAGATGGTGGCCGGCCCGCCCAACGGTAACCAACAGCCGACCAGGAAGATCCCCAGTAAGGCCAGGGCCAGGAGTCCCGAGTCGGGGATCCGCTCGCGGTACAAGTAGAGCAGGGCGCCGGTCAGAAACAGGGGCACGAAGCTCAGCATCTTCCCGACGTCGTAGCTCGGGGAGAGGTCGGAGAGCGCCACCGACACTTCGATGACGGCCACGGTCACGGTCAAGGTCAGCACCATCGCTGGTCGCCGCAGAATCCCGACCACGGCCAGGGCCCCGAGGACCACGTAGCAGAGGAACTCTTAGAAGAGGGTCCACAGCGAGGCGTTCCAATAGAAGAACTTCGGGGTCCCCGAGATGAAATTCTGGTTCATGCGCAACAGGGCGTCGTGGTACAGGTAGTGGAACGGACCGGTGGGCGTGTTGAAGTAGCCGCCCAGGGCCGCGGGGTGGTGCAATGGACCACTCGTCCGGATCCAGAAGAGCGGGCCGAAGATGAATGCCGTCACGGCCAGGCACACCCAGAAGGCGGGAAAGATCCGGAGGAACCGCTGCCAGAAGTAGCGGTCCACCCGATGGCGGGTGGCGCTGGCGGCGATCAGGAACCCGCTGATCCCGAAGAAACAGTAGACGGAGATCGTTCCGAGCGTTGTGTTCCCGACGAAGGGGAAGTGCCGGAGGAAACCGATGCTGTCGGCGTGATCCACGATCACCAGGGTGGCGAAGATCAGGCGCAAGAAGTTGAGGCTGTTGTGCCGGGGGTCGAACGTCGTCCCGAGCGTGGGACGACCCCAGATCAGAGGGTCACCGGCAGACGTGAGGACGCCCTGCTCGTCTCCGCTGGTCTGTGCACTGCCCACATCGGGTCCCATGCCCTCTCCCCCTGCAGGACGGCCACCGGGGCCGTGGTGAGGACCCCACCGGTGAGAGGAGTCCCCGTGGGCGCCAGTCCGACGCGCTCAGGCCAACGAGTCGGCCGGCACGCCCTGGGCCCCAGCCTTGTCGGCCTGGACGATCCGGTACGCCAGGAACCCGGCAATCACGAAGGCCACCAGAGCGATGACGGCAGCTACTGCGCCCCGCTTGCGGTAGTGCCCCCGGTAGTGATGGCCGGCGGTGGCGGTCTTATGGCCCGGGATGTAGCTCGGCAGCGCGTGAATCGCCACGGTGAAGTACTCGATGGCGACATAGGTCGCCAACGCCCCCAGGATGACCAACAGAATGACCCCTATCCATTTCATGGTTGGAGACACTAGCCAACCCTTCGAAGGCGCGCTCGACTGCTCACCGAACCACCCCCATCAAGGCACCCCGGTGAGGGTGCCTTGAGCTGCGACTATGGGCGACGCTCGGCGGTCACTGACCCAGGAACCAGCGCGAGGCCCGCGAGGCCCGTTCCCGCTGGACCCGAGCGGCGAAGTGCAGTCGGCGGAGGGCACGGCGGCGCTGCTCGAGCCGACTGGCCAGGAGGAGGCCGGAAAGTATGAGGGCCATACCCATCAGGACCATGGGCTTCAGGTCGATGCCGGTGAACGGAAGCTGGGAGATGGCGGCGGTCTGCACTGCCTTGCCGGTGGTGGGTCCGGTCGTGGTGGTGGCCGTGCCACCGGTGAAGGGCAGGGCTGTGGTCGCCGAGCTGCTGGGGTCCGGCGCCGGCGTGGTGGCCGTGGTGGTGGGAGCCACCGGGTGCGTGGTGGCGGTCGGCGGGTGGGTGACAGGCGAGGTCGGAGTGCACGGAATGGTCATCCGGTGACCGACCTTGTAGCGCCAGACCTGTCCTCCCACGCTTACGTCGGCCTGCAGTGTGACGCTGGCGTCCCCCTGGACGGTTCCACACACGGTGGACGGGTAGGTGACCGTCAGGACGCCCGAGGTGCCGACGGCCGAGCCCAACACCGGTGCACCGGGGGCGAACGGCTCGTTCACCCACAGCCGCCAGACGCATCCGGGTGGCCCGTGCTTACAGGGCGGGGTCGGAATGGTCAGTGTCACCTCGTGCAGCGAGGGGATGAACTTGATGATGATGAACTGGCTGGGGCGCGGCGCAGCTGTGGCGCTCCCCATACTCGCTAGCGTCACTCCGGCCACGACCAAGGCCGCGGCCAGTGCTGCTACCCGCCGGTGAACTCTCCTGCCATGCTCCCGCATCCACGTCCCTTGTTTGACACCCGCCCCCTCGGCGTCCGCCTCCCTGATCCTTCGTCGAATCCGCACTGCATTCCCACAAGGATTCGACGCCCCGCACTACTGGATCGGGGACCCACTGCAGACAAGGGCGACTCTAGCCTCGCTGGCGATGACCTGGCTGTTCCTGCCGCGTTCCGAAGCGAAATGACGACTCTCCGTCCTCTAGAACCCTCGTATCTCTACGGAGAGCAGTCAGCTGAGGACTCTCCGCGGTCGGTAGCCTGGGTCCGGCAGTCTGACTGAATATTCAGACAATTGATTCGATCCGGGACAGCGTGGCCAGGACCCGGTCCACGGCTTCGGCGAGGGGCACTCCCGGCTCGAGGGCCAGGTCCGGTGCCGCCGGCACCTCGTAGGGATCGTCGACCCCGGTGAACGAGCCGATCTCCCCAGCCGACGCCTTGGCGTACAGACCCTTCGGGTCACGGCGCGAGCACAGATCCACCGGTGCGGCCAGGTAGACCTCGACGAAGGCCAGTCCGGCGGCCTCGTGGAGCTGGCGGGCCCGCAGCCGCGACTCGGCATACGGAGAGATGAGGGCTACCACGGCCACCACTCCGGCATCGGCGAACAGGGCGGCCACCTCGGCCGCCCGCCGGGCGTTCTCCAGCCGCGACTCCCGGCCGAAGTCCAGATCGGCGTTGAGGCCGGTGCGCAGGTTGTCGCCATCCAGCCGGTAAGCGCTACGACCCGAGAGCACCAGCTGGTGCTCGACGGCGGCGGCCACCGTGGACTTGCCCGCGCCGGACAGTCCGGTGAGCCACAGAGTGGCCCCCCGCACGGTGGAGCAGTCGGCGCGCTGATGGCGACTGACCTGGGAGGCGTGCCTGGTGATGTTGGAGGAGGCCACGGCGCCGACCCGCCGTCAGTCCGGGCCGTGCAGCATGCCGGCCCCGACGGTGACGTTGGTGTCCTCGGCGGCCAGGATGAACGAGCCGGTCTGGCGGTTGCGCCGGTAGCTGTCGTAGAAGAGCGGCTGGGTGACCCGGAGACTGACCCGGCCCACGTCGTTGAGGCCCAGCGTGGCGGCGGCCTCGTCGCGGTGGAGGGTGTTGACGTCGAGGCGGTAGTGGATGTCCTTGACCACGGCCCGCACCCAACGGGTGGTGTGCTTGAGGGCCAGGAAGTCGCCGGCCTTGAGGGGCCGTTCGGTCATCCAGGCCACCATGGCGTCGAGATCCTGGCCCACGGTGGGTTGGTTCATGGGGCGGCAGATGAGGTCGCCCCTCGACACGTCGACGTCGTCGGAGAGCCGGATGGTCACCGACATGGGCGGGAAAGCCTCCTCGACGGGCCCACCGAACGTGTCGATGCCGGCCACCGTGGTGGACAGACCCGACGGGAGCACCGTCACCTCGTCGCCGGGTCGGAACACGCCACCGGCCACCCGGCCGGCGTAGCCCCGGTAGTCGGGCTGGCTGGCCGTCTGGGGGCGGATCACCCACTGGACGGGGAGTCGGGGATCGATCAGGTTGCGGTCCGACGAGATGTAGACCTGCTCGAGGTGGTGGAGGAGCGAGGCCCCCTCGTACCAGGGCATGTTGGCCGAGCGCTGGACGACATTGTCGCCCTGCAGGGCCGAGATGGGGATGAAGCTGAGGTCGGACACGTCCAGCCGGCTGGCGAAGGCGGCGAACTCCTCACGGATGGACTCGAACACGTCGCGGTCGTAGCCCACCAGGTCCATCTTGTTGACGCACAGCAGCAGGTGGGGCACCCGGAGCAGCGAGGCCAGGAAGGCGTGCCGGCGGGTCTGCTCCACGATCCCCTTGCGGGCGTCGACCAGCACGATGGTGAGATCGGCCGTGGAGTTCCCGGTGACCATGTTGCGGGTGTACTGGATGTGCCCGGGGGTGTCGGCGATGATGAACTTACGGGCCGGGGTGGCGAAGTACCGGTAGGCCACGTCGATGGTGATCCCCTGCTCCCGCTCGGCCCGGAGGCCGTCGGTCAGCAGGGCCAGGTCGGTGTACTCGTCCCCGCGCTGGCGGCTGACCCGCTCCACTGCCTCCAGCTGGTCCTCGAAGATGGCCTTGGAGTCGTAGAGCAGCCGCCCGATGAGGGTGCTCTTGCCATCGTCGACCGATCCTGCCGTGGCCAGGCGCAGCAGCTCCATCAGAAGTACCCCTCGCGCTTGCGGTCCTCCATGGACGCCTCGCTGACCCGGTCGTCGGCCCGGGTGGCCCCCCGCTCGGTGAGCCTGGAGGCGGCCACCTCGGCCACGATGTCCTCGGCCGACGTGGCCGGCGACTCCACTGCCCCGGTCACGGTCATGTCTCCCACCGTCCGGTAGCGCACCGAGACCTCGACCACCTCCTCGTCGTCCCGTGGGGTGACGTAGGGGCCAACGGCCAAGAGCATGCCGTCCCGTCGGAATACCTGGCGCCGGTGCGAGAAGTAGATGGTGGGGAGGGGGATCTCCTCGGTGGCGATGTACTGCCAGATGTCCAGCTCGGTCCAGTCGGACAGTGGGAACACCCGGATGTGCTCCCCGGCCCGGTGGCGGCCGTTGTAGAGCGACCACAGCTCGGGCCGCTGGTTCTTCGGGTCCCACTGGCCGAACTCGTCCCGGAAGGAGAACACCCGCTCCTTGGCCCGGGCTTTCTCTTCGTCCCGGCGGGCCCCGCCGAATACGGCGTCGAACCGGTGCTCGGTGATGGCGTCGAGCAGAGTCCGGGTCTGGAGGCGGTTGCGGGACGGGTCGGGGCCGGTCTCTTCGGAGACCCGCCCGGAGTCGATCGACTCCTGTACCGAAGCCACCACCAGGTTGACCCCCAGCCGTCCGGCGCACTCGTCGCGGAACTCAAGGACCTCGGGGAAGTTGTGGCCGGTGTCGATATGCATGACCGGGAACGGGATCCGGCCGGGCCAGAACGCCTTCTGGGCCAGGTGCAGCATGACCACGGAGTCCTTGCCCCCTGAGAACAGCAGCACCGGCCGCTCGAACTCGGCCGCCACCTCGCGGATGATGTGGATGGACTGGGCCTCAATGCTCTCCAGCTGGGTCAGCTGGTACTGACCCGATACGCCCCGACCCCGATCCATGGGCAGAGAATCTAGTCGCTGGCCCCGGTCAGGGGAACTGGTCGTACACTGGTCGGTCAGGCATGAAGGCCGCCCGGCCGCCTTCCGGGCCTGCCGCTCGAGCTCGGGGGAGACGACGATGGGGCCGAACGGAGGAGGACGCCCGATGCCCCGGACCGGTGCGGCACATCCCGGCCTGCGCACCCGCCCGGCCGCCGTGGCCGATGCCGCCCGCGTCGCCCGCCTCCACGTCGCCGGCATCGATCAGGGGTTCCTCTCCCTCCTCGGAACCCGATTCCTCGGCCGCCTCTACCGGAGGATCTGCCTCGATCCCGGCTCCTTTCTCATAGTGGTCACCGAGGGTGATGCTCTCGCTACCCAACCCGTGGTGGGCTTCATCGCCGGATCGGTCGACGTGCCTGCCCTCTACCGGTCGTTCCTGTGGCGGGACGGGGTGGTGGCCGCCGTGCCCGCCCTCGGCCACCTGGTGACCCACTGGCGACGGGTGATCGAGACCCTTCGCCACGGTTCCTCTAACGGGGCCGGCACCGGCCACGGTGCCGAGCTGCTGGCCATCGCCGTGGACGGCGACGCTCGGGGGCGGGGGGCCGGAGGGACCCTGGTGACCGCCTTCACTGACGAGCTGGCCCGGCGGAAGGTTGACGCCGCCCATGTGGTGGTCGGAGCGGACAACGAGGCCGCGGTCGGGCTCTACCGACACGCCGGATTCGTCTCCGTCGAGCGCTTCGAGCTCCACCCGGGAACCGAGTCCCTGCTCATGCAGTGGGACCGGTCGGCCCGGCCCATCCCACCTCCCGACCCGGCGCCGTCTCCGTGAGCGCCACCCTGATCGTGGTGGTGGCCGCCTTGGTCACCCTGGTCGCCACCCCGGTGGCGATGGCCGTGGCCGGCCACCTGGGGGTGGTGGACCGGCCCGGGGCCCTGAAGCCTCAGCAGACCCCGGTTCCCTACCTCGGTGGGGTGGCCGTGTTCGCCGGCACGGCGGTGGGGGCGGCGGCCGGCCGGCCGTTGGTGCTGGTCCCGCTGGCCCTGGCCCTGGCCCTCGGCGTGGCCGACGACCGCTTCGACCTGGCCCCACTCCTGCGGCTGGCCGGTCAGGTGGCCATCGGGGCGGCGGTGGCCGCCACCGTGCCCGTCCACCTCGAAGGCGTCCTGGGCGTGGTTGCCATCGTGGTGGTCACCATCCTGGTGGTCAATGGGGTCAACCTCCTTGACGGACTCGACCTGTTGGCATCGGGGGTGGTGGCCGCATCGGCCGTCGGCTTCGCCGTGGTGGTGCACGGGGTCGGACGCCAGCTCGCTTTGGCCCTGGCCGCCGCCCTGGTCGCCTTCGGCGTCTACAACCGGCCTCCGGCCCGCGTCTACCTGGGCGACGGTGGCTCGTACCTGCTGGGCACGGCCCTCACTGTCCTGTTGGCCTCGGCGTGGGCTCCCGGGGTGGCCGCCACGACCGGGGTGGCCACCCTGGCCCTGGTAGCCGTGCCCGCCGCCGAGGTGGCCTTCGCCGTCCTGCGACGGGTTCGCGGCCACCGGTCCCTCCTGGCCGGCGACCGGGGCCACCCCTATGACCGGCTGGTCGACCGGGGCTGGCCGGTACTGGCGGCCAGCGGTGCCTACGTGGCCGTGGCCGCCGTGGTGGCGGCCGGCGTGGTGGTGGCCGTGCACCGGGCCACCATGACCGCCGCCGTGATCGTCGACGTGGCCGCCGCACTCGTCCTGGTGGCCGGAGCCCTGGCCACAGGAGCCCTCACCCCCGACCGGAGGACCCGAACATGAGCCGCATCTACCTCTCGCCTCCGGAGGTGGGCGAGGCCGAGCGGCGCATGCTGCTCGACGCCCTCGACTCCAACTGGATAGCCCCGGTGGGACCCGACCTCGACGCCTTCGAGCGGGAGGTGGCCGAGCTGTCGGGGACCGAGCACGCGGTGGGACTGTCCAGCGGGACCGCCGGTCTCCACCTGGCGCTCCTCCTGGTGGGAGTGGGCCCAGGCGACGAGGTGTTGGTGCCCTCGTTCACCTTCGTGGCCACTGCCAGCGCCGTGACCTACGTCGGGGCCACTCCGGTGTTCGTGGACTGCACGACGGACAACTGGACTATCGACCCGGCCCTGGTGGCCGAAGCCCTGGCCGATCGGGCCCGGGGCGGGCGCCTACCCCGGGCCCTGATCACCGTGGACCTCTACGGACAGGCGGCCGACTACGACGCGTTGGAGGCGCTGTGCGACCAGTACGGGATCCCACTGATCGAGGACGCCGCCGAGGCGTTGGGAGCCACCTACCGGGGCCGGCCAGCCGGATCCTTCGGCCAAGCCGCCGTGTTCTCGTTCAACGGCAACAAGATCATCACCACCAGCGGTGGGGGCATGCTCGTCTCCCACCAGGCCGGGCTGGTCGACCGGGCCCGCTTCCTGGCCACCCAGGCCCGGGACCCCTTCCCCCACTACGAGCACTCGACCCTCGGGTTCAACTACCGGCTCAGCAACCTGCTCGCTGCGCTGGGTCGCGCCCAGCTCCAGGGTCTCGACAGCCGGATCTCCCGCCGTCGGGCCATCGACGCCACCTACCGCACGGCTCTGGCCGACGCTCCGGGGATCCGGTTCATGCCCGTAGCCGACTACGGCGAGCCCAACCGGTGGCTCACCTGCCTGACTGTCGACCCGGAGGCCTTCGGGGCCGACCGCGAGCAGATCCGGTTGGCCCTCGAGGTCGAGGACATCGAGTCCCGGCCCACCTGGAAGCCCCTCCACCTACAGCCCGTGTTCGAGGGAGCACCCACGGTGGGCGGCCAGGCCTGCGCCACCATCTTCGAGCGGGGCCTGTGCCTGCCCACCGGCTCGGCCCTGTCCCCCGACGATCAGGCCCGGGTGGTAGAGACCATCCGATCCGTCCCGTGACGACCTCCGGGGCCAGGGAGGCCAGGCCGGCGCCGCACCCCTTGCGTTCCGGTCTCACCACTGCCGTATCATCGTGGCTGTGAACGCGCAGGGGGCAGGCGCCGACAAGGGGGGACGCACCGTGGAGAACAAGCCGAAGGCCCTGGCCTTCTACCTCCCGCAGTACCACCCCATCCCCGAGAACGACGAGTGGTGGGGCCCCGGCTTCACCGAGTGGACCAACGTCAACCGGGCCCGACCGCTCTACCCGGGTCACTACCAGCCCCACGTCCCCTCCGAACTGGGCTACTACGACCTCCGGCTCCCCGAGGTCCGCCAGGCCCAGGCCGACCTGGCCGCCGCCCACGGGGTGTCCGGGTTCGTCTACTACCACTACTGGTTCAACGGGAAGCGGCTGCTCGAGCGGCCGTTCGACGAGGTACTGGCGTCGGGATCACCCGACTTCCCCTTCGCCCTGTGCTGGGCCAACGAGGAGTGGACCCGCAACTGGGACGCCAGCACCGGTCGGGTGCTGATGCCCCAGGAGTTCAGCGACGCCGACGACCTGGCCCACATCCGGTGGCTGGCCACCGCCTTCGCCGACGACCGATACATCCGGATCGACGGACGTCCCCTCATGCTGATCTACCGGGCCCAGCAGCTGCCCGACCCCAAGCGGACCTTCGACCGGTGGCGGGAAGAGGCGCAGAAGCTGGGAATTCCTGACCTCTACCTGTGCTGGGTGGAGAGCCACGGTCCCCCACCCGGGGGGCCGGCCGCCTTCGGTCTCGACGCCAGCGTCGGGTTCATGCCCTTCTCCGGTGAGCGGATCTTCGAGCCGCTGGAGGGCACCCGCGGCCACCGGATCCTCGACTACCGGTCGGCCTACCTGGCGGCCATGGACCAGCCCGAGGTGCCCTGGAAACGGTTCCCCTCGGTCATGGTGGGATGGGACAACACGGCCCGACGTCCCTACGGGGCCACCATCTTCGAGGGATCCACGCCCGACGCCTACGAGCACTGGCTCCGCCTGGCCGCCGACTCCACGAGCGACGTGCGTGAGGAGGAGAACTACCTCTTCATCGTGGCCTGGAACGAGTGGGCCGAGGGCAACCACTTGGAGCCCGATCAGCGCTACGGCCGGGCCTTCCTCGAGGCCACCCGGGCCGTGCTCCTGGAGCCGGGGACCACCGATGCCCTCCGCCCCGGCGAACTGCGACCCACGGCCACCAACGGTGAGGTGGCTCCCGACGAGGCCTACGACTACGTCTACCCCTTCGAGCACGACAGCGCCGTGGGCCACGCCGCCGGACTGGTGCAGCAGCTCGTGGCCGGATCCGAGGCCACCGTGGTGGACCTGGGGGCGGGGACGGCGGTGGTCAGCCACGCCCTGCGTCAGGCCGGGCTCTCCTACCACGGCCTGGAGCTCCACCCGGTGGCCGTAGAGCTGATGCAGCAGGCCGGGATCGGCGCCACCCAGTGCGACCTCACCGACCTCGACATGGTGCAGTCCACGCTGGATGAGCTGGGCGACGTGGGGGCCCTGATGATCCTGGACGTCATCGAACATCTGACCCAACCCCAGGAGCTGCTGGCCACCCTGGCGGCTTGGTCCCTCAAGCACAACGAGGCCCCCCTGGTCGTCTCGGTGCCCAACGTGGCCCACTTCGACCTGGGCCTCGGACTGCTGTGCGGCCGGTGGCGACCCACCGAGACGGGGATGTTGGACAGCACCCACCTCCGCTTCTTCACCCACGAGACCCTCGAGCGCATGCTGGCCCGGTGCGGGTGGCGGGTGGTGGCCCGCCACGACTTCGAGACCGTACGTACCGACCAGTACGACGCCGAGCTCAACGACCACCTCCCGCTGGAGATGGTCGGGGCGCTGCGCACCATGGCCGACGCCCTCAATCCAGCCAGCGCCGTGCAGCAGTTCGTATGGGCCCTCAAACCGTTCCCCGTGGCCAACCCGCCCGAGTCCTTCCTGCAGGCTGTGGCCCGAGACGAGGGCGACCCCGAACCGGCCTCGGCCGCCGGGGCCGAGCTGGACATCCGACGGTACCTCAGCACCGTGGGACTCCTGGCCAGCGAGCAGAGCCGGCGGGTGGCGTCGGAGCAGCGCCAGCACCGGGCCAGCGCGCCTCCCGAGGTCGAGCGCACCGAGCCGGCCGGCCCCGCTGAGCGACCGGACGACTGGCTGCCCATCTGGAAGCAGTGGGCCCTCAACGTCGCCTACCGGTCCCCGCGTTCGTCGGCCCTGTTCCAAAAGCTGTACAGGCGGCTGCGTTGAGCCACCGGTGACCGCCCAGCCCGCCGGGCCGCTGGTCGTGGTGGTGGGGATGCACCGGAGCGGCACCTCGGCGGTCACCGGCGCCCTCGGGGCCCTGGGACTCCAGATGCCCCGACCCCGAGACCGCATGCCCGGAGGCGAGAGCAACCCCGAGCACTGGGAGAGCCTCTCGCTGAGCCTCCATGATGAAGGCCTGCTCCACGCCCTCGGCGGGAGTTGGGACGCGCCGCCCGACCGGCCGCGCCACTGGGTCCACACCGCCCAGGTGGCCGGCGGGTTCCGATCGGCCGGCGTGCTGGCCGCCGCCTACCCCGAGCCGGTGCCGTCAGCCGTCAAGGACCCCCGGATCTGCCTCCTCCTCCCCCACTGGCGCACCGTGCTGGCCGCCCCGATGGTCGCGCTGCTGGTGTGGCGGGCCCCGCTCGACGTGGCCCGATCGCTGCTGCAGCGCGACGGCCTCCCGCTGGCCAGCGGCCTGGCCCTCTGGGAGCGGTACAACCGGTCGGCCCTCCAGGGCCTGGTCGGGGCCGACGCCTATGTGACCAGCTACGAGTCGGTCCTGGCCGAGCCGGCGGCGTCTCTAACCGCATGGGCCGACTGGCTGGGACCCCTCGACGGCTTCGACGGGTACCGGTCGGAGTGGGACGCTGATCGGGCCGTTGCCGCCATCGCCCCGGAGCTCCGGCACCAGGCCACCACATCGGACTCGGGCGGGCGGGAGCTGCTCTCAGCGGAGCAGCAGGACCTCCTCCGCCGGCTCGAGGGCCTGGCCGGCCCCCACCGACCGTTGCCCGATCTCGGACTCGGGGAGGAGACCCCGTGGGCCACCGCCGTGTTGGCCGCCCGTCGGGAGGCCACCCGGGGAGCTCACCAGGCCGAGGAGGACCGACGCCGATTCTGGGCCCTCCGGGAACGATGGGGCGAGTCCCGGGTCGAGCTGGCCCGGGCCGCCGCCGATCTCCGGACGGCCCGGGACGAGCGGGACGGGGCTCACCAGGAGAGGGACGGGGCTCACCAGGAGAGGGACGGGGCCCACCAGGAGAGGGATGGGGCCCTCGAGTCATTGGCCGCCACGCGCGCGGCGTTGGCCGACGCCGAGGACAAGCTGTCCCAGCTGTACCGGTCGAGCAGCTGGAGGGCCACCAAGCCACTGCGGGCGGGACTGACCAAGGTCGAACAGTGGGGGCGCCGCTCCCCCGGTCCCGGATCGGGGCACTGATGGGACTCAACCAGTGGGCCCGCTCCGGGTTTCTGGCTCTTCCCGACTCCGTCCAGGCCCGGGTCCGGCACCGCACGGGCCACCTCGCCCCCTGGGAGGACGGCCTGCCCCCGCGGGCGCCGGCCTGTCCCCCGGGCACCACCGTCGGGCCACCCGACTTCGTGGGCGTGGGGGTGTCGAAGTGCGGGACCTCGTGGTGGTTCAGCCTCATCCTGGCCCACCCCGACGTCCATGGCCCGGTCAAGAAAGAGCTGCTCTTCTTCAACCGCAACTTCTTCCGGCAGTTCCGCGACCGCGACCCCAGCGATGCC
>JBBQWW010000091.1:0-13894 GCA_038210245.1 Acidimicrobiales bacterium
CTCGGTGACGGATCGCTGCAACCTGCGGTGCACCTACTGCATGCCGGAGCGGGGGATGACCTTTCTCCCGCGGTCGGCCTTGCTCTCCTTCGATGAGATCGTGCGGGTGGCCTCGGTGGCCCGCCGCCTCGGCGTCACCTCGATGCGGCTCACCGGCGGGGAGCCGCTGGTGCGATCCGGCCTGGCCGATCTGGTGGCCGGACTCTCGGAACTGGGGCTGGACGACCTCTCGCTGACTACCAACGGGATGCTCCTGGCCCCCCTGGCCGACCGTCTGGCCCGGGCCGGCCTCCACCGGGTCAATATCAGCTGTGACTCGCTGCGGCCCGACCGGTTCGGGTCGATCCGGCGTCGGGGTGACCTGGCCAGGGTTCTCCAGGCCATGGACGCCGCCGAGGCGGCCGGCCTGACCCCGGTCAAGGTCAACGTGGTGCTGCTGCGCGGGCAGAACGACGACGAGATCCTCGACTTCGCCCGGTGGGCCCGGGACACCGGTCGGATCGTGCGGTTCATCGAGTTCATGCCCCTCGATGCCGACGGCAGCTGGGTGCGGGACCGGCTGGTCCCCGGGGCCGAGGTCCACCGCCGGATCACGGCGGAGTGGCCCCTCGTCGCCGTCGGCGGGCCACCCGACGCCGCTCCCGCCGACCGCTTCCGCTTCGGCGACGGCAAGGGGGAGATCGGGCTCATCTCCAGCGTCACCCAGCCGTTCTGTGGCACCTGCAACCGTCTCCGGCTCACGGCAGACGGATCCGTGCGGAACTGCTTGTTCTCTGACGATGAACGCTCTCTGGCCGACCTGCTCCGACACGGAGGGACCGATGCCGAGGTGGCCCTGCTGCTGCGTCGGGCCGTGTGGGCCAAGTGGCCGGGCCACGGGATCGACGAGCCGGGGTTCCTGCGACCGGCCCGCTCGATGTCCATGATCGGGGGCTAGCGGCGTGGCCTGTCTCCGGTTGTTCGGACCGGCCCGGGAGGAGGCCGGTGTGGGCCGGGCCGAGATCCCCGGAGGCACCGCCGGTGCCGTCCTCGATGCGGCCATGGCCCGCTTCGGGCCGGATTTCGCCGCCATCGCCGCCACCTCCCGGATCTGGGTGAACGGTACCGTCGCCGATCGCAGCGCTCCGGTGGGCGCCGACGACGAGGTGGCCGTGCTTCCCCCCGTGTCGGGCGGATGAGCTCGAAACCCCCCGACGTTGGCGGCTCTGCAGTCAGCGGGCTCACCCATGTCGACGCCCACGGCAAGGCCCACATGGTGGACGTCACCGGCAAGCCGATGACCCACCGGATGGCCGAGGCCCGATGCACGGTTCGGACCAGGGCCGACGTAGCCCGGCTCTTGTCCGATCCGCCGGGGGGAGCCGATCTCCTGGCCTCGGCACGGTTCGCCGGCATCATGGCGGCCAAGCAGACGTCGGTGCTCATCCCGCTCTGCCACCCCATCCGGCTCGACGCCATCGATGTGGCCGCGCGGGCCGGCCCCGGTGGATTTGCCGTCGCCGCCGTCGCTGTCATCATCGACAAGACCGGGGTGGAGATGGAGGCACTCACCGCCTGTACGGCGGCGGCGCTGGTGCTCGTGCACGCGCTGGGGGAGATGGACCCACTGGCCTTCATCGACGACCTGACCCTCTGGCACAAGTCGGGGGGGAGGTCGGGGACCTGGGAGCGGGGCCCCCAGGGGGAGCCGCCCAAGAACCCGGATCACCGTCTTCGTACTATCGAGGGATCAGGTCTTCAGGGGCAGTAGATGCAAGGGTAGATTGGCATAACAGTGGCGATCTGCGAGGTTGCTGGCTAGAGTCTGGCCCGTGTCCCAGTACCGCCCCGGCCAGCTGGCCGAGCTCCTCGGCGTCAGCGCCGACACTGTCCGCCGTTGGTGCGACGAGGGACGGATGCGTACGGTGCGCACCGAGGGCGGGCACCGTGTGGTGGAGGGCCAGGAGCTGGCCCGGTTCGTGCGGGAACAGGACGAGGACAGTTCGCCCGAGGAGTTGGCCTCCCGCTCGGCCCGCAACCGGTTCAGTGGGGTGGTGACCCGGGTCGACCGGGACAAACTCACCGCCATCATCGAACTCCGAGCCGGTCGGTTCCGCGTGGTGTCCCTGCTGACCCGAGAGGCGGCCGACGCCCTGCAGCTGGAGGAGGGCGACCTGGCCACCGCCGTGGTCAAGTCCACCTCGGTCATGGTGGAGGTGACGCCCTCGTGAGGGCGGGGTGGCCCCGGTCTCGGAGGCCGATGGCCCTAGCGGCCCTGGGGCTCGGCGCCGTGGCCGCCCTGGCCGCCGGCTGTGGGAGCACCTCGGCCTCGACCACCACTACGTCGGCCCCGGCCGCCCGACTGGCCGGATCGATCACGGTGTCGGCGGCCTCGTCGCTCACCGCTGTCTTCGGGCAGCTGGCCACCTCCTTTCAGGCCAAGCATCCCGGGACGGCCATCGCCTTCAACTTCGGCTCCTCGGGGGCGTTGGCCGGTCAGATCCAACAAGGGGCGCCGGCCGACGTCTTCGCCTCGGCGTCTCCGGCCGACATGGCCACCGTCCAGCAGGCCGGCGACATCAGCGGCCGGCCGGTGACCTTCGCCCGGAACCGGCTGGAGATCGTGGTCAAGCCGGGCAACCCGCTCGGCATCCACTCCCTGGCCGCGCTGGCCAAGGCACCGGTGGTGGCGTTGTGCGTGTCCACTGCTCCCTGCGGGGCGACGGCCCAGCAGGCCCTGGCCAAGGCCCACGTGACGCTGCCCACGGCCCAGGTCTCTTTGGGGCAGAACGTCGACGCCACGCTGGCCGAGGTGACCACCGGGGACGCCGATGCCGGGATCGTCTACGTGACCAACGCCAAGGCGGTGGGCTCCCAAGGGGTGGGTGTGCCCATTCCCCCGACCCAGAACGTGACCACCAGCTATCCCATCGCCGTCGTGAAGTCCACCACGGAGCCGGCGTTGGCCGAGGCGTGGATCGCCTACGTCCTCGGCCCCACCGGCCAGTCGGTGCTCCGCCAGGCCAGCTTCCTGCCCGCCCACTGAGCGCACGTGGCCACCGTGGCACCATCCCGGCAGCGACGGCCGTCGGCGGCGGTGGTGGCGGTGGCCGCCGTGACCGTGGGGTTCTTGGCCCTTCCCCTGGTGGGCCTGCTGGCCCGGGCCCCCTGGGGCTCTCTCTGGTCCGACCTGACCTCGCCGGTGGCCACTGACGCGCTCCGACTCTCGTTGCTGTGCTCACTCTGGGCCACCGGCCTGTCCCTGGTCTTCGGGCTCCCGCTGGCCTGGGTGCTGGCCCGCACCGAGTTCCCGGGCCGGAGCCTGGTGCGTGCCCTCACCATCCTCCCCATGGTGCTCCCGCCGGTGGTGGGCGGCGTCGCCCTCCTGCTGGTCTTCGGCCGTGCCGGCGTGCTGGGCCGCCCGCTCTTCGACTGGTTCGGCGTCCAGTTCACCTTCAGTAGGGCGGGGGTGGTGCTGGCGGAGACCTTCGTGGCCATGCCGTTCCTGATCATCACCGTGGAAGCTGCGCTGCGCACCATGGACGGGCGGTACGAGGAGGCGGCGTCGACGCTGGGCGCGGGGCGCTGGACGGTGTTCCGCCGGATCACCCTCCCGCTCATCTCGTCGTCGTTGGTGGCCGGCGCCGCCCTCACCTGGGCCCGGGCGCTCGGCGAGTTCGGGGCCACCATCACCTTCGCCGGCGACATCCAGGGCCGTACCCAGACCCTCCCGCTGGCCGTCTATCTGGCCCTCGAGGGCAATGAGCCGGTGGCCATCGCCCTCTCGCTGGCCCTCCTGGCCGTCTCGGTGGTGGTGCTCGTGTCCCTGCGCGGTCGCTGGCTGGGGGCCATCGCTCCGTGAGCCTGCTGGCCGACGTGCGGGTGACCCTGGGCGACTTCTCCGAGCAGGTCGAGCTGTCCGTGGCCGACGGTGAGGTGGTGGCCGTGCTCGGACCCAACGGCAGCGGGAAGTCCACCCTCCTCCGATGCCTGGCCGGCATCCAGCCGCTGCGCTCCGGCCGGATCGAGCTCGACGGGACCGTGCTCGACGATCCGCAGGCCGGCATCCTGGTGCCACCCGAGGGCCGACCCTGCGGGGTCGTCTTCCAGGAGTACCTGCTCTTCCCCCATCTGAGCGCCCAGGCCAACGTGGCCTTCGGCCCGCGGAGCCGGGGGGTCGGGAAGAACGAGGCGGCCCGTCGGGCGCTCGGGTGGCTCGACCGGTTCGGGGTGGGCGAGCACGCGGCGGTGAAGCCGGGGCGACTGTCCGGCGGCCAGGCCCAGCGGGTGGCCCTGGCCCGGGCCCTGGCCGTGGAGCCGAGCCTGCTCCTGTTGGACGAGCCCATGGCGGCCCTCGACGTCGGCCAGCGAGGATCGGTACGCCACGAGCTACGCCACCACCTGACAGCGTTCGGTGGGTCGTGCGTGATGGTCACCCACGACCCGCTGGACGCCGCCGCCATCGCCGACCGACTGGTTATCGTGGAGAAGGGCGTCGTCGTCCAGCACGGCACGCTCGACGTCATCACCACCCGGCCCCGCACCGCCTACGTCGCCGAGCTGGCCGGGCTCAACCTCCTGCGGGGCTCGGCCCGCGGCACCGAGCTCCTCCTGGAAGGGGGGACGCCTCTGCGGACGGCCACCCCGGAGTCCGGTCACGTGCTGGCCGTCATCGCCCCCCGGGACATCGCCCTGTATCCCGACCCACCGGTGGGCAGTCCCCGCAACACCTGGCCCACCCGGGTGGCCGAGGTCCATCTGCTGGGGGACCGAGCCCGGGTCCTGCTCGGAGCACCGATCCGGGTGGCCGCCGAGATCACCACCGCCTCCCTAGCCAGCCTGGGCCTGACCGAGGGCGCCCCGGTCTGGGCCTCGGTCAAGGCCACTCAGATCGACGTCTACCCCGACGACTCCGGTCCGACGTGAGCGGGACTGGGCCGCCCGACCGTCACCCGGTGGGGCCGAAGCGCTCCACCCTGATGCGGTCGGCGGGAACGCCGCGCTCTTCCAGCACAGAGGTCACGGCGTCGGCGAACCCGGCCGACCCGCAGACGAAGACCGGGTTGGCCGGATCCGTCCCGGCGGGGAGGTCGTCCCCACCGATCCGGCCGGCCGGCCGGGGCCATCCCGCCGGTGTCCGGCGGGTGTAGAGGACAGTGGCATCGGGGCCGGGGAGCTCGTCGGCGTAGAGGAGCTCCTCGGGGGACCGGACCGACGCCACCAGGTGGACCGGACCGAGCCCACCCCGTTGGCGGGCGAAGCGAAGCATGGACATCAAGGGGACCACCCCGGACCCTCCTCCGATCAGCAGGGCCGGCACCTCGCCCTGCCAGACGAACCACCGTCCGATGGGCCCGCGCACCTCGAGCTGGTCTCCGACCACCACCTCGTCATGGAGGAACCCCGACACCTCCCCGTCGCCCAGGCGCTCCACGGTCAATTCGATCTCCGGGGACCCGTCGGGGGCACTGGCCACCGAGTAGGAGCGAGAGGCCGAGTAGCCGTCGGGGGCGGTCAGTCGGAGGACCACGTGTTGGCCGGGGAGGTAGGCCATCGGCTCATCCAGTCGGAGTCGGAACGTCCTGGTGGTGGCGGTCTCCGAGCGGATGGCCACCACCGTCGACTGCTGCCACGATCCCACCGGCGGAGCCGGGGAGGCAGCGGGGGTGGTTTCAGTCACCCTGGTAGCGCTCCTCGGTCCACGGGTCGCCGTGATCGTGGTAGCCGTTCTGCTCCCAGAATCCCGGCTCGTCGTGGTCGAGCAGATGGATCCCCGAGACCCATTTGGCGCTCTTCCAGAAGTACAGGTGGGGGACGAGGAGGCGGGCCGGCCCTCCGTGCTCGACCGGCAGGGGCGCCCCCTCGTACTCCCAGGCCACCCAGGCCTTCCCGTCGGTCACGTCGGCCAGGGGGAGGTTGGTGGTGTAGCCGGTGAAGGAGGTGGCCACGATGTGGGTGGCCGACGGCAGAGGCCCCGCCGCCGACAGCAGGGTGTCGAGGGACACCCCAGCGAAGGTGACCCCCAGCTTGGACCAGGTGGTCACGCAGTGGATGTCCCCGGCGTAGTTCGACCCGGGGAGGGCGTGGATCTCCTCCCACGTCCAGTGGCTCGGGCGTTCCACGAGCCCGTCGATGAAGAAGGTCCACGACCCGGTCGAGAGCGTCGGGGTGGCCTCGGCGTTGAGCACCGGCCACTCGGTCCCAGCGTCGTACTGGCCCGGCGGCAGCCGGGGGTCCCGGGCGCCTCGACTGCGGAATCCTCGGGTGACGGGCATCTTGGTCCTCCTGGCTCGCCGGCCCCGGCCGCCATGTTGCCACGTCTCCAGATCCCGGCCGGACAGTAGGATCCCACCACGGTTACACCATCCCGTCGGGCCTCGGCAGGGCCCCCTGCGTCCGGAGGTCCCCATGACCATCGATCATCGTGAGGCCAGGCCGATCGGCTCCGTGGTCTCGGTGAACGTCGGGGAGCCCCGGGAGGTGGAGTGGGCGGGACGGAGGGTGCGGACGGCCATCTGGAAGGCACCCACCGATCGCCGGGTGCCGGTCGACCACGACAACCTGGCCGGGGATGCCCAGGCCGACCTGCGGGTCCACGGAGGTCCGGACAAGGCGGTCTACGCCTACGCCTCTGAGGACTACCGGTGGTGGGAGGGAGAGCTCGACGCCCCCGTCGAGCCGGCGACCTTCGGCGAGAACCTCACCACCGAGGGTGTCGACCTGGCCCAAGTGGTCATCGGGGAGCGCTGGAAGGTGGGGACCACGCAGTTGGAGGTGGCCCAGACCCGCCAGCCCTGCTTCAAGCTGGGCATCCGCATGGGTGACGCCGGCTTCGTGGAGCGGTTCGACCGTGCCCGTCGCTTCGGGGTCTATCTCCGCATCGGGGAGGTCGGCAGCATCGGCGTGGGGGACCAGATCCTCCTCCTGTCACGACCCACCCACGGGCTGACGGCGGCGGCGTTCGCCGACGTCATCGACTCGGGGGACCCGTCCGAGATCCGGCGGCTGCTCGAGGTCGAGGCGGTGCCAGAGGGGATGAAGGTATGGGCACAACGACAGCTGGATCGGGCCGCCCGGTCCGAGGAGTAGGGGCCGGGCCCGGGTCAGCCGACCGGGACTCCCCGGACGGTGCCCCGTGCCACTGGCTTCCCCGGGCGCCACGGCGGAAGGACCAGGGTGGCGAGGATGACGGCCAAGACCACCACGGCCACGAAGATGGCATGGAGATGGGTGTGCAGTCGGCCGCCGTCGTACATGGTGTAGCCCACGGCGGCCAACGACAGGGCGGCCCCGGCCAGCGCCACCGGATGCTGCCGGCGCAGGCCGACCATCACCAGGGCGGCGGCCACGGCGAACCAGAGGATGCTGGTCGTCCCCATGGGGTCGACCACCCGGATCACCTGGTGGCCACCGGGAACGGCCCGTACTGATGAGGGGAAGAACATGGCCCCGCAGTGGAGGGCCAGACCCACCACCCCTGATCCGAACAGGACGGTGTCCCCCACGCTCATCGGGGCGGCCCAGCGGGACAGGGGCAGGAACGGGAGCACGTACCGGCTGGCCAGGACCAGTACCACCACTACGGTCAGGACCGTGAGGTAGCCGTCGGACATGACAGCAGTGTAGGCCCGGCCCAGGGCCGCCGACCGGGGGGCGAACCGTCAAAGGGGACCCGTCCTCCTATCGTGCACGGTATGCCTCCAACCGAACGGCCGATAGACGGCCGGACCGGGAGAGATGAGGCGCCCGGCGGCGGGTCGGGGGCCACCGGCCTGTTTGCCGCCATCGCCCGGGGCGCCCTGCGGTGGCGGTGGTGGGTCATCGGCGGCTGGATCACTGCCACGGTGATGGCGGTGGTGTTCCTGCCCACCCTGGGCGACGTCGTCCACAACGACAGCACCACGTTCCTGCCCCGCTCATCGCCCAGTCTGAAGGCGGCCGTGCTGGCCACCCCCTTCATCCACGAGGGCGTGCAGAGCGGGATCCTGGTGGTCGTCGACCCCCACGGCCGTATCGGGCCCGGCGACGCCGCCGCACTGCAGCACCTGGAGACGGCCATCCGCCACGTCGCCAATGTCACCGGAGTCACTCCGGGTGTGGCATCGCCGGACGGGAGCGCCGAGACGGTGGTCGTGCAGTTTTCGGCGAACACGGCCGGTGGGGGGGCGACGGGGTCGGCGGCCGTGGCCTCCGTCCGGGAGCTGATGGCGGCGGAGACGCCGGCGGGGGTGCAGGCCTATCTCACCGGTTCGCTGCCCATCCTCGTCGATCAACAGCACGCGGCGAACCACACGGAGGCCTACGCCGCCCTCCTGTCGATCCTGTTGATCCTGGTGGTGTTGGCGGTGGCCTTCCGGGCCGTCCTCGGTCCTCTGGTGGCCCTGGCCCCGGCCGGTTTGGCGCTGATGCTGGCCGAACCGCTCATCGCCGAATCGACCCACCTCGGAGTGCAGATCTCCTCCCTGCTCGAGTTGCTGCTCACCGCCCTCGTGCTGGGGGCGGGCACCGACTACGGGCTGTTCATCCTGTTCCGCTTCCGTGAGAATCTGGGTCGGGGCATGACCACCGAGACGGCCATCGTGGAGGCCATGTCCCGGGTGGGCGGGGCGGTAGGTCTCTCCGCCCTCACCGTCATCGTGGCCCTGTCCAGCCTGATCGTCGCCCAGTTCGGGCTGTACCGCGGGGTCGGTCCCGGCCTGGCCCTAGGCATCGGCATCGTGCTGGCCGTGGAGGTGACCCTCCTGCCAGCCCTCCTCTCCCTGGTGGGCCCGGCTGCCTTCTGGCCCAGCCGGCCCGGGGCCCGATGGTCGGAGCCCGGGGCGTGGGGCAGAGTGGCGGCCCGGGTGTGTGGCCGACCGGCCAGTGCGCTGGTCGTCGGCACCGTAGCCTTCGCCCTCCTCTCCGTGATCGTGCTGGCCTATGCCCCTTCCGGCTTCAATCCCGGCGGCACCATCGCCGGAAGTAACTCGGCGGCCGGAGCGACGGTGCTCCAGCGGTACTTTGGAGTCAGCTCGGACAGCCCGACCGATATCGTCCTGCGGTTCCCCTCGTCGGTGTGGTCGGATCCCGGACGCGTGGCCCAAGCTGAGCAGGAGCTCTATCAGAGCCACCTGTTCTCCAATGTGGTGGGCTCCGTCAACCCCAACGGAAGGTTCCAGGATCCCGAGCAGTTGGCCCGATTGGAGGCACGTCTCGGCCCCCCCCAGGCCCAACCCACCCTTAAGCCGGCCGGGCTAAACGTGTCCCCGGCGGCCTACAACGCCTACCTGTCCACCGCCCAGTTCATCTCCCGGGACGGGCAGACAGCCCTCATCTCCACGACACTCGCCGCCGGCGCCGCGGGCAGCACCCGCGCCCTCCAGGCCATCCCCACGATTCGGTCGGTGGTGGCTGTCGTGGCCGCCGATGTGGGGGCGAGCGCCCAGGGCGTGACCGGGGAGGCCGCAGGAGCTGCGGACGTCAGCGCGGTGTCCGGGCGCGACGTAGTGCGAGTCGTGCCCCTGGTCCTCTTGTTGCTGACGCTCCTGCTGGCCCTCGGCCTCCGGAGCCTGGTGGCTCCGCTCTACCTGGTGGCCAGCGTGGCCCTGTCCTACTTGGCCTCACTGGGTCTCGCCATCCTCATCTTTCAGTTGATCGGCGGTGCGCCGGGCGTCAATTTCGCCCTGCCCTTCTTTCTCTTCGTCTTCGTCATGGCGCTGGGGGAGGACTACAACATCCTGGTCATGGGCCGCATCCGAGAAGAGGCGGCGCAGTATCCACCGCGCGAGGCGGTCCGTCGGGCCATTCTGGCCACCGGTGGCACCATCACCGCCGCAGGGCTGGTGCTGGCCGGTACCTTCGGCGTCCTGGCCGTGGTCACGTCGGGCCAGATCCGCCAGATCGGTGCCGGCCTGGCCCTGGGCATCCTGCTCGACACCTTCGTGGTGCGAACACTGCTGGTGCCGTCGACGGCCGTCCTGCTGGGACGGATCAACTGGTGGCCGTCATCGTTGGCCCGGACCCAGCCCACCGACGAGGATGCCCCGCTCCCGAGTGTGCCCGAGCCTGTGTCCGCGGCACCGGGCCCGACTCGTCACTGAACGACGCCGGCGATGCGGACAAAGACCACAGGCCAGCGGTTGCTGATCGACGATGCCGGACCATTCATCCGATGGCGTAGAGCACGCCTGACTGGTCACCGACGATCAGCACTCCGTCGGCGGTGATGGCCGGGTAGCCGTCCACGTTGCCGGCCAACGGGATACGGAACAGCACATGACCGGTGGGACCGAATCCTTCCACCGAGCGACTTCTGGTCCCCACGTAGACATCGCCACGCTGATCGATGGCCTGGGCCGCCCACAGCCCCGCCCCGGTGTTGATGTGACGGACAGGAGCCCCGGTGGACGCCCTGACGATGGACAGTCGACCCCCGTTGTCCCCGACATAGAGCAGCCCCTCCGGACTCACCGAGGAGGACGAGTAGGACTCCTGCCCGAGCTGCTTTTTCCATCGGAGTGCTCCCGAAGTGGTGAAGGAGTACCCCTTCCCCCCGTTGTCGGTGACGAATACGTCGCCCCGGGCATCTGTCGAAGCCGACACCTCGACGGTGGCACCGAGGGTCCGACGCCAGGCGATCGACCCGTGGGTGTGGTGATCGGCCACGGCCACGACGGCACGCCCCGCCGTCGTGACGATCTGACCCGCGCCGTCCAGAACCGGGCTACCGAAGGAGTGGTGGCCGACAGACGTCGACCAGGCGACGGTCGGCTGGGGGCCGCTCAGACGGATGGCCGACACCGTCCCGTCTGAGGTGACGAGGTAGACGTTCGTCCCGGCGAGAACGGGCGACAGCACATCGGCGGTGAATGTGTGGGACCAGGTCACCACGCCGCCAGCGGATACCTCATCGAGCCGGTGCCCGGGGGCCGACCACAGCAGCGATCCGGAGGGAAGGACCAGCGGGCTGACCGACAGGTCGGTCTCGCCGGTGAAGGGCCCATTCCCGCCGAGCGTCCAGCGGTCAGCCCCAGTGGCCGGATCGACGGCGTGGAGCACCCCAGTATTGGTAGCAACGTAGATGGTGCCGTCGGCCCCCACCACCGGCCCGGGCGTGAGGTTGCCCCCGAGTTGGCGGGACCACAAGATCCGACCGGCCTGCGGACCAGCCACCGACGCTGTGGCCGAGTGCCGGGCGTCGTGGAGGGCCGTGGGCCATGCCGCCCCCGGCACGGTCGCCGCCCCCGCCCCCGTCAGAGCGGTCAGGCTTGCGGCGATGCAGCTCAGGGCCAGGGCGCCGATCCCGATCCGCGCCCTCGACGGGCGGGTCGGCGGGACGGTTCGGTAGGGGCCGGCTGGGGAGAGGCGGTGGAGTGGCACTACGGTCAGTCCCGCCGGACCTGTAGTCCGTTACAGCGGCGTCTGGCCGCCCAACCTGATCGGAGGCGGCCATGTGGATTCGCGGCATCATCGGCGTTGTGCTCTGCCTGACCGGGTTGGTCTGGATCGGTCAGGGTACGGATGTCCTCTCCAATTCCAAATTGATGAGCGGTCACGGCCAGTACACCCTGCTCGGGATCCTGGTGCTCCTGGTCGGCCTGGGGCTGCTGGGATGGGCGGTCCGCATCCGGAGTCGTCGGGTGGGGCAGGACGCTGACGGTTAGTCCGTCGGGTCGGGCTGCTCGCCCGGTGCCGGGGCGACGTCCGTGGCCTCCTGCTCCTCGGCCAGCCAACCTGAGGCGTGCCGCTTGGCCCAGGCGGCGGTCACCCGGCCCGAGACCATGGAGCGAAGCGCCTCCGGGTGGGTCAGGGCAAAGGCCACGTGGCCGGTGACGACCAGAACGACGGCCAGGGCCAGGACGTCGTGGACGAAGGTGGCGCCGGTGCGCCAGCCCAGCGGGAAGAACTGGTTCCACTTCATCACCGAGCCGGTGCCGAGCATGACCACGATAGCGCCGCCGGTGAACAGCGCATTGAGTTTCTGTCCGGGGTTGAACTTGTCGGGTGCATCGAGGTGCCGGCGGCCCAGGGTCCGCAACCAGCGGACTTCGGCGGCCGTCCACAGGTTCACCCGGCGGAGGTCGCGTCGCAGTCGCGCTCCCCATGGGCCTACCAGCGAGAGAATCAGTGGTACCGGGAGGGCGACGCCAGCCCAGGTATGGATATCGGCCACCAACGCTCTTCGGCCGACCAGGCGTTCCACCTGGACGAAGTACAGGGGGAGGGCCGTGGCTATCAGAATCACGAACAGGGCCGCCGTGGCCCAGTGGCAGCCCCGTTCGATGCCGTCGAATCGCAGCAGCCGGGCCGACGACGGCTTCGGAGCATGGCGGACCGTGTCGGACGCACTAGTCAACGGGTTGATCACTCCGGCCGTTCGAGCTCCCGATCCAGGCATCGACGGAGTAGCCGTTCTGCTCCCAGTAGCCGGGGGCCACCTCCGCCACCACCCGAATGGCGGAGAGCCACTTCAATGACTTGTAGCCGTACATCGGAGCGACGTAGAGCCGCACCGGTCCACCGTGCTCGGTGGTGATCGGTGCTCCGAGCATCCGGTAGGCGACGATGACGTCGGGCCGACGGGCCTGATCGAGGGTGAGGCTCTCGGTGTCCAGGCCGTCGTAGGACTCGAAGGTGAGGGCACCCGCTCCGGCCTGGACGCCGGCCCGGTCGAGCACGTCGGAGAGCCTGACCCCCTCCCAGTGGACGTGGGGCACCCGCCATCCGGTCACACACTGGAAGTCCTTCACCAGCGCGGTCTTGGGCATGGCCCGCAGGTCGTCCAGGGTGAGTACCAACGGGTGCTCGACGAGGCCGTTCACCGCCAGTCGGTAGTGCGAGTCGGCGATGGCGGGGAAGGTGTCGGTGATGGTGTAGATCCGGAAGCGATCACCGCCCGGCAGCAGGCCTCCGAGCCCGGAGCCGAGGGCAGTTCCGACCACGTTCTGGACCTTGGCGCCGAACACGATGCCGAGGGCCCCGGCCCCGACCATCCCGAGGAAGACCTTGCGGCCGACGCGTTTGGGACCTTCGCCCGGAGCGTGAGGAAGTGAGGGCACGCTCCGATGGTAGGAGAGTCGGTCGATCGATGGTGGGCGCCCAGGCGGTCATCGCCCCGTGGGGACTCCACCATGGGCGATGCTCACTCGTCTCGAAGGACATCGGGAGGTGGCCCTGCCGGGGTTGCGACAGTTAATTAGCTAGAGTAACCTTTAGTGTGTGAATGCTAAGGCTCAGGGCGTCAGCCGGTCCCACAGCGACGCCGTGGTCGACGCTGTGTTGAGCGCCAGTCGGGTACTGGTCGCCGTGGCGGCGCGATCGTTAGGAGAGGTGGCCGAGGAGGTAACCCTCACCCAATATCGAACGCTGGTCGTACTCGCCTCCCGGGGGCCGCAGAGCCTGGCGGCCCTGGCCGAGGCGGTGGACGTGGCGCCGCCAACCGCCACCCGCATGTGCGATCGCCTGGTCAAAAAGGGCTTGGTCGGGCGGCGCCATGACAGCGGCGACCGACGGCTCATCCGACTGACCCTCACCGCCAAAGGCCGGGATCTGGTCAACGCCGTCACGGAGAGGCGGCGGACGGAGATCGCCGGCCTCTTGTCGGCCATCCCCGGGGACCAGCAGCCGGCACTCGTCGACTCCCTGCAGCGCCTTGCCGCTGCGGCCGGCGAGGTTCCTGAACAGGACTGGTCGACCGGATGGGATCTCTAAATGAACACCGAGGTCCCATGAGCAGGTTCGGCCGAACCTCCTGGCGGGCCACGATGACGCGAGTGTCTCGTTGGCTGGCGGGCGCCTCGTATCTCCAGAAGTGGCTGGTGCTCGGCACCCTCATCGGAGTAATGGCCGGCGTGGGCGCCATCGTGTTCTACGAGGCACTGTTGGCCTGCACCCATCTGTTCCTCGGGGTCCTGGCGGGATACCACGTCCCGACCCC
>JBBQWW010000092.1:0-13785 GCA_038210245.1 Acidimicrobiales bacterium
TCTGCGGATGTCACCGGCCTGCGCCTCACCTCGCCGGGTTGGGTTGATACCCACCACCACGGAGCCGGCCATGGCTGCTGCTCCCAGCCAGAACAGGTACTCGGGCACGTTGCCAAGGAGCACACCGATATGGGGCGGTGCTCCCCCGTCGAGCGAGCGGAGGAGCGAGGCCCGCTCGGCACTGGCCGCCACCACCTGGCGCCAACTCCACTGCTGGTCCTCCTCGCGCAGCCCCATGTGCTCATCGTCGGCCCGGGCCAGCAGCAGCTCGGCGATGCTGGGGTCGACCTCGGTGGGCGCGTCGGTCATCGGGACACCTCCACCACCAGGTTCTGAACCGACCGGCCGATGCGACCCGTCTCGTCCCACAGCTCTGACTCGGCGGCACCGATCCCGGGGGTGCCGAAGCGGGTGCGAGCGTCGAGCGCCACCCACTCGCCTACCGGGGGACGGTGGACCGCGACGGTCAGGTCGGCATTGATGAAGAGGTTCGAGCCGAACGGCAGTTCGGCCGCCACTCCGTTGCCGAAGTCGGCCGCCGCCGCCGCCCTCTGCCAGGGGGTCGGCTCCTCTCCCGCCACCACCGGAACGCGCAGTCGGATCCACACCGTGGCCGGGCCGGGACGCTCGAAGGCCCCGGCCACGTAGCGCATCTCCACGCCCTCGTTGTGGAAGGCCCGGGACTCCCCGGAGGTCGACGGACGGGGCACCCCCCCACCCGGAGGAGCGGGAGCCTCGTCCTCGGGCACGGTGGGTCGGGCCGGGGGCTGGTCCCGGTCCGGCCGGATCCGCAGGGCCCGGGACCATGCCACCTCCACCCCGTCGGCCTCGACCACGGTATCGATGAGCTGGACACGGCGGCCCGGCCGGACCACCGCGCTGCTCAGCCACAGGGGGGTGAGGGGCACCGGCCGGAGCAGCTCCAGGGTGATCCGGACCAGGTCGAACTGGTCACCGCCCTCCACGGACTCGGCCGCCCGGGCCACCAGCGCCGCCGCCGGGCCACCGTGGAGGGCGGTGGGAGACCAGGGACCACGGCCGTACTCAGTAGGTACCAGCCGGTCACCGTCACGGATGAAGAGCGCGGCCACGGCCTCGGGTCCGGTCGAGGGAGGAGTCACGCCACCGACGCTACTTTCTGCGACCGGCGGCCGACCGCGCCTACCATCGGGGCCACGCCGTGCACCACGGTGCACCCGCCGACGGCCACCGGAGCCGGCCGGCCTCGAGCAATGGGGAGAACCATGGGATCAGGAACTGCGGCCATCGACATCAACGCTTCGGCGGACCAGGTGTGGAAGGTGGTCGGTGACTTCGGGGGCATCGACGGGTGGATGCCGGGCATCGAGACGTGTCGGGTGGAGGGCGAGAACCGGATCATCGAGATGATGGGGATGACCATCACCGAGCGGCTGGTGAAGATGGACGATGCCGGTCGGGCCCTCACCTACTCCATCGCCGACGGCGCCCCGGTCGAGAGTCATGAGGCCGTCATCACCGTGACGGCTACCGGGGAGTCCTCCCATGTCACCTGGGCCGTGGACTCGACGCCCGACGAGATGGCCGATCTCATGACCACCCTCTACCAGCAGGCCCTCGAGGCACTGAAGGCCCACGTCGAGGGATGAGCGAACCCGCCGCGGCCCGGTCGGACAGACCCCGGGGGCGACGGTCGTTCGCGGTCTCCGCCCGGGCGTCGGCCCCGGTGGACGAGGTCTGGCCGCTCATCGGGGAAGCCGATCGGTGGAAGGAGTGGTCGTTCCTCGACCGGTCCGGCCTGCTCCACCCCGGCTCGCCGGACCCCGAGGGCGTCGGCGCCGTCCGCCGCTTCACCAGCCACGGCATCGGCTCCACCGAAGAGGTGATCGCCTACGACCCACCCCACCACCTGGGCTACGCCATCCTGAAGGGCTTCCCGGTGCGCCACTACCGGGCCGACGTGCACTGCACGGCGGACGGGACCGGGACCCTGATCACCTGGTCGGCCACGTTCGACGAGAAGATCCCGGGCACGGGGAAGATCATGGAGCGGGTGCTGCAGCGGATGATCGGGCGGTTCGCCACCTTGGCGTGCCAGTACGCGGACACCCACCACCGGTCGACGAACTGAGGGACCCGCCCGTCCTCAGTCGGGACCGTGGACGAGACGCAGGCGGTAGACGATGAACCACGGGACACCTGTCACGGGGCCCAGGTCGTCGGGGAACCGGGCCACGGCGGCAGGTGACGGCTGGGCCTCCACCACCCGATCGACGGCGAAGCCGGCATCGGCGAAGTCGTCGATAACGGCCGACAGGGGTCGCCTCCAGAACCGTTGCGTGACCTCGACGCCGGCCTTCGTCCAGTGATCGGAGACCAACTCGGTGTCGAAGTAGCCACCCTGCTGGCCGGGCAGCGGACGTGCGAAGGGATGGTCGAGAGAGGCCACCACCCACCCTCCCGGCCGGAGTACTGAGGCGAAGGAGCCCAGGACCACCTGCCAGTCGGCCAGGTAGTGGAGCACCAGCGAGCAGGTGATCCCGTCGACACTGGCCGGCTCCAGGGCCAAAGGCTCACTCAGGTCCGCCACCATGAACGTGCCGCGGCCGGCACACCGCTTCCGGGCCTCGGCCACCATGGCCGGACTCAGGTCGACCCCCACCACCTCGGAGCCCTCGGAGAGCAGCCACTCGCTCTGGGCCCCCGAGCCGCACCCGGCATCGAGCACGGTGACCCCGGCCAAGGGACGAGGCACGAGGGAGCGGAGGGACGGGCGCTCGAGCCATCCGTTGAAGGGGCCGTCGTCGGTGGTGGCCGACCACACCGGGGCCAGGCGGTCGTAGGCATCCCGGGTGCGGTCCCTCAGGTTGTGGTGCGCTCCGGGTCGGTCCCTGTCCACCCGGGACTTCCTACCACACGGCCGGCCCAGGCGGACCCCAAACGCCCGAGTACGGATCGGATCCCCCTCGGGGCACGACGCCGTGACCGGTCAGCGAATCGACTGGCGCAGCCGGAGCGCCCGGGTCTCCACTTCGTGGCGGGCCCGTTCCACGTCCACGGTGAGGCACCGTCCTGCTGCCACCACCGGCGTGCCGGCCACCCACACGTCGGTGACCAGCCGACTGGAGGCCGACCACACCAGATGCTCGATCATCTGGGCGTCCTCGAGAATGGGCACGAAGGCCGGGTCGTCGAGTCGCACCGCCATCATGTCGGCCCGACCCCCGGGCGCCAGGACCCCGAGATCGGCTCGGCCGAGGGCGCGTCCCGCCCCCCGGGTGGCCAGGTCCAAGGCGGTGGCGGCGGGCAGGGCGGCGGCGTCCCGTTCACGGATTCGAGCCAGCATGGCGGCCAGCTGTAGCTCCTCCCACAGGTCGAGGTCGTTGTTGGACGCCGGACCGTCGGTGCCCAATCCCACCCTGACCCCCTGGGCCAGGAGCTGGACCAGGGGGGCCACACCCGAGGCCAGCTTGGCGTTGCTCTGGGGGCAGTGGGCCACGGCCACGTCGAACTGCCGGTACAGCTCGATGTCGGCCTCGGACAGCCACACGCTGTGGGCGGCCAGCACCCGCCCGTCCAGCACCCCGGCCTGGGCCAGCACGGCCGGGATGGACGCCCCGTGCTCGTCGGAGAAGCGACGGCACTCCTCCTCGGTCTCGGCCAGGTGGATGTGGAACAGGGCGTCGAGCTCCTGGGCCTGTCGGGCGATGTGCACCAGCCCGGCCAGAGGCACCGTGTAGGGGGCGTGGGGGGCGAAGCCCACCTCGACGCGGCCGTGGTCCCCGTGGCGGCGACGGTGGAAGTCCACGATGGCCTCGGTCCGGACTTCCCACCACCGGTCGGTCGGCTCCTGCCCGGGCAGCTGGAGCACGCCAGGGGTGACGTGGACCCGTGCCCCGGCGTCGATGACGGCATCGGTCAGTGCGTCCTCGAAGAAGTAGGCCTCGCAGGTGGTGGTCACTCCGAAGCACAGGAGCTCGGCGGCGGCCAGGGTCATGCCCCAGTAGACGTCGTCCTCGGTCAGATGGGCTTCCTGAGGCCACAGCACCTCGTGCAGCCACCGGTGGACGGGGAGGTTCTCCCCCGACCCCCGGAACAAGGTCATGGGCGAGTGGCAGTGCACGTTGATTAGTCCGGGCAGCAGCGCGCCCTGCACCCGGAGCTCCCGCATCGAGTCGTCCCCGCCCGACGAGCCGGTAGGACCCACGTGGGTCACCGTGTCGCCGGCCACCTCGACCACTCCGGGGCGCAGCACCACCCCGGGCTGGTCGCATGGCACCACGGCCTCGGCCAGATAGCGGACCGGGGCCGGACCGGCCGGGTCCGGGGCGGCCCGGTACGGCGGCCGGGTCACGGCGACGAGGGAGGCCCCATGCCGGAGCCGGAGATCTCTTCGGCCTCGATGGCGGCCAGCTCCACGATGCGGGCCACGTGCCGGCCGCCGTCAAAGGCGGTGGACACGAAGACGTCGAGGATGTCGAGGGCCAGCTCGGTGGCCACCACCCGGGCACCCAGGGACAGCACGTTGGCGTCGTTGTGCCGTCGGGCCAACCGGGCCGTGTACTCGTCGTGGCACAGGGCGGCCCGGGCCCCGTGGACCTTGTTGGCGGCGATGGCCTCCCCCTGGCCGCTGCCTCCGATGACCACCCCGGCATCGGCGTCACCTCGGACCACCCGACGGGCCACGTCGGCGCAGATCGGGGGATAGTCGACCGGCTCCTCCGAGTAGGTCCCGACGTCCTGCACCACATGGCCGAGTTCCTCGAGATGCCGGGCCACGGCCGACTTGAGTACGAATCCGGCGTGGTCCGAGCCGATCACCAGGCGCATGCCGACACCCTACCGGTCGGACTCACCGCGTCTCGGGGCCGGCGGGATCCGGGGTCAGTCAGCCCAGACGAACGAGGCGGCCCGCTCCGGCTTCACGTAACCGGCATCGACGAACCACCGTGCCGCCCGGGCCAGGGCCACGGTGGCCGGACGGGACGTATAGCCCAGTTCGGTCCGGGCCCGGCTGTCGTCGAAGGACATGTGGGTGGTCGACATCTTGGCCGCCTCGAGCGGGATGGTGGGCTCCCGGCGGAGCAGGCGTCCTTCGATGAGTCCGGAGACGTGGGCGGCCACCAGGGCGAAGCTCCCGGGGAACTCGCGCGTCGGGGCGGTCACACCGGTGGCGGCGGCCAGGGCGGCCAGCACCTCGCGCAGGGTGAGGTTCTCCCCGCCCAGGATGTAGCTCCGCCCGTTCCCGCCCCGCTCCGCGGCCAGGATCTGTCCGTGGGCCACGTCCTCCACGTCGACGATGTTCAACGTGGTGTCGACGTAGCCGGGGAACCGGCCGTTCAGGATCTCGAGCACGGTGCGTCCGGTGGGCGTGGGACCACGGTCCCTCGGGCCGACCGGTGTGGTCGGCTGCACCAGCACCTCGGGAAGCCCCTCCGCACCGGCCCGCAGCACCTCGTGCTCGGCCACGTACTTGGACTGCTTGTAACCGCCGAACAGATGGTCGATGTGGGCAAAGGACGTCTCGTCCACCGGGTCCGCCGTCGTAGCACCGTGCAGGCCCAGCGTCCCGACCGTGGACGTGTAGACGAGGCGCTCGCACCCGGCGGCGCGGGAGGCCTCGAGGACCCGTCGGGTGCCGTTGACGTTGATGTCGTAGAAGTCCTCGGGGTGCTTGGCCCAGAACCGGTAGAGGGCGGCGATGTGGAAGGCCACCCGGCAACCGTCGGTGGCCTTGGCCACGGCGTCACCGTCCCGAAGATCCCCGTACACCACTTCGACGTCCAGTCCCTCGAGATTCGAGACGTCGCCCCCGGGCTCGACCAGGGCCACCACATGGGAGCCCCGGCCGGCCAACTCCCGGGCCACCGACGACCCGATGAACCCGGCCGCCCCGGTGACCAGGACCCGGTCGTCGGACGCGAGGGTGAGTTCGGAAGTGGGACCGCTCACGAACGGAGCACACGAGTGTCGGCCAGTACGGGCGTGCGCCGCCGGCCCCGCAAGGTGTTGCGGGCCATCGACGTCCCCACCTCCACCAGCAGTCCCGAGTTGCGATGGGCATCGGCCAGGACATCGTCGAGGGCCGAGATGAAGTGGTCGATCTCGGCGTCACCGATGATCAGAGGCGGCAACAGCTTGATGATGTTCACGTTGTCCGCCGCCACCTGGGTCAGGATCCGGTGCCGGTGGAAGAGCGGGAACACGATCAGCTGGGAGAAGAGACCCTTGCGGGCCAGCTCCATCATGCGGAAGCGGGTCCGGCCGCTCCGCGACTCCGGGGGGCCGAACGAGAGCCCGATCATGAGGCCCATGCCCCGGACCTCGTGGAGCAGTTCGTACCGGTCCACCAGTGGGGCCAGGGCCTCCATCATCTGGGCGCCGTTGCGGGCCGCCCGGCCCACGATGTCCTCATCGTCCATCACCTGCAGGGTGGCCAGCGCCGCCACCATGGACAGCTGGTTCTTGGAGAAGGTGGACGAGTGCACCACGGCCCGGTCCATGCTGCTGTACACCCCGTCGAACACCTTGGACGTGGTCAGCACCGCGCCCACCGGCATGTAGCCGCCGGACAGCGCCTTGGACACGGTGATGATGTCGGGGTGCAGGTCCCAGTGCTGGTGGCAGAAGAAGCGGCCGGTGCGACCCATCCCGGTCTGGACCTCGTCCATGACCAACAGCGTGCCGTACTGCCGACACAGGGCCTCGGCCTCGGCCCAATAGGCGGGTGACGCCAGGTAGACGCCCTTGCCCTGGATCGGCTCCACCACAAAGGCGGCCACGTCCCCCCGTTGCAGCTGTCGACGCAGCTGCTCGATGTCGCCGAAGGGGATCTGATCGCAGTGGGGCAGCAACGGACCGAAGCCTTGGCGGAACTCCTTTCCGCCATTCAGGGAGAGGGCGCCGTTGGTCAGCCCGTGGAAGGCGTGGTCGCAGTAGAGGATGCGGTCACGTCCAGTCGAGCACCGGGCGAACTTGATGGCCGTCTCCACCGTCTCGGCCCCGGAGTTGGCGAAGAACACCCGCTCGATCCCGGCCGGAGACCGCTCCACCAGGGCCTTGGCCAACAGGCCGGGCAGCAGGGCGCAGTCCAACTGCACCAGGTTGGGCAGGTCGGCCTCGATGGCTTGGTGCAGCGCGTCCTTGATCACAGGATGGCCCCGTCCCAGAGCGAAGACCCCGAACCCGGAGAGGAAGTCGAGGTACCGGTCGCCCCGGTCGTCGATCAGGTACGAGCCCTCGGCCCCCACGTACTGCCGGTCGAAGCCCAGGGTCTTCAGGACCTTGACCAACTGGGGATTCATGAACTGCGAGTGCAGGTCGAAGCTCTCGCCCTGGTGGTCGCGCAGCAGGGCGGCAAGGTCGAACGTCACGTTTACACTCCGGTGGGTCGGCGGGGGTCAGGGGGGGTGTCGACAGAGTAGTGGTGCGGCCCGAGCCGCCCCCAATCACGCCGGCTCGCACGCGCCCCCGACGGACCGCCATCCGCCGGACGGGTCACCGAGGGGTTCCCGAACGAGCGCTTGTACGTGCTGGCCACCGTCGGTCAGACCCGCAGTGAGTCCTCGTCGAAGCCGGTGGCCAGCAGCCGGAACGCCCGGTCGACCTCCTCGGGCAGGTCGACGTCCGTCCCCGCGGCCCAGCAGGTAAAGGCGGCGACAGCCGCCCCCAGCGCGGCCCGCGCCACCGTCTGGGGGGCGAGGTCGTCGGGCCGTCCGTCGATCCTGCGGGCCACGAAGCTGGCCACCACCTGACACCACTCGGTGTAGCGGACGGCCGAATGGGCCACCAGCGTGGGCACCGAGCTGATCAGGCCCATCCGGATCCGCAACTCGTCGAGCTCGCCGGCCCCGAACCGGTTGGTGGCCATGACGGCGCGTCGCACCACGTCCATCAGGGGCTGGTCCGGTGGCGCCCCCTCTAGTTCGTGGTGCAGTCGGACCAGCTCGGCGTCGAACTCTCCCCACACCACGTCGCGCTTGGACTCGTAGTAGCGGAAGAAGGTCCGGCGGCTGACCCCGACGGCGTCGGCGATCTCGTCCACCGTGGTCTGGTCGTACCCCTGGCGACGGAACAGGTCGAGCGCGGCCCGGGCCACGTCCTCACGGGACGTGCTGGGCCGCCTCCCCCGGGCCACGCCCGGGCTGCCCTCGACGCTCGTCCGGTCTGGCTCGTCCATCAGGCTTCCATTTTGACATCGAGTGCTATAAATTGGAACGACCACCCGCCCGGCGTGCGCCGGCCGACTCCCGGAGGCCCCCATGACCGTCACCAGCCCCGTCACGACCGTCACCCCGGATGCAGTCGGGGGCACCGAGGTCGGTGTCCCGGTCGCCGCCGACGAGCAGTTGGTCGCCGAGGAGCTGCTGGTGGAGGACGTGTCCATCGACGGCATGTGCGGCGTCTACTAGGCCTTCCGACCGACCCACCGTGCCACCCCTGGCCCCGCACCCCGGAGGGGTGACCTTCGACGGTTCCCTCCCGTGGACCCTCCATCCCCAGGTGTCCCTGCGGCCGGAGTCCTTCGGGGCCTTGGCCTACCACTTCGGTACCCGGCGCCTGTCCTTCCTGAAGAGCCGCACCCTCCTCGCCGTGGTGGAGGCCCTGGCTGAGCAGCCCACCGGCCACGACGCCTGCCGGGCGGCAGGGGTCCCCGGCGAGGAGATGGACCGATACGAGCAGGCTCTGGCCACCCTGGCCGAGTCCGGGATGATCTGTGAACGCGAGGCGTCATGACCCTGATCGATGAACCGCCGACCCCGGTGGCGACCGGCTCCTCGGTCGGACGCCTGGTGGACCGGTTCGAACAGGGCCTGGACGCACCGATCTGCCTGACCTGGGAGCTGACCTACGCCTGCAACCTGGCCTGTGTGCACTGCCTGTCCAGCTCGGGCCGCCGGGACCCCGGCGAGTTGAGCACCGAGGAGTGCAAGGCGGTCATCGACGAGTTCGAGCGCATGCAGATCTTCTACGTCAACATCGGGGGTGGCGAACCGACCATCCGCGCCGACTTCTGGGAGTTGGTGGAGTACGCCACCGACCATCACGTCGGGGTCAAGTTCTCCACCAACGGGTCGCGCATCACCGAACCGGTGGCCGATCGACTGGCCGGAAGCGACTACGTGGACGTGCAGATCTCGTTGGACGGGGCCACCGCCGAAGTCAACGACGAGGTGCGCGGGGCGGGCTCGTACGACACCGCCGTCACGGCCATGGAGCGACTGGCCCGCGCCGGCTTCGTCGGCTTCAAGCTCTCGGTGGTGGTCACCCGGCAGAACGTCGGACAGCTGGACGAGTTCAAGGCGCTGGCCGACCGTTACGGCGCCCAACTCCGGCTCACCCGCCTCCGGCCCTCCGGCCGCGGCGCCGACGTGTGGGACGAGCTCCATCCCACCGCCCCTCAGCAGCGCGCGCTCTTCGAGTGGCTGCTGGCCCACGGCGAGGACGTGCTCACGGGGGACTCCTTCTTCCACCTGGCCGGGTACGGCGAGTCGCTGCCCGGACTCAACCTGTGCGGCGCCGGACGGGTGGTGTGCCTGGTGGACCCGGTGGGCGACGTCTACGCCTGCCCCTTCGCCATCCACGACCAGTTCCTGGCCGGCAACGTCCGCAGCCCGGGTGGGTTCACTCAGGTCTGGCGGTACTCCGATCTGTTCACCGAGCTCCGCCGGCCCCAGAGCGCAGGGGCGTGTGGATCCTGCGGTCACTACGACTCCTGCCGCGGTGGATGCATGGCGGCCAAGTTCTTCACCGGACTGCCCCTCGACGGCCCGGACCCCGAGTGCGTCCTCGGCCACGGCGAGCACGCCCTGGCCGGGCGGGACGCCACCGAGCCGCCCCGGCCGTCACCCGACCACTCCCGTCGCACCGGGACGGGACGGGTGCCCGTGGTCATGCAACCGACCCACCGATCGGCCGTGGCCACGCCGGCCCGGCCCCCGGACCGTCCCTGCGCCGAGAGCCCTCTGGCCGGCTCTGGCCACGGCGCCTGAACGCACCGGGACGCCCTCCGTGCCGCGGTCCGGGACCGATCCCTCCAACCACCTGAGTGGATCGACGTGGCCGGAGGTCGCCGAGGCCGCCGGAGCGGGCCGCAGACTGCTCATCCCGCTGGGCTCGACCGAGCAGCACGGGCCTCACCTTCCCGTCACCACGGACACCGACATCGCCGTGGCCATCGCCGAGAGGGCGGCGGACCGTGACGCCAGCCTGGTGGTGGCCCCCCCGGTGGCGTACGGAGCCAGTGGGGAGCACCAGGGCTTTCCGGGCACGCTCTCCATCGGCCAGGACGCCACCCACCTCCTCCTGCTCGAGCTGGGACGCTCGGCGGCCACCGACTTCGCCCGGGTGGTGGTGGTCTCGGCCCACGGTGGCAACGCCGTGCCCCTGGCCGCGGCCATGGGACGCCTGGCCGAGGAGGGGCATCCGGTGACGGCGTGGGCACCCTCCTGGTCGGGCGACCTCCACGCCGGCCGCACCGAGACCTCCCTCATGTTGGCCATCCGTCCGGACTGTGTGCACCTCGAACGGGCCGAGGCCGGAGACCAGCGACCCGTCCAGGTGCTCCTCCCCCTGCTCCGCCACGGTGGGGTCCGGTCGGTGAGCGCCAACGGGGTGCTGGGCGACCCTTCCGGGGCCACCGCCGGAGAGGGCCGGCGACTCCTCGAGCAGGCGGTCATCGGCCTGCTCGGCGCGCTGGAGCGGGGGGCTCAGCCGTGCGTGGAGGCCCGGCCATGAGCCTCCGGGTGGCCGTGGTGACCGGCGCGGCCCGGGGTATCGGCGCGGCCACCGTGGCTGGACTGGCCGCCGCCGGGTGGGCGGTGGTGGCCGTGGACCGGGGATCCGACGACCCGCGGCTCCCCTACCCGATGGGGAGCCGGGCCGAGCTCGAAGCGGTGGTGGCCTCGGCCCTGGCCCGGTCGCCCGACGGAACGACCGGGTCCCCCGACGGTGGGCGGATCCTGGCCCGGTGGGCCGACGCCACCGATCCGGAGGCCCTGGGCTCGGTGGTGGCCGACGCCGAGGAGCGGTTCGGGGGTCTCGACGCCATGGTGGCGGTCGCCGGGGTGATCGCCGGCGGGGTCCCCCTGTGGGAGATGCCCGCCGATCAGCTGGGAGCGGTGCTCGGCGTGGATCTCGGGGGCCCGATCAATGCCGCCCGGGTGGGCATCCCGGCCCTGCTCCGTCGGCCCGCACCCCGATCCGGTCGGTATCTGGCGGTGGCCTCGGCCGCCGCCACCCGCGGCCTCCCGATGCTGTCGGCCTACGGCGCGGCCAAGGCCGGCGTGGCCGGCCTGGTCCGGGGGCTGGCCGTCGAGCTGGCCGACA
The DNA here is from genome assembly GCA_038210245.1 of Acidimicrobiales bacterium. Lineage (GTDB taxonomy): Bacteria > Actinomycetota > Acidimicrobiia > Acidimicrobiales > RAAP-2 > Bog-756. The sequence goes on from JBBQWW010000092.1 coordinate 11,308, forward strand.
CCGGTGTCACCGCCAACGCCATCAGCCCGGGGTCAACGGCCACCGCTATGCTGACCGAGAGCGCCCGCCTCTACGGCCTGATCGACACCCGGACCTTCGCCGACCTACAACCGGTCAAACGCCTCCTCACGCCCGAGGAGGTGGCGGCCTCCCTGGTGTGGCTGGCCGGGACGGAATCAGGTGCGCTGACCGGCGCCGTGATCCCGGTGGACGGTGGCCTCTCCCTGTGAACGCCCGACCCTGACCGTGCCCGGCTCCCCGTGAGACCGCTGCCCGAAGGTTTCGGCCTGGTCCTCGATCGATCGGTGCGCATGTTCAGCGATGGGTCGGTGCTGATCGGCGGCCGGCCCGGTCGGCTGATGGCCCTCACCCCGGCTGGGGTGGCGGCGCTCCAGCGGTGGCTGGAGGGGGGTGCGGCCTCCGAGGCCACCCGACGACTGGGACGCCGATTGGTCGACGCCGGGATGGCTCACCCCGTGGCCCCACCCGGCGCGGCGGCGGACCGGGGCCGCGTGACGGTGGTGGTACCGGCGAAAGACCGCCCCGGGGCGCTCGACCGGTGCCTCGGATCCTTCGGTACCACGGTGACCGTGGTGGTGGTCGATGACGGCTCCGAGGACCCCGAGGCGGTCGCCGCCGTGTCCCGACGGCACGGAGCCGGGCTGATCCGTCTGCCGGTCAACAGCGGGCCCGGGGCCGCCCGCAACCAGGGGATGGCCGCCGTCACCACCGACCTGGTGGCGTTCGTGGACAGCGACTGCGAGGTGGCCCCGGGCTGGCTGGACGGGCTGGTGCCCCTCTTCGCCGATCCGGAACTGGCGGCGGTGGCGCCGCGGATCCGACCGCGCCCGGCCCGCCACTCGGGCCACCGCCCGGTGCTGGACCGCTACACCGAGGGCCGATCGGCCCTCGACATGGGACCCGAGCCGAGCGAGGTCGGCCCGGGTCGGGCGGTGGGGTACGTCCCCACTGCGGCCCTGGTGGCCCGCATGGACGCGCTCGGTGAGGGATTCGACGAGAATCTCCGGGTCGGCGAAGACGTGGACTTGGCCTGGCGCCTGGTGGACGACGGATGGAGGGTGCGGTACCAGCCGTCGGTCGTGGTGCACCACCACGAGCCGAGGTCCTGGGCCGACCTGCTGGCCCGGCGGTGCCGCTACGGCACGTCAGCCGGCCCTCTGGACCGACGCCATCCCGGTCGCCTGGCCCCACTCGAGCTCCGGCCGTGGCCGACCGGGGTGGCCGTCGCCCTCCTCACCGGTCATCCCGGCACGGGCCTGGCTCTGCTGGCCGCCGCCACCGGGACCATGGCCCGCCCGCTCCGACGCCACCGTGTGCCGGCCACGACGGCCCTGCGGTGGAGCACCCTCGCCGTGGGGTGGACGGTGGTGGGCGTGGGTCGCGCCCTCACCGTGCTGGCCGCTCCGCTGGTGGTGACCGGGTTGGTCCGGCGACGGAGGTGGGCGACCACCGCCGCCCTGGTGATGACCGTGCCCCCGCTGGTGGAGTGGTGGCAGCGACGACCGCCCCTCGATCCCGTGCGGTGGTCGGTGGCCTCGTTGGCCGACGACGTGGCCTACGGCGTCGGGGTGTGGGCGGGCTGTGTGCGGACCGGGACCCTCGGACCACTGCTTCCCGCAGTGCGCCTCCGTCGAGCCGGCGCCGGCCGACCCGACCATCGGGGTGCGGTCGCCGGGTCGGGGGCGCTGCCTACGGGCACCCGAGAGATGTGACAATGCTGGTCGACCGATGGAAGCACCGGGTGGCGTACCATCCGGCCGTCCCGATGGAGCTGTGGCGCCACCCCCCATGGAAGATGACCGAGTCCAGACTCCTCTCGTGGGTTCCGCCGAACGTCGCACGCCGGGCGAGTTCCCCGCCGGTGACCACGGCACTACTTCCGGCGAGGTGGGCACCGACGTCCTCGAGCCCGGACCCGACGGCACCACCGGGTCCCGTCGCTCAGCCGGACCGTGGCCCTCCGCCGGTCCGGCCACTCCACCCGTAGCATCCCCGCCGCCGGTCCGGCCGGTGCGGTGGCGCCTCCCTCTGGCCTACGTCGTGGCGTCGGCCCTGCTGGTCACCGGGGTGCTGGTGGCGGTCGACACCCATGCCCGGCTCCACCGGACCGACACCGAGCTGACCGCGGTGCGAGCCCAGCTGCGCCATACCATCGGCCGGGCCCACCGGGCCGAGGCCGCCCTGGCCACCGTCACCTCGCAGTCCGCCACCGCCGCCGCCGCCTTGGCCACCGAGACGACCCAGCTGGGCGCGGCCGAGGCCCAGTGGGAGTCCACCGAAGTCAACGTCTTCGCCAATGGGGTCAGCATCAACGACCTCGACACCTGTCTGGCCGGCGTGGAGCAAGCCCTCAATCAGATCTCGCTCAACGACCAGACCGGTGCCGCCGTGACCCTCGACGGCGTGGCGGCGGCGTGCCGGGCTGCCGAGCCGTCGCCGTGACAGGCCGACCACCGC
>JBBQWW010000093.1:0-13609 GCA_038210245.1 Acidimicrobiales bacterium
CCCACCGTGGCCCCGGCCAGGCGCCGCCGCCGCCCGCCCGGGGCGGCGAGAAGCCCGTCGACCTCGACCTCGACGTCGGACTCGGTCACGTGGCGCCCGTTCGGACCGGTGGCTCGACCGGACCGGGGGGCCCACCGTGCCCGTCGGGCTCACCGGCGTCAGCGGCCCGGCGCAGGGCCCGGCGCTTTCGCGAGGTTCGCAGCCACCACACCACCAGCACGGCCACGGCCCCGAGGGAGAGCACCACACCGACCACTGAGGTGGCGGTGGACCGGACACTGACCGTTCCGCCGGCCAGAGTCAGGCCCCCGGCGGGGGAGTAGAGGGCGATGTCCACCTTGAACAGTCCGGACGCCCGGGTCTCCACGTTCACGTAGAAGCTGTTGGTATGGGGGGAGGGCTGGACGGTGACCGAGCGGGTCCGCCCGTTGGGGAAGGTGAGCTTGTCGCTGGTCAGCGTCAGCGTGCCCTTCACCGGATAGGGGGCGGTGGAGACGATGGTCACCGGCACCCTCCCCTTCTGCGAGGTCAGGGTGATGCTTTGGTCCCCGGCCACCTGCAGTTGGTCGAGCTGCGCGTCGACGGCGGCACCGGTGTTGTGGAGCACGGCCGACTGCTGGAGGGGTCGGAGGCGCTCCGCCTGGCCGGCCAGCACCAGGTCGCCGAGCTGGGTGGTGATGCCCCGGGCGGCCGGGGCGGCGGCGGCGGTGGCCAGGGCGGCCACCCGCGGGCGCTGGATCCGGATGGCCGCCACGGGCAGGCCCGCCGACCCGGCCGTGGCCGTGGTGCGGCAACCGCCGCGGCAGGTGGCGGTGGGCAGGATGCCGAAGAGATCCGACGTGGTCACCGGCTGGACGACGGGGTTCTGATCGAGGGCCCCGAGGACGGTGGTGACGAAGGCGGGATCGTCGGTCCAGTCGCTCGGGGCCATGACCACCACGATGCGGGGCGAGATGTCATTGGGCTTCTCGAAGTAGATCTGGGCCAGCTCGGCGGCCAGCTGAGAGGCGGCGAGGACCGGGTTCCCCGGTGCCCCGGTGAACCGTGCCGTGAGGTCGGCGTTGGCCGCTACCGCCACCATGGCCGGCCCCGATGACGGGGCCAGTGGGAAGGGCTCGGCCGTCGAGTCGTTGGTCGGGGCGGCCGGCACACTGGCGGCCGGGACCACCAGCTGGCGGTACCCGTCCGTCTGCAGCCGGGACAAGGTGGCGGCGTCGAGGCCGTCATTGGTGAACCAGGCGCCGAGCCCACCCCCGGCCGCACCCACCGACGTCGCGGAGGAGGTCCGGGGCAGCCGGGCCGCCAGCACCTGGACTCCTCGGGCCACCTGGAGGTCCAACTCGCCCTCCAGTCCTGCGCTGACCAGGGCCGAGGCGTTGACCGGGACGTACGGGGCCGAGGCGAACTGGTGGATGGACGGAACGTCGGCCAGGGTGGCCAACTGGTCGACGGTGGCGCCGTGGCCGGAGTTGGCCAGGTCGACCACGGTCTGGGGGCTGGCCTCCAGGGTGAGGGGGACCGACTGGTGCCCGCCGGTGGCGATGGCCGACACGGTGGCGGTGACCGCCGAGGTGGCGGCGGTGCTGGGTTGGGCCAGTGCCGCGGCGGGCTGGATGGTCAGCTGTCCGGCCGCCGGGTCGGGGGCCGGCCCGAGGGTGGTGGCGATGGGCAGGACCACGGCCACCCGGAGCTTCTGGGTGGTGGCGGGCGTCCCGGTGTAGACGAGGTGGGTGGTGAGTCCGCCCACGGTCTGACCGTTGGCGGTGTCGATCAACTGGACGCGCACCGGATAGACCCCGGAGGGATAGTTGACGCACTGCCCGTTGCTGGATGTGAGGTTGATGGCGAACCCGTCGGCTCCGGTGGCGGTACTCCGGCCCACCGACACCGGCATCGAGAGGTCGAAGCCACCCCCGGTGGTGGCGGCCAGGGAGGAGACGGCCAGAGGGGTACGGGTCGAGTCGATGGGCGTGCCCGCCGGGGCCGCCGTGGAGCTCACTGACTGGTCGAAGGCCGAGACGCTGGACAGGCAGGCGTAGACGCTGACCGACAGCCCCAGCTGCGCCATCGGGGGGGCGCCGGGGCCGGCCACCAGCCGAAGATCGAAGGTCCCCCCGGTGGCCACCCACGGGGTCTGTGACACCAGCACCAGGGGAGCGGTCCCCGCCGTGACCGGCGCCGGAGTGGGAGCCGTCGAGGTCGTGGTGGTGGCCCCGGCCGCCGTCGGGACCAGTACCGCCACGGTGGCCATGATCGCCACCGACACCCACCGCGGGGCCATCCGGCGGGATCGCGGCCGCTCCCGCCGGGAGCCATGCAGTCCCCCCCCGACGTCCGGGGCGGCCCCGTACCCGTGGGCCACGCCAGCCCGGAGGTGGCTGCCGCAGGGGCACAGGCTGCCTCGTTCCCGATCCACTTCGGACGCCACCCTAGGCCAGAACGGACGGCGGACTACGCCAGCCGCACTACCCTCGGCGGCGTGTTCCCCGAGCGACTGCGACCGTTGGTGGAGGCCACCGCCGACCTCTCCGACCGGTTCCGGTCGGCCGGTCACTCCCTGTACCTGGTCGGGGGTTCGGTACGCGACGCCATCGTGGCCGAGCCGGGCAGTCCGGTGGTCGATGGCCAGCGTGACCTTGACTTCACCACCGACGCGCGCCCCGACGCCATCGAGGCGGTGGTCGCCGGCTGGGCCGACGCGGTGTGGACCCAGGGGAAGCGGTTCGGCACCATCGGCTGCCGGCGCGGTAACCAGAAGTACGAGATCACCACGCACCGGGCCGAGGCCTATCTGCCCGACTCCCGCAAACCTGACGTGGCCTTCGGCGACCGGGTGGAGGACGACCTGGCCCGCCGCGACTTCACCGTCAACGCCATGGCTCTCAAACTGCCCGACCTCGAGCTCATCGACCCCTTCGATGGTCTGGCCGACCTGTCCGAGCACCGACTGCGCACACCGCTCGACCCCACCGAGTCGTTCGCCGACGACCCCCTGCGCATGCTTCGGGCCGCGCGGTTCATCGCCCGTCTCGAGCTGGAGCCCACCGCCGAGCTGGTGGAAGCGGTGCGCACCGACCATCACCGGCTGGCCATCGTCTCGGCGGAGCGGATCCGGGACGAGCTGGACAAGATCGTGATGGTTCCGGTGCCGTCGGTGGCCCTGTGGTTCGTGGTGCGCACGGGCCTGGCCGACGAGTTCCTGCCCGAACTCCCCGGACTGGCCCTCGAGCAGGATCCCATCCACCGGCACAAGGACGTGTTGGCCCACACCCTGGCGGTGGTGGACAAGACCGGACCGGACCGGCTCCTCCGGCTGGCCGCTCTCTTTCACGACGTGGGCAAGCCGAGGACCCGGGCCTTCGTGGACGGTGGGGTCACGTTCCACCATCACGAGGTGGTGGGGGCCCGGATGACCCGCAACCGGATGCAGGCGCTGCGCTATCCCAACGACGAAGTGGAGGTGGTGACGGAGCTGGTCAACCTGCACCTGCGCTTCCACACCTACCGCCTGGGCTGGACCGACCGGGCCGTGCGGCGGTACGTCCGTGACGCCGGACCCCTGCTCGACCAGCTCAACGAGCTGACCCGGTGCGATTGCACCACCAGGAACGCCAACAAGGCCCGGGCCCTGGGCCGCCGCATGGACGAGCTGGAGGCCCGCATCGCCGATCTCCGCCAGCAGGAGGAGCTCGACGCCATCCGCCCCGATCTCGACGGGGCCCAGGTGATGCACGAGCTCGACCTGCGCCCCGGACGGGACGTGGGCCGGGCGCTGGCCTACCTCCTGGAGCTCCGGATGGACGAGGGGCCCCTCGGCGAGGAGGAGGCCCGCAAGCGCCTACGCCAGTGGTGGGCGCACCAGTCCTGAGCGACCCGACAGGAAGCTGATCAGTCCTCGGGCCACACCGGGTTGGGCTCCCCGGCGGCGAACTCCTCGACCATCTGGTGGCAGACGTCGTCGTGGAACTGCACCGGCGGTGACTTCATGAAGTAGGCGGACGGCCCGAGCAGGGGCCCGCCGATGCCGCGGTCGAGGGCCAACTTGGCGCAGCGGACGGCATCGATGATGACACCGGCCGAGTTGGGGGAGTCCCACACTTCGAGCTTGAGCTCGAGGTTGAGTGGAACGTCACCGAAGTTGCGCCCCTCCATCCGGATGTAGGCCCACTTTCGGTCGTGCAGCCACGGGATGTGGTCCGACGGCCCGATGTGGACGTCGTCGGCGGGCAGGGCACCGTGCTCGATCTGGCTGGTGACGGCCTGGGTCTTGGACACCTTCTTGGACTCGAGTCGGTCCCGCTCCAGCATGTTCTTGAAGTCCATGTTCCCACCCACGTTGAGCTGGTAGGTGTGGTCGAGGGCCAGGCCCCGGTCCTCGAACAGGCGGGTGAGGATGCGGTGGACGATGGTCGAGCCCACCTGGCTCTTGATGTCGTCACCCACGATGGGGAGTCCGGCCTCACGGAAGCGTCGGGCCCATCCCGGGTCGGAGGCGATGAACACGGGGATGGCGTTCACGAAGCCCACGCCGGCCTGCAGGCAGGCCTCGGCGTAGAACCGCTGGGCCTGCTCGGACCCGACCGGCAGGTAGCTGACCAGCACGTCGGCCCCCGACTCCTTCAGGGCCGCCACCACGTCCACCGGCTCGGCCGGCGACTCCTCGACGGTCTCGCGGTAGTACTTGCCGAAGCCGTCGAGGGTCGGGCCCCGCTGCACGGTCACACCCAGCTCACCGACGCTGGCGAACCGGATGGTGTTGTTCTGCCCGGCGAAGATGGCCTTGCCCAGGTCGGTGCCGACCTTGGCCGCGTCGGCATCGAAGGCGGCCACGAACTCGAGGTCTCCGACGTGGTATCCGCCCAGCACCACGTGCATGAGGCCGGGGACCGTCTCGGTCGGGTCGGCTTCGCGGTAGTACTCGACTCCTTGGATGAGTGAGCTGGCGCAGTTGCCGATGCCGGCGATGGCCACACGGATGGTGCTCATGGATTGGTTCCCTTCGTTGCGGTCGCCGCGTCCCCAGCTCGGGGTTCGCGGGTGTCGGATCGAGGTGCTGCCTGCTTCTGTCGTTCGAACTCGATGAGGCGGTCGAGCCAGGCGATGTCGTGCTCGGTGGCCTCGGTACTGTGCTCCACCAGGGAGCGGGTATAGACGTCCAGCCGGTCGCCGGCGGCGCGGGCCCTGTCCACGGCCAACCGGCGGGTGAGCTGGGACCGCCGGCGCTCGAGGAGGCCCAGACGGGCCTGAGGGGCCAAATGCCGGGCAAAGGCCAGGCGCAGGCCGAAGCTGCGGGCGTCGTCGGTTCCCACCGGCTCGTCGGCATCGAGGAGCTGCTCGAACAGCTCCCGTCCAGGATCGGTGATCCGGTACACCTTGCGGGACCGCTTGGTGCCCCGGGTGGCCCCCGCCCGTCGGGCCCTCAGCCCGGCCCGCTCGCCGCTGAGGGAGCCGGTGGAGGGGAGGGGGGCCACCGCAGGGGTGCCGGACGACTCGGTGACGGTCACGGCGGCCGCCTTCTCTAGGCGGGAGAGGGCCGGATAGAGCGAGCCGAAGGAGATATTGGCGAACAGGCCCAACTCGTCCCTGAGGCGGCGTCGGATCTCGTAACCGTGGAGCTCCTGCTCGTGGAGGAGCCCGAGGATGGCCAGATCGAGCATCAGGCGCGTCGCCGACGGCTGTCCAGGGGCTCCATGGACGAGACGATATATCAGATCGATATATCAATGCAATACATAGTGGGCGGGAATGGGGCCGGACCTGGGCGTGATCCTCCCCTGGGACACGGCCGAGGCGCCGGGCGCAGCCCCTGGGTGCCCGAGGGATTACCCTTGGTCCCGTGGGCTTCCGACCCGGATCGCTCGAGGGTGTGCAGACATCCCCCACCGGGGGGCAGGTCGAGTATCTGCTCGCCCGCAATGCCACCATCCGCGAGTACCGCAAGGGCCGACTCTCGCGCCTGGACGTGTGCGACGCCCATCCCGAGCTGCTCCGGGCCGCCCGCAACCTGGGCCGCCCGACCGGCGAGCGATGCCCCATCTGCGAGGACGCCGATGTGGTCGACGTGACCTTCGTGTTCGGGTCACGCCTGCCCTCGGGAGGCCGCTGCGTGGCCACGCAGGCTGAACTGACCCGCTACTGGCGGCGGAAGGATCCCGTGGTCTGTTACGTCATCGAGGTCTGCGCCGAGTGCTCGTGGAACCACCTGGCCCGCATGTATCCGGCCGGCGCCGGTGTGGAGGCGGTCTCCCGGAAGGCCCTACGCGGCCGGGCCAGCCTCTAGCCCCAGGGGGCCGGGGCCGGACAACTGGAACGCGTTCCACCGTGATTTGGTCTAGAAGAGGGGAATGATCCTCAACGGAAAGACTGTCATCGTCACCGGGGTGGGTGGGGGCCTGGGTCGCGAATGCGCCACCAGCGCCCTGCGGGACGGGGCCAACGTGGTGCTGGCCGCCCGGACCCAGGACACCCTGGAGACGACCGCCGCCGAGCTCGACCCCGGCGGGGAGCACGTCACCACCCATGTCACCGACATCACCGATCCTGAGTCCTGTGAGGCCTTGGTCCAGCACGCCCTGACCCGCTTCGGCTCGGTGGACGCCCTCATCCAGGTGGCGGCCTACGAAAACGTGTGGGGTGGGCTTCACGACCTTCGGTTCGAGGCGTGGCGCAAGGCCTTCGAGACCAACGTCATCGGGGCCCTCACCGTGCTTCGGCCCGTATCCACCGCCATGAAGGCCGGGGGTGGGGGCTCCGTGGTCCTGATCGGATCGCAGTCGATGTTCCAGCCCGCCCTGCCCCAGAGCGGGTATGCCGCCTCCAAAGGGGCGCTGCTGTCGGCCATGTACTACCTGGCCGATGAACTCGGCGCCGACAACATCCGCTGCAACATGGTGGTGCCGTCGTGGATGTGGGGGCCCAACGTGGAGATGTACGTGAACGGCACGGCGGCCAACCAGGGCGTGGAGCCCGCCGAGGTCCTGGAGGGGATCGTGGGCGGCTTCCCCCTCCGTCGCATGACCGAAGACGGTGAGGTGGCCGACGTCGCCGTCTTCTTCGCCTCCGATTACGCCAAGGCCGTCACCGGTCAGCACCTCATGGTCAACTCGGGCGAGATGATGCGATGAGCACCGCACCCAAGCGCGTAGTGATCTGGGGTACCGGCTTCGTGGGCAAGATGGTCATACCCGAGGTGATCCGCCACCCGTACTTCGAGCTGGTGGGCGTGGGAGTGAGCAACCCCGACAAGGTGGGGAGGGACGCCGGGGAGCTCTGTGGCCTGGATCCGGTCGGCGTGACCACCACCGACGACCTCGAGGCCCTGGTGGCTCTCCGGCCCGACGCCCTCGTCCACTACGGACCCACCGCGGCGCACGCCAGCGACAACATCCGGGACATCACCGCCTTCCTGCGGGCCGGCATCGACGTGTGCTCGACGGCCATGACTCCCTGGGTGTGGCCCACCATGTCCCTCAACCCGCCGATCTGGGTCGACCCCATCACCGAGGCGTGTGAGGTCGGAGGCTCGTCGTGCTTCACCACCGGCATCGACCCGGGCTTCGCCAATGACCTCTTCCCCATGACCCTGATGGGCCTGTGCGGTGAGGTCCGGCAGGTGCGGGCCCTCGAGATCCTCGACTACATCAACTACGAGGGCGACTACGAGGACGAGATGGGCATCGGCCGGCCGCCCGAGTACGTGCCCCTGCTGGAGCACACCGACATCCTGGTCATGTCGTGGGGCGCCACCGTTCCGATGATGGCCCACGCCGTAGGCATCGAGCTGGATGCCATCACCACCACATGGGACAAGTGGGTCACCGACACCACGATCACCACGGCCAAGGGAGTGATCAACCCGGGCGAGGTGGCCGCCATCCGCTTCACCATCAACGGCATCTACCAGGGACAGCCCCGCATCTGCCTGGAGCATGTCAACCGGGTGGGTGAAGCTGCCGCGCCCGAGTGGCCCCGGGGCAACCAGAACGATGTCTACCGGGTGGAGATCGACGGCTCGCCTTCCATCACCCAGGAGACGGCCTTTCGCTTCACCGACGGCAGCGGTCGGGACGCCGCCGCCGCCGGCTGCCTGGCCACCGGGCTCCGGGCCCTCAACGCGGTACCGGCGGTCAACGAACTCCCCCCCGGATGGGTGACGGCGCTGGATCTGCCGCTCATCCCCGGCGTCGGCACTATCCGCTAGCCAGCCGGCAGACACCCACCCACACCCCAGAGGAGCCACCATGACCCCCGACGACCTGGTCGAGATCGAACTGATCAAGCGACTCAAGTACAAGTACCTGCGGTGCCTCGACCAGAAGCTGTGGGACGAGCTCGAGACGTGCTTCACTCCCGAGGCCACGGCCCGATACGGCGGCGGCCTCTACGAGTTCGAGGGGCGGGAGGCCATCATGACCTTCCTCCGCACCTCCATGGGCACCGAGGCCATGCTCTCGAGCCACCGGTGCCACCATCCCGAGATCGATCTCACCGGACCCGCCGACGCCACCGGGGTGTGGGCGCTGGAGGATGTCGTCATCCTCACCGACGCCCAGCTCAACATTCAGGGGGCGGCGTTCTACACCGACCACTACGTGAAACTGGGCGACTCGTGGCTCATCGCTCATACCGGCTACAAGCGGACCTACGAGGAGCTCGTGCCCCGGGCCTCCATCAAGGGCATCCGGTTGACGGCGGACTGGTGGGCCACCGACGGGCGCTCCACCCTGGGGTGAGCTCGGGCCCGCGTCAGGCCCTCGGCACAGCGGCGTCGGTCAGGCCAGAATGGCGCCGACGATCAGGCCAGCGTGGCGCCGTCGATCAGGAGATCGGCACCGTTCATGTGGGAGGCCTCGTCGGAGGCCACGAAGGCGATGGCGGCGGCGATCCCTTCCGGGGTCCCGAAAGGACCGAGCGGGGTCACCCGGCCGAGCAGCTTGATGTCGGCCCCCTCCGGGAGGTGGAAGGCCCCGGTGATGGGCGTGTCGATGGCCCCGGGGCTGATGCTGTTGACCCGCAGGCCCTGGGCGGCGTACTCGACGGCGAGGGCCCGGGTCAGGGCCAGCACCCCTCCCTTGGAGGCCACGTAGGCCGTGGCCCAGGGCTGACCGGCGTGGGCGGCCGTCGACGCCAGATTGACGATGTTGCCCCGGCTGGACAACAGATGGGGCAGCGCCTCTCGGCACATCAGGAAGGTGCCGGTCAGGTTGATGGCGATCAGGCGGTTCCACTCGTCCAGGGTTACCTCGTGGGTATGGGAGAACGAAAGGACGCCGGCCACGTTGACCACCACGTCGAGGCCATCCAGGCGGTCCACCGACTCCTGGACGATGCCGATCACGCCGGACTCGGTGCCGACGTCGCCGACCAGGGTGTGGACGGCGCCGCCGTGGCCCTCGGCATCCACCCCGACCTTGGCCAGCGACTCCGCATTGACGTCGACAGCCATCACCGTGGCACCCTCGGCGGCGAGGCGGAGGGCCGTGGCCCGACCGATGCCCGAGGCCGCTCCGGTGACAAGGGCCCTGCGTCCGGTGAAGCGAGTGGAAGTCATGGCCAGACTGTACGCGTCGGCCATGAGCCGTTCCGCCAACTGGCAGGGGCCGGGCGGTAGTGTGGCCGATCGAACCGGCCGACGGGCCGCCGATGCGTTGCGCGGAGGGCGAGTATGGCCAACAGCAGTGCTCCCGGGGGAGGGTCGAAGAACCTGATCCTGGCGGCGATGATCTTCGCCGTCGCCATGACCTTCATCGATCAGACCATCGTGTCGATCGCCGTGCCCAACATCCAACAGGAGCTGGGCCTGAGCGCCACCGGGGTGCAGTGGGCAGTGAACGCCTACCTGCTGTCACTGGCCGCCTTCTTCGCCTACGGAGGCCGCCTGGCCGACACCCTCGGTCACCGGAAGATGGCCGTGCTCGGAGTCATCATCTTCGCGGCGGCGTCTGCGCTGTGCGGGCTGACCCCCAAGGGAGGCCTGGCCGAGGCGTGGATCGTCACCTTCCGGGCCATCCAGGGCTTCGGTGGCGCCCTCATGTTCCCGGCCGCCCTGGCCATCGTGGTCCAGACCTTCCCGCTCCGTGAGCGGGGCAAGGCCCTGGCCACGTTCTTCGGCATCGCCGGGGCCCTTACCGCGGTCGGTCCCATCCTGGGCGGCTACCTGACCGAGTGGACCTGGCGGGCCATCTTCTGGGTCAACATCCCGGTCGCCATCATCGCCCTGGTGCTCATCGCCATCTCCAAACCGGTCACCTCCTACCAGGCGGCCAAGATGGACTATCGGGGGCTGGCCCTCATCGTTTCGGGGGTGGCGCTCAGCGTCTTCGGCTTCCAGCAGGTGTCCATCTGGGGCTGGTCCAACCCGGGCACCGGGCTGTGCATCGCCGGAGGCATCGCTCTGTTGGTGATCTTCGTTCTGGTCGAACTGCGTACCGAGGTGCCGCTGATCCAGGTGCGGATCTTCCGGATCCGGGCCTTCGCCGTCGAGAACATCGTGCTGGGTGTGGCCATGCTGGCCTTCGTCCCCCTGTTCTTCTTCGCCAGCGAGTACGCCCAGATCTCCCTCAACAAGTCGGCCCAGGAGGCCGGCCTCTACATCCTCTACTTCTTCATCGGCTTCGTGATCGCGGCACAGATCGGTGGCCGGATGTTGGACAAAGGCGGAGCCAAGCGACCGGTCGTGCTGGGCTGCATCATCGGTGCAGTGGGCTTCTACCTCTGGGCCGGCAAGGCCACCGGGCTCAGCTTCAACGCCCAGCAGTGGTACATCATTCTGTCCGGCGCCGGCGTGGGCTTCATGCTCGGCCCGGCCAGCACCGACGCCGTAAACCGGGCCTCGCGGCTCTCCTACGGTGAGGCCACCGGAATCACCCAGACGGTCCGGAACTACGCGGCCAGCCTGGGCCTGGCCATTCTGGGGACGGTCTCGGTCACCGAGATGCGGTCCAGGTTGACCACGACGTTCACGGCCGCCCCGTATCACCTGCCTCCCGCCCAAGCCGCGACCAAGGCTTCCGAGTACGCCCAGCAGTCCCAGGGCGGCGGCGGGAGCAGGAGTACCGAAAGGATCCCCCACTTCTTCAGCGTGGACTTCGCCTACGCCACCCGAAGCGTCCTCTACGGGATGGCCCTGGTCATGGCGGTGGCCGCCGTGGTGGCCATTGTCGGCCTGCGGGCCGGGCTGCAGGAGGAGCCCGAACCCACCGTCACCGGTCCCACGTCGACCGGGGAGCCCGTGCCGGTGGAGCCCTGACCGGCGGGTAGCGAGGCTGGCGGCGAGCCATTTTTCCTAGTCCCCGGCGGCCACTAGTCTGAGAGGGCAGCCCAGCAGTGCTCCGCGGTGACCCGTCACCGCCCATGCCGCCGGCAGCCCACGGGCGCTGGACGGTTCGATCAGGAGGATGCCATGTCCGAGTCCCGGTCCGTACCGGTTACCGTCCCGTCCGTCCGCGCCACCAAGCGCAGGGACGGACATCCCCCACTGGTCATGGTCACGGCCTACGACGCCCCGGGTGCCCGCATCGCCGACGCCGCCGGGGTGGACGTGATCTTGGTGGGCGACTCGGTGGCCAACAACGTGCTGGGCTACGAGGACAGCCTGCAGGTCACAGTGGAGGACCTGGCCCATCACACGGCGGCGGTGGCCCGGGCCAAGCCGACCCCTCTGATCGTGGCCGACCTCCCCTGGTTGAGCTATCACCTCACTCCCGAGGACACCATCCGCAACGCCGCCGTGCTCGTCCGAGCCGGGGCCCAGGCGGTGAAGTTGGAGGGTGGGGCCAACCGGGTGGCCATGATCGAGGCGTTGGTATCCGCCGAGATCCCGGTCATGGGTCACCTGGGCCTGACCCCCCAGTCGGTCAACGTCATGGGTGGCTACCGGGTCCAGGGCCGGGACCAGGCGGCCGCCCACTCGATGTCCGTGGACGCCAAGGCCATCACCGCCGCTGGCTGCTTCGCCGTGGTGCTGGAGGGGGTGCCCGAGTCGGTCGGCGCTGCCATCACCGACTCGCTCGACGTGCCGACCATCGGGATCGGGGCCGGTCCGGCCTGCGACGGCCAGGTACTGGTCTTCCACGACCTCCTGGGCTTCAACGATCGGGTGCCCAAGTTCGTCCGTCGCTACGCCGAGCTGGGGGAGGCTGCCACCGCGGCGATGGCCGCCTTCGCCGCCGACGTCCGGTCGGGTGCCTTTCCCGCCGACGCCGAGGTCTACCACTGAGGGCGGTCCGGTCCGGGGCGGTTACGGGACCCTCCCGAATGCCGGTAGAGTAGAACGGTCGTTGCGGCCACCTCACGGTGGCCATCCCGTTCCGACCTGCTCCACGCCGTGGGGCTCGGACAGTCCGCTGTCCGATCCAGAGGGAGGTGAGCCGTTCATGCGGCCCTACGAAGTCATGGTCATTTTCGATACCGGTGCCGATGAGGCTGCCGTCAACGGCGTCCTCGACCGGGGGCTGACCGCCCTCAAGGCCAAGGGGGGCAACCCCGGCCGGGTGGAGCGTTGGGGCCGGCGCACCTTCGCCTACGAGGTACAGCACAAGCGCGAGGGCTACTACGTGGTCATCGAGCTCACCGCCGAGCCGGCCGCGGTGGCCGACATGGAGCGGATCTTCGTCCTGGCCGACGAGGTGCTCCGGCACAAGGCCATGCGCATTCCCGACAAGGTGGCCGGCCGTCGTGCCGCCACCGCCACCGCCAGCGCCGGAGAGGCCTGAGATGGCCCCCGGCAACGCCATCACCCTGGTGGGGAACGTCACCCGCGACCCCGAGCTGCGGTTCACCAACACCGGGCAGGCCACGGCCAGCTTCGGCCTGGCCGTGAACCGCCGCTGGCAGAACCGTCAGACCCAGGAGTGGGAGGAGGCGGTGTCCTTCTTTGACGTGGTGTGTTGGCGGGAGATGGCCGAGAACGCCGCGGAGAGCCTGACCAAGGGCTCCCGGGTCATCGTCACCGGTCGGCTCGACCAGCGCAGCTGGGAGACCCCCGACGGTGACAAGCGGTCCAAGGTGGAAGTGGTGGCCGATGAGGTCGGGCCGAGCATCCGCTGGGCCACCGCCCAGGTGACGAAGAACGAGCGGCGGGGTCCCGGTGACAGCGGCGGAAGCAGCGGCGGCGGAGGCGGCGGCCGCCCGTCGTCCGGTGGTGGCGGAGGCGGCGGAGGCGGAGGCGGAGGCGGCGGCGCGGCCGCCGAACCCCAAGGGTACGGATACAGCGAGGAGCCTTTCTAGTGGCACGGAACAATGATCGTGGAGGCACCACCCGGCGCGCTCCGAAGGACACCGGACGGCGCATCAAGAAGAAGCCCTGCGCCCTGTGCAAGGACCGGATCGAGTGGGTCGACTACAAAGACGTCGGCCTGCTGCGCAAATACATGAGCGATCGCGGCAAGATCCGGGCCCGTCGCGTCTCGGGTAACTGCACCCAGCACCAGCGGGACGTGGCCATCGCCATCAAGACGGCGCGCGAGCTAGTCCTTCTGCCCTATACCCAGCGGACCACCACCGAGCGACCCGGTGGTCGGGGCGGCGGTCGCGGTGGTCGTGAGGGTGGCTACGGCGGCCAGGGTGTCGCCGGCCGGGGCCGTCGTGACGAGGAGCGCTCGCTGTCAGC
>JBBQWW010000094.1:0-13535 GCA_038210245.1 Acidimicrobiales bacterium
GCACCGACCTCAACCTTCAGAGCGAGGCAGACCTACTGGAGATCGAGCGCAAACTCAACGGGCGTCCCCGGGAAACCCTTGGTTGGCTCAAGCCGTGTGAGAAGCTTGAGGAGCTGCTTGCGCTGACCGCTTGAGAACGCCCACCGATAAGGGCCACTCCCAGTGCCGAGCCGAGTTGCTGCCCCGTGTACTGCAGGCCTCCGGCCTCGCTACGGCCGGATTCCTCAACCGAAGACTGGACCACATTGCCCAGCTGCGAAACCATGAGGCCCATTCCGATTCCGAGCACACCCATGCCCAACGCGAAGCCTGCATTTGAGAGCGTGGGCTTGATCGTTCCGAGCAAGATCAAAGTACCGGCGAGGGTCACGATGAGGCCGACTCGAACGATGGAACGCACCGGAAAGCGATTTGACAACCGAGAGCCGATGGCGGACGTGAGGAGCATTGTGATCGAGACCGGCAACATCTTGATGCCCGTCTCTAGAGCGCTGAGGCCTAGGACGAGCTGGAGGTAGAGCGGAATCACAAAGAAGACACCCATGAGGATCAGATTCTGAGAGAAGAGCCCGATCAGCCCGGACCGTACCGTTGGGATCCGGGCCAGGGAGAGATGGACCAGCGGGTCCCGGTGGGTCATCTCGCGGTGGTGCTGCCAAGTCACGAATGCCCAGATGAGCACGCCGCCGGCTGCTATCACGAACAGCGTCAGCGAGAAGCCAAATATGGTGATTGGTGAGTTCTTGGGCTTGACCCATCCCCAGGTGCTCGACTCGAGTACCCCGAAGACGAGCACCCCGAGACCGGCAGCCGAGAGAACCGAGCCGACGTAGTCGAGCTTCGGCGCCGGTCCAGGGCGGACGGCATCACCGACCTTCGGAGTCATGATCAGGACAAAGGCAACGAGGACTACTTCGCCGACGAAGACGATCCGCCAGGTGACATTGGTGGTGGCCCACCCCCCGAGGATGGGGCCGATAGCGATCCCCGCACCGGCTACGCCACCGATGATCGCATAGGCGACCTTCCGGCGCGCACCTTCGAAATTGCCCGCGATCAGTGCCGCGAGTGCCGGAAGGACCAGCGCCGCACCGATCCCCTCGAGCACTGACCAGCCGAGTGCCAAGACGACCACCGACTGCGAGACCGCAGTCACGGCCGATCCGCAGGCGTAGATGATCAGACCGATGGCAAATGCCTTGCGCCGACCGATCATGTCGCCGATCTTTGCTCCGGTCATCATAAGCATGGCCATGACTAAGCAGTAGAGAGTAATTACGGCCTGGATGGTCGTTACGGTCGTGTTGAAGTCCTTGACCAGGGAACTGATCGAGACATTCATGACCGACTGGTCGAGCACCATTACGAACTGGGCAGTGGCCAATGCGACGAGGGCTAGCCAGCCCTTCTTGGTCTTGCCCACCCTCATCTCCGCTGCCTCGGTTGTACTTTCGTCCGTCACCCACAGCCTTTCAATGGCAATTTGCAGCTCGAGCTGGTTGTCCGACCCAAGGTGTGGAGTCGGCACACGTTCTCACTGCTCTCACCGCATCGCAAACGGCCATTGCCCATGCATCGAGTCAGAGCGGCTCGGCCCTGGCGGGTCATCCGGTTTGCACCACGTAACGAATCGGACCCCGGTCTGAGCTGAGTGCAACTACGGGCTGCGGCTTCGGTTTCGGCGGCACCAAGGAGACGACTGGCGAGCCCGCGACCTTTAAGGCCCGAGTCCAACTGGAGGTGCTGGAGCTCACGACAATCCCAGTCATCCGGGACCCGCGTCCCTCCGAACCCGCACCAATGTAACTCCATTTCTCGCGGCAACTCCGCAGGCCTCGCACGTTGTTGCGGCCAGAACGCAATAATGAACATCCAGCTGGTGGAGCTGACAGGCGAGAACGACGGAATTCCGGAGAGCCGGTCCTCCTGGGCCTGGATCAGCCATGCGGACGCGGGCGCTGCCCAGGAGCCGCTGTCGTCGGATCGGCAGGCCAGTGGTGGCGCGGATAGCGGGCCGCCATCTCCCGGCGGACCACCACCCAACTCCCGTTCCAGAACCCCGGGAGGTCGCCGGTGATCTGGATCGGCCGCCCGGCGGGAGAGAGCACCTCGACCGTGACCGGAATCCGACCGTTCGCGATGGTTGGGTGGACGGCGGTGCCATATAGATCCTGGGCACGCACCGCGATTCGGGGATGGTCACCGTCATAGGCGACCGGGGCCCGCTTGCCACCGGCGAGGAGGACTGCGTTGGGCACGAGTCGGTCGAGGTCTGCGACCAGGCTGCCGAGGCGCGAACGTATGACGCCGGCCATATCGACGCCCTGGAGATCGGCTTTGCCCGTCGCCCCCTCGAGACGTGGGGCGAGCCACGTGCCAACATCGGCAGTGAGCGCCTGATCAGTGGAGGCCGGCCACGCCTCGCCGAATGTGGTACGTGCCCACTCGACGCGTGCCTGGAGCGTCCGCGCCGCAGGTGACCACCCGAGCGGTGCCAGAAAGGTCGCCGCGGCGTGGGCCACGAGCACAGCGGTGGTCTCCGGCCCCGCGGGTGCAGCGGTACGGGTGGTCTCGAGGACGAGCGCTCCGAGGACACGTTCGGTCGTCGCCCGAAGATCGTCGACCCCCTCGTCCCACGCTATCCGGACGACCGTCTCGATCCCCTCCCCGCCGATCGACTCGACGTCCTCACGGACGAGGACAGCGGCGAGACGGATACGGCCGTCTCCACGGGTGGCACGGTCGGCGCCCCCGATCTGCGCGGCGACGAGCCATTCGGCACCCGTCAATGGATCGTGCACGGGAAGTATTGCGCCCGAGCCGTGACGCAACCGGTAGCGGGCACCGCCGCTCAATTGCGCGATCCGGTCGGGGTATCCGAGAGCGAGTAGCGGCCCGGGATCGACCGTCGCACCACTGCCGGCCGACAACTTGGAGCGACGGAGCAGTTCCTCGGCGCGGCGGCGCACCGTTGCGATGGCCGTGCCATCAACCACCAGTGAGCCCGAGCCGCCGCCGGTTAACACGGCAAGGCGCTCGGCGACGTCTGCGTTCGGCGGGGAGTTCCGTCCACCGCTCCGGGCGATGTCTCGTTCCGAGAGCATGGCGGCCAGGAGCGCGGCTGCCCGGCGGCCGTCGGCCGGTGCCTCAAGTATCATCCGGGCGAGCCTCGGGTGAAGCGGAAGCTCAAGCATCCGACGCCCGAGACGGGTCGGCCGGCCGTCGGCGAGCGCGCCGAGTTCGCTCAACAAGTTGGCCGCGACCGCGAGCGCTCCTGACGGCGGTGGGTCAAGCCACCGGAGTGCTTCAGCTGGCGCGCCCCAGGCAGCGAGTTCGAGCGCGAGGGGCGCAAGGTCTGTACCGGCGATCTCGGGATCGGGCCATGCTCGCCGTCCGAGGTGGTCGGATTGGGACCACAGCCGGTAGGCGACCCCAGCTGCGGTGCGCCCGGCGCGACCGGCACGTTGGTCGGCCGACGCCCGGGAGGTCGTGATCATCCGTACCCGGCTGAGGCCGCTCGCGGGATCGAACGCCGGCCGTCGTGCCAAACCGCTGTCGATGACGATTGCGACGCCTTCCACATTCACGCTCGACTCCGCGATATCGGTGGCGATGACGACTCGCCGTCGTGCTCCCGCTCGCAATGCGCGGTCCTGCTCTGCGGCCGGCAGCGTGCCGTGAAGTGGGAGTATGTCGACGCCGCCGAGACCGGCGAGCGCACGGATCGCGGCTCTGATCTCCCCTGTCCCGGGGAGGAAGACGAGGACATCCCCGGGGTGGCGCTCGAGTGCATTGCACACCGCATAGGCGACTCCTTGCTCCAGGCGCGTACTAGGGCGCAGCGGCATCCACTCCAGATCGATCGGGAACGACCGTCCCCGGCTCGACACGATCGGCACATTCCCGAGGAGAGCGGAGACGGCACCCGAGTCAATGGTTGCCGACATGACGAGGACGCGAAGCTCCGGCCGGAGACCCTCGCGGGCATCGAGTGTCAACGCCAGGCCGAGATCTGCCTGGAGGTGGCGCTCGTGGAACTCGTCAAAGATCACCAGCGCCACGCCGTCGAGCGTGGGGTCTCGCTGGAGGCGTCGGGTGAGAATGCCGTCGGTGACAACCTCGATCCGGGTCACCCCCGAGACCCGGCGTTCGTCACGTGTCGAGAGGCCCACGGTCTCCCCGACCGGCTCGCCGAGTAGTGCCGCCATCCGCGCGGCAGCCGCTCTTGCCGCGACCCGACGAGGCTCGAGGAGGAGCATGCGGCCACCGTCCATCCACGGCTCACCCAACATGCGTAGGGGAACCACCGTCGTCTTGCCTGCGCCCGGCTCAGCCTGGAGGACCGCAGCGCCGACCTCTGCAAGCGCGGAGCGGAGTGCTTCGATGACCTCTTCAACTGGAAGGCCGGTCGAAGCCGGACGGGGGAACGTGGTCATGGGCCACGGTACGGCAGCTGGCCCCGATCACTAGCGAAAATCCCTAGATGTGCATAGGGCAGGTGGTGTGGTGGGCTTCCGACAAAATCCACCTGACGTGAGTAGTCCAGTGATTCAGAATCGGCATTTCCCAGGCGATTGCTCCGGATTTCCCACATGTTACGAGTGAAAGTAGCGACCGAGAACTCCAGGTCAGCGGGTCGGCTGAGATTCTTGGGCATCCGGGCGGTAGCGCCAGACTTACAATGCCAAGATCACCTGGGAGGCGACTTTGGCGCTGGGTCCAGCAGTTCACCCGTGATCCTGGGCGTTGCGTCTGGCACCCTAGGTTTCGTAGTTTCCATACCTAATTGGGGTCTTGAAGCGACGGACTTCCGGATACCTCTGGGACGCGGCCCCGCGAGAGCGGTTCCCCATCCCGGCGATCATCTCGCCGATCGAATGCGCATGATGGGGGCTGTCGAGTTGGCGGATCTCGGGGCCGAACTCAACGATGCTCGGCTCGTCACGGTCGCCGTAGTCACAGAAAATTGGATAGACGGCCGCCCCGGTCCGCACGGCGTTGCACAGGTCCTCCCGGGTTCCGGTGGAGAACGGCTCCATCACCACGAAACCATTCACGTCCCTGGCGTCTCGCGAACCGCTACCGGCCTCAATGACGATATGCCCATGATCGGACGTCATGAGGTTCATGAACTCCGAGCGCGTCCGAGCGTTCTGTCGCCTCCGGAAAGCTTTGACCCGACGATTGAGGTCCTCGTCGGTGATGTCGCCCTCGTTGACGGCTTCTCCGCCACTTACCGGGAACGTCTTTAACACATTGGCGGCCTTGCGGAGAACGTCGTCAATCACGTTCAGCCCCATCACTTCGAGGTAGCCCAGCAACCGACCGATCATCAGTGTGGTCCGGGTGTCGAGTCGGTCGAAACCCCGCTGCTGCGCGGCACGGGTCAGGTACCCTAAGTTGAAGCCCACGTCTTGGAACTCCAGATGCGACCCCACGAGGATGAACGACTGCCCGCCCACGAGCCGTTCGAACAACTTTTCCCTATCGACGAAATTCCCAAATGCCTCGATGTTCGACTTCGCGAAATCTCCGTGCAGGATTTCCAGTAGATCGAGAGCGCTCTCGGTCTCGGCCGACGACATTGGAGTCGAACGTAAGAACGCCTGGTCGTGGTTGATCGCATCCTTCCTCGGTATCGCCGCGATCACCCCGGGTGGAATGGGGTTGAAGATATTCTGAAACTCGACCCCGCCCACGTTCCTTGCCGACTCGTACAGCACGCGGTCAAGCTGGCGGTGCACCCCGAACATCTCATGAAGTTGATCCGCAGCAGAATGGAGCAGACCCCCATCGGGTCTCGGGGGTCCGTGGAATGGGCGCTCCGCGTCGCCCATCACACGTCTCCCAGCCCTCGGACGTCCAATCGCACGTGCATCCCCCATCGAGAACTAGCTTCAAGGCCGATTCCCGAGTCTTGCACCTGGAACTGCTGCTCTAGTCGCGGCCTTGCCTGGTCGATCAGACGGAACTGTTGCTAGATCTTCTGGGACGGACCGGTCGGCTTCGGTGAGATCCGCGGTTCACGTCAACAGCACGGGCTCCTCCCGTTGGCACCCCATGGCACCACCCAATATGCCAACAACCGGGCAACCGGGTAAGTGCCGATCATGGCCGGCTGAAGGCCAGGCTCCGCCCGATGCGCGGGCTGAAAAGGGGACCGAACCACCAGCGGGTGACGAGCCCGCCGTGCCACGCACAGTAGGTCCAGCTCTGCCAGTGGTCGCTTGAATAGTCCAGTCGGAACTCGAAGCACCCTCTCGGGCGGTCGATCACCGTACCCGGCAGCTCGGGACCCTCGGACTGCGACTTAGGCGGCACAGAGATCGCCTCGGTACCCGAGCCCCGGTACGAGTAGATGCCCTGGGTCGGACCGGACCCACTTGACGCATCGCCCTTCACCAGCTCGTGTCGGAACCTCTCAACCGCCACCGAAGGCGTCACTGGGTCGCACCCCCTTGCAGACAGAGGTAGCCGAACACGCCCACGGTCACGGCAAACACCCCGGCCCCGATCCCGAGCACCCATCGCGGCCAGTGCCGGCGGGGCCAGCGCTCAGCGGCCCCAGGCACCGGTGACTAGGTTGGTCAGGCCCCGCCAGACCGGGTGGGGCCGTTCCTTGGCGAGGCGGTCCAGCGCCGACTGCATGACGCCGATGACCTCGTCGGCACAGCGCTTCACGATGTCGGGCTCCTCCGCCGCGTCCGGCCCGAAGGCGCTCCAGTCCATGGGCGGGAGGACCTCGACGGTGACCGACGACGGGAGTGGAGGAGGAGGGGTGAGGACGGTGGTCAGACCAAGGGGCCCCCACAGGATGGGGAAGACCTTGATGCGCAGCGCTCCGAGCCCCAGGGTCTTGGCGATGCGGTCACCTCGGGCCACGACGATGACGGAGTCGTGGCTACCGTGGGAGACGACGGGGATGACCGGGACCCCGTTGCGCAAAGCCAGGCGGACGAATCCAGTCCGACCTCCGAAGTCGACGGTGTTGCGGTCGCGCCAGGGTCGGCATGCCTCCCAGTCGCCGCCGGGGTAGTCGAGGACGAGTCCGCCCTGGGCGAGCGCCCGCTCTGCCTCATTCGAGCCGGCCCGCACGGCCCCGATCCGACGTAGGAACGTGCCGATGACGGGAACCTCGAAGAGCATGTCGTAGGTGAGGGTGTAGGCCGGATGTTCGGTCCCCCTGCGGTCGACGATGGCCAGGGCGGTGACCCAGACATCGGGCATGTAGAAGAGGCCGTTGTGGTTCCCAAGCATGAGGGCCGCACCAAACCGGGGAATGTGTTCCACCCCGCGCACCTCGGGCGAGAAGTAAGAGGTGTAGGCCCCGATGATCCTTAGGTGGCGGTTGATGTATTCCGGATCGCGTTGCGGGGAGTCCCGGCCACCAGGGTCGAACCCCGCCGGCCCGACCGGACGGCCCGGCCGCTCGTCCGCCCCCGGACGCCCATGTTCGTCGTTCCCACTCATCGCCTCGTTCTCGCGCTTCGAGGCCCTGCCGTCTAGAGCCGTTCGGCCCTTTCGATCACGGAGGTCTCACTGCTCAAAGGTTCTGACGCCCACGGTGGCGAAGATTCGGGACCTTCTGCCCTGGTGGGCAGCGACCGGAGGGCCCACAGTGTATGGAGGGCGACGGAGCACCGAGTGGAAGGACATGGCATGGCCGGGACGAAGGATGTGCGGAAGCGGGTCGAGCAGCTCATCGAGCGGGCCCAGGAGGACATCCTCGAAGCCAGCCGCGAGCTGGCCGACGGGATTAGCAAGGGGAGCGCACGGTTCGTTCCGCCCGTCTCCGATGACGTGGAGCGCATGGTGGACGATGTGTTTGACTTCGCCGAGCGGGTGATAAGAGGCCAACGGCGCATGGTCATCGACGTGGTGAAAACGGTGAACGAGCAGACCGATCGGGCCGCCAAGGTGGGGCGCGACTCCACCCACAAGGCGGCCAAGCGGGTGGCGACGGCCAGGAAGGCAGCGGCGAAGCGGGCCCCGGTCAAGCGATCCTCAGCCGCCGAGAGGGCCGCAACCAAGGCTCCCGCCGCCAAGAGGGCCGCAACCAAGGCTCCCGCCGCCAAGACGAGCGGCACGAAGAAGGCGGTGGCATAGCTGGCGGGTGATGACCTGGCGAGCAGGGGAGTCTGGCTGCGCATCTGACGCCGGGCCACGTCGGATCCGGCGGTTCTACGTCGGTGGAAGCGGAATCGCCGGTCCGTGCTTGACCAGGACCGGGCAGCGCCGCATGGGAGACGCAGTGCTTGCTAACCGTACCGGTGATCGCCCCTACCAACCCCCCCGTGGCCGCCGACTGCCTAGGACCAGGAGGTCGGCGTCGGACGAACGGTCGACCAGCAGTTGGGCCGCGGGACCCTCCACCACATCGCTCTCGATGACCATAGCGGGCTCTGTTGCGTTGGGGAGGGTTACGTCAGCCGGTTGGCACTGTTGCATTGAGCGCGAACCCGCCGAGCCGAATCGAGATTCGTGCTCAGACTCAGGCTGGACGACGCTGCCTTGACGAAGCGGCGCCCTGCTCCGTCCGTCATTGGCCAGCGCGCTGCTGCGTCCCCCGGGTTCCGGTTCCCACCGGAAGTGGTCCTTCTCGCGGTGCGGTGGTACCTGCGGTGCGGATTGTTCTACCGGGACCTCGAGGAGTTTGCTGGTTGAACGGGGTATCGCGGTCGGCCACGTGACCTTGTATCGCTGGGTCCAGAGGTTCACGCCGATTCTGGCCGTTGCAGCCGGGCCTTGCCGACACTCCGTCGGTGCCTATTGGTTCGTTGACGAGACCTACGTCGAGGTGTCTGGATCCTGGCGTTATGTTCATCGGGCAGTGGATGAACAAAGGCCAGGTCATCGACGTGTTCCTGTCGAAGAAGCGCGACTCGAAGACAGCCACCCGATTCTTCGCCCGTGCCATGAACGTCCACGGAGCACCGGCTGAGGTCACCACCGACCGGGCACCTGCCTTGGCTCGAGCAATCACAGACCTCTTGCCGCTCGCGATCCATGACACCACCCAATACGCCGAATAACCGGGTCGAAGCCGACCATGGCCGTGTGAAGGCCCGGCTACGGCCGGTGCGCGGGTTGAAACGAGATCAAACGGCCAGTGTCGTCATGCGAGGTCATACCTTCATCCAGAACATACGTCGAGGCCACTACGAGCTCGGAGTCGAGGCTCGGCCCGGGCTGACTCTTGCCGCTGCGTTTGCTGAGCTGGCGTCGGTCATCTGATGGGGCAAGACCAGCGGAGCCGCGCTCCCGGTGATCAACTAAGGCAACAGAGCCGTTTGAACGGCGAATCCAGCCCAGCCAGACGGGACCGCACCCGACGATCGACCAACGCAACAGTGCCGGTGAGTTTGCTGGCCGGGTCGTCCTCGCCTTCGACCGACTGCTGCTGGCACTCAGTGCGAGTCGCTGGTCCGAGGCAACGAGTCCACCTGTCCCCTCAGGTGTCCCGCTTGACTAGCAGTGAGGCGGCAACTGCCACGGCGACCATCGCGTACACGGCCAGGAGGCCGGCGGCTGTCCACGGGGTGAACAGGACGCCGGCAAAGTCGGTCTTGCGGGTGGTGACCAGGGTCATGGCCAGCCCTAGGTTGGAGGGCAGGTACTTCTCGAAAGAGTGACCCACACTGGACGGCAGCACGGCGAAGATCAGGGGCAGGACCAACAGGATCCCGACGAACGCGGCGATCGCCGCGGCCGTGTGGCGCAGGATGAACCCGATGCCGCAGGCCAATAGGGCGAGCAGGAGCAGGTAGGCGCCCGATAGGAAGACGGCCCGCAGCGCACCGGCGTCGGACAGGCTTACATAGGGGATTGTGGGGCTGTGGACCTGGATGAGGATCGAACTCCCGGCTGGCAGCGCCTTGGCCCCGTGGGCGAGGAGCACGGCCTGTCCCACGAAGAACGAGGCGAAGGCCGTCAGCTCGGCTACCACGAGGACGACGCCGCCGATCACCAGCAGCTTGGCAGCCAGCACGGTGGTCCGCTTGGAGGTGATGGCCAGGGTCGTCCGGATCGATCCGGTGGCGTACTCCGAAGTGATGACCAGGGCGCCGAGCACCCCGACCACGAACTGGGACAGGAACAAGCCGGTCTGACTGAATCGCACGGGGTCGAACGAGGCGCGGTCGATCAGGCCCAGGTGGGACCACTGTCCAGCTTCGATGTTGGACACCAGGGCCGACAGCCCGATGCCGGCCACGAACACAATGACCAGGCAGATCCATGTCGATCGCACCGAACGCAGCTTCGTCCACTCGGAGCGGACCTGGTTGGCCAGGCCGGCACGGCCGTGGTTGAGGGCGGATAGGGGCGAGGACGGAGGTGTCGCCAGGGTCGCGGTGGTCATGCGCCCACCATCAGCGGGGTCTGACCTTGGTAGTCGACCATGTCGGACGTCAGATCCATGAAGACCTCCTCGAGGCTGGCCTGGATGGGGCTCAGCTCGTGGAGGGCCACACCCTCAGCCAGCGCCACCTCTCCGATCCGGGCTGCGTCGACGCCGGTCACCAGGAGGGCACCGTCGTCCGTCCGCCGCACGCCGGCCCCGGCCGCAGCCAGGGCGTCGCTCAGGCGGTCGGGCCCGGGCGTCCGCACCAGCACGGTGGCTTCGGTGTTGGAGGCGATGAAGTCGTCGACGGTGGTGTCGGCGATGAGCTGGCCCCGTCCGATCACCACCAGGTCGATGGCGGTCAACGCCATCTCGCTCATGAGGTGGCTAGAAACGAAGATGGTCCGTCCCTCGCTGGCGAGGGACTTCAGCAGGTTGCGCACCCAGAGGATGCCCTCGGGGTCCAGCCCGTTGATCGGCTCGTCGAAGAGCAGTACTCCAGGGTCGCCGAGGAGCGCCGACGCGATGCCGAGCCGCTGGCTCATCCCGAGGGAGAACTTGCCGGCCCGCCGGCGGGCCACGCCTTCAAGTCCGACCAGGCCGAGGACCTCGTCGACCCGGGACCTCGGGACGGAGTTGGTCTGGGCCATGGCCAACAGGTGGTCGTAGGCGGAGCGCCCAGGGTGAATGGTCTTGGCCTCGAGCAGAGCGCCGACCTCCCGCAACGGCCACCTCAGGTCGTGAAAGCCTTTCCCTCCGATGGTGGCCGTGCCCGAGTCGGGGTGGTCGAGGCCCATCACCATGCGCATGGTGGTGGACTTGCCCGATCCGTTGGGCCCGAGAAACCCGGTGACCACACCGGGTCGGACCTCGAAGGTCAGGTCGTCGACGGCCAGCGTGTCGCCGTAGGACTTGGTGAGGCGGCTGGCGGTGATCACCGGCTGGCCCGGTCCGGATGCATGGGACGACGGTACCAGGAGGGGTCCCGGCATCCGCCTCGCCCACGGGGGTACATCCCTGGGCGTCTCACGGCGAAGGATGGCCGCGGATCGACGCCCGCACCTGGTGGGGCTCTGACTCAGTTGTCGACGGAGGCCAGCTCGAATGCCTGCTTTGGGACCCGTCCGGCGCGGGGCCGTGCCGACACGGAGGTTACCGGAGCAGCCTTTCGGCCCCTGGGCCTGAACGTAGACGTCGGTCCACCAGGGGCTCTGTTGTGCGCCAGCCAGGAAATTCACGGCTCAAATTGCACCGAGGTCCTTGTTGTGAAATGTCTTGCGAAGACACGAGCAACCGGATTCTGGCGTTCATCCAAGGCACTGCCGGAAGCAGGGGCCAGCGTTGATCGCGCTTGATGCAACAGGTTCAACGAGCGAGCCAGTAGATTCAACTACGGGCGAGGCGACCAGCTCGGCCTGAAGTTTCCCCGCCGGCCTTCGTCATGGTCTTCCCATTCGAGCAAGCGGGACTCGATCATCTGACCCGCTTCCAAGGACCAGCGTGTCTAGGGTTTGCCGGCGCCCGGAGCGCCGCCTGGGCACCAGGCATTGGCCGGGATACCGCTACACGGGTTGGGCATGGTGGGCAGCCCGTTGGGCACCGGGTGCATCACAACGGCCGTGGGTTGGGGGTACCCCGAGCTACACCCGGCGAGGACACCCGCATCACACTCGGCCTGTAGCAACAGGTTGACGTCAGTCTGGCTGCCGAGCAGACCGGCCTTCGGGGTCTTCGGCCCGCAGGTAGTCGGGTTGAGAGCGGGGTCCGAGTTGGCGCTTTTGGCCGGACCGAGTGTTGTCGTGAACGTCGAGTCCCATTCGGTATTGCCGGAGAAGCAGTTGCGGGGCTGCCCCCCGGCGGCCAGAAGGTTGCCGTAGTCGGCGTTGGTCGGATTGCCGAAGGTGCCATTGCCCGAGAACTGGTTGTTGACCAGCGCATCCCCCTGAGGGTCGTAGAGGCATTGGATAGATGACGGGATGGGCGGTGCCGAGGGGATGCCGCCGGTGCTGGCACAGGTCTTGCCACCGGACGAGGCGGTATCCGACGGGTAGGGGGCGAAGAGGATCCCCCAGGCGCCGTTGCCGATGAACTTGTTGTACCGCACCGTGTCGTAGCGGCCGCCCGAGATGGTCATGCCGGTTCCGGTCGGGCCGAGGCCCGCGGTTCCCTGGACGGGGACATTCGGATTGTTGTTGTTGGCCACCAGATTGTGTTGAAAGACCCAGCAGGATCCTGTGCCGGTGATGGGGCTGGTCTCGAAGCCGGAGCAGCGGCCATCCTGGGGCGGAGGCGGATCACCCTCCAACTGGGTGTTGGTGTCCACGCCATCCTTGTTGTTGTCGAAGGTCGAGTACTGGAGGACCAGGGTGCCGCCCGAGTTGGTCCCCGAGTAACCGAGGGCGTTGTCCTCCATCCATGCATTGGACACCCAGGAATTGCAGACCCGCCGGCACGCCCCAATGTAGAGGCCCGAATCGGAGAAGTTATTGGCGTACAACTGGTCGAGGATCCCGTTCTTGGCATTGGAGGCGAAGATCCCGTAGAGGGCACAGGAGGAGCATGCGTTAGCCAGGCTGGGGTCACTGTTTGCGAAGTACGTGGACGTCGCCGTCAGGTAGCTGCCCTCGTAGCCGCTGACGCCGATTCTGCTCGAACCGGCCTGCCCGTTCCACCACACTTCGTTCCCACCGTTACCCGAGCCGCTGATGAAGTTGCAGACAGTCAGGTTGTCGACGTGGACGTTCTTCGCCTTCCATATGAGGATCCCGTTTCGGCCTTCCCCACCGAGCGAGTTCTGATCGGCAGGGGCGGAGCTGCACGGAGTCGACGCGGTGGCGAGGGTGCCGTCCACGATGGTGGTGTTCCGGTCCATGCCCCGGATGGTCAGGTTGGGAGTCTCGATGTCCACCCCGCCGTACCACCCACTGGCGAGGTCAGAAGGAGTCGGCGCGTTGGCACCGGTGTCGCCGACCTCGTGGTAGTCCCCGGGCGCCACCAAGATGGTGTCCCCCCTCCTGGCCGCATCGACGGCAGCCTGGATGCTGGTGAATGTCAACGTCAGCGGCGTGGTGATCCCCTTGTAGGTGCCTACGTACAGCACCTTCGGTTTCGGAGGCGCAGCCGACGAGGGCTGCGCTGCGACGGCGGTGACCAGCTGCGCCACGAGGAGGGCCAGGGTAGACCCCCCGATGAA
>JBBQWW010000095.1:0-13387 GCA_038210245.1 Acidimicrobiales bacterium
CCGCGAGGATCCCACCGACAACGGCTACGCCCGACCGGTGGAAGGAGTGCTGGCCACGGTGGATGCCGCCCGCGGCGAGGTCCTCGACGTGCAGGACTTCGGAGTGGTTCCCCTGCCCCCCGATCGGGGCAGCTACCTCCCTGAGGACCACGAACCCCTCCGGACGGGGCTACTGGCGCTGGATATCGTCCAGCGGGACGGCCCCAGCTTCGCCCTGGACGGCAATCTCCTGACTTGGCAGCACTGGACGATGCGGGTGGCCATGGAGCCCCTCGAGGGGCTGGTCCTGCGCAGCATCGGGTACGACGATGGAGGCCTCCGGACCATCCTCCACCGGGCCTCCATCAGCGAGATGGTCGTCCCCTACGGCGATCCCGGGCCCATGCACGGATGGAAGAACGCCTTCGACGTGGGTGAGTGGGGACTGGGCCGCATGGCCAACTCCCTGACCTTGGGCTGTGACTGCCTCGGGGAGATCACCTATCTGGACGCCGTCTTCTCCAGCGAGCACGGCACGCCGTACGTGATCGAGAACGCCGTGTGCATCCACGAGGAGGACTACGGAATCCTCTGGAAGCACCACGACATGAACGCCGGTCGCACCGAGGTGCGCCGGTCGCGGCGGCTGGTCGTCTCGTCCATTGCCACGGTGGGCAATTATGAATACGGCTTCTACTGGTACTTCTATCTCGACGGCACCATCCAGCACGAGGTGAAGCTGACCGGGATCATGTCCACCATGG
Organism: Acidimicrobiales bacterium; assembly: GCA_038210245.1. Lineage (GTDB taxonomy): Bacteria > Actinomycetota > Acidimicrobiia > Acidimicrobiales > RAAP-2 > Bog-756. Next base: position 744 of record JBBQWW010000095.1, read on the forward strand.
CCCTGGAGCCAGGCCAGCAGCCCGAGTACGGCTCCGTGGTCGCCCCGGGGTTGGCGGCACCCCTCCATCAACACCTGTTCTGTGCCCGACTGGACCTGGCCGTCGACGGGGATGTCAACGAGGCCTACGAAGTCACCTTCGAGAGTGTGCCCACGGGCCAGGACAACCCGTGGGGCAACGCCTTCCGGCAGCAGGCCGTACGCCTCGAGTCGGAGATGGGGGCCCAGCGGGACGTAGAGCCGGCCAGCAGCCGCCACTGGCGATTCGTCAATCCAGCCGTCACCAACGGGTTGGGCCGACCGGTGGCCTACAAGCTTCTGCCCGGGTCCACCCCCACCATGCTGGCCCAACCGGACTCAAGCATCGGCCAGCGGGCCGGCTTCGCTCGGCACAACCTGTGGGTGACACCCTTTGTCCCCGATGAGCGTCGGGCCGCCGGGGACTATCCCAACCAGCACGCCGGCGGCGACGGCCTACCTCGGTGGACGGCCGCCGACCGCTCCTTGGTGGGCACCGAACTGGTGGCCTGGTACACCTTCGGCGTCACCCACTCACCCCGTCCCGAGGACTGGCCGGTGATGCCGGTGGAGTACTGCGGGTTCCACCTGATCCCGGTGGGCTTCTTCGACGGCAATCCTGCGCTCGACGTCCCACCCTCGGCCGACCACTGCCACTGAAGAGGCGGCCGCCTGTGTCGGTAGGCCAGCCGTCGGACCTGATCCCACCGGTCCCCCCATCGGTGCCGTGAGAACCTAGGGCCCTGGATCGGCGAGTCTCGCTCGCCGGTGGTCCCTCCTCCCTGGCCTGAGGTCCTCCAATTCACCTCGGCGGGTGCCTACAATCACACACGCGGAACACGGCGGGCACCGGAAAAAGGAGCTCCCGCATGGCTACCACCATTCGACTCGACTACGGACAGTGCCCTTCCTGTGCCCGGGACGCGCTGCTCGAGACCATCCATCGGACCGATGACGGTGCACCGCCTCGCATCCGCATCTCTCGGATCGAGTGCACCAACGAGGAGTGCCTGCACTACCTCACCGCACTGCAATCGCTGTGATGTGAGTGCTGCACTGGTCTAACCGCGCTGCAGTGGCGACAGCTCCCGATCGGTCTCGGTCTCGGTCTCGGAGCGACGGGGCCGCGGCAGGTCGGCCAGCACATAGACCACAGCCACTCCCCATGTCGCCCCGATCAGCAGGCCCACGGTCACGTCACTGAACCAGTGCACGCCCAGGACCAGTCGAGACGTGGCCACGGCCAGGGTGGGGATGGTCACGACGACCCATGGCCACCAGACACTCCAGGTGATGGCGGCCAGGCCAGCCAGGCTGAACAGCACCGCGGCACCGGCGGTGGCGTGACCAGAGGGGAACGAGGAGCTGGTCTCGTGGATGCCAGGGAGCGCCCCGGCCGACGGGTAGTCGGCGGTGGTCGGTCGGGGCCGGTGCACATAGGTCCGGGTGAGGTACACGAAGAATTCGGCTCCGAGGAACGCCGTCAGGGGAACGAGCGCCCGGGTTCGCTGACCGAAACCCCACATGATCAGGGCGATGACCACGGTGATGGCGCCGAGGACGGGTGCATCACCAACAACAGCAATGGCCCGGGAGAGGCCCAGAAGTCCGCTGCGTTCGTGCAGGAACCACCGACCGACCGTGTCGTCCCACCCCTGGGCCAACCCTCCCCCGTGCCGGCCCACCACACCGAGGCCAAGAAGGGCGAGTGCGGTGGCCAAGGCCAAGGCCACCGCGAGCAAGGTGAGAACGGCGCGAGCCGGGCGGTGACCGGGCGTGGGGTCAGCCTGTACGGGTGCGTGGGGCATGGAGTGGTCGAGCGGGACCGTCATTGGGAACGGAACCCCACCGCCCATCCTTGGCTGTCGTACCTGACGAACCCATGAAGGCCGCCGGAACCCCCGCTCGACCTGGCCGTCCAAGGCGCTAGAAGCGACCCCTCTGGGTCGCCGGAACGGTCGGGTCGGCGGGGCATCGGGTTCCCGCCGCCGCCTTCGGCCCGCCCATGGTCCCCATGGTCGCGGCCGGGGATGCCCGCAGATCCCATGCCGCCACCGCCCTCCACGAGTACCCGTCGCTTCACGCATCGACGACGGGTACCGGTACCATGGCCGCCATGCCCGACCTCCAGTCCTTGCTGTACGAAGAAGCCGACGGTGTGGCGTGGGTCACCCTCAACCGGCCTGAGGCCCTCAACGCCTTCGACACCACCATGCAACGGGAGCTCCGTGAGCTCTGGCTGATGCTCCGCAAGAACGACGACGTTCGCTGCGTGGTCCTGACCGGAAGTGGCGAGAAGGCGTTCTGCACCGGCCTGGACCGCGAAGGTGTCGGCTCCTTCGACGACCTCCCCCCGGGAAAGCTTCCCGGGTACAACACTCCCTGGGACTTCGACGATCCGGGCAAGAGCGTCTGCCCCAAGTCGAACGACCTGTGGAAGCCGGTGATCGCCGCCGTCAACGGCATGGCCTGCGGCGGGGCCTTCTACATCCTCGGCGAAGTGGACTTCATCATCGCCGCCGAACACGCCACCTTCTTCGATCCGCACGTCACCTACGGGATGCCGGCGGCGTTCGAACCCATCTACCTGCTGCACAAGATGCCGTTTCAAGAGGTGATGCGACTCTCGCTGCTGGGAGCCCACGAGCGTATGTCGGCCACCCGGGCCCACCAGATCGGCTTCATCTCCGAGGTCGTCCCGTCCGACGAACTCAAGGACCGCACGGCATGGGCGGCCCAAGCCATCGCCGACCAGCCGGCCCTGGCCGAGCAGGGGACCTTGCGGGCCCTGTGGATGGGACTCGAGGTCTCACGGCGGCAGGCCCTCGACCACGCATTCCTCTTCACCCACGTGGGCACGGACCGGGCCCTCCTCGAAGAGGGGCAGGAGCGGTTCACGACAGGAAAGCGGATCGAATGGCGGCTCCGCTGAGTCGATGAGCGGGGCCGACCGTGGGTGCCGGCCCTAGTGGTTTGCCCGGCGGGACCGAACGAGCCGTTGTGCCGATCGGCCTTCAGTGATCGGTGGGACCGGCATCACGGATCATGTTCTCCTGTACGAACGAGGCCACTAGGCGTCCGTCCTGTGTAAAGACCTGTGCCGCTCCGTAGCTCGCCCCACGTCCGGCGTACGGACTCTCATGGGCCAGGAGCAGCCACTCCCCGAAGGGCACCCGCTCGTGGAAGGTCAAGGTGTGGGACACCACGCCGGTGCCGATGTTGCGATGGGCCATGTTCTGCCCGATGCCGGCATGGGGGAGCATGGCCGTGCCGATGAGAAAGCCGTCGGTGCCGTAGGCCAACAGGGCCTGAGCCAAGGCCGATCCGTCGGGTCCTTCCGACCCCGGTGGTAGCCGGACCCAGGCGAACAGCCGAGCGGGACGGACGGGTGCATCGGGATCCCAGGTGTTGACGCCATCGACGACCCGTAGATCACTCCCCGGGGCCAGGAGGCCGCCCTGGCCCGTGTCGATGGAGTCCTCGGGACCGGCCACATCGGGCATCTCGGGCTGGTGACGGATGAGGTCGGGGGCGTCGAGCCGGCGCAGGATGAGCCCCTGGGCGCAGACCCGGTCACCCTGGTGCACCGTCACCGAATGGCTCCCCATGGTGCGACCATCGTGGATCACGTCCACATCGACCTCGATGGGGTTGGACAGTCGGGCGCTGCGGGCGAAGAGGGCGTGGATGGAGGCCACGTCCTTGTCCTCGGCCACCTGGTCCGACGCCAGGATCATCTGAGCCAGCAGCTGGCCCCCGTACACCACGTCCCGTGACGAGGGGTCCCCAACGCTGCCGGCCGTAAACCGGTTCCCCTCGCTGCGCTCGAGTCGAAAGGCCTCGGCCACTTGCTCTGCGGACGGGGTTGGCTCCGGGGACACGGCGTCCCCTGGGGTCGCGCTCAAAACCCGAAGGCGGACACGTCGAGCGTGCCCACTGAGAGAGCGGCCATGGTGCCACCGTCGGTCAGGATGGCCTCACCAGTGATGGCGGAGGCGGCCGGAGAGTTGAGGAAGACCAAAGGAGCCGCCTGCTCGTCTGGAGTCTGGCGATGGCCGAGCGGGATGGGGTAGTTGTCCATGAATGTCTTGCCCATCTGCTCCTCGAAGTCCGGCATCATCGGCGTGTCCGTAGGGCCGGGCAGCGTGCAGTTGATGCGGATGCCCTTCCCGGCGAGGGCCAAAGACTTCCACACCGTCCACACGATGATCACCTCCTTCGACGGCGCGTAGCCGCTGGCGATCTCATCGGGATGGTCCACCAGCCACTGCCGGCCGGCGGCGAACCCCTCCGTCGACACCAGGGGCAGCCACTTCTCGACATTGCCCTGCCAACCGGCCCCGGCACCAGACGAGATGCTGGCAATGGCGGAGCCGGGCTCCATCCGCTCCACCACCAGGTCAGCCAGGTGACGCTGACCTACGAAGTTGACCAGCATGGTGTCGAGGTCCGAGAACCGGCCGCCCGGAAGCCCTGCGCAGTTGAACAGGGCGTGGACGGTGCCACCGATGGAGTCGACGGCGATGGCCGTGGCGTCGGGGTCCATGAGGTCCACCGGGTGAAAGCTGGCCACCGGGATGGGCGGCTCCTTGAGGTCGATCACATGGATCTCGGCTCCGAGCGGTTCGAGCTGACGGACGGTGGCAGCTCCCATGCCCGCCCCTCCCCCGCCACAGACAATGACACGGCGTCCTTCGTACAGTCCGGTTGGACTCACACGGTCCCCCTTCGTTGGCGTGCTGCTGTCGTCGGTGGTCGTCCCGTCACCGGGTAGACCACACCCGTACTCACGATCCCACGACCGCTCTGACCGAGGGCGGTCCGAGGGCCTCGAGCGGCACTAGAGCGTCGAGATCCTGGAGTCGGTGGCGCCTCACGGTACACCAGGGGGTCGGGTGCGACCATGTCATTTCCCGACCCCCGCCCATATCCTTCACTGACCGGCCGGCACGCTCATAGGAGCGAACGGAGATCGGCCCGTCGGACTGCTAGTCGCCCGGGATCCAACCGGGCGACGTCGTCGTCCGCCCGCGGGCCACGCTGGCGCCGATGTAGTTGCGCTGAGCCTCGACCGTCCCCGCCCCGATGCACAGGCCCCGGATATCTCGGTAGGCCCGCTCCAGTGGGTACTCCCGGCTATAGCCGTAACCCCCGTGGATCTGGATGGCCTCGTCACAGACGAACTTGGCGGCCAGGTTGGCCGCCGTCTTGGCCATGGCCGTCTCCAGGGCCGGCGGGGTGCCCCCGGGTCCGGCCAGGCGCACCGCCCGGCCCAACAGCAGGCGCGCCCCCTCGAGGGATACAGCCATATCGGCCAACTTCCATTGGAGGCCCTGCAGGTCGGCGATGGGTCGCCCCCCGATGACCCGGTCCCGCATGTAGCCGGCCGACCGCTCCAGCGCACCCTGAGCAGCACCCACGCACATGGCGGCGTTACCGCACCGCTCGTGATTGAGATGGGAGAGGAGCAGCTTGAACGGCTCTCCCGAAGTCGGGTCCCCAGCCACCAGGATGTCCTCCTCGGAGATGGCCACTCCGTCGAAGGCGATCTCGGACTCGGTGGCGGCATGGATGCCCATGCCCCGGTGCCGGCCCACCAGCGAGACCCCCTCCCGATCCATGGGAACGATGACCGCTCCGATCCCGCGGGCGCCCTCGCCCCCAGGCCACCGGCACCAGACCAGCACGGCTGAGGCGGCGTGACCCAGGGTGGAGTAGTTCTTGTAGCCGTCGAGGCGCCAGGCGGCCGGCCCGTCCGGCTTGAGGGCGGTGCGCATCCCCTGGACCGCCGAACCGGCGTCGGGCTCGGTGATGCCGATGCTGATGATGGCCTCACCGTCGGCCACCGCCGGGAGCCACCGGTCCTGAAGGGCCGGCGACCCCAGGTGCTCGATGCCCCGTGGCGGTCCGTTGAAGGCCAACTGGCAGCAGATGGCCGTGGAGACGTCGTGGCGGGCGATCTCCTCCAGCACGATGGCCGCCTCCACGTCACCCAACCCGAGGCCGCCCCACTGCTCCCCGATGGTCACCCGGAACAGGTCGGCAGCGGCCATGGCGGCGATGGCTTCCCGAGGTACCTCCCCGGATTCGTCGTGCTCGGCGGCCCGGGGCGCCACTTCCCGGGCGGCTACCTCGCGGGCCAGCTGGCGGAGGGCCGCCTGGTCCTCGGTCTCGGCGTCCGGGTCGACGGCAGGGGTGGGGTGGGCTCCGGTCATCTCACGCCGAGAGCTCGGTGCCGACCACGCCCACGAAGCTCACGCACTCCCCCGGCGCCCCACCCAGGTTGTGGGTGAGCCCCAGCGTGCGTCCGCCCTCGGTCACCGTGGTGATCTGGCGCTCCGGGGGGGCCTGCTGGCGGAGCTGGAGCCAGCACTCGAACAGCATGCGCAGCCCAGTGGCCCCGATGGGGTGGCCGAAGCTCTTCAGGCCACCGTCCGGATTGATCGGCAGCTCACCGTCGCGGTCGAAGGTTCCGGCCATGACCTCCTTCCACGCCGTACCCCGATCGGCGAAGCCCAGGTCCTCCATGAGCACCAGTTCGGTGGGGGTGAAGCAGTCGTGCACCTCGGCCATGGCCAGCTGCGCCCTCGGGTCATCCACTCCGGCCTGCTGATAGGCATCGGCGGCCGATCGAACCACCTCTTCGAAGCTGGTGTAGTCGTAGTCGGGATCGATGGCACCGGCCGCCGGTCCGGCCACCAGGCTGAGACCCTTCACGTAGAGGGGGGAGTCGGTGTACTTGTAGGCGTCCTCGGCCCGGCAGATGATGGCGGCGGCGGCACCGTCGCTGACCCCGCTGCAGTCGAACACTCCGAGCTGCCCGGCCACCCGGGGTGAGGCGGCGATCTTCTCCAGCGAAACCTCCTTTTGATACTGGGCCCGTGGGTTCACCGCCCCGTTCTGATGGTTCTTCCAGGCGATGCGGTTGAGCACCGAGCCCATCTCGTCAGGGTCCACGCCGTACTTGTGGCAGTAGGCCGGAACCAGAAAGGAGAAGGCGGCCGGGGAGCTGAGGGCGGCATTGGTACCGTCCCCCACCTTGTGGATCCCGGTCAGGCCGGAATAGCCGGAGTCTTTCAACTTCTCGACCCCGATGGCCATGACCAGTTCGTAGGCGCCGGAGGCCACGGCGTAGCAGGCGTTGCGGAAGGCCTCCGAACCGGTGGCGCAGAAGTTCTCCACGCGGGTCACCGGCTTGTACCCGATCTTGAGGGGCTTGGACAGGGTGATGCCGGAGTTGCCGGCGCCCAGGGTGCCCAGCCAGAAGGCGTCGATTGCGTCGATGGCCACCCCGGCAGAGGTGGTGCACTCCACGGCGGCGTCGGTCAGCAGGTCGTTGGTGCCCTGGTCCCATAGTTCGCCGAAGCGGGTACACCCCATCCCAACGATAGCCACCCGGTCGCGAATTCCCGTGCTGCTCATGGCGTTGCCGCTCCTTCTGCTCGCTGGGCCCACGGTGCGGTGCCGTCGGCCTCCCCAAGGCTACCGTCGGAGACCGGCCGGGCCTTCCAGAAGTAGTTGTGGACGCCGTCGGTGCTGTACAGACGGCGGAAGGTCATGGCCACCCTGGTCCCCACGGCCACCGCGTCGGGATCGACGTCGGTCATCTCCCCCCGGTAGCGACCTCCACCGTCAAAGTCGATGACCGCTCCGACCATGGGCGGCGAGAGGCTGAAGGCCAGCCGGTCGATGGTGAAGGTGGCCACGGTCCCCTCCAGGTCGGCCATGCGCTCGGGTTCCATCTGATCGATGGCCCGACACGAGAGGCAGATCCGCGTGGGCGGAAGGTGGCGGAATCCGCAGGCCGTGCAGCGGCTGGCATTGAAGCCGAACTTCCAGCCCTCGGTCCGGTGGCTGGCGGGGGCATCGGGTCGCTCCGGATCAGGACGCCGGGGTGGCTCGCGGTGGAGCATGCCCCGCCACGAGAGGAAGACGGCGTAGGCCAGATCAGACCGTCCTTCGGCGACCAGGGTGGCCACGGCCCGAAGGCCGGCCTCCCGCCGGGCCTGCTGGACGGCGGCCAGGGCGTTCGTGGTACGCAACACCACGGCGTCGGCTCCGTCGGCCAGCTCCACTACCACGATGACCTGACCTGGCGTGGCCCGCTCCAACACGTCGGCCAGCAGCACGCCCGTCTGAGCCGACCCCAGGTTGCCGACTACCCCAGCGTGATCCGGAACTACCCGGTCGGCGGGTACCCCGAAGGACTTCTTGAGCCCGGCCACGGCCCGCGCCTGCAGGCCCGTGACGATGAGGTGGTCGATATCGGCGATGGCGACGCCGGCGTCCTTCAGGGCGCGGTCAAACGCCGATCGGGCCAGCGGGAGGTAGGCCTCCTCACCGAATCGGTCCTCCCACTGGCGCGAGGCGGTCTCGCCAGGAACCCTCCATCGGTCGAGGAATTCGTCGGTGGCCGAGGCGTGGCCCAGCTGCTCGGTCACACCACCCTCGGAAGCGAAGACGAAGGCCACAGCACCGTCACCGCCCTGGGTCTCGTCGGGGCCGCTGGGCAGGCCGGTGCGGAGGTCGGACACCACAGCCAGAGCGGGGGCACGGGCCCCGGCCAGGGCGGCCAACTGCATGGCAGCCCAGCCCGAGCGCACCGACCCGCACAGGTCGTAGGCACCGGACCCGGCGGCCAGTCCCAGCCCGGCGTGCACAGTGGTGGCGTTGGTCTTGTCCAGGTAGGCCGGCGCCGGGGTGGAGAAGAACAGGTCAGCGGGCTCCGGTGTCCCGGCGGCGGCGAGGGCCCGGCGGCCGGCTTCGACGGCCATGGACGTGGTGTCCTCGTCGTAGCTGGCCACGGCTCGCGTACCCCGTCCCCCGCCGGATCCGAACGCCTGGCCGATGGCCTTCCGTTCGAGGCGCCAGTACGGGAGGTAGACCCCCCACGACACGATTCCCGCTTCCATCCGGACCTCTCTCTTCTCTGCGTGTAGTGATGCGATGCTGACTGGTCGACTGCTGCGTGATCAACCTGGATGCTCCATGGCCTCCCGGCATGCGGTGCTTCCGGTGCTTTGGTGCTTGGGTACTTCGGTGGCCCTCACTCTGGTTCAGTGGTCGGCCTCCGCCAGGTCGGCAGCCCGGGCGCGGAGGGCCTGGCGATCGGGCTTGCCCACACCGAGCAGGGGGATCTCCTCCAGGTGGACCACCAGCTCGGGGGTCTTGAAGCGGGCCATCCCCTGATCGGCGAACCAGCGCCGGCACTCGTCGACGTCGATGGCCTCGCTCCCCACCACAAAGGCGGCGACCCGCTCGCCGAGGCGTCGATCAGGACAGCCCACCACTACCGCCTGGCGCACCCCGGGATGCTGTTCAAGGACCCGCTCGACCTCAGCAGAGGCGATGTTCTCGCCCCCGCGGATAATCAGCTCCTTCAGCCGCCCGACGATGGACAGGCAGCCATCCGCATCGAGGACACCCACATCGCCCGTGGCGAACCATCCCCGGCGGACGGCCGCCCGGGTCTGGGCCTCCTCCCCGTACCCGATGAAGAGCTCCGGACCCCGCACCAGAACTTCGCCCCGCTGTCCCGTCAGCACCGGTCGGTCGGTGGCCGGATCCACGACCCGCACCTCTCCGTCGCCCACCGAGTGGCCGTCGGTGTCCCGGGCCCGATCGGGTGGATCGTCGAAGGTGCTGGTGGTGATCGTCGGAGCCTCCGTGGACCCGTAGGTCCGCTTGACCATGGCCCCGAACGCCTGGCGGGCGGTGTCGATGAACTCGGGAGTCACACCCATGGCCCCGCACGAGACCACCCGAAGACTCTGGACCCGGTCGTGATAGCCCGGCACATCCATCATCCCCACGAACAGTGTCGGCGGCCCGATCATGAATGAGGCGCCGAACTCGCCGGCCAGGTGCACGCCTCGCTCGGCATTCCACTTCTCCATCAGGACCACGGTCATAGCCGCTGCGCCCGGCACCAGCACCGTGTTGAGCAGTCCGGACACGTGGGCCAACGGCGACGGCAGCAGACCTACATCGGTCGAGGTGAGACCGTGGGCCCGGACCATGGAGCGCGCCTTGTAGGCCAGGCTCCGATGGGTGTGCAGCACGGCTTTCGGATGGCCGGTCGAGCCCGAGGTGAACAGGATCACCGCGATGTCCGATCCCCTGGCCTGACCGTCGACGAACGGGGGTGCCGTCAGCAGTTGGTCGAAGCGCAGGTCGTCGCCCCGAACCCCGACGGCATCGACCAGCCCGGCCAACGGTTGGCCCGCTGTACTGAGGGCAACCACCGGATCCAGCTCGTCAAGCGCCCGGGCCACCTCGGCGGCACCCACCTGATGGTGGATGGGAGCGGCTACGGCTCCCAACCGCCAGCAGGCCCGGAACAGCACCACGGCCTCCCACCAGTTGGGCAGCTGCCAGGTCACCACGCTTCCCCGTCGGACGCCCATCCGGCGTAGTCCACCGGCCACCGAGGACACCAGCCCCTCCAGTGTCCCCGCGTCGAGTTGCACGTCCCCGTCGACCACGGCCAGCGCCGACGCCGGTCGGGGGGAGCGGAGCATGGCGTCCAAGGTGGGCACGTCCCAGGCCCCGTCGGGTCGACGGTACCGGGACGCGCCGGGTTGGTGGTAGGTGGTGCGGAGCCTCACGCGGTCACGTCCGGAGATGCGCCGCTCAGCGCGCCGGCTCCGGACCCTCCACCGAATCCTTCTCGGACAAGCGGATCGGGGGAGCCGTCTTCCAGTTGGGAATGCCGTCCTGCTCCTCGGCCACCGGGTACTTGGACTCGTGGATCTCCGCCCAGTGGGAGTGATTGAGCTGGTGGAGGGTGAAGCAGGCCTGCAACGAGTTGTAGAAGCCCATGTTGTCCACGGTCTGGTTGACCGACTCTTTGATGAGCAGCGCGGTCATCGTGGGCAGCTCGGCGATCCGGCGCGCGTAGGCCAAGGTGCGCTCCTCCAGATCGTCCACCGGAAACACCTTGCTGACCATGCCCAGTCGATGGGCCTCGTGGACATCGATGGCGTCACCGGTGAGCATGAGCTCCTTGGTGCGGCGGGGGCCGAACTCCCAGGGATGACCGAAGTACTCCACACCACACATTCCCAGCCGGGTCCCGACCACGTCGGCAAAGTAGACGTTGTCGGCCGCCACGATCAGATCGCAGGCCCACATCAGCATCAGGCCGGCGGCGTATACCGTGCCCTGCACCTGGGCCACAGTGATCTTCCGGAGGTTCCGCCAACGCATGGTGTTGGTGAAGTAGTAGTGCCATTCTTGGAGCATGCGCTGCTCGGCTCCCACCCGGGTGCCTCCGTTGATCGTCACCGATCGGTGCTGGTCGGGCCCGGGCGTCCGTTCGGCCGCCGCCTCCTTCGACCCCATGTCGTGACCCGAGGAGAAGAGCGGGCCGACCCCACCGAGGATCACCACTCGCACCTTGTCGTCCTCCTCGGCCCGCAGGAACGCCTCATCCAGCTCCACGAGGAGGCCACGGTTCTGGGCATTGCGAGTCCCCGGGCGGTTGAGCAGGATGCGGACGATGGCGCCGTCGTCCAACTCCTCGTAGGAGATGTACTTACCTTCTTGCGGGGTGTCGGGCATGCTCTCTCTACTCCTCTTCGGTTCTACTCATCGTCGGTACTACTCATCGTCGGTACTACTCATCGTCGGTAGCGGGCGGGGTCGGTCCTGGGCGGGGATCAGCCCAAGCACGCTACCCCTTGACCCCTTGACCCCTTGACCTCGCCGACCACAAGAGCCTCGCTGCTCGGCCGCATGGCCAGGCCGGTTGGTCTCACCCCCGGCGCCCAGCCTGCTCAGTGGTCGACTCCGACTCCGGATCGGGTCCGTCCCGCTCCTCCACCAGGGTGGCCCGGTTGAACTTCATGGCCTCGCTGCGCGGGATGGAGTCCACGAACTCGACGGTCTTGGGCACCTTGTAGGAGGCCAGGCGCTCCCTGGCGAAGCCGATGACATCATCGACTTCGAGGAGCGGATCCGAGGGCTGGACGATGGCATGGACCCGACGCCCCCACTCCGGGTCGCGCAAGCCCACCACCACCACGTCGGCGATCCCGGCGTGCTCGCTGAGGGCCGCCTCGACCTCCGCCGGAAAGACGTTGACTGCACCGGTGACAATCATGTCCACCCGGCGATCAGCCATGAAGAGGAAGCCGTCCTCGTCCAACCACCCGAGGTCTCCCACGGAGGTGTAGCCGTCGGTGGTGGTGTCCATCGGCTTGACGTCGGTCCCGACATACGTGGCCAGCGGCCCGGTCGGTGTCCGCAGGAAGATCCCACCGATCTCCCCGGCGGGAAGGGGCTCACCCCCTTCGGACAACACGGCGATCTCCGTTCCGGACATGCCCCGGCCCAGTGTGCCCGGGTGGGCCAGCCACTGGTCCCCACGGCATACCACGATCCCAAATCCCTCCGAGGCGCCGTAGGACATGTAGAAGTGCTCAGGCCCTACCAACTCGATCCAGCGGTGACCGAGCCAGACGGGCAGTGGTGACGCCCCCTGTTGAACCCAGGTCAGGCTGGACAGGTCCCGGTCCTCGATACCGGGCACCTGGGCCAGGCGTTGGAGCATGGGCGTGGCTGCGATGAAGCCGGTGATCCGGTGCCGCTCGATGAGGTCCAGGACAAGAGGTGCCTTGAACCGCT
>JBBQWW010000096.1:0-12879 GCA_038210245.1 Acidimicrobiales bacterium
CGGCCTCCAGTTCCACCCCGAGGTCACCAGGGAGATCGTGGAGCACTGGGTGGGTAACGCCCAGGCCAGAGGCCACCTCGATCCGGGCCAGGCCGAAGACCTCCTCGGCGGCTTCGATGCCGACGGTGCCGGTCCGGAGGAACAGACCGCTCAACTGTTGACCGGCTTCCTCCAACGCATTTGGTCGGAGCCGAAGGGCTAAGACCCCACCAGGTCGCCAGCGTGGACCACCGTCAGAACTTGCCCCTGAACAGGGAGAACCGTCCGCTCTTTTGCAGGAGGGTCGCAGGTCCCTTGGCCCTCCAGGCAGCCGCCCGTCCGGTCCCGGCCGTCTCGTGGCCACCTCGCGGGTTGCGCCAGCCTCCCTCACGTGGTTTGCTATTAGCACTCGACCTTGCAGAGTGCTAACGACACGGAGGAACACCAGATGGCCAAATTGATCACGTTCGACGAGGAGGCCCGACGCGCCCTCGAGAGCGGCATGAACAAGCTCGCCGACGCCGTACGCGTCACCCTCGGCCCCAAAGGCCGCAACGTCGTCCTCGACAAGAAGTGGGGAGCTCCGACGATCACCAACGACGGAGTCTCCATCGCCAAGGACATCGAACTCGAGGACCCCTTCGAGCGGATCGGCGCCGAGCTGGTCAAGGAAGTGGCGAAGAAGACCGATGACGTCGCCGGTGACGGCACCACCACCGCCACCGTACTGGCCTGGGCCATGGTCCACGAGGGCCTGCGCAACGTGGCTGCCGGCGCCAACCCCATGTCCCTCAAGAAGGGCATCGAGGCCGGAGTGGAGTCCGCCGTGGCCTCACTGCGGGGCATCGCCCGGGAGACCGACTCCAAGGAGCAGATCGCCCAGGTGGCGTCCATCTCCGCCGCCGACTCCGAGATCGGCGGGATGATCTCCGAGGCCATCGACAAGGTGGGCAAGGATGGCGTCATCACCGTCGAGGAGTCCCAGACCTTCGGCATGGACATGGACCTGGTCGAGGGCATGCGCTTCGACAAGGGCTATATCTCCCCCTACTTCGTGACGGACCCCGAGCGCATGGAAGCGGTCATGGAGGACACCTACGTCCTGCTGGTCGGATCCAAGATCACCGCCGTCCGCGACCTGCTCCCCCTGCTGGAGAAGGTCATGCAGTCGGGCAAGCCCCTGGTGATCATCGCCGAAGACCTCGAGGGCGAGGCCCTGGCCACCCTGGTGGTCAACAAGATCCGCGGCACCTTCAAGAGTGTGTCGGTCAAGGCCCCCGGCTTTGGCGAGCGTCGCAAGGCCATGCTCCAGGACATCGCCATCCTCACCGGCGGCCAGGTGGTCACTGAGGAGGTCGGCCTCAAGCTGGAGAACGTGGGCCTCGACCTCCTGGGCACCGCCCGCAAGATCGTGGTGACCAAGGACGAGACCACCGTGGTCGAAGGCGGCGGTTCGGACGACGAGATCAAGGGCCGCATCAACCAGATCAAGGCCGAGATCGAGAACACCGACTCCGACTACGACCGCGAGAAGCTGCAGGAGCGGCTGGCCAAGCTGTCCGGTGGCGTGGCCGTCATCAAGGTCGGCGCCGCCACCGAGGTGGAGCTCAAGGAGAAGAAGCATCGCATCGAGGATGCTGTGTCCACCACCAAGGCGGCCATCGAGGAGGGTGTGGTCCCCGGAGGTGGGGTCGCCCTGCTCCGTGCCCAGGTCGCCGTGCTGGAGACCGCCGAGAAGCTGGAGGGCGACGAAGCCACCGGTGCCCGCATCGTGGCCCGGGCCGTCGAAGAGCCCCTGAAGCAGATTGCCATCAACGCCGGCCTCGAAGGTGGGGTCATCGTGGACAAGGTCCGCAACCTGAAGAAGCCCAACGAGGGGCTCAACGCCGCCACCGGCGAGTACGAGGACCTGTTCAAGACCGGTGTGATCGACGCCGTGAAGGTCACCCGGTCGGCCCTGCAGAACGCCGCCTCCATTGCCGCCCTGTTCCTGACCACGGAAGCAGTCATCGTGGACAAGCCCGAAGAGGGCGGCTCGGGCGGCATGCCCGGGGGCATGGACGACTTCTAGGTCGGATCGCCGGCTACCCCCCGAGGGGTACCTACCGGCAACAACGTCACGAAGGGCGCCCCACGGGGCGCCCTTCGTGCATTCCCGGGCCGCCCGCGCCATCGCCGGCCGTCCTCTACCGGGGGGAGCCGTACACTGGGGGACGTGACTGAACCCCTCGTTCCCTCGGTCGGCTGGGGCGTGCTCCACCTGTTCTGCAAACTGCCCGAGGTGTCGGCCCCCGGTGGTGGCCCCCGAGTCAGCCGCCAGGCCGTCATGCTGGCGGTGAAGGCGGCCGAGGCCGACGGCCTGCAGGTGGTGTCGGTGGCCATGCTGGGCCACAAGGCCGACCTCGGTTTCATGGCCCTGGGCGCCGACCACTGGCGCCTGCGCCGCTTCCAGTCCGACCTACAGGCCGCAGGACTGGTGGTGGTGGACTCCTACGTCTCCCTCACCGAGGTGTCGGAGTACGCCGCCGGGCTCCCCGAGGAGATGAAGCAGACCCGTCTCCACCCCGATCTGCCCCCCGAGGGCATGACCGCCTTCTGCTTCTATCCCATGTCCAAGCGGCGGGGAGAGACCGAGGGGTCCAACTGGTTCTCCATGCCCTTCGAGGAGCGCAAGGAGATGATGTACGGGCACGGCGCCGCCGGCCGGGCCTTCAGAGGACGGATCGTCCAGCTCATCACCGGCTCCACCGGTATCGACGACTGGGAGTGGGGGGTGACCCTGTTCGGAGTCCACCCTGACGACCTGAAGGACTGCGTCTACACCATGCGGTTCGACGAGGGTTCGGCCCGGTTCGCCGAGTTCGGTCCCTTCCTCACCGGCATGGTGGCCCCCGTCGATCAGGTGCTGGCCCAGGTGGCACCAGATGAGTGAGCACCACTCCGGCGGCGACCTCGAGGGGTTGCGGGCCGGACTGAAGCGGATCGGTCCGCTGGTGGTGGCCTTCAGCGGCGGGGCCGACTCGGCCTTCCTGGCCTGGGTAGCCACCGACACGCTGGGGTCCGACCAGGTCCGATGCGTGACCGCCGTCTCCCCGTCCTTGGCCCCAGAGGAGCTGGCCGACTGCCGGGAGCTGGCCCGCGAGTGGGGGCTGGCCTACATCGAGGTGGTGACCGACGAGCTGGCCGACCCCGCCTACTCGGCCAACGACGGCTCACGCTGCTTCCACTGCAAGTCGACGCTGATGGAGGCCCTGGTCCCTCTGGCCGTGCCCGGATCCGGGGTCGAAGGCGCCAGCGGTGACCCCGCCGGAAAGGCCGCCACCGTGGTGCTCGGGGTCAACCTCGACGACCTCGGTGACCACCGGCCCGGTCAGCAGGCTGCGGCCGGGGCCGGGGCCCGCTTCCCCCTGGTGGAGTCCGGCTTCACCAAAGCCGGGGTGAGGGAGTGGTCGAGGCAGTTGGGCCTGCGCACATGGGACAAGCCGGCCGCCGCCTGCCTGGCCTCGCGCGTGCCCTACGGCACGCCGGTGACCCTGGGCACCCTTCGATCGGTGGCCGAGTCCGAGTCGGCGCTCCGGGCCCTGGGCTTCGCCCAGCTGCGGGTCCGCCACTACGGCGACACGGCCCGCATCGAGGTCCCGACCGAGGACCTGGTCGCCGTGGTGGCCCGTCGAGACGAGGTCAGCGCCGCCGTGCACGGCGCCGGCTACCGCTATGTGACCCTGGACCTCGACGGCTTCCGCTCCGGCAACCTCAACGACGCCCTGCGCGACGGGGAGGCTGGGTCCACCGGGTCGACACCTGCGGCCACCGGGAGCACCCGGTGATCCGGGTCCGGGTCCGCCTGACCTTCCCCGAAACACTGGTCCGGGAGCCCATCATCGCCCGCATGGTCAAGGAGCTGGACATCGTCCCCAACATCCGCCGGGCCGACGTGGGTGAGGCCGACGGATGGATCATCTGTGAGCTGGACGGGGACGGTGCCACCATCGACCGGGCCGTCGAGTGGCTGCGGGGAGAGGGAGTCCGGGTCGATCTGCTGGGAGACGTGGTCGAAAGCTGACCTCGTCCGGGGCGCCTCGCCCGGGCCGACGGCGACTGGGCGCTCCGAACGGGTGTTCCCGCCCGAGGGGCCGGACTACTCCGTGTCCCGGATGGTCCACCCCGCACCCGACACCTTGCGGGGCTCGTAGAACAGGCACCCTTCGGGGCAGGCGAACGGGATCTGCTCGTTGGCCCCTACCCGGCAGCGCTCGAGTTTCTCCTCGTGGGCGGTGGTCTGCATGATGTAGTGACGGCAATCCTCGCGAACGGACACGCCCCAGTCTGCCCGATGGATGCGGTCCAGCGTGGGCAGAGGGTAGCGTCGGATGCGTGGATCCCGTCCCCTCCGTCAAGCAGCTCCTCCGGTGGAGCGAGGCCTTGGCCGGCATCGCCCGAACCGGGCTGGGCTTCACCGAGTCCCTCTACGAGCAGGAGCGCTTCGAAGAGGTGCTCCGGGTGGCGGCCGACATCCGTGTGGCCGTCGACCACGGAGCGGTGGGCGCTGAGGACGCTGAGGGCCTGGTGGAAGAGTGGCTGGCCTCGGTGGGCAAAGGCGTCCCCGGCTATGTGACCCCCAAGGTGGCCGTCGGGGCTGCCGTAGGCAACGACCAGGGCGAGATGCTCCTCGTCCAGCGGGCCGACTCCGGCGTCTGGCTCTACCCCACCGGCTGGGCCGACGTGGGCTACTCCGCCGCTGAAGTGGTGGTGAAGGAGGTCGAGGAGGAGACCGGCATCGAGTGCGAGGTAGTCCGACTCATCGCCGTGCTGGACGGGCTCCGGATCGGCATGAGCCGCATCCCCCTCTACTCCCTGGTGTTCCAGTGCCGGGCCATCGGTGGCGAGCTCAAGGCCCACCCGCTGGAGACCGCCGACGTCGGATGGTTCGCCCTCGACCGGCTGCCCTTTCCCCTGGCCGGTGCCGAGCGGTGGGGTGAGCATGTCTTCTCCGCCCTGCGGGGGGACCCCATCGAGGTGCTCTACGACTCGGTCCGATCGCCCATCTGGCGCGGGGATCCGGACAGAGCCTGAGTCCCGCCCAGGGCCCTGCCGACCGGGCGGGCCATCCCCGGGCCGGGGCGGAAGCCCTCACTACACTCGCTGCCTGTGCCTACCGACCCCCGCCCCGACGCTCCCGCCGCCGGGGTGACCGTGACCGAGGCCACCGAGGTCTCCGACGAGCTGGTCGAGGCGTTCGCCCGCCTCATCCCGCAGCTCTCGTCGTCCTCACCGCCCCCGGGGCGGCCCGAGCTCCAGGAGATGGTGGATTCGGCGGCCTCGATCGTGCTGATGGCCCGGGACGGCTCGGGGGAGGTGGTCGGGTCGCTGACCCTGGCCCTGTTCCGGGTGCCCACCGGCCTGCGGGCCTGGATCGAGGATGTGGTGGTCGACGGGTCGGCGCGAGGCTCCGGGGCCGGCGCTGCCCTGGTCGAGGCGGCGGTGGACCGGGCTGCCGCCGCGGGAGCCCGCACGGTCGACCTGACCTCCCGGCCCAGCCGCCAAGCGGCCAACCGGCTCTACGTGCGCATGGGCTTCGAGCTCCGGACCACCAACGTGTACCGGAAGACGTCCGAAGACCCGACCCAAGGTTCGTAGCCTTCCCAGGCCTTCGGACTCGGGGCCGTCCCGGAGTTCCCGGGCACCCTGCCACCGTCAAGGAGGTGCTGCAGGAGCAGCCAGGTGCAGTGTCCTCACCGGCTGCGGGCCAGGAGTTCTTCCACCGAGTCGGCGGCGACCGGGGCGCCATCGACTTGTCGTCCCGGCCGACCGCTCCAGTCGGTTACGCCGACCGGGTCGGTGACACGGACCCCAGCCGGGTGGCGAGGGCGAGCAGCCCGGCGTCCCATCCACCGGGTGAACCCACTGCGTCCCGCATCTGCTCCCAGCCGTCACCGTGGTGGTCGATCTTCCGGTGTTCCAACTCCACCCGCGTCCGGTCCGGTGCCTCGGAGCTGAAGCGCACCTCGACCTCGCTGGTCCGGGGTCCGGGTGGGATCGGTCTCCAGCGTCCACTGCAGGCTAACGTCCCACGAGATCACGATGCGGTGGGGCGGCTCGAAGGCCAGGACCCGGGCCCACCGGCACTCGCTGCCGTCGGTGCCCCGGTCATAGACATGGCCACCCACGCGGGGCTCGAACACCATCTCAGCCAGCTCACCCTCCAGAATGTGGTGTTCCGGGGGCCACCAGCTCCCGATGTCCTCGGTGAACACGGTGAAGGCCCGGTCGATGGGCACCTCCACCACGATGGACGACTGCACGGCGGTACTTCCGGTCTCAGACATGGGCGTTCCTTCTCTCGTTGTTGGCCAGTTCTTGCTCAGCGACGTCCCTGAAGGCCTGGAGCGCGGTACCCCAGAACCGGTCGAGGTACTCCCGTAGGGCCCCGATCCCCGTCGGATCGATCCGGTAGATGCGCCGGCTGCCCTCGGCCCGGTCGATCACCAGCCCGGCTTCCTTCAGCACCCGGAGGTGCTGAGAGACGGCCGGTCGACTCACCGGCACCTGCTCGGCCAGCTCCCCCACCGCCTGGGGCCGTTCAGCCAGTCGCTCGAACAGCTCCCGTCGGGTCGGGTCGGCGAGGGCCGCCAGGGCCAGAGTGTTAGTTGTCACTTACCGTAAGTTACTGCTTACCCCATTGGGTGTCAACGGAGGCCACAACGAGTTCCGTTTCCACGGCTGTCGGGCATGCTGGTCCCCGATGTCCGCCGCCGACACCACCGCTGTCCCGCCGGACCCGCCCACCGGTCTGATCGCCCGCTACTGGGGCTGGGGCCTGGCCGGGGTGGGTGGGATGGCTGCCGGGGTGGCCTTGTCCCTCGAGGGGAGTCAGGCCCGATCGGCGGCCTCCCAGGTGTGGTCCCCGTTCGTGCTGGTGGCCGGACTCCTGCTGGTGGGCCTGATCGCCGACCAAGATGGCCTCTTCGCCGCCGCCGGCCACCGCCTGGCCCGCGCTGCTCCCAACGGCGTGGCCTTGTTCGCCGGGTCCGCCGTGCTGGTGGCCGGGGTCACCGCCCTGCTCAACCTGGACACTTCGGTGGTCTTCCTCACCCCGGTGCTGGTCTACGCCGCCCGGCGTCGGGGTCAGGGTGAGGCGGCCCTGTTGATCGGCTGCCTCCTGCTGTCCAACGCCGGCAGCCTCCTCCTACCCGGGTCCAACCTGACCAACCTGATCGTGCTCGGCCACCTCCACCTGTCCGGAGGACAGTTCTTCGGCCACATGGCCCTCCCCTGGGCCGGTGCCGTCGTGATCACCGCCGCCGTCATCGCCACAGCCGAGCGCCACTCGCTGCGCGCCGAACCCGGGGGTACCAGCGACGACGACGGCGCGGCACCGGCTCCGCCGGTCCTCGGGCTGGGGGCCCTGGCTGTGGTGGCGGTCACCGTACTGGTGGTGGCTCTGGCCAACCCGGCCCTTCCCGTGGCCGGCGTGGGTCTTGTGGTCATCACCACCCGGCTGGTGGCCCGCCGCCAGCAGCTCGACCACGTGCTGGAGGTCGTAACGTTGCCCGTGCTGGTCGGCCTGTTCGGGATCGCCCTGGCCCTCGGCACCCTGGGCCGGGTGTGGTCCGGACCGGCCACGCTCCTCGGCCACCTCGACGCCGTCGGGACCGCCGTGGTCGCCGCCGGGTCCACGGTGGTGATCAACAACCTGCCCGCCGCCTCCCTGCTGGCCGCACGGGTGCCACCGCATCCGTTCGCGCTGCTGGTCGGGCTCAACATCGGGCCCAACCTGTTCGTGACCGGGTCACTGGCGTGGATCCTGTGGTGGAAGACGGCGCAGTCCGCCGGCTCGGCTCCTCCGGTGCGCCGCGCCGTGGTGATCGGCCTGGTCACCGTCCCGCTGTCCATGGCCGTGGCCCTGGTCCTGCTGGCCGTCAACGGCTCGCGGTAGCCGAGGTCGACCTGGCCGCGACCCCGGTCAGCTGATCGAGAGCACGTCCACCATGAACACCAGGGTGTCGTTGACGGCGATGCCCGCCCCCGGGGACTGGTCCCCGTAGCCGAGCCTCGGGGGGATGATCAGCTCACGCCGACCCCCGGCCTGCATGCCCACCACCCCGGTGTCCCAGCCCGGAATGACCTTGCCTGCACCCAGCGTGAAGGTGAAGGGCTGGCTCGTCCAGGACGACTGGATCTCCTTGTCGGCCGAGTACGTGGCCAACACGTACTGCACGGTCACCGAGTCACCGGCCTTGGCCGCCGGGCCGGTGCCGGTGATCAGATCGGCGGTCTCCAGGCGGGTCGGCGGCTTCCCCGGGGGCACCGTGATGGTGGGCGCCGTGCCGGCCGTGCCCGCCGCCGACAGGTCGGCCGTCGGGATGGTGGTGGGCGGCCCCGAGGTGGTCGGGGTAGTCGACACCGGCGCCGTGGTGGACGGGCTCGAAGTGGAAGAGCTGCTGCACCCGGCCAGGCCGAGGGCCGCAGTCGACACGACCACCAGGGTGAGAGTGCGTACACGGGACATGGGGCGGTTCCTTTCCAGACGTGGAGTTGGGAGTGGAGGGCAGGGACGGGGCCCGTCCTGCGGCCGGGAGGGCTCCCGTGCAGACGGTACTCGTCCCCACCGGCCAATTGACGCCACCCGGGCGAGGCGGCGCCGATCGGTGGGCCGTCAGGCCGACACGCCGCCTCCGCCGTCAGAGCCGCCGTCGAATCCACCCTCCGGGCCACCGGCATCCTCGACCCCACCCTGGTGGTCACCGTGCTCGTCCCGCCAGGCGGCCTCGGCTCGGAACGCCACCTCACGGAGCGACTGGCCGGTGCGGCGGGACGCTCGGGACACGTCCTCGTACTCCGCTTTGATCCTCCCTGCCGCCACCTTGACTCGGATCATCTGACCGTCGACCCACACCGAGTGGATCGTCCTCGCCGCCGGCCACCGCTCCCCGGCGGTGACCCGGACGCCGAGGGATCCGGTGGTGTCCCGAAGGACGGCCCGCAGCCGGGCCACCAGGGCGGGGTCGACCAGGACGTGGACCACCGTGCCCGGGCGACCCTTCTTCATGACCACCGGGGTGAGCCAGGCGTCGTGGGCCCCGGCCTCGAGCAGAGCCCCCACGGCGTGGGCCAGCTGTTCACCGGTGGCATCGTCCACATTGGCCTCCAGGAGGGCGACCGGCTGGCCGGCATCGGCCTCGTCGTCACTTCGGCTCCCCGGGTCGGCCAGCACGCCCGTCACCACCTGGGTGCAGTTGGGCAGCTCATCCAGCTCACGGCTTCCGGCCCCGAACCCCTGGCCGGTCACCCGCATCGCCGGCATGGGTCCGTACCCCGACGACAGCGCGGCGAGGATGGCCGCCCCGGTCGGAGTGGTCAGCTCCACGGGCACGTCCCGGCCCCAGGTGGGCACTCCCTCCAAAAGGGCCACCACAGCCGGAGCGGGATTGGGCAGCATCCCGTGGGCGGCCCGCACCATCCCGAGCCCGGTGGCCACCGGGCTGGCCCGCACCACGTCGATACCCAGGACCTCGAGGGCCGCCGCCGTGCCCACGATGTCCACGATGGTGTCGTGGCCCCCCACCTCGTGGAAGTGGACCTGGTCCACCGGTCGACGGTGGAGGCGGGCCTCCACCTGGGCCAACGCCGCGAACGTGGCCAAGGCCCGCTCGGTGACCCGCTCGGGCAGCCGGGCCTCGCCGATGAGGCCCACGATGTGGGCGTGGGTCCGCACCACCACGCTGTCCTCGACACTCACCACGGCCCGGGTGGCGGCGATGCCTCCCCGCAGGACCGGCTCGACCTCCAACGACCACCCACCCAGGGGCAGGCGTTCCAGCAGGGCCAGCACCTCGGCCAGGTCGGCCCCGGCGTCGAGCAGGCTCCCGACGGCCATGTCGCCGGCGATCCCGGCGAAGCAGTGGAACCAGGCCACGGCGCGCGCTCCGGTCCCCCGGTCGAATTCGGGTCCCGACGGTGGGCCGGCCGCCTCGACCAGCTTCACCTCGTGGCCCGGATCATGGATGCATCCGGGCCACGGCACAGGCCGCCCCGAACCCGTTGTCGATCCCCACCACGGTGATCCCGGCGGCGCACGATGCGTGCATGGCCAGCAGTGCGGTGACACCCTCCAGAGCGGCGCCGTAGCCGGTGCTGGTGGGCACAGCCACCACCGGTGCCGGAGTGATCCCCCCGATCAGACTGGCCAGGGCGCCCTCCATCCCGGCCACCACCACCACGGCGTCGGCGTCGGCCAGCTCGTCGGCCGAGGCCAGCAGGCGGTGCACCCCGGCCACGCCGCAGTCGGCCAGCAGCGAAGGCCGCAGGCCTAGCGCGGTCAGTGTGGCCTGGCACTCGCGGGCCACGGGCAGGTCCGACGTACCCGCCGTGACCACCAGCGTGCGGGCCGCCCGCGCCGGAGTCGGGCGCCAGACCACCACCGACAGCTCGCCCCGGACCTGGTCGGCCCCCGTCGCCGTTCCGGTCACTGTCCGCATCCCCCCGGGGTGGTCAGCGGTCACCGTCTCCACCTGTCCGGCGTCGGCCCGGGTGAGGATGACCGGTCCACCGTGACCGTCCGAGAGGAGCTCACCCACGATGGCCGAGCACTGGGCCACCGATTTTCCCTGGCCGTACACCGCCTCAGGCAGGCCCTGGCGGAGGGAACGGTGGTGATCGACCTTGGCGAAGCCCAGGTCGGCGAAGGGCAGGCGACGGAGCTCGTGCACGGCTTCATCGGGCGAGATGGCCCCCGAACGCACGTCGGCGAGCAGGCGTTGCAGTCCGGGTTCGTCCATGATGTTCACTATCCTGCCTGGGTATGGCCCCGGACGCATCCCCAGACCCCCTCGACGGGTCGCCGCTGCGAATCGGGTTCCTCGGTCCCGAAGGCACCTTCACCGAGGAAGCCCTGCTGAGTGAGGCCGAGTACCGTCAGGCCGAGATCACCCCGTTCGGGTCGTTGGTCGAGGTGCTGGACTCGGTACGGGACGGCCGCGTCGGATTGGGCTTCGTGCCCCTCGAGAACGCCATCGAGGGCACCGTCCGGGACATCATCGACAGCCTGGTCTTCGACTTCGACCTCCGCATCCAGCGGGAGGTGGTCCTGGACATCCACCTGCATCTAATGGCCCCTCCCGGGACGGCCCTCCCCGACATCGAGCGGGTGGCGTCGATTCCCATGGCCACCGCCCAATGCCGGGGCTTCCTCAATGAGCAGCTCCCCGCGGTCGAACTGCTGGCCACCAACTCCACCGCCGATGCCGCCCGGCTGGTCGGACAGCACGACCCGGCCATGTCCTCGCAGCCGACCGCAGCCATCGCCCCCCGCCTGGCCGCCACCCTCTACGGCCTGGACATCCTGGTGGAGGACGTGGAGGACCACCCGGACAACCAGACCCGGTTCGTGTCGGTGGCCCGCACCGGAATCCCCGCCCCCACCGGCCACGACCGGACCAGCATCGCCTGCTTCCAGAGCGCTGATCATCCCGGCAGCCTCCACGGCATCCTCGGTCAATTCTCGGCCCGCAACATCAACCTGTCCAAGCTGGAGTCGAGACCCACCAAACAGGCACTGGGCGACTACTGCTTCATCATCGACTTCGAGGGACACATCGCCGATGCCGTGGTGAGCGACTGCCTGCGGGACCTCCACGCCTCCCTGGCCGGCGTCAAGTTCCTCGGCTCCTATCCGGCAGCCGGGCCGGCTGCCCCCGCCCTCCGACGCGAGGCGGAGACGTCGTGGACCGAGGCCGGTGCGTGGGTCGACTCGTTGCGGGCCGAGGTGGGCCCGGCCGCGAAGCCTTGACGGCCGGTCGGCCGGTCCCCGGGGCGGGTGACGACTACCCTGACAGGCGCTCGGAGGGATGGCAGAGCGGACAAATGCGCGGCTCTTGAAAAGCCGTGAGGGGAAACCCTCCGTGGGTTCGAATCCCACTCCCTCCGCAGGTCAGAGGCACTTTTTGAGCTTAGCCTCATCGACCGGATTCACCGCGAGCCATAATTTTAGCCATAATTGTTGAAACGAATTATGCTGACGCGATGTCAGGTAGCGTTCGACAAACCAGCCCGAACCGGTGGCAGATCCGGGTGTCGGCCGGACGCGATCCGGTGACCCGCCGCTACCGGTACGTCCACAAAACGGTCGAGGGGAGCAAGCGGGTCGCCCAGAAGGCCGCCGACGATCTGGCCTCCGAGGTAGGGCACGGCAAGCACCCCGGCGGACGGGGCTCGGTGGCGGAGCTCCTCGAGAAGTGGATGCTCCACCTGGAGACCCAGGACCGGGCGGCCTCGACCATGATCCGGTACCGGTCGGCCATCGACGTCCGGATCGTGCCGGCCCTCGGATCGATCGAACTGACCAAGCTGACCGCCGCCGACCTCGACGCCTTCTACGGTTCGCTCCTGAAGCAGGGCCTCCATCCCCTCTCGGTGCGGAAGTGCCACGCCGTGCTCTCGGCCTCCCTCCACCAGGCCGAGAAGTGGGGACTCATCGACCGGAACCCGATCGTGCGGGCCTCCCCGCCACCGGCCCGGCAGCGGGAGATCGTGCCGCCGACCATCGAGGAAGTCCGCCAGTTGATCGTGGAGTGCGAGCGGTTCAACCCCGATCTGGCCCGCCTCTTCACCGTGGCCGCCACCACCGGGTGCCGGAGGGGCGAGCTGTGTGGGCTCCAATGGGGGGACATCGACTTCGAGAACGCCACCATGGTGGTGGCCCGTTCGATTTCGGACACGCCCGGCAGTGTGGTGGTGAAGGACACCAAGACCCACGCAGCCCGGCGCATGGCCCTCGATCCGATGACCATCGAAGTCCTACGAGGGCACCGGGAGGCGGTCGACGCCAAGGCCAGGGCCGCGGGCGTGACCATTCCCCCGACCGGGTTCATCTGGTCCCAGACAGTCGACGCCAGCGAGCCC
>JBBQWW010000097.1:0-12691 GCA_038210245.1 Acidimicrobiales bacterium
AGGTCACCCCGGGGTCGCGGTAGGTAGTGGACGAGCTGACGTTGACGGTGACCGTGGACTTGTCGGCGGCGGTCAGGGTGAAGGTGCCGTCACCCACCGAGTCCACGGTGCCCATGGCCGCTGGTGGGGACCCGCCCATGGGCGGACGGCCACCGGCCCCGGCCGAGCCCGATGAGCCCGCCGTGGAGGACGGTGCCGTCGACGTCGTGCCGGCCCCGGCTACCGCGGCCCCGCCGAGGGACAGGCCGAGGGCGATTACGGCAGCGCTGGTTACCATCACTCCCCGGCGGCGTCGCCGTCCGAAGCCAGCCAGTAGGTCTGCGTCGTCCCGGTGGGAAAGCCCTTCTTCGTCTACCTCGTTCATGTCCTGCTCCTTGTGCCGTGGATTGCTGTCACCCACGAGCATGGGCAACCGGCATGTGACCGACCTGTGGGTCAGTCCAGTGGTTTCTGGGAGTTGTCCGAGCGTCACGAGACGGACGCCGGCAGTCCGATGCTGTGGGTGCCGGGCCCGTCCAGGCTCGTCCGCGACCGCGGACGGCCGAACCCGGCCCCTATCCCGTCCGGCGGACCAGCTCGGCCATGGCCTCCCGCTCCCGCTCGGTCATGTTGGGATCGGCCGCCTTCCACTCGGCCACCCCGGCCAACTCGGCCCGGACGGCATCCCGGTCGAACCCGTCCAGGAAACCCGTGACCAGGGCCGACCGGAACCGGCCGAGCACCGTGGCCCACAGGCGGCCGGTGGGGATGCCCGCCGTGGCCAGCAGCAGCCAGGTCAGGGCCACGTCGGTGTCCCCGTTCCCCCGGGCGGCCCGGGGCCAGTCGATGACCACCGGGCCCCGCTCGGCCAGGAGGATGTTGAGGGGGTGGAGATCGAGATGGAGCAGTCGATCACCCCGGCCGGAAGGGGCGTCAGGGACCCACGCCGGCGCCGGGATCCGGTGGAGGCGCCGGTGTAGATCGGCCAGTAGGGCAGCACTGGACCGGATGGACCACGGACGTCGGCTGAGGGAGGTGAGCATCACCGGTCCGACCAACCGCTCCATGACGAGCTGCGTCCCGTCGGCGCTGAGCTCCGACACGGCGGGGACCGGATAGCCGTGGGACCGGGCGTACTCCATGGTCTGGGCCTCGGAACGCAGGGAGCGGCCGTCCCGCGCCCGCCGCAGGACCAGTCCGTCCCCGTACTCGAAGATGTCCGAGTCCCGTCCCGAGGCCAGCAGGGGTCCAGGTGGTCGCACCATCTCAACCTATCCATGAGCGTCCGGCGCCGTCGGCCTCCGTGCCAGCATGGCGGCCTTCGCTCCTGACCAGGCGCAACAGGCCACTGACGGGCCACCGACGGGGGAGAAATACCTCAAGTGCAGCCGCGGCCCGGTCGACATTCCTGAGGCAGTCCACGACGTGGCAACCGTGCTGGATACAGCCTCCCGGCGGGTCCGCCGGGCTCAGGGACAGACCTGCAGAAGGGCCGCCAGCTATGGCTGAACGTGTACGAACTCACTCAAGGCGGGGTGCAGTGGCCGGTTCGCAGAAGGGGACGAGAGACGGGGAGCGGCCCATGCGGTCCCGACGCGGCCCGTGGGTGGTCGCCGCGGTGTTGGTAGCCCTGTTGGCCGGAGCCGTCAGCATCTTCGGCAACGTCTCCTCCACGCGGGCCGACAGCCTCAAGTCCCATGAGCAGGCGGCCACCTCGGCCGCGGAGATCGCCTCCACCCTCAAACTGGTGGTCCAACGCGAGGGGGACCTGGTGGTCAACGCCGCCGGGTTCTTCGTCGGGAGTCCCGACGCCTCCCAGGCCCAGTTCACCCAGTGGACCACGGCCGTCGACGCCTTCGGGCGCTACCCCGAGCTGAAGGCCATCGCCGAGGTGGCCGAGATCACCCCGGCCCAGCTCCCCGCCGTCATCGCC
Source organism: Acidimicrobiales bacterium (assembly GCA_038210245.1). GTDB lineage: Bacteria > Actinomycetota > Acidimicrobiia > Acidimicrobiales > RAAP-2 > Bog-756. The sequence goes on from JBBQWW010000097.1 coordinate 1,913, forward strand.
TCCGTTGCGCCCGGCGGGTCCGGCCGGCAGACCGAGGTGCCCCTGGTCGTCACCCCGCCGGGTCTCCGCCCCTACTACTGCCTGAGCACGGTGTCGGTGGTTCGCCCCTCGTACACCCCGACCACCCCGCCGGGTCTCGACCTCTGCCAGACCAGCGTGGGTCAGTGGCTGGTGGCCATCCGTGACTCGGGCCGGGGAGCCGTCCTCCCCTACGGCACCGGTAAGGACGCCACCCTCGGGGTGGGATGGCCCGTCTACCGGGGCGGCACGGTCCCACCCACGGTGCAGGGCCGCCGGGACGCCTTCATCGGTTGGGTGGCCGAGCAGCTCGACCCGACGGTAGCCCTCGACACCGCCCTGGTGGGCCACCACCACACCGCCGTGGAGATGCGCTTCCACAGCGGCTCCACCACCGCCTCGTTCGTGGGCGGATCGGCGCCCGTCGGGGCCCAGGTCACCACGGTGGCCATCGGGCAGGGCTGGGAGGTGGTGACCCGGTCGGCCATCCAACCGTCCGGGATCTTCGACAGCGGCCCGGCCAGAATCCGGCTGGTGGTCGGGCTGCTGGTCAGCCTGCTGCTCGGCCTGTTGATCTATGTGCTGGGCACCGGTCGGGCCCGGGCCCGCAGGCTGGTGGAGGAGTCCACGGCCAAGCTGCGCCACCAGGCCCTGCACGACTCCCTCACCGGGCTGCCCAACCGCGCCCTGATCCTCGACCGGATCAGCCAGATGACGGCCAGATCGCGTCGTGAGGGCACCCGCATTGCCGCCTACTTCTTGGACCTCGACAACTTCAAGGACGTGAACGACAGCCTGGGCCACGGGGCCGGTGACCAGCTGCTGGTGGAGGTGGGCGCCCGGCTGTCCGGCACCCTGCGCGACGGCGACACCGTCGGACGCCTGGGCGGGGACGAGTTCGTGGTGCTGGTCGAAGGAGCGTCGCTGTCCGGAGGGATCGACATGGTGGCGGACCGTATCCTCGATGCACTCTCGTCGCCGTTCATCCTGGACAAAAGCGATACCCCCCAGTGGATAACGGTGAGCATCGGCATCGCCGAAGGGGCCCGCGAGACGCCCGAAGAGCTCCTCCAGGACGCCGACGTGGCCCTGTACCGGGCCAAGGCGTCGGGCAAGCAGCACGCCGTGGTGTTCTCGCGCTCCATGCAGGAGGAGTTGGACGACCGGCGCAGCCTCGAGAACGACCTCCATCAGGCCCTGGACTACGACCAGTTCGAAGTCCGCTACCGGTCCACCACCGACCTGGCCACCCGCCAGGCCACCGGGGTGGAGGCCCAGCTGGCCTGGCTCCACCCGGAGCGGGGCCTGGTTCCCCCGGCCACCTTCGTCCCCGCCCTCGAGTCGGCCGGCCTGGCCGTGAGCGCCGGCCAGTGGCTCCTGCGGGCCGCCTGCCGCGACGGGGTGGCATGGCACCGCAACGGGGATCACCTCATGGTGTCGGTGGACATCTCGGCGGCCCACTTCGACCGGGACGGGTTCGTCGACGATGTGGAGGCGGCCTTGTCGTCCACCGGCTTCGACCCCGGCCATCTGACCCTGGCCCTGGCCGAGACCGCGCTGGCCCCGGACGCATCCACCACCATCGCCCGGCTGCAACGGGTCAAGGCGCTCGGGGTGCGCATCGCCCTCGGCGACTTCGACAGTGGCTACTCCTCCCTGACCTTCCTGCAACGCTTCCCCATCGACGTCCTCACCGTGGACCGCTCGCTGTTGGCCGAGACCGTGGACCCCGGGGAGATCGAGACCCTGGCCGGGACGCTCGGCCAGCTGGGTCGGGTCTTCGGCGTGGACATCGTCATCGAGAGTCCCGAGGGCGAGCCCGGCCCCGTCCCACCCACCATGGAGGCGGGTGCGGATGAGGCAGGCACCCCGGTGATCACCGCGCGTCGGTAGAGGCCCGGACCATGGCCTGCACGTCCGCCCACCCGAAGCCCACCGTCTCCCCCACCACGGTGCCGGGCACCGGGTCGACCAGCACGAAGAACGGGTAGCCGGTGACCCGGTAATCAGCCCAGGCCTGGTCGCTCATGACCACCGGGACGGTGCCGGTGCCGTCGGCCAGACGGGCCACTTCGGACCGGTCGACCGAGTCCGGGCCCCGGGTCACCACCACCAGCGAGATCGGGTCGGGCCAGTCGCTCCCCGGCGGGGCACCGACACCGCGCCAGAACTCCCCGCAGCCGTCGCAGTGGGTCTGGAGGAAGCAGAGGAGCAGCGCACCGGGATGCCCGCCGATCCGGACCTCGAGGGGACGACCGTCGAGTCCCAGGCCGATGAGGTCGGCGGCCGTCCACCGCTCGGAGGCGCGCACCGGTCCGGTGGGGATGGGCCGGAGCCCGGCCACGAAGGCCAGATCGTCGAGCGGGTTGGGGCGCACCTCGGCACCGGCGGTGCCGGCCGACGTGCCCCTGGCCGTCGCCCTGGTCGCGGGGGATGCCGACTCCGATCCGGAGGGTGCCGGCTCGCCGGGGATCAACGGCGCCGTCGGGACCGGCCCGTCGGGACCGCTCGAACCGGTCATCGGGGAAGGAGCGGCCGGGTCAGGCCGGCTCCGAGACCCCGTCGCCGAGGATCTCCACGGACGTGCCGTTTCCGCACCAGCGGCAGGAGACCTCCTCCACCGTCTCGTCCAGGACGTCGACCTCCTCGATGGAGAGCTCGCCGCCCACCGAGTAGTGGTGGAAGGCCCGGGTGCGCCGGCTGGTGACCACGTCGAAGCGGGTCAGGTTGCCGCAGGCGGCACAGCGGTAGCGAGCCTGTCCGGTGGCGGCGTCGGCCCCAGCGGGTGTTCCGCCGGTCTCGACGGGGGCAGAGGAGGTGTCGGCGGTCATCGCCCCCACGGTACTCGGCTCGGTCGGCCCACCCGGCCGACTCGACGAGGATCGGGACGGCCGCGTCAGGCGTCGATCCGAAGGGGTGCCACGGCCAGATCGCAGGCCACCGCCCGGCGTGGACCGGTCGATCCCAGACGGCCACGACCAACTCGGTGCCCTCGAGGGCCATGGCACTGGCGCTGTGCCGTTCCATGCATCTGCCCTGGCGTTGAGAATGACCGGGCCCGGCCCGCCGCAGGATGCACCCAGGCTGAAGGAAGCCATCCGTCCCTGGTGGCCGGGAGCAGTCCGTGGCACGCTGACTGAATGACCTATGTGTTGGTGCACGGGGGTGGTTTCGCCGGATCGTGCTGGGACGAGCTCCGTCCGTACCTCGACCGGCCGAGTGTGGCCGTCGATCTGCCCGGACGCGGCCGCCACCCCGCCGACCTGACCACCGTGACCATCGGTGACTTTGTGGCCTCCGTGGTCGGCGACATCGTGTCGGCTGGCCTCAGCGACGTGACGCTGGTCGGGCACTCGCTGGCCGGGGTGACCCTCCCGGGAGTGGCCGAGGCCGCTCCTGACCGGATCCGTCGGTTGGTCTTCGTCTCCTGTGCCGTACCTCCCCACGGCACGGCCGTAGCCGAGGTCTTGGGCGGGTTCAGCCCCACGGTGGCCGAGGTCGCCGGGAGCATCGGTGACGGCCTGGTGGACGGAGCGGGGGCCCTCCATCCTGATTTGGCCCGGGCCATGTTCTGCAACGACATGGACGAGGAACAGACCCAGTCGACGTTGGCCCGCATGGGCCCCGAGTCCCTTTCGGTCATCGGTGAGCCCGTGGACCTGACCGGGCTGGGTCAGCCCATCCCGCGCACCTACGTCCGTCTGGGGCGGGACGCCAGCATCGAGCGGGCCGGCCAGGACCGGATGATCGGGAACATCCCCGGCTGCGAGGTCAGAGATCTCGACGCCGGGCACATGGCCATGATCAGCCGACCGGACGAGCTGGCCGCGGTGCTGGCGGCGATCTGATGGCGGTTGTCGCCTCCATCGCACTGGCGACCGGACGCGGAGCCCACTGGACCGCCGGAGTCGGGCGGCCGCCCCCCCCGGGGGGGTGCCGATGAGTTCTGGCCGCCGGCCCCGTCCCTGTCTCGACCACCCAACCCAAAGGATCCCCCATGCGCACCCTGATCGTCACCGAGTTCATCACCCTGGACGGTGTGGTCGAGGCCCCGGGTGGCGAGCCCTCCCACCCCCACGCCGGCTGGACCATGCCCCTCGGCGTGCCCGAGCTGTTCGAGTACAAACTGGCCGAGACGCTCGAGGCCGACTCGTTGCTGCTCGGACGCATCACCTACGAGGGCTTCTCGGCGGCGTGGCCCGATCGGGACGGCGAGTTCGCCGACAAGATGAACGCCATGCCCAAGCACGTGGTGACCAGCACCCTCTCCCCGCTGGACTGGAACGCCGAGGTGGTGTCCGGTGACGTCCCCTCCGGGGTCCGCCGACTGAAGGGAGGCGACGGTGGACCGATCCTGGTGGCCGGGAGCGCCACGCTGGTGCGTACCCTCCTGGCCCACGGCCTGGTGGACGAACTTCGGCTGATGGTCTTCCCGGTGCTGGTGGGGGGCGGGCTGACCATCTTCTCCGACGACCGGCAGAAGCTCGACCTCGAGCTCGTCGAGCTGGAGCGCTACTCCAGCGGGGTGCTCCTGCAGGTGTACCGGCCCACTGCCTGAGCCGACTCGTCCTTCGCCGTCAAGCCAGAGCACCCGGTGCTCAAGGTGGGGCCGGGACGGGCCGATGGAGACCCATGCAACTGCGTCCGCTCTTCCTCATCCGAGGCCACCACCACGACGACTCGGAGGCCCCGGGCGCCGACTACCGGTCCTACTCCGACGATCAGCTGCTGGCGGAGCGGGACCGCCGGCAGCGCCGGCTGGACGAGCTGAGCGGAGCAGGCGACCAGACGTCCGTCACCTGCTCGCAGCTGGTCAGCCTGGACGGCGAGGTGGAGCAGATGACCGACGAGCTCATCCGCCGGGCCCGCTCGAGGCACCCCTCGTCACGGGGTCTGGTCGGCTAGCAACGGGGCCGGGCCGAACCTCCTGCTTCCCAACCCACCGTGGTCACCCACCCCCGGACGGGGTGGGCCGCGTCGCCGCAGCGACCCCGGATTCGACGAGAAGCCGCCATCAGCGATAGCGGCGCAGCACGGCCTCGGCCTGGTGGCGGTAGCCCCCGCCGAAGAGCACGGTGTGGACCAGCAGCGGCACCAGACCGAAGAGGTCGACCCGGTCCGGCCAACCGGGCTCGAGTGGGTGGACCTCGAGGTAGGCCCCCACCAGACGTTCGGGCACCGGACCGAACAGGCCCAGCATGGCCAGATCTTCCTCGGGATGGCCCCCGTGGGCCGAGGGATCGATGAGCCAGGGCCGGCCGCCGACCCCCCACAGCACGTTCCCCCACCACAGGTCACCGTGGACCAGCGCCGGGGGGCCGGGCGGGAGCAGCTCCGCCAAGCGTGCGACGACCGCGTCCACCTCCGCCCCGAGTCCGCACCGGTGGCCCAGCTCAGCCAGACGGCCGGCATAGAAGGACTCCCCGTCGGGGTGCTCATCCGGGCTGACCGGACAGGCCCCGATCCACCCGGACCCGCCGCCCCACATCGGCCAGGGTGCGCCGTGCAGCGCGGCCAAGCCCCGGCCCAGCGCCTCCTCGTGGGCCGGGGTGCGCTGACCCTGCTCCACGAAGGTGCTCACCAGCAGGTCCGACTCCACCCGCACCACGGCCGGGACCGGAGGCGCCCCGCCCACGGCCGCCAGGGCCTGGAGCCCCTCGGCCTCGTCGGTCAGCCCCGGGCCGGACTTCACCACCAGATCACGGCCGGCCACCCGGATCCGCCAGACGCTGCCACCCAGGGGCCTGACGTCGTCGACCGCCCCGAACAGCTCGTACAGCCGGGCCGGTCCGGGACCGGATGGGACGGCGGGAAGCGGACCGGTCACCCGACCAGTATCCCCGGGGGGTCCCGGGGCTGGTGGCACGGTGGGCGACCGTGGGTCGGGTCGCATGAGCCGGACATCGCTCCCATCGAACACCTGTTCGCTACAGTGTGGCCATGGCCATCGCCCTCCAGGGGTCCTTCGACGACCTCGGAACCCCGCTCCACCAGGTGACCTTCGTGGTGGTCGACGTGGAGACCACCGGTGGCTCGCCGGCCAGCGCCTCGCTGACCGAGGTGGCGGCGGCCCGGTACCGGGGCGGTGAGCTGCTCGGGACGTACCAGACCTTCGTCCGGCCCGATGAACGCATCCCTCCGTTCATCACTGCACTGACCGGCATCAGCGACGCCATGGTGGCCGACGCCCCCCGGGTGGGCGAGATGCTCCCCTCCTTCCTCGAGTTCGTCGGTGGATCGGTGCTGGTCGGACACAACCTCCGCTTCGACCGCTCGTTCCTCGACCACGCCCTGGTCGCCTCGGGCCGGGAGCCCCTGGCCAACCGCTCGGTGGACACCCTGGCTCTGGCCCGGCGGCTGGTCCGCGACATGGTGGACAACTGCAAACTGGGCACCCTGGCCGCCTCCCTCCACCTCCCCCATCAACCGTCCCACCGGGCCCTGACCGACGTGCTGGCCACCGGTGACCTGCTCCACGCCATGCTGGAGCGGGCCGGCTCGTTCGGGATCGTGGAGCTCGAGGAGCTCCTCGCCCTGCCCACACTGGTGGGACATCCCCAGGCGGCCAAGCTGCGCCTGACCGTGCGGCTCCCCCACCGGGCCGGCGTCTACTGGTTTACCGACGCCGCCGGGCACGTCCTCTACGTGGGCAAGGCCACCGACCTGCATACCCGGGTGCGGTCGTACTTCAGCTCCGACCAACGGCGGAAGGTGGGACGCCTGCTCCGCCAGCTCCATGCTGTGCACCACCGGGTCTGCCCGGGGCCACTGACCGCGGCCATTACCGAGGGACGGCTCATTCGGGCCTGGGACCCTCCGTTCAACCAGCAGGGCAAGGTACGGAAGCGGAGCACTGGCCCGGCCGGTCCGACCACCGCCGGGCGTGGCCCCCGACCCCGCCCCCGACGACGCGGACGGCGTCCGGTGTGGTCGGCCGAGGAGCTGTCCGCCGATCCGGTCGAGCTTCTGACTCCGATGGCCGAGCAGGTCCGGGGGCTCGCCGACCAGCAGCGCTACGAGGAGGCCGGGGCTCTCCGCGACGAGGCCGAGCGGCTCCGCCGACAGCTGGAACGGCACCGACGGGTGGAGTCCCTGCGCTCGGCCGGCCGGGTCACCCTGGCCGTGAAGGGGGAAGGTGAGGTGGAGCTCGACGGTGGGGTGTGGGTCGGAGGTTGGTCGGGCACCGACTCCCTCCCCGTCCAGTCCGACGACCACCACGACCAGGAACGGGCCGTGGTGGGCCAGTGGCTCGGCGCGCACTCCGGATCGGTCCGCATCGTGCACGTCGAGTCGCCGGCGGGGATGGGGATGCCAGCCCGACGGATTCCGGAGCTGGGCGAGCTGTGCCGTCGAGGATCAACGGACGGCCAGGCTTAAGGGACCTCCAGGGCCGCCGTCTCCTCGGCCAACGCCTGCTGGGAGACCCGGATCAGCGAGTGGAGCACCTCGGCGGCCTGGCCGTTGTCGATGACCTGTCCGGCCCGGATGATCCCACTGGGCAGGTCGGGGACGGTGCCCACCACCACCAGAGCGGCGGCGGCGTTGAGGACGGCGATGTCACGGTGCGGCGAGGGCTGGCCCCCGATGACCCGGAGGATGGCGGCGGCGTTGAAGGCGGCGTCCCCGCCCCGGAGGTCGTCGATGGAGGCCGGGGCGAAGCCCAGCCCGGCCGGATCCACCCGGTAGGCAGAGGTGGCGTAGCGGCCGTCGGCCCCCCGGATCAGCTCGTGGACGGTGGACGGCCCGGTGGTGCTCAGCTCGTCCAGCCCGTCGTCGCCGTAGACCACCACGGCTCGCTCCGCCCCGTTGGCAGCCAGCACACCGAGCATCTTGTCGGCCATGGTTGGGTTGCTCACCCCCACCACCTGGTATCGGGCCCGTCCCGGGTTGGCCAGGGGTCCGAGGTAGTTGAAGACGGTGGGGATGCCCAACTCCTTCCTGACCGGGGCGGCGAAGCGCATGGCCGGATGGAAGCGGGGGGCGAAGCAGAAGCCCATCCCCACCTCGTCGATACACCGGACCACCCCTTCGGGTCCGAGGTCGGCCGCCACGCCGAGGGCCTCGAGCACGTCGGCGGCCCCGACGGCCGACGACGAGGCCCGGCCCCCGTGCTTGCACACCTTGGCCCCGGTGGCCGCCACCACCAGCGCGGCGATGGTGGACACGTTGATGCTGCGCAGTCGGTCGCCGCCCGTGCCGCAGGTGTCGATGACCTCCATGCCGGCGGGCAGGCCGAGGGGCACGGCATGGGCCACCATGGACCGGACGAAGCCGGTCATCTCCTCCACCGACTCACCCTTGGCCCGAAGCGCGATGACCAAGGCGGCGATCCGGGCCGGGGACGCCGCGCCGGTGAGCACCTGGCCCATCACCGTTTCGGCCGAGTCGGGGGTCAGCGAGGTGCCGGACAAGAGGTCGGTGAGGACCCCGGACCAGCCGCCCAGGGTCTCGAAGGCGGGATCGGGCGCCGCCGGGGCCTCCGCATCCACGGCCATCAGTCCCACCACAGGTCATGGCCGAGCACGCCGCGGGCGATGAGGCCCAGCTGGACCTGGGAGGTCCCCTCCACGATGGTCAGCTGCTTGGCGTCGCGGTACCAGAGCTCGGTCGGGTGCTCTTCCATGTAGCCCGCCGCCCCCAGCAGCTGGACGGCCAGGCCCGAGGCTCTGACCGCCAGTTCGGTGGCGAAGTACTTGGCCATGGACAGGTACGGCACGTACTCCTTCCCGAACTTCCCCTGGTCGGCGAGCCAGGCCGAGCGGTAGGTGAGCAGGCGGGCCGCCTCGATGTCCACGGCCACCTTGGCGATCTCCCACTGGATGCCCTGGAAGTCGGCGATGGTGTGGCCGAAGGCCTGACGCTCCTTCACGTACTCGGTGGCGTACATGAGCGCCCCTTCGGCCAGGCCGATGCCCCGGGCGGCCACGATGGGGCGCATGGCGTTGAGGCCCAGCATGGCCAGACGGAAGCCGCCCACCTCACCAATGACGTTCTCCGCCGGGACCTGGACGTTGTCGAGGACCAGCTCGCCGGTGTGGACACCCCGGACGCCCATCTTGGCGTCGGTGCGGCCCACCGACACGCCGTCCCAGGAACGCTCCACGATGAAGGCGGTGATGGAGTCGTGGGCCCGGGAGGACGGGTCGCCGGTCTTGGCGAAGATGGTGTACCAGTCCGCCTCCACCACGCCGGACATCCAGCACTTGGTGCCGGAGAGGACCCAGCCGTCGGAGTCGCCGTCGGGGACGGCCCGGGTGCGCATGCCGGCCACGTCGGACCCGGCCTGCGCTTCGGACAGGCCGAACCCGGCCCGCAGCTCGCCGCTGGCGATGCCGGGCAGGTAGCGCTGCTTCTGGTCGTCGTTGCCGGCGATGAGGACCGGGCCCACCGGCAGCCGGGTCAGCAGCAGCATGAGGGCGGCGGCGTTGGAGTACTTGGCCACCTCCTCGATGGCGATGGTCAGGCCGAGGATGCCGGCTCCCGAGCCGCCCAGCTCGACGGGCAGGCACAACCCCAGGAGATCAGCCGCTCGGAACGCCTCGAACAGGTCGGTCGGGTACTCGCCGGTGGTGTCGATCTCCCGGGCCCTGGGCTTGACCTTGTCCTGGGCCAGCCGACGCACGCTCTCCTGGAGCTCGGCGAGTTCGGGAGTGAGGTCGAAGTTCACAGAGCGCGAGGCTACCCGAGGGCATCGGAGACCGGCTCCGGCGGCGGCCCGGCCGAGGAGCGCTCAGCGGTCGGACAGTCGCTGGTCGATCCACCCCATGGCCGCCCCCACGTAGTCGGAGGGCGAGCTCGGATCGCTGTTGACCAACCCGGCGTGCGGCGTCACCACGTGGAGGGAGCAGGCCGGCGTACCCGGCAGTTGGATGCAGACCGGCAGGTTCTCGGACCGGGAGGAGGACCCCTCGGCGGTGATGGCGGCGGCCAGGGGCTGGTGGTAGCAGTCGGTCACCCCCAGGGTCACGGTGGTGCCGTCGCGGAGCGGGCACTGCACGGGCGTGGCCCCGCCGGTGTTGACATCCCCGTGGTTCCAGATCTGGAGCAGGGGCACGGTCAGCCGACCGCTGGCCACCAGGCGGTCGATCTCGTTGGCCGGATCGGCGATCTGGGGATCGAGCCGTTGGGTGATGATGGCGGTGGCCTGCGGGTCGTACTTGGCCTGGACGCAGGCTCCCTGCTGCTGGGCGGCCTCGCCGGCTTCGAGGTTGACCACGCTGGCGTCGCCCACCCCGCCGGCCAGCGGGTTCCCGGACAGCTGCTCGGCCCAGGCCACGTAGTAGGCACCGGCCGTCCCGGTACTGCCTCCGCCGAGAAAGTAGTTCGAAGTCGTGTAGTGGGCCTCGACGAAGTCCACGGCGGCCTTGGTGGCCCGCAGGCCGTCAGTGGCCCGGGCCGATCCGTCACTGTTCGGTTCGGGTTGTTGGGGTCGGTCTGGCCCGTGCCGCTGTAGATGTCCCGGTTGCAGTAGGAGACAGCCAGGGTCCGGAAGCCGGCGGGGTCGGCCCGGACATCGGCCACCAGACCGGCGCCACTCAGGCTGCCCTGCAGGGAGGCGGCCGAGTTCTCGGTCATCTGGGTGCCGTCGGGCTGTGGCGTTCCCGACGGGTCGAAGTAGCCCACCCCACCGCCGTGCAACCACACCCACAGCGGTGCACTGGCCGTGGCCGACGAGCCCACCTTGGTGCCGACCACGAACGTCTGGTCGCCGCTGGTGCTACAGGGATAGGTCGGGTTCCGGTAGAAGTCCTACTGTCAACC
>JBBQWW010000098.1:0-12591 GCA_038210245.1 Acidimicrobiales bacterium
TTCGATCTGGGCAATGGCCTTTGCGCCCGAGGTCCGGGTGAACAGCTTCGGGAGGCCGACCAGGGCTCCGGCGGCGATGGGCACGGCCACCGGCCATCCCGTGGCCCACAGTGCCGCGATGCCTCCCACCATGGCGACCACGACTCGGGGGAGGTCAGCACGCCAGGTTGACGGAGCCGCCGACGGGCCATCCGGCGAGAAGGTGCGATCGGTACCGGAGACGGCGGCATCGACATCACCCCGGACGTCCTCACCCCACCATGACCACACGAGGCCGGCCCCACCCGCACCCAGCCCCAGCCCGCACACCACCACAAGGGGCGTCATGGCAGCATTCCCAGTGAGTGCACACCCGTCGGTCGGTAGCCGAACCGGAGCAGCTCCTCCACGGTCTGCTGCCGGAGCGGGGACGACGAGATGGCTCGGCGATCGGGACCGGGACGGTAGATCTCGTTGGAGACGACCTGGGCCCCTTCGGCATCCACCACCTCCCGGACGGATGAGACGAATCTCTGACGGGACACGACGGCGGGAAAGTAGCCACTCCGGTCGAGACCGGCACGCAGGCCATCCTGGTCGGACTCCCCCGCCGCCTCATAGGCTTCGCTGTCGAGGTGGACGACGAAGTGGACGGCCCCAGCGATGAGGAGGTTGGTGGCCTCCAGCGGGAGACGTTCCGGCGCCTGGATGGCGTAGGAGGCGATCCGCCGGAACACTCCGGCTGACGAGTCGGCATGGATGGTGCACATCGAGCCGGACCGACCCTGGCTCATAGCATTGAGCATGGGCAGCACTTCGTCGCCCAGAACCTCACCCACCAAGACACGGTCGGCGTTCATGCGCAGCGCCCGTCGGACCAGGTCGGAGACGGCGATCAGACCTTCACCCTCCACGTTGGCCGGTCGGGCCTCGAGTGCCACCATGTCCGGGTGCCGGATGCGATCCGCATCCAGCCCCAGCTCCAGGGCCTGCTCGATGGTCACGATCCGCTCGCGAGGAGGGACTTCGGCAGCGAGGGCCCGAAGCAACGTCGTCTTCCCTGAGTTCATGGCCCCCGACACCACGATGTTCTTGCGGGCCCGCACCATGGCGGACAACAGCACAGCCAGCTCCTCACTGACCGTACCCAGCGCGACCAGATCGGGCAGGGTCAGAGCCGCATAGCGATGCCGGCGGATGGAGACCGCCGGGCGTGCGGCCACCGCCATCAGGGCCGACAGGCGGCTGCCGTCGGGAAGTCGGAGGTCCACCTCCGGACGGGCCTGGTCGAACCGTCGCTCGGCAAGGCCAAACCGGCTCGCCGCCGTTCGTACCAACTCGATCAGCTCATCATCGGAGTCGGCGACGGCCGGCATGAGGCGTTTTGATCCATCGGCGAAGGTCACCCACACTCGGTCGCATCCGTTGATGTCGATATTCTCGACGTCAGGATCATCGATCAGACGCTGGAGTCCGCCCATGCCGAACAGGGCATCGAGTACCGACTGGGCCAGGACCTGTTCTGCGGCGGAATCGACCGGTAGACGCGGGGCGGCCAGATCGCTGGGGGCAACCCCGGATCCGGTGAGGGCAACGGACACCATGGCCGAAGCGTGATCCGTGGCCTCATTGGGTGGCGGTGAGGCGTCAGGCCCCGGCGGCCAGGCCCACCCGGCTCCCCCGTCGCGGGCGATCCGGTCGAGATGGACGAAGATGCGTTGGCGGGCGAACTCCCGCCGATGGTCACCGGCCAACTCCGCCGCCGGACTCCCGGCCAGATCCTCGGCCACCAACTCACGGATCTCGGCGGCCAGCGTCCGATTCACGACAGCACGTCCTGCGGCGCGGCGTCCGGCGTCGCCTCCTCGGAAGAGGCGGCCATGGACGATGCCGGCGAGGGACCGGAATCCGAGGCCAGGGCGCCACTTGGGGTAGTGGCCGGGGCCGATGACCACCGCGGAAGCGAGACTCCCTCGGTGGCTCCCCCCGCCCGCCCACGTGCCGTCCGGCCTCGTTGTCGCCGGAGGAGGTCGACGGCCCAGGAGACGGCCGAGCGACCCACCACGATCGGGGCCCGCCGGGGACGTCCCTCCAGCTCATCCTCCGCTCCCGCCACGGCCACGGCCAGCCGACGGGTCGACGCGACCAGAAGGGACCGAGACAGTCGCCGGGCACTCCCCCCTTCCCCGGTGACCACCTGCGCGGCGACAGGGTCCCAGGGGATCTCGGCGATCACCCGTAAGCCGGTGAACTCTTCGATGGCCCCGACGTCGTGTGGCCCTCGTCCGACCAACGCCACGTGCAGCCGGACTCCGCAGCGGCTACGGAGGGCGCTGGCGTAGTGTCGGACCTGGAGGATGGAAGCCGGGTCCCGTCGGGTCACGATGATCACCGTGTCGGCCCGGTCGAGCCAGGGACCAGTCGTCGAGTTGGTGTCTCCGGGTTGGCTGAGTTCGGCGCCTGCGTCCACCAGCCGACCCCCGTCGACTACCAGGTCCCACGGGGCTGGCTCAGCGGACTCGCTGCTCTGTAGCAGCGCCTGCACCGATGGAGCAGTGAGGCGCGTGGGTGAACCGCCCGGAAGCACCAGCACCTCGAGGCCCCCGGGTAGGGACTGGAGGTGCGAGTGGAGTGGGACTCCCCCCTCCGACCGTCGACTGGCTGTCATGAAGCTGGACCAGCCCCAGGTGGTGGAGAGCTGGAATCGCGCGGCCAGGTCACCCCCAAATGGATCGGCCTCGATGACGGCCACCCGGCGTCCCTCGGGCCACATGGCTCCGATCAGACAGGCCAGCGTGGTCACCCCCGGGGCACCCTTGACCGAGATGAGGCAGGACACCGTCACGGTGAACTCGAGGCCCTACTCGGCCCGGTGGGCCCGGCCGGAAGGAGTACCACGCTCACCTGGGAGGCTGCCGACGCCGTCGACACCGCGGCGGCCACCGTCGAAGGAACGACAACAGAGACCAGCTGCGTGATGCCCGACGACGAGGAGGCCGACGGAGTGGCGGTCTCGAATACGGTGGCCTGGGCCACCAGTACCCCGGTCGACGTCATCACGGCCCCCGTGCCGTCTTGCGTGGTGGCCCCACCGGGATTGCTCGAAGCGGGGAGGATCGATCCGGCCCCCAGGGTCTGGACGATCATGACCTGGTCCCCCGGTGCTACGCCGGTCGAGGGCAGTTGGCCGTCCTTCAAGGCCAGGCCTACTACGGCGGCTCCTTCGGCCAGCGATCGACTCGCGGTCACGTCGCCTGCGGTCAGAAGCGCTCCCGCCGGGATGGTCACTGCCGCCCATCGTCCTGTCAGCTCAGCGGCGCGGGAGACAGGTATGAGCGACAGTCCTCCGGAGCTGGCCACGTCGGCCGTGCCCAAGTCAGTAGCGGAGATGCGCTGACCCTGCTGGATAGCCGACGTGACCATGAGCACGGGTACCCGATGATCCGCCGACGAGTAGACCGTGGCGAAGGCGGCGATGCTGACCAGTATCAGCAGCACCGAAGCTACTGCTAGCAAGGGCTTCCGGCCTCGAGGGCCAAACGGAAGGCGGCTGCCGTTCCATCCGCGGTGCGCCGATGGCGAACTCGACGCCGACGCCGACGGCGGCTGACGATCCAGTACGGCGGTCACGATGGGACTCCTCTCGTAGAAGTGTCGGATGGGAGGACGGGTGTAGCGGTGCCGGGGCCAGATCCGGCGGTCAGACCGAGCAGCCCGCTGTTGATGCTCTCGACCTGCACCACTCGGATCGAGGACAGGGCGGTGGTGGCCAAAGACGGCAGTACGCCCCCACCGGGGGCACCCTCGACCGTCCATGACACGAACCAGGTGACGGTGGCCCGAACTGGATAGGCCGCATGATCAGGATCACCGTCCGGTGACGGCTGCCCCAGGGAGGAGACCAGATAGGTGTGCTGGCACACGGTGACCTGCTGTCGGGCCGGTCGGGTGAGGTCGAAGGGCTGACCGGGACCTGTACATTCCACGTCGCTGCCGTCGCCCATCTGCCAGGTGACTGACACCGGGGTGGCCACGGCCGTGGCCCTCACCGCCCCTGCCGCGGCCGTGACCGTGAACTGGTGCCAGATCGACGGGTCGATCCACAGCCAGGTCGCCAGGTTCACGATCGATGCGCCCACCGGACTGAACCGCAACGACGGCGTGGGGAGGCGCAGCGAGCTTTCGGCCTGTAGGGCCACGACCCGGGGATCGACGGTCGGCGCGGCGGCCGGGCCCGACGAAGCGGAGGGGACGGACGGGGACTGAGCGGCGATCCACTCCGTCTGCGTGGAGCTGGCTCCACTCACCCGGTTGATGCAGGTCACCGAGTACCACCCACCTGGAGTCGGTCCGCCTGGAGCAAAGCCACCTACGTCGTTGAGCAGGAGGGAGGTGTACGTGCACTGCCACTGGCTGGCCCCGGAGGACCCTGCGGGATTTCCGGCTCCGACCGATCCCACGGAGCCGGCGGAACCCGACCCGCCTGACCCACCCGGAGCGCCCACCGAGGACCCCCCATCTGTCGCGCCCACCGTGACCGTCCCTGCGGAGCTATCGGAGCCGGACGCCGAGGCAGAGGCGGGGCTCGCGCCCACCAGGGTCATCACGAGGATGATCACGATGCCGCCGACAACGAATCGGACTCGGGCCGGGGTGGTGATCGCCTTCGGCACCCGTCGGGCGCCGGTCGACCATGGGATCGACGAGCTCATGAGCCTCGGCACTGGCCCACTCCGATCGTCTGGGTCTCCAGCTTCCAACCGCTGTCGATGCGGACCATGGTCGACTGGAAGAGCTCGTAAGCGACCTGACCGGCTGGGCCCGGTACCGGCTGTCCGTCGTCGAGGGAGATCACGACTTCCTGGTCGTGCAGACAGGACCGAACGACGGCGCTGGCGGCGCTTCGACTCACGACCTGGGGGCGGCCGTACTCCACCGTTCCCTCAGCGCCCTCCCGGGCGGCGGCCATCTGGGCCAGCAGCGACTGGGACCAGGGCAACTGGGGGGCCACTGTGGTGGCCGCCAGCTCCGGGGCGCTGGGATCGGGAGTGCGGGCCGCATTCTCGAACGCCCGTTCGGCGGCCATCCACGCCGAGACGATGGAGGCTGGGGATCCGCTGGAGTCAGCCGGGATGCCGACGGAGACCCCACCGCCGGATCCGGTAGGACCACCTCCGACCCGGATGGCGTCAGACCTCATCGACACGCCACACGCCGTCAGTGCGAGCGAGCCGGCCACAACGGCGAGCGCAGCGATCCACGCATGCCGAGACCACCGCGCTCGTCGCCAAGTCCACTGCCCCATAGGCGATGGACGATACGAACGGGTCTCATGTCGGGCAATCATGCCTGCACACGGCGTGCAACTTCCTTGACCCGGAGTCGGCGCGGGCATGCCGTTGACCCCGGACGGCTCGAGCACAGTGGGGGTCGGGTCACGCACCGTCCCATGATCGACACCCGACCTTGCCGGCGCCCTGGCGGCCACCTTGCTGAAACGCTTACTCGAGGCTCGATCGAGGACCTCCGAGGCCCCGTCCGGGCAATTCTCCTTGCCCCGCAGGCCGTTCTCCGGTGTCGGTGTGCCGTCGGCGACGCTTCCGGTCGGACGCGGGCGACGACGACGACCACTCCCGACGCTGCAGCCGGACCGGGATGGCGCCGGAACGGGTGGGGCGCTCGACCCACCCATGGTCATCAGAATCAACCGGGGTTGGCCACCCACCTGGTGCGCCTGCCCGACCACGTCTGGCGTTCAGCGTCGGCAAGGCCAGAGGCACCGGAGCGCCGGGTGGACCGTCTGTTCAGTCCTTGTCGTCGGCCGTGGGGGCGATCGGGGCGGTCTCGGTGATCGGGGTGGAGCCGCTCGGACGGCCCTCGCCGGCCACCAGCTGTCCGGTGGCCAGCTTGGCGCTGAACTTCACGGCCTTGGTGGCGGTGACGGCACCGGTCTGGAGCGGAACGGCGATGACCAGCAGGATCACCCCCAGCACGAAGAAGGGCCGGATCCCGAGCAGGATGATCCCCACCCGACCCAGCAGGTACGGCGGTGAGCACACCACCGCCCCGATGGCTCCGCCCACGGCTGTGGCCGTGAGCTTGTCCCGTCGAGAGCGGTCGGACGTGACCCCGATGATCCGGGCCGGGACAGCCACGTAGGTGATCATCATCACCGCTACCACGATGCTCAGGACGAGGGCGAACCAGATCCGTCCCCACCGGGCCATGACCATGGTGGCGAAGCCCAGCGCCAGGCCGATGACGAACCCCCACCCGAGCACGGTGGTGCGGTGGCGGCGGGCCCGGGCGAAGGCCGGTCGGATCTCGGGATGGACGGGGTCGGCCACCGAGAAGGCGAACACGGCGTTGAGGAAGTAGGCGGCCGCCGTGAGGAGGGCGATCGCCCCGATGATGGGGATGAGGATGGGCCCTTCGAGGACCCGCATGCTCTTCCCCTTCAGTAGGTGGAGCTTGAGGTCGAGCATGGCGAACCAGATCAACATGGCCGGAAGCACCTGGATGAGAGTCAGCCGCCAATTGGTGAACAGCAGCCTCACCCCCTGGAAGAGCATGGCGAACGCCCCCACCACCAGCGTCAACGGAGCCAGGAAGCGACTGCGTTGGCTCAGGGCGAGGATCACGCTCTCCACCTGGGCGTCGTCTCCGTTGCGGATGGCCACCACCATTCGCTGGAGTTGGGAGTAGATGCTGGCCCGACGGGTGACCGGGGCACCCGTCGGGGTCGGTTCGGTCGCGGCAGGCCCGTTCTCCCGAGGTAGGACCGCCGCCTCCGGTCGGGCCGGCGGGCTCCCTCTCCCCGTACCCGCGGCCCCATCGCTCATCAGGACCAGGCTACTTGGCACCCCGAGGCGGTTGGGCCCGGTCCGGACCGGCCGAGTGGGCCGGACAAAAGGACGGCAGCGGGTGGGTTTCGACCGGATGTGATCCCGGAGCTCCCGGACTGGGCCACACTGGGACCATGGCAGCCCAGTACATCTACACCATGCGTGACCTGCGGCGGTTCTACCCGCCCGATCGGGAGGTCCTGCGCGGCATCAACCTGTCCTTCTACCCCGGGGCCAAGATCGGCGTGATCGGCGGTAACGGCTCGGGCAAGTCCTCGCTGCTCCGGATCATGGCCGGGGAGGACGACGGCTTCTCCGGTGAGGCCCGGCTGACCTCCGGGTTCACCGTGGGCCACCTGGCCCAGGAGCCACAGCTCGACCCCACCAAGGACGTGCTGGGCAACGTGTCCGACGGGGTGGGTGAGGCCAAGGAGCTGGTCGACCGGTTCAATACCGTGTGCGCGGCCATGGGCGAGCCCGATGCCGACTTCGACAAGCTGCTCACCGAGCAGGCCGACCTGCAGGACAAGATCGACGCCGCCGGCGCCTGGGACCTCGAGCGCACCTTCGAGATCGCCATGGACGCCCTCCGTCTGCCACCGGGCGATGCCGACGTCTCGACACTGTCGGGGGGTGAGCGACGACGGGTGGCCCTGTGCCGCCTCCTCCTGTCCAAGCCGGACCTCTTGCTGCTGGACGAGCCCACCAACCACTTGGACGCCGAGTCGGTGGCCTGGTTGGAGCGCACCCTGCAGGACTATCCCGGCACCGTGGTGGCGGTGACCCACGACCGGTACTTCCTCGACAACGTGGCCGGTTGGATCCTCGAGCTGGATCGGGGGGCGGGCATCCCCTGGGAGGGCAACTACTCGTCGTGGCTGGAACAGAAGCAGGCCCGACTGGCGGGCGAACAGAAGGCCGACCAGTCCCGCCAGCAGGCCCTGCAGCGGGAGCTGGACTGGATCCGGATGTCACCCCGGGCCCGCCAGTCCAAGGGCAAGGCCCGCATCAACGCCTACAACGACCTGGTGGCCGAGGCCGAGGCAGCCGAGCGTCGGGCCGACAAGCTGGAGATCACCATCCCCCCGGGCCCGCGTCTGGGTGACCGGGTGGTCGACGCCGAAGGCCTGGTCAAGGGATACGGCGACCGGCTGCTGATCGACGGGCTGTCGTTCCTGCTGCCCCCGGGTGGGATCGTGGGGGTCATCGGACCCAACGGTGCCGGCAAGACCACCCTGTTCAGGATGATGGTCGGCGAGGAGAAGCCCGACTCCGGCTCGATGGAGGTCGGTGCCACCGTGCAGCTGGCCTACGTCGACCAGTCGAGGGACGAGCTCACCGGGGACGCCACCGTCTTCGACGAGATCACCGGCGGTCAGGACCTGCTGGTGGTGGGCCACCGCGAGCTCCACGGACGGGCCTACGTGGCCAGCTTCGGCTTCACCGGCAGCGACCAGCAGAAGCAGGTCGGTCAGCTGTCCGGCGGCGAGCGCAACCGGGTCCAGTTGGCCAAGGTGCTGAAAGAGGGGGGCAACGTCCTGCTGCTGGACGAACCGACCAACGACCTGGACGTGGACACGTTGCGGGCCCTGGAGGAGGCACTGCTCGGATTTCCAGGGTGTGCCGTGGTGATCAGCCACGACCGGTGGTTTCTCGACCGCATCGCCACTCATGTGCTGGCCTTCGAGGGTGACTCAGAGGTCCGGTGGTTCGAAGGGAACTTCAGCGATTACGAGGCCGACCGCAAGAAGCGGCTGGGGGTCGATGCCGACCAGCCCCACCGCCTCCGTTACAAGCCGCTGGTGCGTGACTGAGTGGGTCAAAGGGTCCACGGCAGCGGGCACCGGAGGCCGATGATGGGACCACGGGGTCGCTGATGCCGGTACGCGGGAGAACGTTCGCCAGTGACAACTGGGCCGGGGTGCATCCCGACGTCATGGCCGCCGTGGTGGCGGCCAACGGGGACCACGTCCCCTCGTACGGCGTGGACCCGCAGACCCAGGCGGTCGACCGGTTGTTCCGTCAGCACTTCGGGGACGATGCCGAAGTGTTTCTGGCCTTCAACGGGACGGGGGCCAACGTGGTGGGCCTCCAGTCCCTGCTCCGGCCCTTCGAAGCGGTGCTCTGTGCCGAGTCCGCCCATATCAACGTGGACGAGTGCGGCGCTCCCGAACGGTTCTTGGGCAGCAAGTTGGTGGCGGTGACCACGCCGGACGGGAAGCTGACCCCCGAACTGGTGGAGGCAGCGGCGGGCGGCGTGGGCGACGAGCACCATGTCCAGCCCAAGGTGGTCTCCATCACCCAGGCCACCGAGGTGGGCACCTGCTACCGGGTCGACGAAGTGGTGGCGCTGGCCGAGTGGGCCCACGCCCGGGGGATGTGGCTCCATCTCGACGGGGCCCGCCTGTCCAACGCCTGCGCATCGCTGGGTCTGGGCCTGGGGTCCTTCGGGTCGTCCGCCGGGGTCGATGTCCTCTCGTTCGGCGGTACCAAGAACGGGGCCATGGGCGCTGAAGCCGTGGTCTCCTTCCTCTCCCCCGACGCCACCGGTCTCCGTTACATCCGTAAGCAGTCCATGCAGTTGGCCCCCAAGATGCGCTTCATCGCCGCCCAGTTCGGCGCTCTGCTCAGCGACGATCTCTGGCTTCGGAACGCGGCCCACGCCAACACCATGGCCCGGCGGCTGGCCGATGGGGTGGCCCAGGTGGAGGGGGTCACCCTGGCCTATCCGGTGGAGGCCAACGGCGTGTTCGCGGCGTTGCCACCGGCCGTCACCGAGGCGTTGCAGGCCGAGTACCCGTTCTACGTGTGGGACCAGGCCACCGGTGTGGTGCGCTGGATGGCATCGTTCGACACCACCGAGCAGGACGTCGACGCTTTCGTAGGTCTGGTGTCCGAGGTGATGGGCGAACTGGGGTAGTCGGCGTGGTCAGTACCGGGCCCGGCCGACCGGGACGGGCGTGAGGGGCAGCACCGCTACGCCAGTGGGCTCACGGCAGCAGGCCGGGGATCCGGTGCAGGTGCTGGGGTATGTGGGCCCGGCCCCAGTACCGGTCGATCTCCTGGAAGGTGGAGGGATTGGCGTGGGTGTACAGGTAGTGGATGGCGGTCTCTGAGGGATCGAGCGGCAACGACCCATCGTCGGGGAAGCGCTCCGCAACCGACAGAGACGGAGCCAGGTAGGACAGGGCAAAGATCTGATAGTTGCCCTCGTCGACGGGCTTCAGATCGATCCGGCACATGCGGTCCCAACCCGTCGAGAGCACGATCTCCATCGACGACTCGTCGAACAGCACGAGAGCCTCCCCGGTCACCAGCATCACCACGGGCACCAAGGCCACCGGGCCGGTGGTCACGCTGTTGAACAGGCTGTCCGGGTCGTGCAACAGGCCGATCACCCAGGAGCGGTCCGGTCCGGCGTCGGCAACGGGGCCAGCGAGCTGGCGCTCGAAGCATTCGAAGTAGTCCGGCGTGAGCGAACGCATCTCGAGGATCTCGAACAGCTCCTTGGCGTGCTCGGGCACCCCGGACAGCGGCGTCGTCGGGAGGTGGTCCTTCTTGGTCCACATGGATGGACGCACCTAGATGCTCGCCGGAGCGGCCGGCGGAGGGCCCACTGCTGAAGGGGCAATCAGGTGCATGGGCACGCCGGGCGGGTCTCCTCGATGGTAGGTCCGGCCCCAGGCCGGGCACTTTCCGTCACTATCGACCGGCCGACCACGAAACCTGAGCGTGAACCATGGGACCGGGACCGGGGGTCCCCCTCGATCATTCCGGGCACGGCCATCGTGGGCGTGATTCGACGGCTGGAGCGAGCCGATCCGGAGCTACCGAGCCCGCTGACGTCCCGGCCCGGGGGCGCCGGCGAAGGCCTGGGCCACCGACATCCAGTCGGCGGCCAGCTCACCGGTGACCGCCAGGGCGGTGTCGGCCACGTGGCGACGTTGGGTCACCACCAGGCAGAAGTCGAGCACCGGACCGGTGATCGTAGCCATCGGCTCTCCTGCTCCGGCCGAGCCGGCGGTAAACGACCACGTCTCCCCCGCCGGCGAGGTCAGGGCCACGTCCACGTGACCCGCAGGGACCTCGAGGCCCCGGACGACGTACGAGAAGGGCCGGGCCCGCACGCCCAAGTGGGCCACGTGTCGCAGGCGGTCGGTGGGAGGGCGGGTCACACCGAGGGCGTCGGCCACATCGGTACCGTGCGCCCACGTCTCCATCAAGCGGGCCGAGATGAAGGACAGCGCACCCATGGGCGGCCCGAACCAGGGGATCCGGGCGGTGGGATCGGCATCGGCGAACGCTGCCATCATCGCCGTGTGGGCCCCGCCCCACCAGTGCAGCAGTCCATCGCCGTCGAGCGCCCGACCCCGGATCAGGTGGACCTCCATGGGATCCCCGGCCTGGGCCGTGGCCTCGTCCACCAGGTGGGCGAAGGCGTCGGGCTCCACCACCGCTTGGCGACCGGCCTCGTCGAAGAAGGCCAGATGACCGATGTGGTCCCGGACGGCCCACCCTTCGGCCGGCGTGGACCGGTCCCACTCCGGAGCATCGGCGGGCAGCGAGTCGACCAGCCGTCGGCAGTCGGCGTACTCGTCGTCGAGGTCGGAGAGGAGCTCGGGCAGGGTGGCCATGGGCTGAGACTAGGTCACCACCGGGAGGAGGAACGGAGGACAATGAGGACAGCAACGCCCTCACCCCCGTCCTGCTCGTTGCCCTACTCCCCCGTGTCCAGCCAGGTCCGTCGGCCGGTCAGGACTTCGATCTCGGGATGGGACCAGACGAAGCGCTCCACGGCGTCGAGCACCTCGTCGATGTGGCCCGGAGAGCCGGCGACCGCGGCGAAGCCCAGCTCCGACCGCTGCCACTGATCGAGGTGGCCGACCTCGGCGGCGGCGACGCCGAACCGGGACCTCGACGTCTCCACCAGGTGTTTGACCACGGCGCGCTTGGCCTTGAGCGAGCCGCTGTCCGGAATCCGGACTTCCATCGACAGGGCACAGGCTTGGAGCATCCGACCAGCATGACCGCTCCTCGTGACACCGGCTACTGAGTGGCGGCGTCGGCGGGAGTGGGGGCACGGGTGCCGACCGGCGTGCGCTGGGCAGCACCGGTGCCATCGGGCACCCGCGTACGCCACATCCCGGCACCCGATGGGGAAGGCGCCGGGATGTGTCGATCGTCGGGCCCCTGGACGGGGGGACTCTCGGGGCCCGCTAGCCCATGGTCGACGTGGAGGCCGAGCCGGCGGGTGCACCGGGCGGCGGGGAGCCCCCCGTCCGGGGGTGGCCGCCCGGACCGCCGCCCGGCGGAGTGCCGATGGCCACGCTGGTGGCCGTCACCACCTCGGCGGTCTCGGTCCCGAACACGGCCACGTGCTCACCGACGGTCACGTTGGCCAGGGTCGGGGAGGTCACCCCGGGGTCGCGGTAGGTAGTGGACGAGCTGACGTTGACGGTGACCGTGGACTTGTCGGCGGCGGTCAGGGTGAAGGTGCCGTCACCCACCGAGGCCACGGTGCCCATGGCCGCTGGCGGGGACCCGCCCGGACCGCCCGGGCCACCCCGCCCGTCCGGACCGTCGCCCGGCGGAGTGCCGATGGCCACGCTGGTGGCCTTCACCACCTCGGCGGTCTCGGTCCCGCACACGGCCACGTGCTCACCGACGGTCACGTTGGCCAGGGTCGGGGAGGTCACCCCGGGGTCGCGGTAGGTAGTGGACGAGCTGACGTTGACGGTGACCGTGGACTTGTCGGCGGCGGTCAGGG
>JBBQWW010000099.1:0-12531 GCA_038210245.1 Acidimicrobiales bacterium
GCTACCAGCCCGAGTCGGCCTACTTCGAGTGCCTCCACGAGCTGAAGCTGATCGTCGACCTCATGTACGAGCAAGGGATCAGCGGCATGCGCTTCTCCATCTCCGACACCGCCGAGTACGGCGACCTGACCCGGGGTCCGAGGGTGATCAACCAGGCCGTCCGGGATGAGATGAAGGCCATTTTGGGCGAGATCCAGGACGACACCTTCGCCAAGGAGTGGGTGGCGGAGAACGCCAACGGCCGTCCGAACTACAAGGCGCTGCGCCAGGCCGGCCTCGACCACCCCATCGAGAAGGTCGGGTCCGAGCTGCGGGACATGATGCCCTTCGTGACCGCCGGCAAGCAGAAGGTCCAGGACATCTCGGGGGGCTGAGCCGCCGGACAGACGGGGCGGAGGGAGGGCGCATCGTGCCTCGAGTCAGCACCTATCTCAACTTCATGGGCACCGCGGAGGAGGCGTTCACCTTCTACGCCTCGGTGTTCGGTACCGAGGTCGAAGGGCCGTTGATGAGGATCGGCGACATGCCGCCGGACCCGGGCAGCCCACCGCTCACGGAGGTGGAGCAGCGGATGATCATGCACATCGAACTGCCCATCCTGGCCGGCCACGTGCTGATGGCCACGGACATGATCGAGTCCATGGGCCACGAATTGCGGACCGGCAACAACATGACCATCAATCTGGAGCTGGAGGACCGCCAGGAGACCGAGCGCCTGTTCGGCCTGCTGTCCGAGGGGGGAACCGACCTCTTCGGCCTGCAGGACATGCCGTGGGGCGCTTACTGGGGTACGTGTGCCGACCGGTTCGGTGTGCGGTGGATGTTCAACTGCTCGGAGCTGGGTGCGTAGAGCCGCGCCCCGGGCACCGAGCTCGGCGGTCCGGCCGTGAAGGTCCCCGGCCTCGAGCCCACTTTCCGGCACCTGGACGACCCCGACATGGGGTGGCAGCAGGTCAAGGCGGTCCGCAACGCCGACGGTACGACGGCATCGGTGTGGGAGAAGTGGCTGGCCTTCTCGCCCGATCCCCAGTACCTCTCCCTCTACGCTCGGTGGGACCCGGGCATGGTCATCCGCCGGCACGGTCACAACAGCCCCCATGTGCTCTTCGTGATCAGCGGGGAGATGTGGTGTGGCGACCGGCACTGCCCGGCCGGCACCCACGTGGAGCTGCCCCTCGGGGCGGCGTTCGGTCCCTTCGTGGCCGGACCCGAGGGAACCGTCCTGCTCGAAGTGATGATGGGGGATCCCCGCTCCTGGGGCGACCAGCCCGAGCTGTTCCTCGAAGCCCTGGCCGCCCGGGGGGCCCAGGCGTTGCCCGATCCGGACATCGAGCTGCCCGGGTGGTTGGAGGATCTCCGGTCCCGCTGGGTGGTCGACGGCGAGTAGGCCGTCAGGGCCGGCAGCTAGACCGCCGCCCGACGTCGCCACAGCCACACCGAACCCCCGAAGATAAGGGGGTGGTCTCGGACCCGTTGGGACCGCTATGGGTTGGAGGATCCGGCGTGCCCGGGGATCCACTCGTGGGCACCGGGGCCGTGAAACGATGGTCGCCCGGCGGTTGAGTGCTGCTGCTTCGCGTCCATATCATCGCTGCTTGTGCATGGGTAACCGCCCAGAGTGAGGTCATTGGCGCCCCCGAATTCAACACCTGTATCGTCACTCTTCGTGGCCGTGCCAGCAGGAGAAGCGCAGCTCGGGGCAACCGTCGAGGTGGGTGTCGACGTGTTCGACCTCCGCTTTTACGGGTCGGACGACATGGTGGTACCGGCCTGGTGGATCGGTGTCTTCGATGCCAGCGGTGAGCTTCGCCGTACCGAAGTCGCCCCCCGCGCCGATCTCACGCCCATCGACCTGACCCTGTGGCTCCGTCCCATCGTCGGACCCGATGCCGCCGACGAGCTGGTCCGGCTCATCGCCGAAGCCGTTGCCCGCAACCGGTCGCGACGGGAGCCCGCCGGCTCCACTCGATAGCGGGCTCGTCGGCTCCCGACCACGGTGAGCCATCCGTTCGAGGGAACTCGCGGCAGAGCATGTAGCGAGGCGCGGCGCTCATTGGGGGTAGCCGTACCGGTCGGCGGGGCGAGCGGGTCCAGTCGTTGGGTAACGCCGTTGTGAACCCTGGGGGTTTCGTGTCGCAATGTTCACCTTGGCGTCACCCGTTGAGTGTGTTCATCGGCGGCAGCGTCAGCGATACTCGACGAGATGTCTTACTCGAAGCGGAGTGTCTTCCATCGAGTGGCGGCAGCAGCGGCGGCTTCCTGCGGTGCACTGGTCGTGGTGTCGAGTGGCGCAGCTGCGTCGTACCCGGCCATCAATGGACCGATCGTGTTTCAGAGCACCCGTGCCGCCTCGGCCCAGGGCTGCCTCTACGGGAGCACCAGTGAGCTCTTTGTCAAACAGCCAACCGGGATCGGCACGGTCGGTCAGCTCGACTGCACCGGCAGTACCGACCAGCACCCGTTCGTGTCACCCGACGGGAGTGCGGTGATCTTCGCCAGCAACCGCGGTGACGGAGTCGACTTCGCACTCTTCACCATGCCCCTCCTGACCGACGGCTCGGCTTCGGGGACGCCGGTGGCCGTGTCCCAGGGGCTTCCGAACGGGGCCAGTGACGACCACCCGTCGTGGGCGCCCGCTCCGCCCGGGCTCCAGAACCGGATCATCTTCCAGAGCACCCGGGGTGGTGGGCAGCCCGAGCTGTACACCGAGGATCTCGACCTCCCGGGCTCGGTAACCCCTGTGTTTACCCAGACCCAGACCTTCAGTGACACGGAGCCGGTCTACGACCCTGCGAACGCCAATGTGATCGCCTTCGTACGGACCTCGGGTAGTGGCACCAGCCAGATCTACACCTACAACTTCGCCACCCACGCACTCGTCAACCTGTCGGCAGCCGACGGCGACCAGAACGCCAACGACTCGAAGCCGGACTTCGCCCCGTCCCCAGACAGCCAGGGCGTACAGGTGATCGTCTTCCAATCGGACCGACCAACCGGCAGTGCCGCCAACGGTCCGTGCGTCGGGACCCAGCTGTACATCATGAGCGATCGAGCTGGCTCGCCGATCAAGCCGGTCTTCCAACAGCTGGTGGGGTCCCCACCCCAGCCCAACGGGGTGCAGGTATGCGCTACCTCCAAGGACTCCCAGGCCGTTGCCACCGGGACCAAGGTGGCGGCGGAGAATCCCGTGTTCTCGCCTGACGGGACCCAGGTGGCGTTCGATCAACTGGCCTCTCCTGCCGCCGCCGGCACCACCCAGGACGTGTTCACCGCCTACTCCGTACCGTTCTCCGGAGGTGTCGCCCAGACCGACGCCCTGGTCGACCTCACGCCCAACTTCGCCACCGACCAGGCGCCCAGCTGGGCTCCGATCACCCCGGGAGCCAGCACACCCGAGACGCCGAGCGTACTGTGGCTACCAATGGCCGGAGGGGGCATCGTGGCCGGGGCCGTGATGCTCTCTCGTCGGCGCCGGCGGCCGATGGTGCCGGGATAGCCGGCTCCGACTCCATCTGCCGGCGACCCATCGTGACGGCAGACCAGTTTGAACCAGTCCACGGTACTCAGGGAGCATGCCCGGTCAGGTAGGGATCGATCTGGTGGATGAGATCCCGGATGGTGTACAACGCTGGCTCCGCGTCCGTGATTACGCTGGTGTAGCGCTGGGCGGGGCACAACCTGGCCACCCGCTGCGTGGTGGAGATGACCAGCTGCCACTCCCGTTGGATGGTGGGCAGGGGCGCCGGCAGGGCAGAGGCTGCCGACTGCGCAGCGCTGTCGAAGGCTCCGCAGTCGGCCGCTAGGGCGGTCGTATCGCCACGGTGGCGTTGCATGGTCTCGAGGGTGCCAGCGAGGGTCGAAGTCGTCGGACTGCCGGTGCTCGTCCACCACTGGACCAGCTGCGTGTCGGGCGACGGAGGAAGGGTGCTGGGCGCTGTCGTCGACGGGACCGCAATGGTGCGAGGCACGGTGACGGGTGGCACCGTCGACTCCGCCCGACCGGCGGATCGTCCGGGGAGTGTTGACACCAGAGCGAACGTCATCACGGCGACGAGGGCGGAGACGACGGCCAGGGCTTGGGTCACCGTGACCGCCGATCGGCGCCGGCGCCGGCGATCGCGCCTCAAGGGCAATAGGGACGGCTGGGGGGGAGCGGTCGATGGAGGCGGCGATGGGTTCGAGTACTCGATCCACTGCTGTCCGTCCCAGTACCGGTAGCGGGTTGGATCGGCGACATTGCGATACCACCCCACGGTCCGAACCCTCGGAGCGGGCGGGTCCGCCGCGCCAGCCGATGGTGGGACATATGGGTCGGCCAGGGGACGGTCTCGGGTCGGGGCAGCACGCCGTACCTCTCGGCCGTCGCTGACCCACGAGGTGGGCCGGCCAGCTTCGAAGTATCTGAAGGGGTAGCCGCCCGGTGGGATGGGTCCGGGACTCTGCTGAATCGTCACGTTGTCCTCGCTCGACCTCGTCCCTTCTGATTGTCCCCACTCGGGTTTATCTAGGGGTGACATCGAGGTGAACGTTGTGCAACGGTCGCCGATCAACGCCCGATCGAACCCACTTGCGGTCGGGCTGTGGCCGAAGGTGCACTCACGGTGACATCTGCTGTGCGATCTGGCCCGAGGTCAGCAATGAATCGAGGGACGACCCGAACTGTATGACGGGGCTGGCGGTCGGCCGGTCAGGGGGCGATAGCCCCCACCACATAGTTGATGCAGGCGCACAGGGAGGCGATGTCCTCCGGGTCAATGGACGGGAACATGGCGATTCG
This sequence comes from Acidimicrobiales bacterium, assembly GCA_038210245.1. Classification (GTDB taxonomy): domain Bacteria; phylum Actinomycetota; class Acidimicrobiia; order Acidimicrobiales; family RAAP-2; genus Bog-756. The sequence goes on from JBBQWW010000099.1 coordinate 4,778, forward strand.
GAGCTGGTTGCGCCCGAGCTTCCGGTAGGGCTCGGTGTCCACGATGCCGTTCTTCCGGAGCACGGCGGCCACGGTGGCGGCGTCGATGGCATCGTCGATGTCGATGGTCCCGACCACGTGGCTGCGGTCCTGCTCTCTGGAGACGAACGGCTTGGCGAAGTCGGAATTGTCTGCCCAGGTATAGAGGGTCTCAGCTGACCGGTCGCAGCGTCCGGCCGAGAAGTCCATCCCTCCGTTGTCGTTGAACCAGCGGACCTGGTGGTCGAAGAGGAAGATGGTGGCCAGCGCCGGGGTGTTGTACGTCTGGTTCAGCTTGGAATTGTCGAGAGCGATGGTCAGGTCCATCGATGCCGGTACCCAGCGCTTGGTGGCGGCGATGGCGGCGATGCGGTTCTGGGCGGCCGGGGAGACGAGGGCCACCCACAGCCCGCCGTCCGAGCCGAAGCACTTCTGCGGGGCGAAGTAGTAGGCATCGAACTGCTGAGGGTCGACCCGGAGGCCGCCCGCCCCCGAGGTGGCGTCGACGGCCACCAGGCCCCCGCCGTCGCTCGGGTCGGCCGCACCGGCGGGACGGGTGATCGACATCATGACGCCGGTGGAGGTCTCGTTGTGGGTAAGGGCGTAGAGGTCGACGTCCGGACGGGCCACCGGCTCCGGATGGGTCCCCACCTCGGCGGCGATGATCTCAGGATCGTCGAGATGGGGGGCGTCGGAGGCGGCCGTGGCGAACTTGGAGGAGAACTCCCCGAAAGTCAGATGCTGGCTCTTGCGGTCGATGAGGCCGAAGGTGGCGGCGTCCCAGAAACAGGTGGTGCCTCCATTGCCCAGCATCACCTCGTAGCCGTCGGGGAGCGAGAACAGCTGGGCCAGGCCCTCCCTGAGGCTCCCCACCACCGACTTGACCGTCTTCTGACGGTGGCTGGTCCCGAGGAAGTGACCGGCTGAGGCGGCCAGGTCGGAGACCGCCTCCGAGCGCACTTTGGAGGGTCCCGATCCGAACCGCCCGTCGGCGGGCAGGAGATTGGAGGGGATGGTGATGTCAGGGGTGTCGGTCACGTATGGAATCATGGCACCATGGCCAGACACACAGAAACCGTCCCCCTGCGGGCGTGGCGGCCCCGGTCGGTAGAGCCATGACCGGGCAGCGGATCTCCAAGCGGATCGCCGCCGTCTCGCCCTCGGCCACCCTGGCCGTTGATGCCAAAGCCAAGGCCCTGAAGGCCCAGGGGGAGAGCGTGATCGGCTTCGGGGCCGGCGAGCCCGACTTTCCGACTCCCGAGCACATCGTGGCCGCCGCCGAGGTGGCCTGCCGTGACCCCAAGACCCACAAGTACACCCCCACGTCCGGCCTCCCCGAACTGCGGGAGGCGCTAGCCGTCAAGACCCAGCGCGACTCCGGCCTCGAGGTCAGCCCCGCCCAGATCCTGGTGACCAACGGTGGGAAGCAGGCCATCGCCAACTCGTTCGCCGTCCTGTGTGACCCGGGTGACGAGGTGCTGGTGCTGGCCCCGTACTGGACCACCTACCCCGAAGTCATCGCCCTGGCCGGTGGGGTCCCGGTGGTCATCTCCACCGACACAGCCAGCGGATTCCGGGCCACCCTCGAGCAGCTTGAGGCGGCCTACTCGCCCCGCACCAAGGTCCTCCTCTTCGTGTCGCCGTCCAACCCGACCGGTGCCGTCTACCCCAAGGCGGAGATCCAGGCCATCGGCCAGTGGGCGGTGGACCGCGGCCTGTGGGTCCTGACCGACGAGATCTACGAGCACCTGGTCTACGGCACGGCCGAGCACCACTCCATGCCGGTGCTGGTGCCCGAGCTGGCCGACCACTGCATCGTGGTCAATGGGGTGGCCAAGACCTACGCCATGACCGGATGGCGGGTGGGATGGATGATCGGACCGACCGATGTGGTCACCGCCGCCACCAACCTCCAGTCCCACGAGACCTCCAACGTGGCCAACGTGTCCCAGCGGGCGGCCCTGGCCGCCGTGGCCGGGGACCTCGAGGCCGTGGCCATGATGCGGGCCGCCTTCGACCGGCGTCGACTGACCATACACACCATGCTCAACGAGATCGACGGGGTGAGCTGCCTGCTGCCCGAGGGGGCGTTCTACGCCTTCCCCTCGGTGGAGGGCCTCTACGGTCGCTCCATCCGGGGTCGGACCTCCCACTCGAGCACCGAGTTGGCCGAGGTGGCCATCGAGGAGGCCAAGGTGGCGGTGGTGCCGGGGGAGGCCTTCGGCGCCCCGGGCTACTTCCGGATGTCCTATGCGCTGGGCGACGACGACCTCATCGAGGGCGTCTCGCGCCTGGCCAAGCTGTTCGACGACGCCTCGTGAGGTCCGGAGGGCCCCGGCGTCGTCCCGACGTGATCTTCCAGAGAAAGGAACCCAATGGGTAGGGTGCTCGTCACCGAAAAGTTGGCTCAGCCCGGACTTGACCTGATGGCCGCTTCGGGCCACGAGGTCGACGTGCAGCTGGGACTGTCGCCCGAGGAACTGGTGGCAGCGATCCCCGGGGCCCACGCCCTGATCATTCGCTCCGCCACCACGGTCACCGCCGAGGTGCTGGCCGCCGGCACCGACCTGGTAGTGGTGGGCCGGGCCGGCATCGGGCTGGACAACGTGGACGTGGCCGCGGCCACCGAGCGGGGGGTGATGGTGGTCAATGCCCCCCAGTCCAATATCCTCTCGGCTGCCGAGCAGGCCATGGCGCTGCTGCTGGCCCAGGCCCGGAACATCCCTCAGGCCCACGCCGCCCTGGTGGCGGGGAAGTGGGAACGGTCCAAGTGGGAGGGTGTGGAGCTCCATGGCAAGACGCTGGGCGTGGTTGGTCTGGGCCGGGTAGGCGCCCTGGTGGCCCAACGGGCCTTGGCCTTCGGCATGCGCCTGGTGGCCTACGACCCCTTCGTCTCGGCTGACCGGGCCAAGCACATGGGCGTGGAGCTCATGGGCCTCGAGGAGCTGATGGGTTGCTCCGACTTCGTGACGGTCCACCTACCCAAGAACGCCGAGACCCTCGGGCTCATCGGCAAGGACCTGCTGGCCAAGTCCAAGCCCGGGCTCCGGATCATCAACACGGCCCGGGGTGGGATCGTCGACGAGGAGGCCCTGGCCGAGGCCATCCGCTCCGGTCAGGTGCAGGGGGCCGGGCTGGACGTCTTCGCCAAGGAGCCCACCACCGAGTCGCCCCTGTTCGAGCTGTCCTCGGTGGTGGTTGCCCCCCACCTGGGGGCGTCGACGGCCGAGGCTCAGGACAAGGCCGGTCTGACCATCGCCCAACAGGTCATCCTGGCCCTCAACGGGGACTTCGTGCCCTTCGCCGTCAACGTGGCCGCCACCGACGTCTCCGAGACGGTCCGGCCGTTCATGGGCCTGGCCGAGCAGCTGGGCAAGATCCTTTCGTGCCTCAACGACGGCCTCCCCGACACGCTCGAGATCGAGTATCAGGGCGGCCTGGCCGGGGCCGGGACCGGCATCCTCACCCTGTCGGTGCTGAAGGGACTGTTCGCCGCGGCCACTGAGGAGCCGGTGAGCTACGTCAACGCGCCGCAGCTGGCTGCCGAGCGGGGCCTCGAGGTCCGGGAGACCTCGACGGTCACGGCCCACGACTACGTCAACCTGATCACCCTCCGCAGTGGCGACCATGCGGTGGCCGGCACCCTCACCGGTCCGCGCACCGAGCCCCGCCTGGTGATGATGGACGACCACACGGTCGAGGTGCCGCCGGCCCCCCACATGGTGGTGGTCCGTAACGATGACCGGGCCGGCATGATCGGCGTGGTGGGGACCATCCTGGGCGAGGCCCAGGTGTCCATCTCCTCCATGGCCGTCGGCCCGTCGGCCACCGGCAACACGGCCCTGATGGTGCTCTCGACCGACCAGCAGGTACCCGATGAGGCCCTGGCCCAGTTGCGGGCCGCCGCCGGTATCAGCGACGTGCACACGGTCGAGTCCTAGGAGTTCGCGAACCAATCCACGAGACAACCACGAGGAGGAGTAGCAGCGTGGCGGATGTACCAGCGGCGAGGTCCTTGTCCGAGGGACAGTTGATGACAGTGTTCCGGTCGCGGCGACGGTCGGAGTCCGAGTCGGCGTATCAGAGCATGTCCGAGGAGATGCAGGCTGCGGCCCGGGCGGTGCCCGGGTTCGTGGATTTCAAGACCTTCGTGGCCGAGGACGGCGAGCGGGTGTCCCTGGTCACCTTCGCCACAGTCGAGGCCCACCAGGTGTGGCGCAACGATCCCCGGCACCGCCAGGCCATGAAGGCCGGGCGGGAGGAGTTCTACAGTCAGTACTCCATTCAGGTGGGGGAGTGTACCCACGTGTCGCAGTGGAGCCGCGACCGCAGCTGAGGCCGGGTGCTGGTGCCGGCCGTCAAAGGTCGGACACTCGGGTGCGTGAAGTCGTGGACCGGAGGGTCAGCCCTTGCCTACCGGATTGACCGGCACCGGTGGCCACGTGTCGCCACCGATGGTCGGAGCCACGCCGCTGCGGGATCGATCGTGTCGGGTTCGCGAGTTGAGTAGCCAGCGAAGTCCGACACCGATCAGGGCCAGTACCGCTGTTCGCTTGAGCCATCGGGTCATGGCCCGTCACACTACCGCCATGGCCGGCCACTACGGCCGCCGGACTTGTGTGCCGGGCGGTCAATCCTGGCTGGATGCCACCCGACGCCGACGGAGGACCGCCCACCCCCCAAAGATGGCCACGGCGATCACCGGAAGGGCCAGGACATCGGGGACTTCGGGTGTACCCGTCCCCGGGTTGCCGTTGGGTAGGGCGACGAGCAACGGGGTCGACCAGACACGGTGCCCAGGATCGTCGAAGTCCCAACCCACCATGACCACGCAGGGATGCGACAGGTCGCAGGCGGGCCGGTGTCGCCAAGTCTCGTGGAGGGTTGGCGCATCAGGGAGGGCGTACAACGGGTAGTCGGCCAGCACGACCGAGCCGTCGGCAGCCGCCGTGACATGGACCTTCTGCTTGGTCCGGCCGTCGCAGCGGTGCTGCCAGTGGAATCGGCCGGCTGGGGGGGCGGCACACTCCTCGACAGTCAGGGCGCGTCCCGGCTTCAGGAACGGGTTGGCCGGCACGGTCACGGTGACAAGCTGGCCGCTCGAGTAAGGACCCGGCGGGGAGACCAAGGCGGTGATAACGGGCAGGGGACCGGCAGTGGCGAAAGGACTCCCCGCCACGGAAGCGAGGACAGTCAGAGCTACGCCGACCACCAGCTTCGCCGACAGTGCCACCCGGTGTGGGCCACGGCGACGTACCCCTGACTTCCCCGTCCGCCGATCCATTGTTCGATGTTCGTCCGATCCGCTCGGTGCGGTGTCCGCAACCTGCCCAGTTGTTCCCTACATCGTCATGAAGTCCACCCGATTCCGGTGAAGTATTCACTATCGAAGTGATCGAACTGTCACAGCCAAGTGAACGATGAGTGACATGTTCACAACCATCTCGTTCCACTTGGACTCCGTCGGAGCGCCCGGGACTCGTCGCCGACGGAGCCGGGGACGTTGGTGCGTTTCGTCCGAGTCGTTCATGCGTTCTCTGCCGACCGACCCCATGACGTGAATGGCAGCATCGGTTGACTGCTAAATCGTGTGCCCTTTCCTTGTGACCTGGTGTCAAAGTTGATGGCCCTTCGGCCGGAACGTCGCCCGGCCGCGCACAACTTAAGAAGCCAGCCGGTGGCCACGGGTGCTCGTGTCTGCATTCATTCACCAAGAATATGGTGGTTAATGCGACATTAATAGAGCATGAATGGGGTCGTGATATTTGACCAAATCGATAAGTGAAGGGTCTGTCCATTCACGGAGGAGCCTGTGGGTCTTCATCGACCCGATCGCTGGATTGAGGTACCGGGTCCAGCTGCTCATCACCGCGGTTCGCCCTTTGAACGGTCAATTAGTGCAGCTAGTGACTGAATAATCACGTTCAGTAGTCACCCTGACGTCAGTGATGGTGACGTAGAGATCGGCGTGAGGGTTTGCAGGCCTGTGGCCGGTGCCACGACCGGCTCACCGAATGAACCCATGCAAAGCAACAAATGGGACACGCCTGTGGCCCGCCTGTGTCGGCACTGTGACCGTTAGGTAATCCGGAAATGATTTCTGGGTGTCACCAGGGCATTTGCATTGACTCGGTGTTGGCTCCGTGGGAGAACGCTACTGACAGAACGAATCCGACCCCTGTCGTCCCGCCCAGTTTTCGAGTTCAGAGACCCCTGAAGGAGTCCCATCCATGATCATTCGTCGAGTAGCCAAGACGGTAGCCATCACGGCCGCCATCGGCGGTTCTGCAGCCATCGGAGTGCTCGCGCTCTCCGGCGCCGCCGGAGCCGACTTGGTGACCAACCAGCAGATCACCGCGGCTATACCCCAGAGCCCGCACTCTAACGGTGTCCCGTTCGCCAGCGGCCAGCAGGTCACCGTGTCGGTGCCGGCCAACACGCTCCTGCCCCACAGCACCAACATCCACATTCTGGAGTGCCAGGCCGGCCCCGGAGGCACGCCCCCGACCGGTACACCCAACTGCGACGTCCTCACCCAGTTCCCCGACACGGCGGTGGTGGCCAGTGACGGGTCGCTGAACATCACCACGTTCAACGTCTTTGCCTTGCCTTCCTCGGCGCTGGGCGAGACGGTGTCGAATCCGACCGTCTGTGGTGGCTCCAGCAATCCCTGCATCCTCTACATCGGCGCCAATCAGACAGACCCTTCTCTCCCGCATGTGTGGTCTCAGGCCTTCCAGGTCGTGAAGACCGACGCGGGGGAGTCCGGGACCGTCAACCCCGGCGATGGCACCCCTGAGGTGCCCCTGGCTATCGGCCTGCCCCTGGCCGCCGCTGGCCTCGTGGGTGGGACCGTCCTACTCCGCCGCCGCAAGGCCACCCGGACCGCAGCCTGACCGGCAAGACCTACGACAACGTGATGACAAGAACCCACAAGGAGAACACCAAGATCATGAGAAAACTAGGAAAAGGACACCGCCTGGCGGTGGCCGGATCAGCGGGGCTGATGGCGATCATCGGCAGCCTGGGCATCGGGGTGGGCGTGGCTTCGGCCGCTGCTCCGTCCGACCCAGCCGCCAACGTCGCTCCGCACTTCTATAACGGCGCAGTCAATGCCATCCGCAACGCCGGATCAGACACGACCTTCTTCGTCATGCAGAAGATCGACGACCTCTATACGTCGGCTGGTCTCTACGGCTGCACGCTCAACGCCGGGGGTGAGGCCAGCCTCTTCAACAACGCCCTGCTCCCGTCGACCACGGCGAACGCCAACGACTACTGTCAGTCGGGAGGCAACACCGATACCACCGACACGGCCGACAACTGGGGCCGTACCGAGGTCACGACCGGCGTCGATGCCGTGGGATCGGGAGCGGGCCAGAACCAGCTGTGTGGGGCGGCCAACTCGCCCCTCAAGGTGGACTTCGCCCGGTCGTCCAAGCCGGCCGGTAGCGCCTGCTCGTTGGTGGGCACCGGCTACGCCAAAGATGCCGTCCCCGCAGTGGACTTCCCGGTGGTGAACCCTTCCACCTTCGGCACAGTGGCCAGTGGCCCCTACGCCACCATCAACAGTGGCAACATCGGTCCGGTGGCCGCAGGTTGGCTGCCCGGTGACCCGGTGAACGGTCCCTACACGGGCACCGCCTTCACCGACGTCTCTAACGCTGACAACGGTGGTGGGGCCAACTCCACCGCCTACCGTCTGTGGTGCGCCACCGGAGGGACCAAGATCACCG
>JBBQWW010000100.1:0-12124 GCA_038210245.1 Acidimicrobiales bacterium
GGGTTTGCCAAGCTTGGAAGCCGAGAGCGCCGACCCGTGCTGGCGAACGACGCCGAGGGACCGTTCCGAGGAGACCACCGCCATGTCCGAATGGGGATTCGAAACTCGTCAGATCCATGCCGGAGCCGTGCCCGATCCCACAACAGGGGCCCGGGCCGTTCCGATCAACCAGACCACCAGCTACACCTTCCGCGACACCGCCCACGCCGCCGCCCTCTTCGGGCTCGAGGAGCTGGGGAACATCTATACGCGGATCATGAACCCGACCCAGGCCGTGTTCGAGGAGCGGGTGGCCGCCCTCGAGGGTGGGGTGGCGGCACTGGCCGTGGCCAGCGGGCAAGCCGCCGAGACCATCACCTTGCTCAACCTGGCCGAGAACGGGGGGCACGTGGTGTCCTCGGCCTCGCTCTACGGCGGAACCTACAACCTGCTCCACTACACCCTGCCCAAGTTCGGTATCGAGGTCACCTTCGTGGAGAACCCCGACGACCTCGACGCCTGGAGGGCCGCCGTCCGGCCCAACACCAAGGCCTTCTACGCCGAGACCCTGGGCAATCCCAAAGGAGACGTCCTCGACTTCGAGCACGTCTCAGCCATCGCCCATGAGCACCAGATCCCCCTGGTGGTGGACAACACCCTGGCCTCTCCCTACCTGTGCCAGCCCCTCCGGCACGGGGCCGACATCGTGGTCCACTCGGCCACCAAGTTCATTGGGGGCCACGGCACCTCCATCGGCGGGATCATCGTCGACGGGGGCACCTTCGACTACGAAGGCAGTGGTCGGTTCCCCGGCTTCACCGAGCCGGACCCGAGCTACCACGGCCTGATCTTCGGCCAGCTGCCCGAAGCCCTGTTCCCGGCCCGGTTCGTTCTGAAGGCCCGGTTGCAGTACCTGCGGGACACGGGGCCGTCCATCGCCCCCCTCAACTCGTTCCTGTTCCTGCAGGGCCTCGAGACGCTCAGCCTGCGTATGGAGCGCCACGTCCAGAACGCCACCGCCGTGGCCACCTGGCTCGAGGCCCGCGATGACGTGCGGTGGGTCAACTACCCCGGTCTGGCCTCGAGCCGCTGGCACGCGCGTCAAGAGCAGTACCTGCCCAACGGAGGCGGGGCCATCCTGGCCTTCGGCATCAACGGCGAGGCGGAGGCGGGCAAGACCTTCATCGAGGGGCTGGAACTGTTCAGCCACCTGGCCAACGTGGGCGACGTACGCAGCCTGGCCATCCACCCGGCCTCCACCACCCACTCACAGCTAACCGAGGCCGAGCAGGTCACCACCGGGGTCACTCCGGACCTGGTCCGCCTGTGCATCGGCCTCGAGTCGGTCGAGGACATCCTCGCCGACCTCGAGGCGGGGTTCCGCGCCATCAAAGGGACGTGACCCGCGGCCCGCACCCGGGGGTATGGGAGCCGGGTGACGAGCCGGGAGGTCGTCGGTTCGCCCGACTGGCGGGCGACGGTACGCCGGGCCTGGACCTGGAGGAGGGCGGCCACCTGCCCGACGTTTCGGTGGCCTACGAGACGTGGGGCGAGTTGGCCGCCGATGGGGGCAACGCCGTCCTGGTCCTGCACGCCCTCACCGGTGACTCCCACGCCAGTGGGCCGCCCGGGCCCGGGCACCCCTCGGCCGGTTGGTGGGACGGCATGATCGGACCGGGCGCGCCCATCGACACCAACCGCTACTTCGTGGTCTGCCCCAATGTGCTGGGTGGCTGCCAGGGCACCACCGGACCGGCCTCGCCGGCCCCCAACGGACGGCCCTGGGGTTCGCGCTTCCCACTGGTGACCATCCGTGACCAGGTGGCCGTGGAGGCCAGGCTGGCCGACCGCCTGGGCATCGACCGGTGGGCCAGTGTGGTGGGGGGGTCGATGGGGGGGATGCGGGTCCTCGAGTGGTGCGTGGGCCATCCCGACCGGGTCAGCCGGGCCGTAGTGCTGGCCGTCGGGGCCATGGCCACTGCCGGACAGATCGCCCTGTGCTCGCTGCAGATCCGGGCCGTCCGGTCCGACCCGGCCTTCGCCGGCGGCGACTACTACACCACCGGGGCCCGGCCCACGGCCGGACTGGCCCTGGCCCGGGGCCTCGGGCAGTACTCCTACCGCACCGACCTCGAGTTCGAGAGCCGGTTCGGGCGGAACGCCCAGGAGGAGGAGGAGGACCCGGGCAAGGGGGGACGGTTCGCCGTGGAGTCGTACCTCGAGTACCACGGGGACAAGCTGGCGCGCCGTTTCGATCCGAACTCGTACATCGTGCTGAGCGAGGCCATGAACCACCACGATGTGGGTCGGGGCCGCAACGGAGTGGCCCGGGCCCTGGCCGGGGTTCGGGCCGACGTGGCCGTGGCCGGTATCACCTCCGACCGGCTCTACCCGCTCGGCCTGCAGTACCAGCTGGCCCGACTGCTTCCGGGGGGCCACGCGGTTACCGTGGTTGACTCGTCGTCCGGTCACGACGGATTCCTGCTCGAGACGGAGCAGGTCGGGGCCGTAGTGGCGTCGGTCCTGGCCTGACTGTCCCCGGTCCCGTACCTGGGCCGTCCACCCGGTTCCTGTCGCCCCGATCGGGCCCGACGCCCTGTCGCCCCATCCCGTCGGAGTCCTCGGGTCGACCCTGCTTGGGACTGCGGCCCTCCCCTGTAAGCTCTCAGGTATTGTAATTAAGTAATCACATCAGGAGGTGCATCATGGAGCACGCAACGAGCAGTGGCCGTCGAGGACGGGGTCGCCCCGGCCGGCCGGCCGGGGGTCTCCCCGAGGAGAAGCCGTCGGTGGACGGGCTGGCCGGCTGGCTGTCCGGCCGCCTGCCGGACCCCTGGTTCGAGGAGGCCCCCGCCGTGGTGGTCGACCGGGACGAGATCCTCATCGTGGGCCGCCTGTCCCCACCCGAGGTCCCCGACGGAGCTGACGAAGTGTCCGTGGCCGCGGCCGAGGCCGGTCGGCTGTCCCGTTTCCGGGAGGACACCCGGGAGGAGCGCATGGCGGTGGCCCGCGAAGCGGAACACCTCTTCGGTCGGAGCATCGCCTGGGGGGCCGAGGTGGGCAGCGCCCGGCAGGTGTTCACCAATCTGTCGGTCCCGGTCATGACCCGGCTCCGCCAGCCCGAGCGAGTCGTCCTCGACACGCTGGTCGACAGCGGGGTAGCCCGGAGCCGCTCCGACGCCCTGCTGTGGTGCGTGAGGCTGGTGGCCACCAACACCGACACCTGGTTAGCCGATCTGCGGGCGGCCATGGAGTCGGTGGAGACCGTGCGCCAGCAGGGTCCCTCGGTGGCCTGATCCCTCCGACCCGGGCTGGATATCCTGACTCGGGTGACCACTGACGCCGGGGCCGGGTGAGCGTGTCCGGCCGGGCCGCGGGTCGGCGTTGGGCTGCTCCGGTGCTGATGGCCGGGGTCCTCGCCGCCCTCCCGTCGGTGGTGGCCGACGGTCCCGCCACCGCGGCCACCGGCCCGCCCACCACCGGCCCTCCGGCCACCGGAGCCGCTCCGACGTCCACCGCCGATCCGTCGGCGTGGACCGTCTACCACCGCGACCCGGCCGGCACCGGGGTAGCCACCGGTGTGGGGTCGGTGGCCACCGGTGCCCGGGCCTGGACGTCGCCGGTGTTGGACGGCCGGCTCTACGGGGAGCCCCTGGTCGTCGGAGGTCGCGTCTATGTGGCCACCGAGAACGACACCGTCTACGCACTGTCCTCCACCACCGGCACCGTGGTGTGGTCGACGCACGTGGCCACCCCGGTTCCCGCGTCCCGCCTGCCGTGCGGCAACATCGAACCCACCGTGGGGATCACCGGTACCCCGGTCATCGACACGGCGCGGGGCGAGCTCTTCGTGGTGGCCGACGAGCTTGTACGCGGTCGGCCGTCCCATGTGCTGGTGGGCCTCGACACCACCACCGGGACCACCGAGCTGACCCAGGAGGTGGACCCCGCCGGGACGGATCCCGCCGCCCTGCTCCAGAGGACCGGCCTCAACGTGACCTCGGGAACGGTGGTGTTCGGATTCGGAGGTAACTACGGGGACTGCTCCACGTACCGGGGGTGGGTGGTCGGCGTGGACGAGCGGGGGGGAACGCCGGTCGACTTCGGGGTGGACACCGGCGCCGGGCAGTCGCAGGGAGCGGTGTGGATGGGCGGGGCGGCACCGGCCGTCGATGCCTCCGGCCACATCTGGGTCAGTGCCGGCAACGGGTCGGTGACCTCGGCCTCCCGAGCGTACGACCACAGTGACTCGGTGCTGGAGCTCGGCGCCGACCTGCGGCTCAATCAGTACTTCGCCCCCTCATCGTGGGCTTCGGACAACGCAGCCGATCTCGATCTGTCCATGGCCCCGGCCCTGCTGGGCGGCGGGCAGGTGGTCATCGCCGGCAAGGCTGGCATCGCCTACCTTCTGGACGGGACCCGCCTCGGAGGTATCGGCGGTCAGCTGGCCTCACTGGGCTCGGTCTGTTCCGATGACGTCGACGGGGGAAGTGCCGTGGTGGGCACGCTGATCTACCTCCCCTGTCTCTCCGGGATCGTCGCCGTGCGGGCGGCCTCATCGCCACCCAGCCTTCGCCTGATGTGGAGCTCGGGTACCGGAGGTGGGCCGCCCGTGGTGGCCGCCGGACTGATCTGGACCGTTGGACAGGACGGGACCCTGTCCGGCCTGGATCCGACCACCGGTGCCGTCCGACAACAGGCTGCCGCCGGGGCGCCGGCCAACCACTTCCCGACACCCAGTGTCGGGGACGGACTGCTGCTGGTGGCCAGTGCCCGACAGGTGGTGGCCTTCACAGCCACGTCGAGCTCCTCGTCGTCCGGCGCGTCGACCACCGTGGGCTCGGCGCCAACACCGGCGCCGCCGCCCTCGCCCCGACCGGCTGTCACTGACGGCGGCCGCACTCTGTCGCCAGCGGTGGCCGGCATCGTGGCCATCGGGCTGGCCGCGTTGGGAGTGGTGGGCCTGGTCGGGTGGCGCCGTCGGAGCCGACGCCGCTCGGAGGGGTAGCCCCCGAACCCAACCCGTCGTCGTGACATACTCAGCTCGGTGTCCACCCTCTCGGAAGGAGTCGGCCGTGCCGGTGGTCCGGGCTGACGGCGTCGACCTCTACTACGAGGTGACGGGGTCCGGCCCGCCGCTGCTGTTCGTGAACGGGTCCGGGGTCACCCTGCGTGACTCGGGACTCATCACCGCCGCCCTGGCCTCGCGATTCGAGGTCCTGGCCTACGACAATCGGGGGCTGGGACGGAGTGGGGAGGTCACCGACCAGTACACCATGGCCGACTGCGCCGATGACGCTGCCGCTGTGATGGACGTCGTCGGATGGGCCTCGGCGCTGGTGCTCGGCATCAGCTTCGGGGGGATGGTCGCCCTGGAACTGGCCGTCTCCCGACCCGACCGGATCCGGCGTCTGGCCCTCCTCTGCACATCGGCCGGTGGAGCCGGTGGCTCCTCGTACCCGCTCCACCAGCTGGAGGACCTCGAGCCCGAGGAACGGAACCTTCGTCGTCGCACCCTGCTCGACTCGAGGTTCGACCCGGCCTGGCTGGACAGCCACACCGACGACTCCCACTTGGTGACGATGATGGAGGCCCGGGTAGCCGGGCCCGATGACCGGCGCCTGACCGGCATCCACCTCCAGCTCGAGGCCCGTCGGACCCATGACACCTGGGAACGGCTCTCGACCATCAGCTGCCCGACCTTCATCGGGTGCGGCCGCTACGACGGGATCGCCCCGCTGCAGAACAGTGAAGCCATGGCCTCGCGGATCGCCGGCGCTGAACTCCACGTCTACGAAGGCGGCCACGCCTTTCTGGCCCAGGCCCCGCAGAGCTTCGACGACATCGCCAGCTTTCTGCTGGCCGACCGGCGTTAACCAGCGGGGGCCAGGGCACCCGTCTCTGGAGCTGGGGGAGTGTCCGGTCCCGGCGGGGTGGCCACCCATCGCAAGGCGGAGCTGAATATCCGGGCCGCCGGTCGCACGGCCAGACGGTCGCCGGCGGGGACCTGGGCCAGGTGCAGCTGACGTCGGGCCCACCCGGGCAGCACTCCTTGGGCGGCCGCCACCAGCAACCCGTAGGTGGTGATCTCGTGCGGCCATCTCCCCACGCCGCGCAGGACGAAGTTGCGGGCCGTCCGGGCCTCCCGGGTCAACCGGAGCTCGGGTCGGACGGCGCCGAAATAGGCGTCGAGCTCGCTGACCCGGTGGGGGACGTCCACCGCGCCGAGGGCCACCGCCACCCGAGCCATCTCATCGACGTACTGGTCCTGTTCGGCCCGGGACGGCGGACGGGGTCCGTAGGCCAGGGCGGCGTTGAGGAAGCACCGGACCTCGGCAGCATGGACCCAGGTGATCAGCGCCGGGTCGCTGGCCGAGTACGACCGACCATCCGGGGCCGTGCCGCGGACCTGTTGGTGCACACTGCGGACGCGGTCGATGGCCACTTCAGCCTCGGGGCGGGATCGAAAGGTGGTGGTCCCGAGGAACATGGCCGTGCGCTCGAGGCGGCCCAACGGGTCCTGGCGGTAGTTGGAGAACTCGGCCACACCGGCCATGGCCAGGGGATGGAGCATCTGGAACAGCAGGGCAGCGACGCCGCCGATGAGCATGGCCGGTAGATCGGAGTGGATCTCGCGGGTGATGGAGTCCGGAGGGAAGTAGGCCTGGTCGGGATCGTCACACGGGGGCCGGGCCTCACCGGTGATCCCGAGGGAGCGGCGGACCTGGTGCTGCACCCGGCTCCGCACCCGTCGGACGGACTCGGCAGCGGCCAACTCGCCTGTCAGGCGTGCCTCGTCGATGGCGGGGAGCCGGTACACGAGGGGGACCCTACCGGTCCCGGACCGGGGCGGAGGTCGGCCGGTCCCGCCGGCCTACAGCCGTGAGGACGCCGCCAGGGGCGGACCGATGCAGAGTGCGGCAGGAACCGCCCCCTCACGATCCACCCCCATTCAGCAGGGCCGCCAGAGATTCGAGCAGGGATCGGGTCCCCTCCTCCCTCTGGGCCGACGTGTCGTGGCCGTCGAGGAACACACCCTGCTCTGTGAGCACGAGGCGGGTCGTCGCCCCGTCACCGTGGAACTGGATCGTGGCGACGGACACGGAGATCCGATCCTGGTCGGAGAACATCTGGTACGTGTACACGATCCGTTGCTCGGGCACGATGTCGCGGAATTCGGCCTCGTAGGTGAAGACGGGTCCACCGGGGGGCCCACCATGATTGACCTCGTGGCCTCCGACCCGGAAGTCGAGTGCGTAACCGGCGTCGAGGGCTTCGGGGGAGCCGGCGAACCAGCGGGCCTTGAGGAGGGGGTCCGCCCATGCTCGGAAGGTCTGAGCCACGGGAACGTCGTACGTCCGTTCGATGACGAAGGTGTGGTGGGCAACAGTGGATGGGGTCATGGCTTCTCCTCGGTTGGGGTGTCGTTCAACACGTCGCCCAATCGGTCCAGACGGGCATCCCAGCTGCGGCGCCGATCGGCGATCCATCGTTCGGCAGCGGTCATCGCCTCACGTTCGATCCGGCACAGGCGCGTCCTCCCGACCTTCTCCGTCTTCACCAGACCGCACGACTCGAGAACCTGGACGTGCTGGAGTACGCCGGCTAGGGACATGGCCAAAGGTTCGGCCAGCTCGCTGACCGAGGCGGGTCCCAGCGTGAGTCGCTCCACCATGGTGCGCCGGCTCTTGTCGGCCAGCGCCTGGAAGGTGCGATCCAGGTCGATCGGTTGGTCAAGCATGTACTTGAGTGTAGGGACCGGGTATCGCAAAAGTAAAGTGTCTTCTTAAGTCATTGGTGGTCTCGCCCACGGCGCCGGGCCGTCAGCGTCATGATCGGGGCAGTGGGGAGCCCGGGCCACCTTCCGGCTCCGGCAGTTCCACCTGGTGATCGGAGCATTTCGCTCCGTGGGGTGTGGGACTGTCACACGCTGGCAGCGACATACGTCAACATGGTGTGACCAAGATGGAAATGCCCCAATTCGACACCGAGCGACCCCGGTTGACTGCGATCGCCACTCGAATTCTCGGGTCGGAGGCCGATGCCGACGACGTGCTGCAGGAGGCATGGCTTCGGCTTGCTCGCACCGAATCCATCGATGACCTGCCCGCCTGGCTCACCACTGTGGTGACACGGCTGTGCCTTGACCAGCTGCGGAGGCGACGGAAGCGGACCGAAGTCGAGGCAGACGTGCCCGTCGACCCTGTGTCGGTCGACCCGGAGGCTGACGTCTTGCTCGCGGAGAAGACGGGCGATGCCATGCAAGTCGTCCTCGACACCCTGGCGCCCCCCGAGCGGGCGGCATTCGTCCTGCACGATGTCTTCGGTTACCCGTTCGATGAAATCAGCGCGGTCATGGGTCGCTCCAGCACTGCTGTGCGACAGTTGGCCAGCCGGGCACGACGCAAGGTTCAGGGGGTATCTGCAGCGGCGTCTCAAGCCGAGCGCGCCGAGAGCCAGCGGGTTGTTGACGCCTTCCTCACTGCCGCCCGTGGTGGGGAACTGGACACGCTGCTCTCACTCCTCGCGCCCGATGCGGTGATGCGCGCCGACTCGGTCGGGCAGGAGATGGGCACCGATCCCGTCTACGAAGGCGCCGCCTCCGTGGCGGCTCGCTTCAATGGCTCCCGGGGAGCCGTACCGGTCACCATCGATGACGATCTGGGCGCCGCTTGGATCCAGGCCGGGTCGACCAAGGTGGCGTTCCTCTTCCACGTCGAGTCGAGCCTGGTGCGCGAAGTCGAGCTGATCGCCGATCCAGACGTTTTGGCGACGATGGACATCGTTCGACTTCGGGCCAACCCGAAGAGCTGATGTGGCCGAATCACATTGGCTGGCATCGCACAATCCGATTGAGTGAAAGGAAGCAAGATTCATGAAGGCAATGACCTGTAGACAACTGGGTGGCCCGTGCGATGTTGCGCACGAGGGCACGACTGCAGACGAGGTGATCAAGGCGCAGGACCGACACCTCAAGGCTATGGCCGCCAGTGGTGACACGGCACACGAAGGCTCCGCCAAGGAGATGAAGGGCCGTTGGAAGAATCCCATCAAAGGGATGGGCTGGTATCGACAGGCCAAGCGTGACTTCGCCGCCCTCCCCGACGCCTGATGGCTATCCGCTTTCCGCCAACGTGACCAGATCGGGGACAGGGCCCCGGTGACCGGACCAACCTCGAGTGAAGGTGTGATCAGCTGAACGTCAGCGCAGGCTCGGCATCTGGGTACGTTGTTCCTGCAGGGCAACTTCTGCCACCCGCGCAGAGCGATTCGACGATCTGACTGCCGAAAAGGTGGCAATGGCCAACACGGGCGTGCCGACGGCGGTGGCAAAGGAGGAGATCGTCGCCCAGTCGGCAGCGAGGGAAGCCATCGGTCGTCAGTTTGTCAGTCGTCAGACAGCGGTGCCAAGGGATGGATGGTATGAAGTCGGCGAATCCGCCGAGGCCCACCAACATCCCCAATCCCCGGATGGAATGTGTGGCGCGCCAGGCCGAACCGGAGAGACTCAACTCGCTGCTGGTTTCTACCGATATTGCAATGATGTAGGCAACGGCGGGTGCCACTTGGCGAGTAGGGGGAGAACACGGTCACGACGACGATGCGCATTTCGAGCGCCATCTGGACGGACCCGGCGCTGTCTCATCGAAGGAGCCGTCCGTAGGCGGCAAGGATGGCGGCTGGCTCACTCGAGCGGAGGCGGCCACCCTGGCGGCGGTGGCCGTTGTGACCGTGTGTGTCCTTCCCTTTGCTACCCACGAACTGGGGCCGGCCACATCGTTCGTTCCTGCCGTGATGTCCATCATCTTCATCCTCGACATCGTGACGTGCTTCCTCCTGATCACCCGTTTTCACGACATCGGCGACCGACGGCTCCTGGCCCTCTCCTTGGCCTACGTCTGGTCAGGGTTCATGATCTTGGGCTACGTGGCGGCATTCCCGGGTGTCATCTCTTCCCACCCACCATTGGGCTCCTGGGCATCGACGTCGCCGTGGCTCTACCTCGGATGGCACGTCGGCTTCCCGGTCCTCCTGGCGGTGGCCTGGTGTCCGTGGCCGGGCCACCTCTGCCGGCCCGTACCGGTCAACCAGCGGATGCGTGCCACCGTGCGGGCGTGTCTACTCGTTGGCGCCGCTGCGGTTGGCACCATTGTGCTGGTGTCATTCTTCGGTCACTCGTTCCTGCCGGTCCTCATTCATGGCACCAGCCTCGTGCGGATGAGCGAAATCACCGGACCCCCTGCGCTCGCGCTTGGTGTGGCCAGCGCCGTGATCATCACCCGCGGCACTCGGTCCCGGGTCGGGCCAGAACGTTGGGTAGCCGTGACCGCCTGGGTCTGTGTCGCCGACATGATCCTCCTTTTTGCCTCCCTCCACCGCTACTCGGTGGGGTGGTACTGGGGGCGCGGGATGACCCTGGTGGCGGTCTCCTTGGTGTTTTTCGCAATGATGTCTGAATTCACCAAGCTCTACCGCCAGTTGTTGACCGAACGGGCGTCGTTGGTGGTGACGGCTCGTACGGACCCACTCACGGGGCTCGCCAACCGCTCTGTACTAAACCTGGAAACACCGATTGACCGCCTGATCTGACGGCCGCGCATCCGCGGAAAGTGCCTCCCTTGCTGGGAAAATGGTGATTGCGACGTCACCGATCCACTCAGCACGAGGAGGCACTTTCAGTGAGTTCAGTATCGCGCGGAATCGACCGCATTGAGGTGACCTTCGACGAGCCCAATCTGGTGGCCAACGCCGGGCTTCTGCTGGTGGCGACGTTGGTCTCCCGCCTCCACCTCGAGAAGCTGATCAACACCACAGTCGACCTGTCCGGTCGTGTCGGTGGTGCCCTCCCCGGCCGGAAGATCTTGACCCTGGTGCACGCCATGGTGGCCGGAGGCAGCCACATCGACCACGCCGACGTGTTGCGCTCCGGGGCAACCGAGGCGGTGCTCGGTCACCGGGTTATGGCCCCCTCGACGCTGGGTACGTTCCTGCGGGCCTTCACCTTCGGTCACATCCGCCAGCTGGACCAGGTGCTCGGTGAAGCCCTGCGCCGGGCCTGGGCGCTGGGGGCGGGTCCGGGCTCCGAACCCCTCGTCATCGATCTCGACTCCACCATCTGCGAGGTGGTCGGCAAGGCCAAGCACGGTGCGGGCTTCGGCTACACGAAGAAGCTCGGCTATCACCCGCTACTCGCCACCCGTGCCGGGACAGGCGAGGTGCTCCACGTCCGCATGCGCAAAGGTTCGGCCAACACCCAGCGCGGCTCCAAGCGGTTCGTGGAGGAACTGGTGGCCCGGGTCCGCCGGGCCGGGGCCACCGGTGATCTGTTCATGCGCTTCGACTCGGGCTTCTGGTCCAGCACCACCATCGCCACCCTCGAGCGCTTGGAGGTCAGCTACACCATGGGCGTGCGAATGATAAAGACCGTGCTCACAGCCGTCGAGGGTATCGACGAGTCGGCCTGGACCCCGATCGAATACACCTGTGACGGCGAGGCCGAGGTGGCCGATTGCGAGTACCGGGGCCGTCGCCTCGTCGTGCGCCGCACCCGTCTGGTCGGTTCCCAGGCCACCCTGTGGCCCCAGTGGCGACACTTCGGATTCCTCACCGATCTCGGAGGGACGCCAGTGGAGGTCGATGCCTTCCACCGGGCCCACGCCACGGTGGAGCTCTGCATCCGCGACCTGAAAGAGGGAGCGGGCATGGAGCACGTGCCCTCGGGGCACTTCTTCGCCAACGGGGCGTGGCTCCTCTGTGCGGCCCTGGCCCACGACCTCATCCGTTGGACGGCCATGTTGGGGAACATCACCCCCGAGGAGCAGCTCACCGTGGCCCGCACCGTGCGCACCCGGTTCCTGTCCATGCCCGGTCGGCTGGTCAGTCCCTCCGGTCGACCCACGCTGCGGGCCCCGCTCGAGTGGCCATGGGCCAAGACCTTCGAACGCGCCCTCACGCTCTTGCGGGCCCTGCCACCCGTCCCGGTGTAGCGGGAGCCCCCGGCGGCCGGCGCACCGCAGACAACCGCTGGACGGCGCTGACAATCGAACGCAATGACAAGGAGTCCTGGTTCCGCACGCCCTTCCTGCGGTTCAGGGAATCGGTGAAGCTGTTCAGCCCACCGCATCGCCACTCAACCCATTTGGTG
>JBBQWW010000101.1:0-12012 GCA_038210245.1 Acidimicrobiales bacterium
TGCACGAAGCACGGAGTTCTCGACGACCAACTGCTCGTAGGTCGGAGCGTCGGGAGAACGGTCGTCGGTCGGAATTCCCCACGGTACGCGCGTCGATTGCGCAGGTGGTGGACGCGCCGCTCAGGGGACGTGAATAGTTACCGAGAGCGAAGCAGTTCGATCCGGGTTACTTGAGGATCTTGAGGACACAATTCTGATGATTCCGGGTATAAGCAACGACATAATTTCCGACATCTCGACGAACATCATACGTCAACCGCTTGTCCGGTTCACTCAGGAGGTCTGCGAGTTCTACGAAATTACTCTAACTGCTGATGTTGACTCGGGTCCTATGTGGGATCCCCACACGCACGAGTGGTTTACCGAGTTCGTGCGACTTCCAATCTCTGAGACCGGGCGGTTGCTGCTGATTCCGAAGTCAATCGTTAGGCGGCGTATGGAGTACAACCCCGACGAGTACTTCAATCACTTTGTTCTTACCTCTCTCCAAGAAGCCGAACTGGCCGCTAACAGTGAGCTTGTTGAACTCCTCAAGAACGGCAATCGCCGGGTCACGAAGGCCTCCCTGCGGGAAAAGTACGGATCCGGCAAGGCTGTTAGTGTCGAGATGACCAAGAAGAATCCAGCGATCCTCGATCAATATCGGGCTGCCAAACGGGCGGCCCGTGGCAATCCACTGAATCACGACGACATCGCTGTTGCGGAGGGAACACCTGAACCCGACTGGGATAAACTTCTTAATGCGGTTCTGACCGTTGAACCTGGGCACGCTGGGGCAACGAAGTATCATAGAGCCGTTGAGGGTCTGCTCCAGGCCCTATTTTTCCCGTCACTGGTAAATCCGGAGCGGGAATCTCACCTTCATAACGGCCGGAAGCGGATCGATATCAAGTTCACGAATGCGTCCACAAGCGGCTTCTTTTGGCGAGTTCATGAACACCACCAGATTCCGGCAGGATTCGTCGTTGTCGAATGCAAGAACTACACGGAAGAAGTAGCGAATCCTGAATTTGACCAGCTCTCCGGCCGATTCTCTCCCACAAGGGGACGCCTTGGACTTTTGGTTTGCAGGAACATTGATAACAAAGCGGCTTGTATCGAAAGGTGCAAGGACACAGCGTCTGATGATCGGGGCTGGATTCTCCCGTTGGAAGATGAGGACCTACGCCTACTGGTGGAGGAACGCAAAGCTTCGCGAATGCTTCCAAACTCGGTTCGTTTTCAACATCTCGAAGATCTCTTCAGCAAGATCATCTCCTAGACCAAACGGACAGTTCCTATTCACTCGATAACCCTGGTCACGAAGGTGAAGTGGCGAGGGCTAAGGGACCGGTCTTGGAAGGTTCGAATTGCGTCTCGGTCCCTGTTGGGTGGAACTAGGTGAAATCGGCGAATCCGCGTAAAATTGGTAGCGAGCGGACGTTTTCGATCGGACATTGAGCTAGTGCTTGTTGTCCCTGGTCAGATCTAGTTCTTTCATTAGGGTAAGGAACTCTGGTGACGGGTTTGAATAGTGTCTCAGGAGGTCCGCCAATACCGAAATGAGGCCCCATAGTTTTCGTCGGTCTTCAATCTCGGCCAAACCATCCCCCAACTTCCGCCAATAGAAAAGGCCCCGACTCTCCGAGGAGAGCTGGGGCCTGATGTTATCTGATCTGGTGTGTTCTAGCCGTTACGCATGTACTACCTCCACGCACAATAGTAAAACAAGTGCTGCCGATTCACAATGGGTCTAGTTGAACTCGATAATGGCGACGCGACCGAAAGGTTCGAATTGCGTCTCGGTCCCTGTTGGGTGGAACTAGGAGATTTTGGGGAATCCGCGTAAAATTGGTAGCGAGCGGACGGTTTCGATCGGACATGGAGCTAATGCTTCTTATCCCTGGTCGGACCTAATTCCTTCATGAGATTAAGGAATTCTGGCGAGGGGTTTGAATAGTGTCTCAGGAGGTCCGCCATGTGATGTCGCGAGACACCGAGAACAGGTGAACCCTCACCGGCGTCGTGCCGGCCCCGAATCCGGGGTCGGCACACGCCTACGGCACCGTGCCGACATCGACGGGTCGGAGGTGGGCTGGTAGCCGGTGGTGCTCAGGCCGGCCGCAGGCTCAGGAGCGGCCCGGCTTGGTCATCTTGGGCAGCGAAGGCAGCGGCGGCAGGGTGAGGGCGAAACAGGGGTGTGGATCCATGTTGGCCAGATCACACGCCTGTTGGGCCGTCATGGGCGCCGAGAAGAAGTAGCCCTGGGCCGTCTCGGCCCCGAGCTCCCGCAAGATCGCCACCTGGTCACCGGTCTCCACGGCTTCGGCCACGGTGCAGAACCCCAACGATCGACTCAGCTTCACGATCGACTCCACCACCGCCCGGCTCTGACCGTCTGAATCGGTGAGGCCGGCGATGAGCCCGGCGTCGATCTTCACCGTGTTGACCACGGCCCCTCGCAGGTGCTCCAACACGGAGTAGTCAGTTCCCACGTCGTCCACGGTCAGCTGGATGCCCAGGCGGGTCATCACCGAGAGGTCCTCGGCGGCTTCGTCATCGGAGACCGACACCTCGGTGACCTCGACGGTCAGGCGGTCTGGATTGAGCCCCGACCGCTCGAGGGCGGTGGCGGCGGCCACGGCAGCGGTACCCCGCCGCAGCTGGAAGACAGAACAGTTGACGGCCAGTTGCAGGTCGGAGGGCCACCGTGACGCCTGGGCGCACGCTTCGCTCAGGACCCATTCGTTGAGCTCGTTCATGTGCCCGTGGGCCTCGGCCCACGGGATCAGTACGTCGGGAGGGATGTTTCCACCGGAGGCATCGTGACAGCGGAGGAGGGCCTCGAAGCCGAGCAGACGGCCCGTGGCCAGGTCCACGGCCGGCTGGAAGGCCAGGCTGGGCGTACCACCCAGGCCCAGCTTCGGTGCTTCAATACTCGTAGCGGTGCCGGAGGGCGACCCCATCAGTCCTGTCACCTCGGTGCTATCGGCAACAATCTGGAATGACTTGAGTGGGTTCGACGGACCGTCGGGGGTGGTGGTCAGTGCCAAAGGGACCGGCCCTCGGCGAGGACGTTGGGAGGGCACCAAAGGACATGGTGAACTGCTCAAGGAAGCCGGGGTAGGTGACGACACAGGAGGTATGGCACTGCGACCCTTTGCACGACATCAGAAGCGGAAGGCAGACGAGGAGACGACGCCCAACGCGGCGGATGAGTTCGCGCAGTTCTTCTCGAACGATCCCCGCCCCGACGGTCCGCCCGACCCCGGCTCGGCCGGACCCCCTGCCGAGGTGGCGGCTCCTGCGGTGACCATGGAGGAGCAGTCGGCCGCCGGCTGGTACCCCGACACCAAGGACCCCGGGCTCATGCGGTACTGGGACGGATTCCATCTCACTGGCCAGACCATGCGGGTGGGTCCCCCGCCCGTCGTCGCCGAGCCCAGCGAGGGCCCTCCGGTAGAGGCGGAGGCGCCCGTCCCGAGCCCGGCCACCCCGGCCACCGCAGTGATCCCCACCAATCCGTCGGGGCCACCGGCCCGGTACGCCACAGATCTGCTGGCTCCGGACGTGCCCCAGGCACCGCTACTGGGGAGCCGCCTGCTGACCGACGCCGCCGCGGACAAGCCGGCGGTGATCCCGCCCTTGGCGTCGGCGCCGACCTTCCAACCCGTCGTGGATGCGCCCGCGGCTGACGAAGCGGTCACCGATGTCGACGAGGAGGACGCCCCGGAGGTCACCCCCGTGGCCTCCGCCCCCATCGCCGCCGCTCCCCCCGCTGCTCCCCCTCCCCCTGTGGCCCAGGCGGCTGTCGCCGTGGTGAGGCCAGCTGGTGGGCGCGACGAGGATGTCCAAGTCATTCCGACCGCCGATGAGCCCGCTGCCCAGGCTCCCATCACCCCGGAGCCGCCCACCGTGACATCCACCGACCACACCGACAACTGGGTCGAGCGTACCGAAAAGGCGGTGACCAAGGCCCAGGCCACCGGTACCCCCGAGGACTGGAAGGAGGCGGCCACGGCCGCCGCGGTGGTGTCGGAGATGACCCAGACCATGAAGACCGCCGCCGACATCCGCCAGTCGGCACAGAAGCTCGAACAGGCCGCCGAGGAAGCGCAGCGTCGGGCCGACGAGGCCCAAGAGGCCGCGGTCGAGGCGCAGCGTGCCGTGCAGGAGTCGGCCCGCGCCGCTCGGGAGGCGGCCGACGCCGCCCAGGCCGCCACCCGCAAGGCCGACGAGGCTAAGCAGAAGGCCGAGCGGGCCACCGAAGCCACCCCCCGGGTGGCCGAGCGGGCCAAGGACGCGGCCCAGGCGGCCGCCGGAGCCAAGCGTCGGGCTCAGCTGGTCGACGAGATCGTGGCCCGGGCCCACCAGGCCGACACCCCCGAGGCGTGGGGCGAAGCCCGCCGGAGCGCCGAACAGGCTGCCGACTCAGCCACCCGGGAGGGACGCACCCCCGGAGTCTGATCCTGACGTGACGGGCTACGCCGAGTCGCGGGTGTGGTTCGGATCGTGGGTCTTGAGCAGGGATCCCACCACCGGGATCTCGGTCACCGCTTCAGCCCTGGCGATGGCCAGACTGCTCCTGGCCAGGGGGAGGAACGGCCCGGTAACCACGTACCGCGGATTCCACAGTGGGTCGTACTTCTGGTTGAAGTGCCAGAGGGACTCGATCTGGAGGGTCTCGCTGAAATGGTGCAGGACGTTGCGCTCGAGCGAGGCCCAGGGTCCAGCGCCGGACTCGCCGGCGACCACGGCCCGCATAGTGGCGAAGTTGAGGCCCAGGCCCCGCAGGGCACGCTCGGCCATCCACTGGAGGGTCTCGATGATTACGAAGTCGGTCAGCCCGTTGGGGGCGTCGGGATCGTTCGTCCTTCGCATGAGGTCGAGCGAGTACCCGTCCACCTTGGAGGAGGGGACGTACTGGTTGAAGGCCAGGGGCCGGTTGTCGGAGTCGAAGCACACGGCCAGCAGCAGGCCCTGGTCGCGAGGGTCGAAGATCCGGCTGAGGGTCATGGAGTAGCCGCGTTCGGCCTCACCCTGACGGGTCTCGGTCATCAGCCCGAGCAGCTGGTCCTTGACCTCGTCGCTCAGGGCCTCCATCGACTGGTAGCACTCCACCCGGCAGCCGGCTTTCTTCATCCGGTTGTAGGCCCCGCGTAGGGACTTCATGGACTTTCCCTTGAGACTGAACTGGGTGGCGTCCACGATGGCCTCGTCGCCGATGTAGTGGTCGACCAGCCCGGCGGCCCGGTAGATGCCCAGCCATGACTGGGAGGCAGCCAGCACCGACGGCTGCCAGTTGTTGGCCTGGGCCATGTCCATGACGTCGGACCACACTTCGGCCCGGTCCTGAGGTGGACCGATGGGGTCAGGCGAGACCAGCATCACCCCGTTGATGATCGAGTAGGCCACCAGCGACTCGCCGGTGAAGAACCACGACTTGTCGTCGCGGAGGGCTAAATAGTCGAGGGTGTCGCCCCCGTGGGTCTCGATGATGGTCCGGGCCCGATCGAAAGCCTCCTCCCGGGCCGTGCCGGTTCGCCGCGACTCGCGCCCGGGGGCGGCGATGAGGAGGAGGGCAGCCAGCACGACCACCACGACGAGCAGGAAGACCACGTCGTAGTGCCGGTGATGGCCACTCCCGACCACGTTGTCGATCCCGGCCGTGGCACCGATGACGACCAGGCCGACGGCCGCCGCCCAGATGAACGCCCGGGAGACCCCGGTGGGCCGGATACGGAAGTGCTGGTGCTCGACCAGCAGCCACAGGCAGAACAGGATGGCCAGGGTCGACCCCCCGCGTG
Source organism: Acidimicrobiales bacterium (assembly GCA_038210245.1). Classification (GTDB taxonomy): domain Bacteria; phylum Actinomycetota; class Acidimicrobiia; order Acidimicrobiales; family RAAP-2; genus Bog-756. The sequence continues at coordinate 5,787 of JBBQWW010000101.1, forward strand.
AGTGGCCGGTGACCAACCGATCCGTGGTGGTGGCCACCAGTACCACGATGGTGGCCACCCACACCGGCCGCAACCCGCGACGCACCCCTCGGGCCAGACCGCACAGGGCCAGACCGCCGACGAGGGCCTCGGACACCGACAGCGGGTGGACACCGAAGGGCAGCCAGTGGTCGACCCCCCCGGGTGCCCGGGAACCGCCACAGGGCGGCGAAGACCACGTTCAGCACCCCGGAGGCCAGCAAGATGATGGCCGCCACCCGGCGAACCCGGCGCCGGACCACCCAGCGCTTGAGCCCGGAATCGTCGAGTGGCCAGGTGGGACCGTTGGGGAGGGCTGCCACCTCGGTGGTGGTCCCCATGTCCACCTTGTCCGAGGCCTGGGCCAGCCGCTCCAGCAGGACCGGGGAGCGCACCGGGACCTCCCGCAGCCACAGCCTGAGTTCGAGCACGGCGTTGCCGGACATCTCCACGTAGGAGAACCGATGGACGGTGACGAAGGGATGGGGCAGGCGGAACCGCGAGCGCCGACCCTTGACCGAGGCCGTCCCGCTGCCGGTGTTGGCGTAGAAGCCGTTGCCCACGACCGAGAGCTCGGGCTCGTGGGTGTGTCCCGAGATCATTCCGGCATACCCCTGGGTGACCAGCCGGGCGGCCTGGGCCCGGGCCGGGGCGTTGTGGGTGGCCGGGTCGGAGCGGGAGCTGACCGCCGACTCCCGAAGGGCGCGGTTGACCCGCAGCAGGGTGGCGCCGGCCGCCACCGCAGCCACCAGGATGATGAAGGCCACCAGCAGTCCGAAGCCCAGCAGCCACCGCTCGGCGTGGCGATGGAGGAGGGGCCGGACCCCGGGAAGGAAGGTGAGGAGGCGAAGGAGGAGAATGGCCACGAACGGCACGGCGGCCAGCCACAGCTTCCCGACGATCTTCCGATAGAAGAGGCGGGAGCCGATGAAGTCGGCCATGTCCCCGTCCAGCCACTGCACGCCCTCGAGCAGCGAGCCGGGCGACTGGCGGGACTCCAGCTCGGGAAGCAGGTCCCGGACCACGTGGTGCCCGAACGGGGTGTCCACCGGGGACCACGGGTCCTCGAAGGCGTTGTAGGGGTCGACCTGGTTGCCGTGGACCACCCGGACCCTCTGGCTTCCATGGTCGGTGGCCACCACCAGGTCGAGATCGAGGGCGAACTGCTGCACCCCCAGTCGCTCCTTCAGGATGGTGGCAGCGGCACCGTCCCAGGCCAGCTGGCCGTCGTGGTTGCCCGACAGGACTACCACGTGGTGGTCCGGCCCGGAGGCGAAGGCCGCCACCGCCTCGGTGAACTGCGGATGAACATCGAGGATCCGGCCCACCTCCGGTGGGCCCGCCAGCATCTCGAACCCGTCGCCGGCGATGACGAAGGCGGCCGGCCCGGTCATGCCGCCCGCCAGGGCGGCCAGCTCGTTCGCCACGGTGATCGACGTCTCCGTGGCCACTTCGGGGAGATGGAGGTCGCTGACCACCACGGTGCGGCTGCCCATGGGCAGCTCGATCTCGATCTGCTCCTCGATGAGGAACTCGGGGAGGTTCCCCTCCTCGGCCTCGACGACCAGGTCGGCCTCGGCGGCCAGGTCCACGGGGGAGATGGCCTCCTCCACCACGTCGGTCAACTGGACGCCTCCGGCCGCATCATGGGGAAGAGGATCACGTCGCGGATGGCCTCGACCTCGGTGATGAGCATGACCAGGCGGTCCACGCCGATGCCGATACCCGAGGTCGGGGGAAGTCCGTACTCGAGGGCTCGGACGAAGGCCAGGTCGGCCGGGTGGGCCTCGAGGTCGCCCCGAGCCACCGCCTCGGCCTCACCCCGGAAACGCTCCTGCTGTTCCTCAGGGATGTTGAGCTCGCTGTACCCGTTGGCGAACTCCTTGGCGTCGATGGCCAGCTCGAACCGGGCGGCCATGGTGGGGTCGTCGGAGGTCTGGCGGGCCAGCGGCGACACCTCCACCGGGAAACCGACCACGAACACCGGGTCGGCCACCGCGGGCAGAAGGATGGTGTCGTACAGCTCGAAAATGAGCTTGCCTGAGCCCCATTCGGGCAGGAAGTCGACGTCGTGGTCCCGACACACGGCCCGCACATCGTCCACCGGGTCGGTGGGATGGAGTCGCCGGCCGACCACCTCCTCCAACCAGTCCAGCAGCTGGCGGCGGGGCCAGGGAGGGGTCAGATCGATGGCCCGCCCGCCCACGGTGAACGTCAGGCGGTCGGTGGCCGACCGGGCCGCCTCCACGATGAGCCGCTCGGTCAGGTCCATCCCGTCGTTGACGTCGCCGAAGGCCCGGTAGGCCTCCAGGGCAGTGAATTCGGGGCTGTGACGGGTGTCGATCCCTTCGTTGCGGAAGTTCCGGGCGATCTCGAAGACCCGCTCATAGCCACCGACCACCAGACGCTTGAGGTAGAGCTCCGGGGCGATCCGGAGACTCAGCTCGATGTCGAGGGCGTTGGAGCGGGTCATGAACGGACGGGCCAGGGCCCCGCCGGCCTGAGGCTGGAGGATCGGGGTATCCACCTCGACGAACTCCTCGACCATGAGCTGCTTCCGCAATGCGGCGATGGCCTTGAATCGGACGTCGAAGACCGCTCTGGAATCGGGGTTGGCCAGGAGATCGACCTCCCGCTGGCGGTACCGGGTGTCCGTGGCGGTGAGTCCGTGCCACTTGTCGGGGAGCGGACGCAACGCCTTGGCCAGGAGCCACAGCTCGGACACGTCCACCGACAGCTCACCGCGCCGGCTGGTCACGGCCTCGCCCTCGGCGCCGATCCAGTCGCCCAGATCGGCGTTGGCCAGAACGGCCGTGGCCTGGGGGGAGAGCGTGGAGGCCTGCATCAGCAGCTGAACCGAGCCGCTCACGTCCTGCAGCGTGGCGAAGGAGAGCTTGCCGTGGCCTCGGATGCTGGTCAGCCGACCGGCCATCTTCACCACGTCGCCGGTGCGGACGTCGGGCTCAAGGCCGTCGTGGCGGTGGTGCAGTTCGGCGGCTGTGGCCGTCCGGTCGAACCGGAGCGGATAGGGGTCGATCCCCTGGGCAGCCAAGACCTCTCGCTTCTTCCGGCGGTCAGCGCTCAGGGCGTCAAAGGTCCGCGCTTCGGATTCCTCGCCGCTCGGTTCGGTCTCGTCGGTCACGGTGAAACCCTCATTCCTGTGCTTGCCCCGATGATGGATCCCTGCACCGCAAGAACGCGCTGATTAGCTTGGGCCCACGGAATCCATGCTTACCCTCGCTGTAAACGTCGATCTGATCACCGGATGGTTTCCGTTGACAGTAGTCATCGTGGCTGTGCTGTCGGTGGTTCTCTCCGTGGGGTGGCACGACGGGGCCTGGAAGCGTCAGCTGGTCATCGGGACTCCGACCAGCTTCGTCCTCACCGTCATCACCGGGCTGGTCATCGAGATCTTCAACCTGGTCCCCGACGACTTCCCGATGTCGTTCTACCTGTGGGTCTGGCTCCTGTGGTTCTCGATCCTCACCATCGTCCTCGGCTGGGGCAAGGCCCACTGGGTACTGCGGATCTTTCCCATCTTGGCCCTGCTGTTCTGTGTCGTAGCCGCATTTACGGCCATCAACGAGAACTACGACTACTACCCGACCCTGGCTCGCCTGCTGGGGAAGGACGCCGCCGACTTCACCGACCTTCCGGCCCTCAAGAAGATCAGGGACGAGGTCCGCAGGTCGGGAAAGCTCCCCACCCACGGAGAGACCATCGCCGTCACCATCCCGCCCACCCTCTCCAAGTTTCAGGCCCAGCAGGCCTACGTCTACCTGCCCCCCGTCTGGTTCCACAATCCCGAGCCTCAATTGCCGGTGATCGAACTCATCGCTGGCGTGCCGGGTGAGCCTTCGGACTGGACCCGGGCGGGCTACGCCGACACCACGTCGACAGCCTTCGCCGCCGACCACCATGGAGTGTCTCCCCTGTTGGTGATCCCCGACAACAACGGGGACAAGACCGAGGACAGCGAGTGCGCCAACTCGGTGTTCGGGAGAGCCGAGACGTACCTCGTCAAGGACGTCCCCAACTACATGCAGAGCGAATTCAACGCCGCCATCGGCAGACACTCACTGGCCGTGGCCGGGCTGTCGGCCGGCGGCACCTGTGCCACCATGCTGGCGCTCCGCAATCCCACGACCTTCTCCACGTTCGCCTCCTACTCGGGCTACGCCTCACCCACCTACCAGAACGACGACGAGCAGCAGACCATCGTCCAGCTGTACGGAGGATCCCGGGCTGACTACGAGGACCACAACCCAGTCAACCTGCTGACCCGCTTCACCTACGTCGGAGTGGCCGGCTACTTCACGGCCGGGCAGCAGGATGCCCAACCCCTGGCCAACGCCAAGCAGCTGGCCGGCCTGGCCCAGAAAGCCGGCGTGCAGGTCTGCCTCTACACGCCGGACGGTGAGCACTCGTTCCAATTCTGGGCGGCGGCATTCAAAACCTCACTGCCCTGGCTGTCATGGCGCCTCGGGCTCACCCCTCCACCGAGGGATCTCCCGGCCACGTGTCATCCGCCCATCCCCTGACTCGAGCTAAGGCTCGCCATCCGTTGACGCCCGTCTGATCAGGGCTTATGCTGATCCGGCGCCCCTAGCTCAACGGTAGAGCATCAGATTCTTAATCTGAAGGTTCCTGGGTTCGAGTCCGGGGGGGCGCACCACGACCGTCGAAGGTTGCTCGTGCCGAACTCGGAAATCGACCCCTTCAGTCCGGCTGGCACCGTGGAGCGCTTCGACGATCTCTCCCGCGGCCTGAGTCGGCGGGGGTGGGGCAAACTTGCCGTCTGGATCGGCCTCGTCGTAGTGGTGCTACTGCCAGCAGTGTCGTTCATGGTGGTGTTCCTCACTCACCGCTGACCTCCCACCTTGGGCCTCCGCAGGTGACCCTGCCGTAGGCTGCCGTTATGGCGATGAAGGTCGGATCGCTCGATGATCCGATCTGGAATGAGCCCTTGCCTACCGGGGCCAGACCTGATCCGGGGGCCGCCAAGAGCCGCCGTTGGCGTATCGCCGCCACCGTTGCGGTTGCGCTAGCGGCCGTTGTGTCCGTCCTGGCCATCCGATCCGGACACCCGGGAGGCGACCCAAACGAAGTGATCCTGAGCCAGATCCGTGGTGCCGTCGACGAGGCCATACCGCCCGGATCCGTCCCAGCCAGCAGTCAGTTTGCTAGGTCCGAATGGCAGGGCTGCGGGTATGGGTCCGGCGGGTTGAGATGGTCACAGCCCACTGGTGGCACGGCGACAAGGCTTACTGACGCAGCGGTGGTCTCCGACGCGTCGGTCGGTCTCCTCCGACACGGTTGGCACGGGTTGCCTGGTGCCTCGAGTACCTACGCCGCCTGGACCAAGGACCTTGGTGGCGCCTCACTGGCTGAGCTCCGACTCGTCAAGGGGTACGCAATCCCCGACGGATGGACCGCCTGGGCGGACGCTACGGTCGGCGGTGCAACCTGTACCGGTGCATCAGGACTCTGAACCGGCCATCTGGACGCAGGCTCCCTACGCGCTGGTGCCGCTCCGCAGGTCTCAAGCCGACGCGCGATAGTGCCGATGATTGTGGCGCCGGGCTGCTTGGTCATCGACGGTCCGGCTCATGGATGTATCCGGCAGAGCAAGGCCCGAAGGGTTCTCCAGGGAACCCGGGCCGGCTCTGGCCGGCCGGTAGGGCTTGGCCGGTATGAGCCACCGTCCACCTCCACCGGAACGGGAGGACTCCCGTTAGTTGAAAGGCACGTCATCAGCGTTGGCGTCGGGCCGTCGGAACTGTCCGAACGGATCGGCCTGGGCCCGTAGATAACTCAGACAGGCCGAGACCCGGCGATCGACCAGCTCGGGGTCGAAGGGGCCGAGTTTGAGAAAGATGGCCCCATCGGGTCGGTGGGGATTCCACTGCTCCAGACCAAGGTGTTCATCACCGTCGTGGACCCCGAGGGTGTGATCTCCTTTGCCAGCCCTCTGGCCTCGGCGGCGTTCGGCATCACCCCGGAAGACGCAGTGGGCCGGTGCGTCTTCCCGTATGTCGACCGGGCCGACCTCGATCGGGCGCTGGTCCGCCACGCCTTGACCCTTAAACACCCTGACGTCTTCCTCGTCGGAACCATCGGATTCGACGATGGCGGCGGTGGGCGCAGAGGTTCGATAGAGCGATGGCTAACGGACTCACTCTGCCCGAGTTCGGTGGCATCGTGTTCA
>JBBQWW010000102.1:0-11726 GCA_038210245.1 Acidimicrobiales bacterium
GGTGGACGGTTCGAGTCAAGGTGTCCGGTCCCACTACGTCACATCGGCGCTACGCAGCCTCCTCCACGGGTGTACGAAAACTCCGGAACGGGTGTACGGAATCAATCGGAATGGGTGTACGAAAACTTCCGGCGCCCTCACTTGGCCAAGAGTGCGGTCCAGAGCCCCGTGTACCCCCCGCCCACCACGGTGAGTTCGGCCGCAGTCCGGCCCACGAGGACGGGGCCCGATGGTGGGGCGGATGGATCGTCCAACCAGAAGGAGACCGGTGCGGCATCGACCAGGGCGGCGTGGCGGTTCACCGGACCGACCCTAATCCTCTCGGTCACTCGCCTTACCGGGCCAGGGGTGGTGGGCGCCACCCGCCAACGGCTCGTGCCCAAGGTCCAGCGAGCCGGCTCCACGGCCGGATCCGCCGGCTCCGCACCGCCCCCCGAGAGTCGACGACGTTCCAGCCGATCAGCTCCCGTTCGGTCTCGTCGGGGCCTCCGTCCGGCCCGGTGGATCAGCTCGGACTCCGGGACCCCGACCGCCCGTGTTGCATAACAATGCAGTATTGTGCATATACTTGCAATCTATCCCGGGCGGTCAGCCAGCCCGGCCACCAGACCAGACAGCGTCGGCGATGTACGGAGTGCAGCGTGAGCGAGAGACCATGAAAGTGGGTGTCGTCGGTGCCTCTGGCTATGCCGGTGTCGAGCTCCTTCGGTTGTGCGCCGGCCACCCCGAACTGGACGTGGTCGTGGCCACGGCCGGTGGGCACCGGGGCCAATCCGTGGCCGGACACACCCCATCCCTGGCCGCCGCCTATCCCCGCCTCACCTACGCGCCGACCGAGCCGGGGGAGTTGGACGGTCTGGACCTGGTGTTCCTGGCCCTTCCCCACGGCCAGTCCCAGCGTCTCGTGCCCGAGTTGATCCCGAGCGTCGGCACCATCGTGGATCTGGCCGCCGACTTCCGCCTGTCCGACCCGGCCCTCTATCCCATCTGGTACGGCGAGCCCCACCAGTCCCCCGATCTGCTGGACCGGTTCGTCTACGGACTGCCCGAACACCACCGTGACCAACTCCGGGGGGCCCACCTCGTCGCCGCCCCGGGGTGCTATCCCACCGCCGCCCTGCTGGCCCTCCGCCCCTTGGTCCGGTCCGGGGTGGTCGATGTCCCCGTGGCGCCGGGCCCGGAAGGTTCGACGGGATCGGCCGGCGGGACGGGTGCGCCTCCGGCCCTCATCGTGGACGCGGCCAGCGGAGTCTCGGGGGCCGGTCGTGCTCCCAAGGAGAATCTTCACTTCGGTGCCGTCGACGAGGACTTCGTGGCCTACGGACTGCTCGACCACCGCCACACGGCGGAGATGGAGCAGGGACTCGGTGCCTCGGTGCTGTTCACGCCGCACCTGGCCCCCATGGTTCGGGGCATCCTGGCCACCTGCTACGGACGTCCGGCCGGCCCCGGACGATCGGAGGGTGCCGTAGCGACCACCGAGGACGTTCTGGCCGTCCTCCATGAGGCCTACGACAATGAGCCCTTCGTGGTGGTGACCGACGAGCCTCCATCGACCAAGGCCACCAGCGGCTCCAACTGCGCCCACATCACAGCCCGGGTCGATCCGCGCACCGGCTGGGTGATGGCCCTCTGCGCCATCGACAATCTGGTCAAAGGAGCATCGGGCCAGGCGGTCCAATGTGCCAATCTGGCGCTCGGGCTCCCCGAGGGAACCGGCCTCCCGGTGGTGGGGATGTACCCGTGACCATCACCACGCCGAAGGGATTCGTGGCCTCGGGCCTGGCCTCGGGCATCAAGGCCGGTGGAGGGCTGGACCTGGCCCTGTTGGCCACCGACGACGGGAAGGACGTCCCCACCGCGGCCACCTTCACCTCCAATCTGGCCGCAGCGGCACCCGTGCAGGTCAGTCGGGACCATCTGGCCGCCAGCGGGGGACGGGCCTCGGGTGTGGTCGTCAGCAGTGGAAACGCCAACGCGGCCACGGGCGCCCGGGGACGGGCCGACGCCGAACGAATGTGCGGGCTGGTGGCCTCAGGTCTGGGGGTGGCCCCCGAGCGCATCTTGGTCTGCTCCACCGGCCTCATCGGTATCCCTCTGCCCATGGGATCCATCGAAGAGGGACTGCCTCGGCTGGTGGCCACCAGGTCCGACTCGGGTGAGGCTGCGTCCGACGCCGCCCAGGGCATTCTGACCACGGATTCGGGACGCAAGGAGGTGCTGGTCGAACACCCGGCCTTTGTCGTGGCCGGCATGGCCAAGGGCGCAGGGATGCTGGCGCCCGACATGGCCACCATGCTGGCCTTCCTGACCACCGACGCCGCCATCGAGCCCGGGCCGCTCGCCGACCTCCTCCGGATCGCCGTCCGGGACTCCTTCAACTCCATGTCCGTGGACGGTTGTACCTCGACCAACGACACCGTGGTGCTGATGGCGTCGGGCCGGGCCGGCACCGCCGATCCCAACGTGGTGGTCGACGCGGTCTCCGAAGCGTGCGCCGGGCTGTGCCACCAGATGATGGCCGACGCCGAGGGGGCGTCTCGGATCTTTCAGGTGCGGGTGACCGGGGCGTCGTCCGACGGGGAGGCCCACCGGGCCGCTCGCAAAGTCGCCGATTCGTTGCTGGTCAAATGCTCCATCAACGGCGAGGACGCCTATTGGGGACGGGTGGCCAGCGACCTGGGCTCGGCTGGGGTCCGCTTCGATATGGACCGCCTGGCCATCGCCTACGGCGGTGTCACCGTCTGCCGGGACGGTATCGCCGCCCGGCACGATCCCGACGCGCTAGCTCACCATCTGGCCGGATCCCTGGTGGACATCCACTGCCACCTGGGACTGGCCGACGGCAACGGTGTGGTCCTCGGGGTCGACCTCGGCCCCGGGTACATCGACGAGAACCGGACCACCTCGTGAGCGCCCTCCGGACCCCCGACAGCCGCGGCCGTCTGAGCCCGGGAGGGTCGGCCGATCCGGGTGACAAGGCCGCCGTGCTGGTGGAGTCCCTCCCGTACATCCGCCGGTTCTGGGGCAAGGTGGTGGTGGTGAAGTACGGGGGCAACGTGTTGAGCCCGAAGCCAGGCGAGCCGGCCGTAGACGAGGCCGAGGCCCTGGCCTCGTTCGCCGAGGACATCGTGCTCATGCGCTCGGTGGGCATACTGCCGGTGGTGGTCCACGGGGGTGGCCCCCAGATCGGTGCGCTCATGAAACGGGTGGGCAAGGAGGCCGAGTTCCAGGACGGCTTCCGGGTGACGGATGCCGACACCATCGATCTGGTCCGCATGGTGCTGGTCGGCAAGGTCAACCGGGACATCGTGAGTTCGATCAACGTCCACGGGGCTCTGGCGGTGGGGCTGTCGGGCGAGGATGCCAACCTGATCACCGCCGAGGCCCGGTCCGAGGCCCTGGGCTACGTGGGCGACGTGGTCCACGTGGATCCGGTCATCGTCCACCAGCTGCTGGCCCAAGGTCTCATTCCGGTGGTCGCCACCATCGGCGCCGACCAAGCGGGCCAGGCGTTCAACATCAACGCCGACACCGCGGCGGGTGCGCTGGCCGCCGCCCTCGAGGCCGAGAAGCTGATCTTCCTCACCGACGTGTCCGGCCTCCGTGCCGTGCCCGATGACCCGACCACGCTGATTCATCAGGCCAGTGCCGAGGACCTCGACCGGCTGGTGGCGTCGGGAGCGGCCAACAAGGGCATGATCCCCAAGGTGGAGTCGTGTGCCCGGGCCGTGCGGTCCGGGGTGGCCCGGGCCCACATCCTCGATGGACGGACCCCCCATGCCCTGCTCCTCGAGCTCTTCACCGACGAGGGTGTGGGCACCATGGTGGAGGCCTCGTGAGCACCGATCCGGCCATGGCCAGTGGAGTGGACCGCTCTGCCCTCATGCACAACTACGCCGAGCCGCCGGTAACCTTCGTGTCCGGAGCCGGGAGCCGGCTGGTCGACACCGAGGGGCGCACCTACCTCGACTTCCTGTCCGGCCTGGCCGTCACCTCGTTGGGCCACGCTCACCCGGTGGTGGCCGACGCCATCTCCGAGCAGGCCCGCACCCTCTCCCACGTGTCCAATCTGTACGGCAACACGGTCGGCCCCGAGGTGGCGGTGACCCTCGACCGCCTCATCGGCGGCGGTGAGACCCGTGCCGGGGGCCAGGTGTTCTTCGGCAATTCCGGGGCCGAGGCCAACGAGTGTGCCCTGAAGCTGGCCCGGCGGTGGGCCGGCCCTGACCGCTATGGCGTCGTCAGCACCTGGGACGCCTTCCACGGCCGGACCCTGGCCACCCTGACCGCCACCGGCCAGCCGGAGAAGCAGCTCCCGTTCCTACCGCTGCCCGAGGGCTTCGATCACGTCCCCTACGACGACCTCGAGGCCATGTCGGCGGCCTGTGACCCCACCCGGGTGGCCGCGGTGCTGGTCGAGCCCATCATGGGGGAGGCCGGCGTGGTGGTGCCGTCCTCCGACTACCTGGTCGGTCTCCGCCAGCTGTGTACGGACCGGAACATCCTGTTGATGGTGGACGAGGTCCAGACCGGACTGGGCCGTACCGGTCGGTGGTTCGGTTTCCAGCATCTGGGCATCGAGCCTGATGTGGTCACCATGGCCAAGGCGCTGGGCAATGGGATGCCGGTCGGGGCGTGCTGGGCCCGCGCTGAGGTGGCAGCGGCCTTCGTGCCCGGCGACCACGGGAGCACCTTCGGGGGCCAGCCCCTGGCCATGTCGGCCGCCCGGGCCACCCTGTCGGTGATGGAGTCCGAAGATGCTCCGGCCCGCGCCCGGGCTGCAGGAGCCCGCCTGAAGGCCGGCCTGGAGCGAGTCCACGGTGTGGACTCGGTACGGGGTGAGGGGCTGCTGCTGGCCGCCGTGCTGAGCGATGAAGTGGCCGTTGCCGCCTGCCGGCAGGCCCTGGCCGACGGCCTGATCATCAACGCCCCCCGGGCCGATGTACTCCGATTCGCCCCCTCGCTGTTGGTCTCGGAGGCCGAGATCGACGAAGCGGTGACGACGGTGGCGTCGATCATCGATGGGTTGGTCGTGAGATGACGCCGACTCCGACCTCTGCGGTGGTTCCGCCGGCATGGACCCGGCACGTCCTCGACATCGACGACCTCGGCCCCGAGGGACTGGCCACGGTAGTGGCGCTGGCCGAGCGGGATCCGGCCGAGCTCCCTGCTGTCCTGGCTGGCCAGGGAGTGGCCCTGGTGTTCGAGAAGCCGTCCAACCGCACCCGCAACAGCACGGAGATGGCCGCCGTGGCCCTGGGCGGTCACCCGGTCTACATCCAGGGGGACGAAGTGGGCATCGACACCCGGGAGACGGCGGCCGACGTCGCCCGCACACTGGCCTGCTACCACGCCGTTCTGTGCGCCCGGGTCATGGATCACGGCACGCTGGCCCGCATGACCGACGCCCTCGACGCCGCCGGCGTGACGGTGCCGGTGGTCAACCTCCTCTCGGACCGGGCTCATCCGTGCCAGGCCCTGGCCGACCTCCTCACCCTGCGGCAGGCCTTCGGGGCTGACGGCTTCGGTGAGCGGACGCTGGCCTACGTAGGTGACGCCAACAACGTCTGGCGGTCGCTGGCCCTGGCTGCGTCGATGGCCGGGATGGCCACCCGAGTGGCCTCGCCCCGAGGTTTCGGGCCCAGTGACGAGGACGTGGCCCTGGTTCGCTCCTTCGGCGGCGCACTCACGGTGACCGAGGATCCCTTCGACGCGGTGTCCGGAGCCGATGCCGTGTACACCGACGTGTGGACGTCCATGGGCCAGGAGGCGGAGGCCGAGGAACGACGGGCGGCCTTCGCCGGTTACCAGGTCAACGAGGCGCTGATGGCCACGGCGTCCCCGCAGGCCGTGGCCATGCACTGCCTCCCCGCCCACCGGGGTGAGGAGATCAGTGCTGCCGTGCTGGACGGTGCCCAGAGCGTGGTCTGGCCGCAGGCCGCCAACCGGATGCACGCCATGCGGGGACTCCTGGCCTGGGTGCGCGGGATGGTCCTGGTAACGAAGGCGGAAGACGACGGAGCCGACGGAGCCGACGGAGCCCGGACGTGACCGTGACCAAGCACCAGCGTCAGCACCGGATCACCAAGCTCCTCGAGTCCAAGGCGGTGGGGAGCCAGTCCCATCTGGTCGACCTACTGGCCGGTGAAGGCATAGAGGCCACCCAGACCACCGTCTCCCGGGACCTCGAGGAGCTGGGGGCGGTCAAGGTCCGGCTCCCTGGAGGCGAGACGGCCTACGCCCTGCCCGAACTGCCGTCCCAGCAGGTGGCTCCGGAGGACCACCTCCGCCGGGTGTTGGGGGAGTGGGTGGTCGAGGCCGACTTCTCGGGCAACCTCATCGTGTTGCGGACCCCGCCGGGTTCCGCCCACGTGGTGGGCTCGGCGCTCGACCGGAGCGGCTTCCCCGGAGTGATCGGCACCGTGGCCGGAGATGACACTGTCCTGGTGGTGGCCTCGGAGGCCTCCGGGGGTGCGGCGGTGGCCGGACGTCTGGCCACCGTGGCCGGCATCGAACCGGGATGGACGGCTCTGGCTCCTGCTCCGAATCCGGCCCGCACCAGCACCCGTAACCGCAGCACGACGCCGGGGGACACTCCGACGCCATCCGGTAAGAACCGTTCCCGAACAAGGGGTTGAGCATGTCCCAGACAGTGATCCTGGCCTATAGCGGCGGATTGGACACCTCGGTGGCCGTCCGCTGGCTCATGGAGAACAAGGGGGTCGAGGTGGTGGCGGTGGCCGTCGACGTCGGCCAGGCCTCGGAGTCCGGTGGTGAGGACTGGGATGCCATCCGCCAGCGGGCCATGGCCGCCGGAGCCGTTGAGGCCACGGTGGTGGACGCCCGGGCCGAGATGGCCGAGGAGTTCTGCGTGCCCGCCCTGCTGGCCAACGCCAGGTACGAAGGCAAGTATCCCTTGGTCTCGGCCCTGTCCCGCCCGGTCATCGTCAAGCACCTGGTGGCGGCGGCCCGCCAGCACGGGGCCACAGCGGTGGCCCACGGGTGCACGGGCAAGGGCAACGACCAGGTCCGCTTCGAGGTGGGGACCCGGGCGCTGGCCCCGGACCTCGAGGTCATGGCCCCGGCCCGGGTCTGGGGGATGACCAGGGACGACTGCATCGAGTACGCGGCCAAATGGGACATCCCGTTGTCGGTGACCAAAGAGAAGCTCTACTCCATCGACGAGAACCTCTGGGGCAAGGCCGTCGAGTGCGGGGTGATCGAGGACCCGTGGAACCGACCGCCCGAGGACGTCTACACCATGACCCGGCCCACGGCCACGGAGCCCACGGAGGTGGTGGTGGGCTTCGAGGCCGGGGTCCCGGTGTCCCTGGACGGCCGCCTTCTCGCCCCCGAGCCGCTCATCGCGGCGATGAACCGGTTGGTCGGCTCGTACGGGTATGGACGCCTGGACATGGTGGAAAACCGGCGGGTGGGCATCAAGAGCCGGGAGACCTACGAGTGCCCAGGTGCTCTGGCCCTGCTCCTGGCCCATGCCGATCTGGAGGACCTGACCCTGGAGCGTGACCTCCACCACGAGAAGCTGCGCCTCGAGCCCCGGTGGTCGGAGCTGGTCTACGACGGCCTGTGGTTCTCCCCACTGAAGCAGGCCCTCGACGCCTTCTTCGTCGAGTCCCAGCGTCATGTGACCGGCGAGGTCCGTCTGCGCCTCGACGGCGGTCGCTGCTGGGTGGTGGGCCGGCGTAGCCCGGTCAGCCTGTATGACTACGGACTGGCCACCTACGACGCCGCCGACACCTTCCGGCATCAGGATGCCGAAGGCTTCGTGCGCCTCTGGGGCCTTGGCGTAGCCACCTGGTCGGCCATCCAAGAGGGTCGCGGCGCGGCGGGAGAACCGCACTCATGACCCTCTGGCACGGCCGCCTGAGCGGAGGCACGGCCGATGTGGTCATGGACTACTCGGTGAGCCTCCACTACGACCGGCAGTTGGCCGTAGATGATCTGGCCGGCTCTCGGGCCCACGTGCGCGGCCTCGGCCGGGGTGGGCTGCTCACCTCGGAGGAGGTGGCCACGCTCGTGGCCGCCTTGGACCAGGTGGAAGAGGAGTTGGCCGACGGCGTATTCGTGTTTGCCCCCGACGACGAGGACATCCACACATCGGTGGAGCGCCGGGTCACCGAGATCGCCGGTGACGTCGGGGCCAAGCTGCACACGGGTCGCAGTCGCAATGACCAGATCGCCACCGACCTCCGGCTCTACGCCAGGCGGGAGCTGACCGCGTTGGCCGCCGAGATCGTGGGCCTGCAGGAGGTCCTGCTGGCCCGGGCCGAGGACACCGACAGTGCCTACCTCCCGGGCTACACCCACCTGCAGCGGGCTCAGCCGGTCCTGCTGGCCCATCATCTCCTGGCCCACGGATGGGCCCTGGCCCGGGACGTGGACCGGCTGGTCGCCACCGTGGACCGGCTCGACGTCTCACCCCTCGGGGCTGGGGCCCTGGCCGGTTCGTCCCTGCCCCTCGACCCCGACGGTGTGGCCGAGGACCTCGGGTTCGCCAGGCGGTTCGAGAACTCCCTCGACGCCGTGTCCGACCGTGATTTCGTGGCCGAGGCCCTCTTCGACCTGGCCCTGCTGGGGATCCACCTGTCGCGGATCGGAGAGGAGCTGGTGCTGTGGTCGACCGAAGAGTTCGGATTCGCCGTGTTCGACGACGCGTTCGCCACCGGAAGCTCGATGCTGCCGCAGAAGAAGAACCCCGATGTAGCCGAGTTGGCCCGGGGCAAGTCGGGTCGCCTCGTCGGGAACCTGACCGGGCTGCTGGTCACCCTGAAGGGACTCCCGCTCGCCTACAACCGGGATCTGCAGGAGGACAAGGAGCCCCTGTTCGACTCGGTGGCCCAGTCGCACCTCGCCCTGGCTGCGCTGTCCGGTGTGCTGTCCACCCTCCGGTTCGTGACCGAGCGCATGGAGGCGGCGGCCAACGGGGCCGCGGTGGCTGCCGTGGACCTCGCCGAATGGCTGGTGCAGCAGGGCATGCCCTTCCGCCAGGCCCACGCCGTGGTGGGTGGACTGGTGAGCGAGTCGCTCGAGCGCCAGGTGCCCCTGGCCGAGCTGGTCGGCGCCCACCCCGACCTGGGGGCCGAGGCGGTGGTCCTGCTTGAGCCGGGAGTGGCCGTCACCCGGCGGACCACTCCCGGAGGGGCCGGCCCCCATGCGGTGGCGGTCCAGATGCAACGGTTCGAGGCGCGGCTCGAGACCGATCGGAGCCGACTGGCCGCCGAACGACGGATGTGAGTCGGCACGACCCGGCGACGGTGTAACGCCGCCATAACCCTCCGGGACTGGAGTGGCGTGGCCCTGCTCTGGTGTGTCGGCGACCTCGATCACCGGACCGTGACCGGAGGGTCCCCCCACCATGGTGCCGCTGGGCAAGGTCGAAGGCCGTTCCCGTGATCACCCTGGTCCTCATCGGGTTCCTCGGAGGACTGGTCACCGGCATCTCGCCCTGCATCCTGCCGGTATTGCCCGTCATCTTCGCCGCTGGAGCGGCGAGCGGGCTCGACGACTCCTCCCCGGCCGAGGGTGATCCCCCTGGCCCCGTCCCGGGTGGGGCATTGACCGCTGCCGCCGGTACCGGTTCCGATGTCGGAGAGATGGCCACGGTGGCAACCGCGGCACCCGCCGCCCCCGTGGCCGTTGCCGACCGCCGATCCGAGCTGCGCCGCCGGCGTCGCCCCCTGGCCGTGGTGGCCGGCCTGGTGCTCAGCTTCGCCGTGGTCACGCTCGTGGGATCGTGGCTGCTCAGCGCCCTGGGCCTCCCCCAGGATCTGCTGCGGTGGATCGGACTGATCGTGCTCGGCCTGGTGGGGCTGGGACTGGTCGTACCGACCGTGGGGGAGTGGCTGGAGCGGCCGTTCGCCCGGCTGGCCGGTGGCCGGCAGCAGTCCGATGCCGGTGGATTCGTGCTCGGACTCAGCCTCGGCCTGGTCTTCGTCCCCTGTGCCGGCCCGGTGCTGGCCGCCATCACCGTGGTCGGTGCCAAGCACCGGTTCGACTTCTCATCGGTGCTCCTGACGGCGGCGTTCGCCCTGGGTGTTGCCGTGCCCTTTCTGATCTTCGCGGTGCTCGGTCAGCGACTGGCCGAGCGGATGGCCGTCATCCGGGCCCACGCCGTCACCGCCCGGAGGGTCATCGGCGCAGTGCTGGTGGTGACGGCCCTGGTCGTCGGGCTCAACCTCACCGACGGGCTGCAGCGGGCGGTACCGGGCTATACCAACGCGCTCCAGAGCCATATCGAGAGCAACGTCTCGGCCCGACAGGCCCTGGGCCGGGTCACCGGCAACGTGGCCACCGGGGACCTGGCCACTTGTGTCCCGGCCAGCCCGGTCCTTCAGCAGTGCGGCCCGGCTCCCACCCTCGCCGGCATCAGCCAATGGCTCAACACGCCCGGCGACGCGCCGCTCACGTTGGCCGGGCTGAAGGGTCGGGTGGTCCTGGTGGACTTCTGGACCTACTCCTGCATCAACTGCCAGCGCACCCTGCCCCACCTCGAGGCGTGGAACCGGGTCTACGGCCAGGACGGCCTCACCATCATCGGGATCCATACGCCGGAGTTCGCCTTCGAGCACGTCACCGGCAACGTGGTCCAGGCGGCCCGACAGCTGGGTGTTCGGTACCCCATCGCCCAGGACAACGGCTACACCACCTGGAACGCCTACGAGAACAACTACTGGCCGGCCGAGTACCTCATCGATGCCACCGGAACCATCCGCCACGTCGACTTCGGCGAAGGGGCGTACGACCAGTCCGAGTCGTTCATCCGTCAGTTACTGGTGGCAGCCCGTCCGCAGGTGCGCCTTCCTCCACCCACCGACGTGGCCAACCTCACCCCTGACGAAGCCACCACCCCCGAGTCGTACCTGGGCTATCAGCACGGCACCCCCAATCTGGCCGGACAGACAGTGGTGGAGGGCAGGATGACCAACTACCCGGCCCCTCCTACCGTGCCGGCCGATGAGTACGCCTACGGCGGTAACTGGTCGATCGGTTCCGAGGCCTCGACGGCCGGATCCGGAGCCACCCTCTCCCTCCAGTACCAGGCCAGCCACGTCTACCTGGTGCTGGGTGGGGCCGGCACAGTCGGTGTCTCGGTGGACGGACGACCCACCCAGACGGTGACGGTGATCGGGGAGCCCAAGCTCTACCAGCTGGTGGGGTCGTCTCGCAGCCAGCAGGCGCTCCTTTTGCTGTCGGTCTCGCCCGGGGTGCAGGCCTATGACTTCACGTTCGGCTGACCAACCGTCGACCGCTGCCTGGAACCAGGCCCGGTGACCACGGCAGGCCGTCGGGACCTGTACCATGTTCCTGAACCGAACCGCAGGGAGCCGTCAACTCCAGCACCTCTTGGGAACGAGGGGTGCGATTGACACGCTCGGCGGGAGCGGTTAATGTAACTAGTCCCGGTGAACGATCCGCAAGGGCGTCGCCAGGCACCTACACAGTCGGGACCCTTGGTCCTGCCTGTGGAGAATCCGGCACCAACGCTTCAGGGCGTGTGCCTGGTCGCTCCTTGAAAACGGAATAGTGATAGCCAAAAGTCAGTGCGGGCGATCGCGGGTAAAACCGAGATCGCCAGTCAATTCAAAGCATTGAACGGACAATGTCTGTTCTTTGCCAGTATTCAGTTGACCGAGAGGATCAGTGTCCTCGACGTCAGCTCTTCGATTTTGGTCAGGCTTTCGGGTCTGGCTGAGGTCTCAATG
>JBBQWW010000103.1:0-11578 GCA_038210245.1 Acidimicrobiales bacterium
GGGTCGTCGAGTTGAGCCGGATGCTGTCCGGTCATCCCGACAGCGACTCGGCCCAACGACACGCCCGCGAGCTCTTGCACGACAGCTCAGCGGCGTCACCACCGCGCTGATCCGGGCGGTGACGCCCTGGCCCGCGCCGGACCGGCACCGGGGTCCGCGTCGCGGCAGTTCCCGGTCCGCTAGCCTCATCGGGTGCCTGACGTGGATGGCCCGCCGCAACCCTCCGGGGGACAGCCGACGGCCGAGCCACCCCTGGCGTCCCCTACCGGCACTCCGGCCAAGAGGGACACCAAGTTCGTCTTCTTCACCGGCGGCGTGTCATCGTCGCTGGGCAAAGGGCTCACCGCCTCATCGCTGGGCCGGCTGCTCAAGTGCCGCGGACTGCGGGTGACCATGTGCAAGTTGGACCCGTACATCAACGTCGACCCTGGCACCATGAACCCCTTCGAGCACGGCGAGGTCTTCGTCACCGAGGACGGGGGCGAGACCGATCTCGACCTCGGCCACTATGAGCGTTTCATCGACGAGAACCTGCACAAGAACTCCAACGCCACCACCGGCCGGATCTACTCGTCGGTCATCGCCAAGGAGCGACGGGGGGACTATCTGGGCAAGACCGTCCAGGTCATCCCGCACGTGACCGACGAGATCAAGAAGCGGGTGCGCGAGCTGGGCACCGACGACGTCGACGTAGTCATCGTGGAGATCGGCGGGACGGTGGGCGACATCGAGATCGTCCCGTTCATCGAGGCCATCCGGCAGTTCCGACGGGATGTGGGTCGGGACAACGTCTGCTACGTCCACCTCACCCTGGTGCCCTACCTCGGGCCGTCGGGGGAACAGAAGACCAAGCCCACGCAGCACTCGGTCACCGAGCTGCGCAGCCGGGGGATCCAGCCCGACGTCATCGTATGCCGTTCGGACCGGATGATCTCCGAGGATCTGAAGCGCAAGATCTCCCTGCTCTGTGACGTGCCCATCGAGGCGGTGGTCTCGGCGGTGGACGCGGCCAACATCTACCAGATCCCCCTCGTCCTGCACGAGGAGGGCCTGGACCGCTACATCCTCGGACTCCTGCGGTTCGACGAAGCCGACCACCCCATCGACCTGACCACCTGGGAGAAGTTGGTGGACCAGGTCGACGCGGCCACCCGGCCCGTGCGCATCGGGATCATCGGCAAGTACGTCGACCTGCCTGACGCCTACCTCTCGGTGGTGGAGTCGCTCCGCCACGCCGGGTTCCACTACGGGGCCAAGGTGGAGATCGAGTGGATCCAGGCGGCTACCGTGCCCGACCTGCTCGAAGTGGACGGGCTGAAGCGGTTCGACGGCCTGGTCATCCCGGGAGGATTCGGGGAGCGGGGGGTGGAGGGCAAGATCGCCGCCGCCCACTACGCCCGGCAACACGAACTACCCCTGCTCGGACTGTGCCTGGGTCTCCAGGTCATGATCATCGAGGTGGCCCGGTCCCTGGTGGGCCTGGAGGCAGCCAATTCACGGGAGTTCGACGCGGCCACGCCCGATCCGGTGGTGGACCTGATGGACGATCAGAACGACGTGGTGGACAAGGGCGGGACCATGCGCCTCGGCTCGTACAGCGCCCAGCTCGTGGCCGGCTCGCAGGTGGCCAAGGCCTACGGCACCGAGGTGGTGTCCGAGCGCCACCGCCACCGCTACGAGGTCAACCCCCGGTACCGGACCCGGCTGGAGGACGCCGGACTGGTCTGCTCGGGAGTCTCGCCCGACGGCCGCCTGGTGGAGTTCATCGAGCTACCCGGTCACCCCTTCTGGGTGGGCACCCAGGCCCATCCCGAGTTCAAGAGCCGGCCCGACCGCCCCCACCCCCTCTTCCGCGAACTGGTGTACGCCGCCCTGACCCGCGCCGAGGGACGGGACCCCCGCCTGCCCGACATCGGTGACCTGGGCTGAGCCCGGCGGGGGAGAGGGTCCACCCGCCGGTGCCGACGTGCCCCTACCCACCTTCCGGTCCACCGGCGAGCAGGTGGTGGCCCGGGGCTGGGTGATCACTCTCAACCGGGCCGGCTTCCTCGATCCGAACGGCGTGGCCTTCGAGCGGGACGTGGTCCGCCACCCCGGTGCCGTGGCCGTGGTGGCCGTCACCGACGACGCCTCGGTGGTGCTGGTCCGCCAGTACCGACCGGCCCTCGACCGGTGGATCCTGGAAATCCCCGCCGGCACCTGCGACGTGGTCGGCGAGCCCGACGTCGACGCCGCCCGGCGGGAGCTGGCCGAGGAGGTCGGGTACGCCGCCGACCGGCTGGACCTGCTCACTCGCACGGCCATGACCCCGGGCTTCTGCGACCAGATCTCCTCGGTGTACCTGGGCACCGGCCTGACCCCGGTTCCCCTCGGTCGCCAGGGGATCGAGGAGG
This sequence comes from Acidimicrobiales bacterium, assembly GCA_038210245.1. GTDB lineage: Bacteria > Actinomycetota > Acidimicrobiia > Acidimicrobiales > RAAP-2 > Bog-756. Next base: position 2,394 of record JBBQWW010000103.1, read on the forward strand.
GCTACATGCGGATCGAGCACGTCCCGCTGACCCGGTTCGACGCCCTGGTGGACGACGGGACGGTCATCGACGCCACCACCATCTTGGGGGTGGGGCTGGCCCGACGCCGTCTCGCCACCCTCCGGTGATCTGCCGGTGAGCCGGGCCCTGTCCACCGGAGCCGAGGAGTACCTCTCGTGGCTGGCCGTGGAGCGGGGTCGGTCGCGGAACACCCTGGCCGCCTACCGACGGGACATCACCGTGTGGGAGCAGTGGGCCGCCGAATCCGGGGTCGATCCGGTGGCTGCCGACACCGGGGCCATCGAACGCCACCTGGCCCACCTGCGCCACGAGGGCCGCAATCCGGCATCCCTGGCCCGGTCGACTACGGCCCTGCGCGGCCTCTTCCGGTTCCTGGTCAGTGAGGGGGACCTGGCCGGCGACCCCACGGCCGACCTCCGTTCGCCCCGTATCCCACGGCGGCTGCCCAAGGCCCTCGACGAGGGCCAGGTGCTCATGTTGCTGGACTCGGTGAGCGGCAGCGAACCGGCCGACTTCCGGGACCGGGCCCTGCTCGAGGTGCTCTACGGCACCGGCGCCCGCATCTCCGAGGTAGTCGGGCTGTCCCTCATGGACCTGCAGGGCGACGACGGACTGCTGCGGGTCTTCGGCAAAGGGTCAAAGGAGCGCCTGGTCCCCTTGGGCGGACCGGCCCGGATGGCCCTCGACCGGTGGCTGGCCCCCGATGGTCGTCCCCGCATGGCTCCCGAGCGATGGTCCCGGCGCAGCGATGCCGAAGCGGTGTTCCTCAACCGGCGGGGTGGCCGGCTCAGCCGCCAGGGGGCCTGGGCCGTGGTCCACCACCGGGCCGAACGGGTCGGGCTGGGCGACGTGGTCAGCCCCCACGTCCTGCGTCACTCCTGCGCCAGCCACATGCTGGCCCACGGGGCCGACATCCGCGTGGTCCAAGAGGTACTGGGCCATGTCTCCATCGCCACCACCCAGATCTACACCCGGCTCAGCCAGGACCACCTGCGGGCCTCCTACCTGCGGGCCCACCCGCGGGCCACTTCGCCCCAGCTCAAGTAGGATCTTCCCGTGCCGAGCGACGCCCCCACCATCGATTACCGCCAACTCCTCGAGAACGAGCGGCGCCAGCTGCAGTCCGAGCTGTCCGAACTCGGCCACGGGGAGGGTGGGGGGCTCGTCTACGACTCCAACTTCGCCGACACCAGCCAGGTGACCGCCGAGCGGGGCGAGGCCGAGGCCCTGGCCGGCCAGCTCCAGGAGACGCTCGACGAGGTGGGCCTGGCCATCGGCCGGCTCGAGGGCGGAACCTACGGCTCCTGCGAGGAGTGCGGCGTGGCCATCGCCCCGGCCCGGCTCGAGGCCATGCCGGCCACCCGCTACTGCATCAACCACGCCAACCGGCCCTGATCGGGTCGGGGCGCTCATGGCCTACGGAGGCTACGGAGGTGGCTCCGGTGGAGGTGGTGGGCAACCTCGCCGCCGGTTCCAACCCGACCAGAGGACCCTGATCATCGTGGTGGTGGCGGTGGCCGTCATCGCCATCCTGCTGCGGACCCACAAGATCTCCAGCGCCAACATCATCTACTTCTGTGTCCTGATCCCCTCGATCATCTTCCACGAGATCTCCCACGGCGTGGTGGCTCTGGCCTTCGGTGACGATACGGCCAAGAGGGCCGGGCGCCTCACCCTCAACCCGGTCAAGCACGTGGATCCGGTGGGCACCCTCCTGGTGCCGGCTGTCCTCTCCCTCTCGGGCATCGGGGCCTACGGTTGGGCCAAGCCGGTCCCTGTCAGTCCCAACCGACTCCGCAGCCCCCGCAACCACACCGTGCTGGTCTCGCTCATCGGGCCGGTGACCAACTTCGCCCTGGCCGCCATCCTGGGCCTGGTGCTGGTGTGGACGACGCCACAGGTCCAGCTCCACTACATCGCCCAGTACTGGAGCGGGGGCTACGGACTCCAGTATCCGACCGCCCTGCTGGGGGAGATCCTGTTCATCGCCGGCATCGCCAACATCGTCCTCGGCGTCTTCAACTGCATCCCGTGCCCACCGCTGGACGGAGCGGCCGTGTTGGAACGGTTCCTGCCCGTCCGGATGCTGCCTCAGTACTACAACCTCCAGCCCTTCCTCATGTTCCTGCCCCTCATCCTGATCCTCCTGTTCCGCAACCAGTGGTCGGAGCTGATCACCCACATCATCAGCTGGTGGGCGGGCCTGCTGGGGTGAGCCGCGGCCCGATCGCCGCCTCCGCCCGCCGGTGGGGGCCCTACATCCTGGCCGGCGTGCTGCTGCTGGTCGACTTCCTCCTGGTGGCCCGCGGCCTGGCCCACGCCTCCAACGGACGGGTCTACGCCCTGTGGGCCCTCGACCACAGCGTCTACAGCGACGTGGTCCGACTGGGTCTCAACCACTACGTCCACGGGGGCCAGGTGGTCCATCCGCTGCCCTACGTGCACTCCCGCATCGAGTATCCCGTGCTGCTGGGCTTCACCCTGTGGCTGCCCACCTGGCTCCCGGGGGGGCCGGCATCGTGGCTGGCCGCCACCGGAGTGATGACGGCGGCGGCCACCTTCGCCTCCATCGGCCTGTTGCATCGCCGGCACCCCGCTTCGGCCTGGTGGATCGCCGCCTCGCCCGCCCTGCTGCTCGACGCCGGCGTCAACTGGGACCTGATCGGTGTGGCCTTCCTGGTGGGGGGGGTGGTGTGGTTCGGCGAGCGTCGCTACCGGTGGAGCGGGTGCTCGACGGCGGCCGGCACGTGCTTCAAGCTCTTCCCGGTGGTGGTGGCCCCCATGGCGCTGGCCGCCCTCGGGGGTCGCTGGTGGCGGTCCCTCGGCCCCCGCGCCGACCCGAACCGACCCGAGGTGGAATCCCCAGCCCGGGCCCTGGCCCACTGGTTGATCCCCTTCACCGTGGTCGTTTCGGTGGTGCTGGTGCCCTTCGTGATCGTGGCCCCGACCAACACCCTGTGGTTCATCCGGTTCAACAGCCTGCGCCCCCAGAAGGATTCGCTCTGGGAGCTGGTCGGAAGGGTGTTCGGGCACTCAGCCGTCACCCACCAGGACATCGACAGCCTCTCCCTGCTGGCCGTGATGGCGGTGATGGCCTACGGGGCCTGGAAGGTCTGGCGGGCCGATCCTGAGCACCAGGGGCGGGCGGTGGCCCTGGCCTCGGCCATGGCCCTGATCGCCTGGATGGCCGTCAACAAGGTCTGGAATCCCCAGTACATCCTCTGGGTGTTCGCCGCCGGGGCCCTGGCCTCGATGCCGGCCCGGTTCGGGGTCGCCCTCGGGGCCCTGTCCGTCTACGACTGGTGGTTCGAGTTCGGCCTCCGCCGGCCGGACCACGTGGGCTCGCTCCGCGATCTCGGCACCCTGGCCGTGGTGGGCCGACTGGCCGTACTGGCGTGGATGGCGACCTGGATCATCGGACAGCTCCGCAGCACGCGGACCGCCGTGTCCAGCTCGTTCGTCGAGGGGATGCCCACCCCGGCCGTCCCGTGAACGAGCTCGACGTCCAGCCGGCGCCGAGGCCGCCGACCGAGGGACGCGGTGTCCCCGGTGTCCCCGGGCGGGCCCCGTGGACCACCTGGATCCGGGCCCACCCCGGCATGGTGGCCGCCCTGGTGCTCCCCCTCCTGGTCTTCGGCATCCCCCAGCTCTTCGGGATGACCTACCTCTCCGGTGACAACTTCATCCAGAACTTCCCCATGCGGGTGCTCGTGGGGAAGGACCTGATCCACGGGACCCTGCCCCTGTGGAACCCCTACCTGTTCAGTGGCACCCCACTCCTCGGCGGCTTCAACGCCGGGGCGGCCTACCCGGTGACGTGGCTGACCGCCGTGCTCCCGGTGTTCACGGCATGGACCCTCACCCTCACCCTCACCTACGACGTGGCCCTCATCGGGATGTACCTTTTCCTCCGACGTCAGGGGATCGCCGCGTCCGCCGCCACCTTCGGGGCGGTCACCTTCACCTTCGCCGGATACATGACCGCCCAGGTGGTCCACATCGACCTGGTGGAGGGGGCGGCGTGGCTGCCGTGGATCCTGCTGGCGGTCCACGGCCTGACCCAGCGCCGCTCCGAACCCGCCGACACGGCCGACACGGCCGACGCTGCCCGTCGCCGGTCGGAGGTCGACGGGCCGGCCGAGGCCGTGACTCGTCGCCACACCCGGGTGTGGGTGCTGGTGCTGACCCTCTCCCTCGGACTGACCCTGCTGGCCGGGGCGGCCGAAGCCATCATCGACAGCGGGGTGCTGGTGGCCATGTACTGGCTCTGGAGGCTGGCCAGTCAGGGGTACCTGCACCGCGGCTCGGGACGGGCCGTCTTGTCCTCGGTGGGGGCGGTGGTGGCCGGACTGGTGGCCGGGGTGGCGCTGGGGACGGCCCAGTGGCTTCCCGGGCTCCTCTTCTTGTCTCAGTCCCAGCGGGCCACGGCCACCTACTCCTTCTTCACCAGCGGCTCTTTGAACAACCGCCTCCTGGCCCTGGTGGCCTCGCCCTTCGCCCTCGGCACCAACCAGGGATGGCCGGGGACCTACGCCGGTACCTACAACTTCCCCGAGGTCACCAGCTACGTGGGCATCCTGGCCCTCCTCGCCGGGTGCAGCCTCTTCCTCAAACGGTGGCGGAGGCGGCCCGAGGCCCGACAGTGGTGGATCTGGTACGCCGTGCTGGCCGTCGGGGTGCTCTCCTCCCTGGGCAACCAGACCCCCTTCGCCCGGCTCATGTACCTCATCCCCGGCGTCCGCAGCGAACGCCTGCTCAATCGCAACCTTCTCCTGGTGGACATGGCCCTGGCCGTCCTGTTGGCCTGGTGGGTCCACCTCACCCTCGAGCAGCGGGCTCGCCCTGACGGCGGCGACCCCGAACCGACGTCGGTCCGGGGGAGGTGGCAGGCCGGGCGCCGGGCCGAGGTCGTGGTCACCGCCATCCCGTTCGCCTTCAGTGCCGTGGTGGCCGTGCTCCTGTGGGTGGCCGGACCTTTCCTCGGACGCCTGCTCGAGATCCAGTACACCCTGGGCACCGGGACCCGGCTGCGGGTGGCCGGCCTGGTCACCGCCGGACTGGTGATCGCCGGGGTGGGCACCTGGACGGTCCTGGCCGCCGGGCGCTACCCGGCCCGGCGGCTCCGCCGGCAGCTGGCCGCGGTGCTGGTGGCCGACCTGGCCCTGTTCAACCTGTTCGTGATCAATAAGCCGATCACCCAGGCCGCCGCCCAGGCCCACACGGCCCTGGCCGCCCAGCTGGCCACCGAGACGGGAGACGGACGGTTCATCATCTACGACCCCGACCGGTTCCAGACCGAGGAGCTCTACGCTCTCGGGCAGACCGATCTCAACATCTACCGGCAGCTGCCCAGCGCCCAGGGCTACACCGCACTGACCGACGGCGACTACTTCGACGCCACCGGCTCGCACCTGCAGGAGACCCTGGACGCCACCACGCTGGCCGGGCCGGTGTGGGACCGCCTCAACGTCACCACCCTCCTGGCCCTCCCCGGCTACTTCATGACTCCGCTCCCATCGTCGGCTGGCCGCGACCGCTCGTCTCCCAACCCCAACCTCGTGGCTCCGACCAACCGGGTCTACTTCCCCGCCAATCCCACCCACCACACCGCCACCGGCCTCGGGGCACCCACCTCGGTCACCCTCCGGACCGGAACGGCCCGCCCCTGGTTCTTCGGTGGGCCCCTCACCCTCAGCCGGTTCTCGGTGCCCGTCGAGCAAGGTGCGGCAGCCGGCCTCCAGGTGGGCCTGGTCACTCCTTCGGGCTCCTACCGTTGGCTGCCGGCCATCGACGCCCGGGCCGCGGGCCCACCGGGCCAGCGGACCGTGAAGGTCGCCCTGGGCCGACCCGAGGCCGCCGGAGGGATCGTGCTGCGGAGCGCCACCGGCCGGGAGGTGGTGGGCATCCCCACCGCCGTGACCGCCCAGACGGGGGCGGTCACCCTGGACGGACAGCTCCAGTACGGGGTGACGGCACCCCATTGGGTCTACACCGGCACCGTGGGCAGCTTCGGGGTCTTCCACAACCGAGCAGCGGCGGGGTGGGCCTGGGCTCGGGGCCCGGACGGGGGAACCGTCCCGGGCAGTGCGGTGACGGCGGCGGCCCCGGACGAGAGCGGGACCCAACCGATCACCGTCCGCACCGCCGCCCCGGCGGTGCTGGTGCGCAGTGAGTCATGGACCACCGGCTGGCAGGCCACCGTGCGCGCCGTCCACGGGACGGGGAACACCGCCACCTACGGTCCCTCCCACGCCGTGCCGGTGCGGCGGAGCGGGGTGGTCCAAGAGGTCGGCCTGCCCGGACCGGGGGAGTACGTGGTCTCCTTCCGCTACCGGCCGGCCCCCGCCCTGGTCGGGCTGGCCGTCTCGGCCGTGGTCGGGGTGGGCATGGCCGGCTGGGCGGTGCTCGAGCTGGTAGGGGTGGCCCGCCGCCGACGGGGGAGCGGGAGGGGAGCTACGGACTGAGCAGCCCGATGGCCTCGGCCGACCGGGAGTAGGTGGCCGACGCCACCGTGCGGGCCTTCTCCGCCCCGGTGGCCAGCATGGCCGGGACGGCACCGGGGTCGGCGGCCAGGGCCTGGCGGCGCTCCCGTACCGGCCGGAGCAGCTCGATCAGGGCCTCGGCCAGGTCGGCCTTCAGGTCGCCGTACCGCTCGTAGGCTCCGGCCACCTCCTTCGGTGTGCGCCCGGTGGCCACCGCCAACAGCTCCAGCAGATTGGACACCCCCGGCTTGGCCGCCGGGTCATAGCGGACCTCGCCGTCGGTGTCCGTCACCGCCTTTTTCACCTTGCGGCGGATCTCGTCGGCGGAGTCGAGCATCAGGACGGTGCCGAGGGGGGAGTTGACCGACTTGGACATCTTGTTCTCCGGATGCTGGAGGTCCATCACCCGGGCCCCCGCGGTCGGGATGGCGGCCTCCGGCACCACCAGGGAGTCCCCGTAGCGGTGGTTGAACCGGATGGCCACCTCGCGGGTCACTTCGAGGTGCTGACGCTGGTCGTCCCCGACCGGGACCCGCTCGGCGTCGTAGAGCAGGATGTCCGCCGCCTGCAGCACCGGGTAGGTGAACAGGCCCACCCGCACCGAGTCACGGCCGGCGCTCTTCTCCTTGAACTGGGTCATCCGGCCCAGCTCGCCCATGGTGGCGGTGCACTCGAGCAGCCAGGCCATCCGGGGATGCTCGGCCACGTGGCTCTGGACGAACAGGGTGCACCGGTCGGGGTCGAGTCCGGCGGCCAACAGGTCGAGGGCGGTTTCCGCCGTCCGGGAGCGGAGGTCCTCGGGCTGGATGTCGAGGGTCAGGGCGTGCAGGTCCACGATGCAGTAGAAGGCGTCGTGGGTGTCCTGGTCGGCCACCCAATTGCGGAGGGCGCCCAGGTAGTTCCCCAGGTGGAGGTCGCCGCTGGGCTGCAATCCGGACAGAACTCGGGCCATGGGCGGTCATCGTACGTCGTGCCCGGCGGTGCACGAAGTGGCCCGCTCCAGACGGTAGGGTCAGACGGTGGTCGCCACTGTCTCCACCCCGGCCTTCGAGGGTCCCATCGACCTGCTCCTGCAGCTGGTCAACAGCCACCAGGTCGACCTCTACGACGTACCCCTGGCCGCCGTGGTGGACGCCTTCGTGGTCGAGGTGGCCGGCTGGGACTCCGTGGACCTGCAGGTCCTGTCGGAGTTCCTGATCGTGGCCTCCACCCTCATCGAGCTCAAGTCCCGTCGGCTGCTGCCCGGTCCCGACGACATCGACACGGACGAAGAGCTGGTCGGGTGGGAGGAGCGTGACCTGCTCCTGGCCCGGCTGCTGGAGTGCCAGGCCTACGCCGCCGCCGCCGACGGGTTCGCCCTCCTGCTCGAGCAGGCGGCCCGCTCGGTGCCCCGCACCGCCGGGCTGGATCTCGACTTCGTGGTCAACGCCCCCGATCTGCTCGAAGGGGTGACCCCCGACGACCTGGCCGACGCCTTCGGCCGGGCCACCGCCGAGCGCCCGGTGCCCGTGGTCGACCTGTACCACGTGACCGTGGACACGGTCACGGTGGCCGACACGGTGGCCGCCCTGGCCCGACGACTGCCCCGGCTGGGGGCGTCCACCTTTCGGGAACTGACCCGGCACCTGACCTCCCGTATGGAGATCATCGTGAGCTTCCTGGCCCTCCTCGAACTGTGCAAGCAGGGCCGGGTCTCCCTGGACCAGGGCCACACCTTCGGCGACCTCGAGGTGGCCTGGGTGGCCGACGACCGCCAACCGGTGCCGGTCGGGCCCGGGCTGTATGACGAGTACGAGGGCTGACCGTGCCGCTCACCCCCGAGGCCCGGGCCATCGAGGCCGTACTCATCGTGGCCGTGGAGCCCGTCCCGGCCGGACTGCTGGCCGAGCTGCTGGAGCTGCCCGTGGAGCAGATCGACCCGCTCTGCGACGAGCTGTCCGAGGCCTGCCGCAGCGAGGGCCGGGGCTTCGAGGTGGTGAGGATCGCCGGGGGGTTCCGTATCCAGACCCACCCGGACCTGGCCCCCTACGTGGAGCGGTTCGCCAACGTGGGGGTGTCTTCCCGGCTGTCGGCGGCGGCGCTCGAGACGCTGGCCATCGTGGCCTACAAGCAGCCGGTGTCGCGAGCCCAGATCGCCGCCCTCCGGGGCGTCAACGTGGACGGGGTGGTCCGCCTGCTCGAGCACCGGGGCTACATCGCCGCGGTGGGCCGGGCTCCCGGCCCCGGCCAGGCCGTCCTCTACGCCACCACCGACGCCTTCCTCGAGCGCCTCGGTCTCGACCGGCTGGACCAGCTCCCGCCGGTCGAAGACCTCCTACCCGGTCCCGAAGCCCTGGCCGAGCTGGAGGAGCAGATGAGCCCGGTCGTCGATGGCTGACGGGCCCGGCCCGACCGACCCGCCGCTCGCCACCGGAGACCGGCTGCAGAAGGTGCTGGCCCGCATCGGGGTCGGCTCCCGCCGCGTCTGCGAGGAGCTCATCGTGGACGGCCGGGTGACCGTCAACGGCGAGGTACCGGTCCTCGGGCGCCGGGTCGACCCCTCCGTGGACCGGGTGGAGCTCGACGGGGTACCGCTGCCCGTCCGCCCGGGCCTGGTCCACTACCTGGTCAACAAGCCCGCCGGCGTGGTCAGCACGGTGGAGGACACCCACGGGCGGCCGACGGTGGTGTCGTTGGTCCCCG
>JBBQWW010000104.1:0-10785 GCA_038210245.1 Acidimicrobiales bacterium
ACCGGCCTACCCGACGAGGCCTGCGGCCTGTTGGGCGGTGATCCGGACACCGGTGAGGCGGTCACCTGCTATTCGACCCGCAACCTGGCCGCTTCGGCCAAGCTCTACACCGTCGACCCCAAGGAGCACCTGCGAGCCGATCGGGATGCCGAGGCCGCCGGCTACTCGATCATCGGTGTGTTCCACTCCCACACCCACACCGAGGCCTACCCGTCCCCGACCGACGTGGCCCAGGCCCCTGATCCCACCTGGCACTACGTGCTGGTGTCCCTGCGGGACGTGCAACCGGTGGTCCGGAGTTACCGCATCGTGGACGGGGTCATCGCCGAGGAGCCGGTCCGACTGCAGCCCCGGTAGAATCCCCACCGAACTTGTCAGCATTCGCCGAAGGGCGAGTGTCCGGAGCGGAACCGGTCAGATCGTCCCGCATCAGATCAGAGGAGACACTGTGCCCGTCCAAGTCAACCTGCCGACCGTGCTGAGGTCCCATGCCGGCGGAGTCAAGGCCGTGTCGGTCGAGGGCTCCACCGTGGGGGAGGTCCTGGTGGCCCTGGCTGCAGAGTACCCCGGCCTCTCGGGACAGGTCATCGACGGCGACGGGGCCCTGCACAAGTTCGTGAACGTCTATCTGAACGACGACGACGTCAGGTACCTGTCGTCGCTCGAGACTCCGGTGGCGCCCACCGACGAGATCTCCATCCTCCCGGCCGTCGCCGGTGGAGCCATCGACTCGGGGGAGACCCACTCGCCATGACGCGCCACGGCTCCGTGCTGGAGCTGATCGGGAACACTCCGCTGGTGGACATCACCCAGCTGAGCCCCAATCCCGATGTCCGAATCCTGATCAAGCTGGAAGGGCAGAATCCTGGCGGCTCCGTCAAGGACCGAATCGCCCTGTCCATGATCGAGGAGGCCGAGAAGGACGGTGTGCTGCAGCCCGGTCAGACGCTGATCGAGCCTTCGTCGGGCAATACCGGGATCGGGATGGCCCTCATCTGCCGGCTGAAGGGCTACCACCTGAAAGTGGTGCTGGCCACCAATGTGTCCATCGAACGGCGTCAGCTGCTCGAGGTGTGGGGAGCCGAGATCATCGAGTCCCCCGGGTCGGAGGGGTCCAACGGCGCTGTACGCCGGGCCCAGGCTCTGGCCGATGAGCATCCCGAGTGGGTGTTCCTCTACCAGTACGCCAATCCGGCCAATCCGAAGGCCCACTACGAGGGCACCGGCCCGGAGATCTGGCGTGACTGCCCGGAGGTGACCCATTTTGTCGCCGGTCTGGGCACCTCGGGGACCCTGCTGGGCGTGGGTCGGTACCTGAAGGAGCAGAATCCCGAGATCAAGGTGCTGGCCATCGAGCCGCCAGCCGGCGAGATCGTCGACGGGCTCCGGAACCTCGACGACGGCTACATCCCGCCCATCTTCGTCGACAACGGCGGAGCTGAGCTGTTGGACGGTAAGAGCATCGTTCGGCCACGAGAGTCGATCGAGTGGACGCGCCGGCTGACCGAGGTGGGCATCTTCGCCGGGATCTCCTCGGGGGCGGCGCTGGCCGGTGCCGCCAAGACGGCGGCCCGACTCGAGTCGGGCACCATCGTCGTGGTGGCCGCCGATGGAGGGTGGAAGTACCTCTCGACCGGGGCATGGACCGACGATCTCGATGTGGTCGAGGAGCGGGCCAAGTCCATCACCTACTTCTGACCTCAGCCGCGGCAGCTGCAGGGCCGCGCCGGGTCCGGCCGAGGCCTGCGCCTACGCTGGACCTATGGCCGAAAGTCTGACGCCACCCGAACCCGCCGGCGCCGGTGCGCCCGGTGACCTCACCCTTCGCGTCCTCGGCTGTGACGGGAGCTGGACCGGGCCGGCTGGGGCGGGGAGCGGCTACCTCGTGTCGTCGGGGGGGACCCACGTACTCGTCGACCTGGGCCCGGGTACCTTCGCCACCCTCCAGACTTCGCTCGATCCCGCCTTGGTCGCCGCCGTGGTGATCACCCATCGGCATCCCGACCACTGGACGGACCTCTACTCGCTGGTTACCCATGCCCAGTTCGCTCTGCATCGGGAGTCCCTTCCGGTCTTCGCTCCCTCCGAGCTGGCCGAACGCACCGGTCTGAGCGGGTCTCGGGTCCTCGACTGGCATCGGGTGACTCATGGAGACTCGGCGAGGGTCGGGGCCCTTGGTTTCTCCTTCCACCGCACCGACCACGGGGTCGAGACCCTGGCCGTCCGGATCGATGGAGTCGGTCGGGCCCTGGGGTACTCTGCCGACACCGGGCCCCGCTGGTCGCTGGCCGAGTTGGGCACCGGCTTGGATCTCGTACTGTGCGAGGCCTCGTACACCGTCGACCAGGAAGGGACCGCCGGCCACATGAGTGGACGCCAGGCAGGAGAACAGGCGTCCCGGGCCGGTGCCCGACGGCTGGTGCTGACCCATCGCTGGCCCACGGTGTCCGCCGAGTCGGTTGCCGCCGAGGCGACCACGTCGTTCGGCGGCCCGGTGGAGCAGGCGGAGATCGGAAAGGAGTTCGTACTGTGAGCGAGGAAACGATGGTCCGGGCGGCCGGTGGGCGAGGAGACGGCCGGAGGACCGATGAGCTGCGCTCGGCGTCGTTCGAGCGGGACTTCACCGTGTTCGCTCCCGGATCGGTGCTGGTCTCCATGGGTCGGACGCGGGTGCTGTGCACGGCGTCCATCGAGGAGCGGGTACCGCCGTGGATGCGGGGGAGTGGCACGGGCTGGGTCACCGCCGAGTACTCCCACCTCCCCGGGTCCACCGGCGAGCGGGTCAGTCGTGACGCGGGCAAGGGAAAGCAGTCGGGGCGCACCCAGGAGATCCTACGCCTGATCGGTCGGTCACTCCGCTCGGTGTGCGACATGGTGGCACTGGGGGAGATGCAGATCACGGTGGACTGCGACGTGCTCCAGGCCGATGGAGGGACTCGCACTGCTTCGATCTGCGGAGCGTACGTGGCGCTGCACGACGCGCTGACCCGGTTGATCCAGAAGGGCACCCTCCGGACCAATCCTCTGACCGAGGCGGTGGCGGCGGTCTCGGTGGGCGTGGTCGACGGGGTCTGCATGCTCGACCTCCCCTACGAGGAGGACAGCCGGGCCGAGGTGGACATGAACGTGGTGATGACGTCGTCCGGCCGGTTCATCGAGGTCCAGGGAACCGCGGAAGGCATGCCCTTCACCAAAGGTGAACTGGACGAGATGCTGAGCCTGGCCGAGCACGGCATCGCCCAACTGCTCGACCTGCAGTCCGAGACGCTGGCCGTCCCACCCACTCCCCGCTGATCGTCCAGCCGTGTCCGCCACCCTGACCGCCATCCGGTATCGGTGCCCGTGACAGGCCTCCGGCTCGAGCTGGTGCTGGCCAGTGCCAATCCGGACAAGGCTGCCGAGATCGCCACCATCCTCGGGCTGGTACCCGGTATTCGGCTCCATCCCCGACCGTCATCGGTGCCCGACGTCGACGAGACCGGCGAGACGCTCGTCGAGAATGCCCGGCTCAAGGCCGAAGCCCTGAGGGAGGCCACCGGCATGGCCGGTGTGTCCGACGACACCGGGCTCGAGGTGGACGCTCTCGGGGGGGCACCGGGCGTCTATTCGGCCCGGTTCTCGGGCGACGCCGCCACCTACGCCACCAACGTGGCCAAACTGCTGCTCGAACTGGATCGGGTGGGGGCCATCGCACCGTCACAGCGCACCGCCACGTTCCGCTCGGTGGCCCTCGTGGCCCTTCCCGATGGCCGCGAGCTCTGGGCCGAGGGCACGGTGACCGGGATCATCACACCCCACCCTCACGGAGACGGCGGATTCGGCTACGACCCGGTGTTCGCGCCGGACGGATTCGGGGGTCGGACGTTCGCCCAGATGACTGCCGCGGAGAAGCACGCCATCTCCCACCGGGGACGGGCGTTCCGGGCCCTGGCCGACCTGTTGGCCGGCCTGTCCGGGTCCTCGTGAACGGCCCAGCCTGCGGCTAGCGTCGGGAGCCTGAGGATCAGGAGGACCGGGTTGTGAGTGAGGTGTCGCAGGGGCCAGGGTGGTGGCTGGCTTCCGATGGGCGGTGGTACCCCCCTGAGCAGGTGCCCGGCCATGCGGCGTCCTCCGGCCCGGACGCCGGTCCGTTCGTCGGTGGTGGAACCGACACGATCGTCGATGGCGTCCCCGTTCGCCCACCGAGCTACGCCGGCCCAGGGGCCGTACCCCCTCTGGACCCGGGTTTCGGTCCGCCACCCGGTCCCCCCGGCTACGGCCCACCTCCGTACGGCCCACCCGGATACGGCCCGCCGCCCGGCCCGCCTGGCTATCCCCCTCCCTTCGACCCCGGGTACGGGTACCCCCCCGGTGGTCCCCAGTACGGCTACGTGCCTGCACAGAAGACCAACGGCCTGGCCGTGGCCTCATTGGTCTGCTCGCTGGTGTGGCTGGGCGGAGTGGGATCGATACTGGCCATCATCTTCGGCTTCGTGGCCCGGGCCCAGATCAAGAAGTCCGAGGGCGGCGTGCAGGGCAACGGCCTGGCCATCGCCGGCATCATCATCGGCTTCGTGGGACTGGTGTCGGTGGCCGCGCTCGTCATCTCCGTAGTGGCGTTGGTCCACCACTGCGACCAGACCGGGAACTGCACCTCGAACACCTACAACTTCGGCAACTGAACCCGGAGCCCATCGGCTGCCTCCGGCCTCAGGACGGGCTGAGAATCGCCGACCGCAGCGCTCCCGGGTCCCCAGCCGTCATGCCGGCCGGTGGCCGGGCAGCCACGCAGTTGAGGAGTACCGCCTCAGGCCACTCCGTTGTCGCTGGCCGGTGTGGCGTCAGCGGTCGGGGCCCACGGATCGTCAGCGATGGGTGGAGGCATGACGGCCACCTCGGCCAGTCCGTCCTCGAGCCCGTCGCCGGTCACCGAGTCCACCTCGAGGGATGGGGGTGGACGCAGGAGCTCGACGTCATCGACGCTGACACGGGTCAGATCCGGAGGGGCCGGTAGCGTTGTCAGCTCCGGTCCTCGGTCCATCGGGGGAGCGTCGGGCGGCTCCCGGGTACCGCCGTCTCCCGAAGACGGACCGCGGTCGAGCTCGACGAGACCGGCGGTGTACAGATCCCGCAGTGTCCGGAGTCCGACGATGTGGTCGCCCCCGATCTGGTCGAGTACGTCCCGTACCGAGTGGCCGCTGGTGCCCACCGTGGTCAGCACTCGCCACTGGTCACTACGGATCTGAACGTCCTGGCCCGGGGGTTCGGGAGCCAGGGTCACCACCGCCTCGAGGGGCAGGTCGTGACGGATCTCCCGCCACTCGTCGACCTGCGGCCGGACCTCGTTCAACACGGCCAACACCGGGACCGTCGGCTGCCCGCTCGACGAGACGACCCCCACGGTGAAGTAGAACCATCCCTCGCTGACACAGGCCAGCTCGAAGACGGCCTGGCCGATGGTGGCGGCGGCACCCACATGGGCATTGGACAGTTCGCCGTCGGCCAGCCAGACCTTGCCGTCGGAGGACTCGCTGACCACCTGGAGCTCGCCGGTCTGTTTGGTGGCCGCCAACATCGAGAGGACGTCGGACAGCGAGAAGGCGGCCAGGGAGCCCACCAGCGATGCTGCCGGCGCCTCCTCCGAGGACTGGTGCTGGTGCATGCTCGATTCCTTCCCCTCATCGGCCGGCCGTGACATCAATATCGACGCCAGGCTGGTGCTCTCGTCCGCGCTGGGCCCCGACCCGTTAGCCGACGGCTCCGCCGGATGGCCGAACCCCTCGTCGATCGTGGTCGACTGCTCATCCATCGGTGATCCCTCCGAGGACCGGTGTCTCCAAGCCATCTCCGTGTCCTTCGTTCGCCGCTCCTACTCCCTTCTACAATAACCGCTATCAGTGAAACTCTCCACACTTAAAGTGGTTTTTTTCAATGGCTTCTCCAGGGCGCCTCTCCTTCAGACGGGTGGCGGAGCTCGGTGGCCGGGCGTGGAGTCGGTTCGCCGGCCGTTCTGGTTCGGGCCATGATCGGGAGCATGGCTGACGCCCGAAACCTCCGCCCGTTCTCCTCGTATGCCGACTTCGATCACCTGCGGTTCGCCCGTCCCCACCCCGGGGTCCTGGTCATCACCATTGACCGCCCTGAGGTGCTCAACGCGGCCAATGAGCGACTCCATCGCGAATTCTCGGAAGTATGGCCGGTGGTGGACGCCGACGATTCGGTGGCGGTTTCGGTGATCACCGGGGCCGGCCGGGCCTTCTCCGCCGGTGGAGACCTGGCCATGGTGGAGCGCATGACCACAGACCACGCCGCCGTGGTCGAGCAATGGCGGGATGCCAAGGCCGTGGTCGAGGCCATGCTGGCCTCAGTCAAACCCATCGTCTCGGCCATCAACGGCGTGGCGGTCGGGGCCGGTCTGGCCGTGGCCCTGTTGGCCGACGTCAGCATCATGGCCCGATCGGCACGACTCTCCGACGGACATGCTCGTCTCGGCGTGGCTGCCGGTGACCACGCCGCCATTCTTTGGCCGCTGCTGTGCGGCATGGCCAAGGCCAAGTACTACCTGATGACGGCGGACTTCATCGACGGTCCCGAGGCGGAGCGGATAGGGCTGGTCACGAAGTGCCTACCCGATGAGGAGGTGGTCGACGAGGCCCTGGCCATCGCCGAGCGCCTGGCCGCCGGGAGCCGGACCGCCGTCCAGTGGACCAAGCGGGCCCTCAACCAGTGGATGATCGCCAACTCCGCAGCGTTCGGTGAGTCCCTGGCTCTCGAGATGCTCGGTTTCCTTGGACCTGATGCCGTGGAGGGGTTGTCCGCGGTCAGAGAACGACGGGCCCCGGACTTCCCTTCGGCCCGTGACGGAGGTCAGTAGGGACGGCACCGGCAGGGTCGCTCGAGGGTAGATCCGGTGGAACTCGGGCTCAGGACACCGTGACCAGGGTACCGATGGGGGTGTAGGGGTAGACCACGGCCGCGTTGGCCGGGGGCATCTCCACACAGCCCACGCTCTGGGGGGAGCCGTAACTGCCCCGGACGAAGCCGTGCAGGGCGTCACCACCGTTGAAGTAGCTGACCCACGGAATGCCCGGGTCTACGTACTTCGAGCCGTCGGGATTGGTCCCCGACATGGTGGTCACCTTGTACCGCAGGTAGACCGGGAATGTCCCGGACACGGTCGGGGCGGCTGGTACGCCGGTGTTGGAGCGAGTGGAGTAGACGGCCGCGCCGTTGCTGTAGACGGTGGTGGTCTCCGGGAGCGTCTTGGAGACAAAGACATAGTTGTAGGGAGCCGGATAGACGGTCCCGGCGGCGGCGTCAGCGAGCAACTGGGCCCAGACTGCCGGTCCGGCCGCTCCGTCGGTCTTCATGTCGTGCTGTGACTCGTAGGCCATCACTGCGCCCTTGGTGACCTGGTTGGCCGTTCCCACCGTCCACAGGCTGACCAGGGAGGCCGGCTCGGTCCAGCGCCAGTTGAACGAACCTTCCTGGGCCTGGGCGGACTCCTGGGGGGCGATCAGCGGGTGGGCCGGGGTGAAGCTGACCGGCAGATAGCCCAGCTGGGCGAGGAGTTGCTGGAGTCGGAGGGTGCTTCCCGTGGCCACGGTGAACGACGCCGTCGACGACTGGCTCAAGGTCTTGCCACTGGCGCTGATGACTCCGGTGGGGCCACCGGGAACGGTGACGGTCTCGGTGGCCGAGGGGACGAAGGGGGCGGAGGCCACGAACGCCACCGTGTCCGGGGTGATCTCGTGCCACACCCCGGCCACGGCCGGGGTCAGCGTAGGCAGGGGGGAGTGGGGGTTGAGGGGCAGGGAGAAGTGCACCGACACGCTGGCGTCGGTCGGCACCCCGGCGGTGCTGGCGGCCGGGGTGGTCGACACCACGGTGAAGGGACCCTCGTGGGCGGCCGCCTCGACGGCGTGCACGGCCGTGGTGGTGGGTGACGCCGTGGCCCGATTGGAGGGAGTGCGGACAACCACCGCTGCCACCGCAACTCCGACGACGGCCACAGCCACGAGGGCGATCGCCACCGGGATGGCGCCCCGCTTCGACCGGGCGCGTGGGTCCGGCGACGACTTCGAATGTGCGTGTGGGGACGGCATAGTTCTCCTTCGGTGGGGAAATTCTACCAGCCCAAAGGGTGTTTACGATGCCATGCGGGCGGAAATCCAGGTCGGTCGACCGTCAAACTGGGCCGCGGAATCCGGGGTGGCGGGCCACCCCGGGTCAGGCGCCGACTCCCGGGTCGTTCGGCTCGATGCGCTGGCGTATGGCCGCCTCGACGTCGGCGATGAGCTGGAGGTCGGTCAGCTTCCCTCCGTCGGGCCCGTGTACGTAGAAGGCATCGACCACGGCCGAGCCGAAGGTGGAGACCTTGGCCGAATGCACGTCCAGACGGCAGTCGACCAGGGCCTGGGTGATCCGGTGGAGTTGTCCTACGACATCTTCGGCCCGGACCTCGACCACCGATGCCGTGGCCGAAGCGTTGTTGTCCACGCTCACCTGGGTCGACACCAGGTGGGGAGTGACCACACGGCGTTCGTTGCGGTAGGTGCGGGCCCGCTCGGCGAGCTTGCGTTCGATGGGCAGGGACCCGTCCATCACGCCGGCCAGGTCGTCGGTCAGGCGGGCGGCAGCCGGCCACCGACCTCTCGCCGGTTCGACGGTGAAGATCTCTACGGCGACGCCGTCCTCCCCGGCCACCACGGCCGAGCGGACATTCAGGCCGTGGAGGGCGAGGACCCCGGTCACTTCGGCGAACAGCCCGGGCCGGTCCAGGGCCACCACAGTGACGGTGGGGTCATCGATGGAGAGGGCGGGGACCTCGTGGAGCCGGACGGTGTCCATGATCGCGCGGTGGTCCTCGGTGAGCCACGGCGTCGGGGGCGCAGCTGGCTCGCCGGCGAGTAGCCGACCGGTCCGTTTCACTAAATCGGCCACCAGACCGGCCTTCCACGGTCCCCAGGCCGAGGGACCCGTGGCCAGGCTGTCCGCCTCGACCAGGGCGGCCAACAGCTCCAGCGTGGAGCGGGTACCCACCTCCTTGGCCACACGCTCGGCCGTGGCCGGGTCGTCGAGGTCGCGACGGGTGGCGGTGTCGGGCAGCAGGAGGTGGAGGCGCACCATGGTGACCAGGGTGTCCACGTCGGGGGGAGGGAGGCCGATCCGGTGGCCGATCTCGGCCACCACCGTCATGCCCACGTCGGTGTGGTCCCCAGGGAACCCTTTGCCGATGTCGTGCAGCAGGGTTCCGAGGAGCAGCAGGTCGACCCGGGACACCCGGTGGGCCAAGGTGGCGGCGTTGGCCGTCGCTTCGAGGAGATGGCGGTCGACGGTGAAGCGGTGATAGGGGTTGCGCTGCGGCTTGTTGCGCACGGCTGCCCACTCCGGGAGGTACCGCTCGAGCAGGTGGCGCTGGTCCAAGGCCTCCAGGGCGGCGATGGCTGGTGGTCCGGTGGCCAACACCCGCACCAGTGTGCCCCGTAGGTCGTCGGACCACGGATCCACCGGTGGGGGTGCCTTCCGACCCAACAGATTGAGGGCCTGACGGGCGATGGGAAGATTCCGCTCGGCGGCCACCGCTGCCAGCCGGAGCGAGAGGGACGGGTCGCCGGTGACGTCGGCCGCCGGGGTGAGATCGACCTCGTCGACGGTAAGGCCGATGCCTGGATCCCCCGGCAGCACCGTGACCTCCGATTCGCCGCCGTGGGCACCGCCGCGCCCCCGAGACCGTCCCTCGGACCGACGCAGTGTCCGCCCGGACCGCTTCGAGCGCTGCCAGGCCCCTCGCCGGCGCCAGGCGTCATCGCCTTCCCAGGCCACGGTTCGGCCGGCAGTGGCCACCGACCGCATCAGCCCATCGGAATCGGGCTCGCCCAGGGCTTCGGCCACCTGCTCCTGCTCCTGGAGGAGCAGTCGGTTCTGCTCCCGGCCGGAGCGCCGGTGCAGTTCGACCCGGGTGGAGGTGAGCACGGCCCGGGCACCCTCGATGGCCACGGTGTCCACGTAGTCGGCCAGAACCGGAACGGCCTGCATCATGGCCAGCAGGGCGGCCACGTCCCGCAGGCCTCCGTGGGACTCCTTCAGGTCGGGCTCGAGCAGGAAGCCGACATCGCCGTTGGATCGGTGGCGATCGGCCACCAGGTCTCCCAACACGCCGAGCCAGGGCGGTTTCTGCCTGGCCCAGCGCTCACGGGCCCCCTCGATGACCGGTTCGGCCACTCGGGGATCCCCGCACACCACCCGGGCGTCCAGCAGCCCAAGGGCCACCCGGAGGTCCTCCCCGGCCAATTCCAGGGCGTCCCCGGGACGACGGACACTGTGGTCGAGGGTGATCCCCTCGTCCCAGACCGGGTACCAGATCCGGTCGGCGGTGGCCGAGACGTTGCGCCGTCCCTTGTGGACCAGGACCACGTCGAGATCGCTGTACGGGCAGAGCTCGGAACGTCCGTATCCGCCCACGGCCATCAGGGCCAGGCCATGGCTCTCCCCCCCGGTGGCCTCGTCGAACAGACCGGTCAGCCAGTCGTCGGCAGCCTTGGCGTAGGCGCGGCAGAAGGCGTCGCCGTGCAGATCGGTGCGCTCGATGAGCGTCTGCCGTCGGGCGCGCAGGGACACATCGGGACCGTACCACCAGGTCACCCCGGTGCTGCCCCTAGGGAGAGGGGTGCTGACGGCAAATCGGTGCCGACCGTTACCCTGTAGTCATGGCCGACGAGGAACGTACCGGACTGAGCCTGTTCGACGGTGTGCTCATCGTCGGAGGGGGGTTGATCGCCCTCTTCGTGGCCTTCGCCCTGCTCG
>JBBQWW010000105.1:0-9958 GCA_038210245.1 Acidimicrobiales bacterium
TGATCGACGAGCGCCGGGACCGGTTCCGCTCGGTGATGGCGGCCTCGAGGGCGGCGGCGGCGGGTCCACTGTGGTCGGCTACACAGACCACCACCTCGGACGCACCCACCACGGTGGCCGCCACTTCGGCGCCGTCGATCACCAGGTGCGGTGCGTAGGTCAACAGGACCCGGTCCTTGGCACTGGCCGGCTCACCCTCCATGGCGTTGACCACCACCATCGGCCGGCGGCCCGATCGGCGGGCGGCGTCCCACTTGACCCCCGAGGGAAACCCGGCCCCGCCCCGCCCGAGCAGCCCGGATTCGGAGACCGCCCGCCACATGCCCGACCGCCAGCCGGGGTCGTCCCGTGCCGGGATGTCGAGGGGCCCGTGGGTGGCCAGGTGGGTGCTCAGATCGGATGAGGACGGGGATCCCCCCGGTCCGGCCAGCAGACGGGTCGCGGAGTCCAGGGTCATGGCCCTCATGGCCGATCCCTCTCGAGTAGTCCGGTGGCGGTCGGGGCCGCCGCCGGGGCGGCAGTGGACCTGATGGATGTCGGCGCCAGTACTACCGTCCCCGCCCGGATCGGGAGGGGGGCGCTACGACGGGACAACGGACGCGGCGGTACCGCCCGGGTGGTGGCCCCGACCTGCCGGGCGCGCGCTTGGCTCCGTCGATGGTCGGCGATGCGCCAGACCAGGGTGCCGGCCACCGCCACCGTGCAGAGGGCGGCCAGGGCATCGAACCACAGGGTGGCGGCATCGGTTCCCATGCCCAAGGAGTGGGCCATGGCCACGGGCCAGCTCCCGTAGGCCAGCCAGTGGATGCCCCGCCAGGTACGGGGACTGATGCGCTGGCGGAGAGCGCTGGACACGGCCACGGCTACCAGGAGGTCGACGCCCACCGTCCCGAGGCCGGTCCACAAGGGCCGGTAAGGCGAGGCGAACGTGACCACCACGGCCAGCCAGCTGACGCTGACGTAGGTGTCGAGCACCGCGGTCAGGACATGGAGAGCCAGGAACACCATGGCCAGGAGGGATATCCGTCTGTGGAGGTCGGCGCGGGCGAAGGCCGGCCACGCCCGGGATCCGGTCCGACCGGCCGTCAGCATGCCGAGGACCATGGTCCCCGTGAGCAGGACCAGGGCCACGACGCCGGTGGCCCGCATGGTGTACCAGATCGAGGTGGAGGTGACGGCGAGCATCAGTGCACCGGGTCCTTCCGCATGGTGTCCGGCGCCGTCGAGAGACCATCGTCGTCGGGAGGCCAGCCGCCACAGCGCACGACCTTCCCGTCGGAGTCGACCAGCCGGGCGGGGACGCCCCAGGCCGAGAGGTTCGCCACGGCGTCCTCCCCCCAGACCACCGCCGCCGTACTCCAGGCGTTGGCCGCCACGCACGACGGTGCCGCCACCGACACCAGGGACCACACGGCAGGCGCCGCCTGTCCGGTCCACGGGTCGACGATGTGGTGGACGCGTCGACCGTTGCGGAGCCAGGACCGGGCGGTGGTGCCCGAGCTGGCCAGGCCCCCATCGACGATGGTCACCACCTGTTGGACCCGGTTCACGGACTCGCAGCTCTCGGCGGCGATCCCGACCGGCCAGCCACCGCTGGGCGGCGTTCCCGCCACGGCGACGTCTCCCCCCAGGTTGACCAGGACGCCACACCCCAGCACGTCGGCCAGCCGCGCCGCGGCCCGGTCGGCGGCGAAGGCCTTGGCCGTGGCCCCCAGATCCACGTGGACGCCGACCGGGATCGCCACCGTGCGAGCCTCCGGATCGAGGGTGATCCGCCACCATCCCGGGGCGGGCCGGGGGTCGTGCTCCCCGATCTGGTCGGCCAGGCCGATCTGGTCGAAGTCGCGGTCGTAGCCCAGCTCGATCAGGGCCGAACCGACGGTGGGGTCGACGATGCCGGCCGTGTCCGTGGCCACCAGGAAGGCCACCTCCAGGAGCTCGTAGAGCAGCGCGCTCACCGGAACCGGACCGCCGGCACCGTCGGCTTCCACCCGGCGGAGCTCGGAGTCGGGGCGGAACCGGCTGCACGCCTCATCCAGCGCACGCAGGTCTCCGGCCAGCAGGGACAGCGCCTCGTCGGCACGGCGTCCGTCGGCGACCGCCACGACGGCAGTGGTGCCGATGGCTCGCATGGAGCGAACGGCCGGGTCGGACTCCGGCGGGCATTCGTCGTGGGGGGCCAGCTCGGCCACGGCGCTCACGACTGCCCCGACACGGTGGCCGCCGAGCTGCTGGTCGACTTCGGCGCAGTCGTGGTAGCGGTCGACGGGGTGGCGGTGGCCGTCGTGGTCGGCGTGGTGGCGGTGGCGGCCGAACTCGCCGTCGACGTGGAGCCAGTCGAGGACTGGCCCGACACAGTGTTCGCCGGCGTGCTGGGGGTGGCCGGCGCCGCCGTGGTGGACGTGGTCTGGGCGGTCCCCGACGAGTGGGCGGTGCCTCCCGAGGCCACTACGACACCGAGGCCGACGGCGGCGACGGACGCGGCCACTCCGATGCCGACCGTCATCCGCCGCACCCGGGCCATGGCCCGGTCGCGGGCTCGCTCCGCCGTGTGGGTGGAGGGCTTGTGCTCTGGGGGCTGTGTCACCATGGCTGACCTTTCGGGGCTGGGCCGGTCCCCGGTGCGGGGCTCGGGCGGTCCGTTCTTCGATGGGACCATCACACCGGGTCGGGTCATGAGCCACCTCCGTCCCCGCTGTGAGATACCTGTGAATCACCGGGCCCCGCATGGTGACCACGGCTCTCCCGGCCCGACCGGTTCCCGGCTTACTTGAGGTTGCCAATCAGGCCTCACAGCGGACGCACAGCCGGGTCACACCTCCGGCCCATCGGCAGGTGCGATGCTGGCATCGTCAACGACGGACCGCAGGTCACCGGTGGTTCGCATGGAGAAAGGACGAGACCGGTGGAGCCCACCCGCAGCCAACGCATTCTCGTGGTCGACGACGAGCCCTCCATCGTGGATGCCGTGTCCACGTCCCTCCGGTACGAGGGGTTCGCCGTCGAAGAGGCGGTGAACGGCCGACTGGCCCTGTCCTCAGCCCAGGAGAATCCCCCCGACCTCATCGTGCTCGACGTGATGCTCCCCGACCTCGACGGCCTCGAGGTCACCCGACGGCTACGAGCCGACGGCGTTCGGGTCCCCATCCTCTTTCTCACCGCCCGGGACGCTGTGGAGGACCGGGTGGCCGGCCTGACCGTGGGTGGCGACGACTACGTCACCAAGCCCTTCGCCCTGGCCGAGATCGTGGCCCGGGTCCACGCCATCCTGCGCCGGACCGGCAGCGAGGATGCCGACGAGGGGACCCTCCGCTTCGCCGACATCGAGATGGACGAGAACGCCCATGAGGTCACCCGGGCCGGTCAGCCCATCTCCTTGACCGCCACCGAGTTCAACCTCCTACGCTTCTTCCTGCTCAACCCCCGGCACGTGCTGTCCAAGTCCCAGATCCTCGACAACGTCTGGCACTACGACTTCGGAGGGGATGCCAACGTGGTCGAGACCTACGTCAGCTACCTCCGCAAGAAGTTGGAGACGGTCGGCCCACCGGTCATTCACACCGTCCGACTGGTCGGCTACGCCCTCCGCGAACCCGCCTCGGATTGACCGGGCGACCCGGCCGCGCATGTCCCTTCGCACCCGACTGCTGATCGCCATCGGCGTCATCGCCCTCCTGGCCCTGACCATCGCCGACCTGGCGACCTACAAGTCCCTCCAGTCCTTTTTGGATCAGCGGGCGGACCTGCAGCTCGATCAGTCCCACGGCCTCTACGAGGACATCCTGAACAAGGGCGGCACACCTCCCTGTTACAGCACGCCCGGGCTCTTCCCCGGTGCACCCAATGCCGGCGGCACCGGCCTGCCCGCCGGCGCTGGTTCGCCGACCTCCACCGGAGATGGGGACGATCATCCCTCCAATGCCATACAGGTAGAGGCCGTCGTGGTCCAGTCCCCCGGTGGTCGAGTGGTCGAGAGCTGCCCGGCCTACGTCGACGGGACCAAGTACTCGCCCCAGATCCCCACCGCCATCACCGGATTCTCCACTACTCCCGACGGCGGCAAGGTGGCCTACTTCACCACTCCGGCTACCACAGTCGGGGGTCCGGAGTTCAGGGCCCGCGCCTCCGCCCTGAAGGGTGGGAGGCTGCTCATCGTGGCCCAGCCCCTGGTCGACACCGGCGGCACCCTGCACCAGCTGCTCATCATCGAACTGGCTGTGACGGCCGGAGCGGTGCTGATCGCCCTGGCCGGTGGATTCTGGCTGGTGCGCATCGGCCTTCGCCCCCTGCGGGACATGGAGACCACCGCCGAAGCCATCGCCGCCGGCAACCTGACCGAGCGGGTCCCCGGCGAGAATGACGCCACCGAGGTCGGTCGGCTGGCCCGCACCCTCAACGTGATGCTGACCCGCATCGAGTCGGCGTTCAGCGCCCGGCTGGCATCGGAGCGGCGCCTGCGGGCATCGGAGGCCAGGCTCCGGCGCTTCGTGGCCGACGCCTCCCATGAGCTCCGCACCCCCATCGCCGCCATCTCGGCCTACGCCGAGCTGTTCGGACGGGGGGCCTCCGAACAGAAGGCCGATCTCGAACGACTGATGGGAGGGATCCGCTCCGAGACTTCCCGCATGGAGCAGCTGGTGGCCGACCTCCTGCTGCTGGCCCGGCTGGACGAGGGCCGGCCCATGGAGCGCCACTCCGTGGACCTGGTCTCCCTGTGCGCCGAAGCCGTGCACACCGCGGCCACCGTCGGTTCCGACTGGCCCGTGACCTTCCGTGCCTCCCAGCCCATCGAGGTGGAGGGCGACGCCACCAGTCTTCGCCAGGTCATCGACAACCTGTTGAGCAACGTCCGGGCCCACACGCCACCGGGCACGACGGTCCAGGTCTCGGTGGAGCCCGAAGGTGACGGCGCCGTGATCACGGTGGCCGACAACGGCCCGGGTATGGAGCCCGACGAGGCCGCCCATATCTTCGAGCGCTTCTACCGCTCCGACCCCAGTCGCTCGAGGGCCCACGGTGGGGCCGGCCTGGGCCTGTCCATCGTGAGCGCCATCGTGGCCAACCACGGGGGCACGGTCTCGGCCCAGGGGCAGATCGGCGCCGGGACCACCTTTACCGTGCACCTGCCCCCCGAGCCTCCCCCCGAGGAGGAGCAGGCACAGGGGCCGACGGGGCCGGACGACAGCTCCCGCACCATGGATCCGGGTACGGCCAGTGTCGATCTCGGACCGCCAGAGCCTTCGGCGCCGACGGCCTGAACTGGTCGAACGGCCACCCGGGATGCGGTCGACCGGGGGACGCTGGCCAGCGGTCCGATTCTCAAGAATCACACAGGTGGCTCCCAACCTCGTCTGAGTCGGATACGACACTGTGACGGTCATGAGCATCGCCCACCTCTCCTCCCTGGCTCCCCGGGCCACTCCTCATGACAACCCCCGTCCACCGGCGGACGTGGAGATCGTCGTCCCCGTCTACAACGAGGCCCAGCAGCTGGCCGCCAGCATCACGGCACTCCGTACCTACCTCGACACCTCGTTCCCACTGGTGGCCACCATCACCATCGCCGACAACGCCAGCACCGACGACACTTGGCGGATCGCCTCGGGGCTGGCTGCCGACCTCCCGGGCGTCCATGCCCTCCACCTCGACCAGAAGGGAAGGGGTCGGGCGCTGCGGGCCGTGTGGTCCACCAGCACCGCGTCGGTGGTGGCCTACATGGACGTCGACCTGGCCACCGGCCTCGATGCCCTGCTCCCGCTGGTGGCTCCGCTCCTCTCCGGCCACAGCGACCTGGCCATCGGCACCCGCCTGGCCCCCGGCTCCCATGTCGTCCGCGGTGCGCGGCGCGAGTTCATCTCCCGGGCCTACAACCTCATGGTGCGGTCCACGCTCCGCAGCACATGCACCGATGCGCAGTGCGGATTCAAGGCCATTCGCCAAGAGGCGGCGGCCGAACTGCTCCCTCTCGTGGAAGACCAGGAGTGGTTCTTCGACACCGAGGTCCTGGTGACCGCCCAACGGCTAGGACTCCGGATCCACGAGGTGCCGGTGGACTGGGTGGACGACACGGACTCCCGGGTCGAGGTGGTCTCAACCGCTCTGCAGGACCTCCGCGGGGTGTGGCGAATGCTCGGATCGGCATCGCGCCAGCGGGCCGTGCTCCGCCCCGCCCGTGGGCCGGAGGCCCCGCCGGATGCGGGTAGCCCAGGACACTCGGCTACCAGTTTGGCCCTGGTCCCTTCCGGTCGGGTCGATCCCGGTCCGGTCCCTGCGGCGTCCCAGAGCTCGGAACCTTCGGCCGTCTTCGCCGACGAGCTGGTGCGCTTCGCCGGCGTCGGCGTGGTCAGCACCCTGGCCTACGCCGCCCTGTTCGCCACCCTCGAGCCCGGGATCGGCGGCTACGGGGCCAACGCCGTGGCCATCGTGCTGTGCAGCCTGGGCAACACCGTCGCCCACCGCGGAATGGTGGGCACCGACCGGCACGGCCTCGACCGCCCCCGGCGGCTGGCCGTGGCGGCCGGCCTGCTCGGAGTCAGCCTGGCCGCCACCACCACGGCCCTGGTCGCCGTGCGGGCCCTGGGACTCGACGCCCTCCTTCCCGAGTTGGTCGCCGTCACCGCCGCCAACGCGGCGGCCGCCGTGGTGCGCTTCGCCATCCTCCGCACGTGGGTGTTCCGACCCCAGTTCGGCACCCACCCCGGCCGGGCGACCATCGACCCCACCCCAGTGGAGCCGAACCCGTGATCCCACCCCCTGCGCTCCTCATGCTGACCGAATACCAGCTGACAAGGACACCCTGATGAACGAGAACGATCCCACCGACGCATCCGGACCGGCCACCAGCACCATGGCCAACGACGGCCACGGCGCTGTCGCCACTGGCGCCGTGGCGGCCGGAACGCCCTCGGGGACGACCATCCACCCCGGAACCGCCGATCCGGCCGTGGCGCCCGGTGACCGGCCGGTACCGAGCGGACCGGGTGGGACCGGACCATTCCCCACCGTGCCTGTTCCCGGGGCCCGGACGCCCGACGACTCGGAAGTGGCGGGCGAGCCCACCGATCCTCCCGCACCGGCACCCCCGGCCGGCGGGCTGTCCCGACTGGTCCGCGGCCGCCCACAGGATCCGGCGTGGGTCCGGCCGGCCCTTCTGGCCCTGCTCGTGGGCACCGGGCTCCTCTACCTTTGGGGACTCGGGGCTTCCGGATGGGGCAACAGCTTCTACTCCGCCGCCGTGCAGGCGGGTACGAAGAGTTGGAAGGCCTTCTTCTTCGGCTCGTCCGACGCCTCCAACTTCATCACCGTGGACAAGCCACCAGCCGCACTGTGGATCATGGAGATCTCCGCCCGGATCTTCGGGTTGAACTCGTGGAGCATTCTGGTCCCCCAGGCTCTGGAGGGCGTGGCCAACGTGGGTCTCATCTTCGTCACCGTACGGCGGTGGTTCACCCCGGGTGCGGCCCTGCTGGCCGGTGCCGTGGTGGCCCTGACGCCGGTGGCCACACTCATGTTCCGCTTCAACAATCCCGACGCTCTGCTCACCCTGCTGCTCACCGGCGCGGCCTATGCCACCTTCCGGGCCATCGAGGACGGCCGCAGTCGCTGGATGGTGTTGGCCGGGAGCCTCATCGGCTTCGGATTCATCACCAAGATGTTGCAGGCCGTCATCCTCATCCCCGTGGTGGCGCTGGTCTACCTGCTGGCCGGCCCACCCAAGCTCGGACGCCGGATGCTCCAGACCGTCTACGCCGGTGTGGCCATGGTGGTGGCCGGAGGTTGGTGGGTGGCTGCCGTCCAGCTAACGCCGGCCGCTGACCGGCCCTACATCGGGGGATCCACCGACAACAACCTGCTCAATCTCATCTTCGGCTACAACGGCTTCGGCCGGCTCACCGGCAACGAGACCGGAAGCGTGGGCGGAGGATTCGGCGGAGGCGGAACCGGGAGCCTGTGGGGCCCGGTGGGGTGGAACCGCCTGTTCCTGCGGGAGATGGGCGGACAGATCTCGTGGCTCATCCCGGGCGCGCTCATCGGGATGGTGGCCGTGCTGTGGATGACCCGTCGCGCCCCGCGAACCGACCGGGTCCGGGCCGGCCTCCTGGTCTTCGGGGGATGGCTGCTGATCACCGGCGCCACCCTCAGCTTTGCTCACGGGATCATCCACCCGTACTACACCATCGTCCTGGCTCCGGCCGTCGGTGCCCTCGTCGGAATGGCCGGAGCCACCCTCTGGGGTCGGCGGCGCGAGGTCTTCCCGCGGGTGGCCCTCGCCCTGGCCGTGGTGGCCACCATCGGCTGGGCCTTCGTGATCCTGGGCTGGAGTCCCGACTGGTACCCGGCGCTGCGGTGGGCGATCCTGGCCGTCGGCGTGGTGGCCGCGGTGGGCATCGCCCTGGTGCCCAAGGCCCGGGGTGTCCTGGCCGCGGGCCTGGCCGGCTTCGGCATCATCTCGGTCATAGCGGCTCCGGCGGCCTACTCCCTGACCACGGCCACCACTCCCCAACGCGGAGCCATCCCCTCGGCCGGTCCCGCCATCCAGGGCGGCGGCTTCGGAGGTCCCGGAGGATTCGGTGGACGCGGTGGTCGGGCGGCCCTGGGTCGCAACGGCATCACCCTGCCGCCCGGGTTCACCCTGCCCAACGGGAAGACCCTGCCGAAGGGCGTGCACGTCCCGGGGAGCTTCTTCCGCGGGGGCGGCCCGGGCGCGGCGATCGGCGGAGCCGCAGGGCCCGGAGCCGCCGGAGGCCTTCCGGGCGGACAGGCGCCCGGCGGCTTCGCCGGTGGTCAGGGCGGTGCCCGGGCCGGCGGGTTCGGTGGGGCCGCCGGAGGCCTCCTCGACGGCTCCACCCCGAGCAAGCAGCTCACGGCCCTCCTCAGTTCGGGTGCCTCCCGGTACACCTGGGTGGCCGCCGCCACCGGTTCCAACACGGCCTCGGGCTATCAGCTGGCCACCGGGGATCCGGTGATGGCCATCGGCGGCTTCAACGGCACCGATCCCGCGCCCACACTGGCCCAGTTCCAGAAGTACGTGTCCGAGGGCAGGATCCACTACTACATCGGCGGTGGCGGGGGCTTCGGGGGTGGCGGTGGCGGCTCGTCGACCACCTCTCCCTCGTCGCAGATCGCCACCTGGGTGGCAGCCCACTTCACGGCCAAGACCGTGAGCGGTGTCACCCTCTACGACCTCACCGCCCCCAGCAGCTGATCGGACCGCGGGACGTGGTTCGGGCCGCGGCTACCCGACCGGCCACCGCCACTGGGAGCCCTCGTAGTCGGCCAGGTCCCAGATGGGGGCCCGGGACGGCAGGGTCCGGTAGACCACGTCGAACTCGTCGTTGTGGGACGGGAGGTACGGGCCGTCCCCGTCCCGGTCGTACTTGGCGTCGAGAGCCTCGACGCCGTCGGGTCGGTCGGCGGGATGCCCCTGGTCCTCGAGCACCTCGTGCACGATGACCACCTCCTCGGCCCTCTCGAGATGGATCACCGCCCGACCGTCGCGGGAGAGGTTGGCCGCCTTGACCGTGGACCGCTCGCTGTAGAGATAGAGATCGGACCCCACCACCGCCCCCATACCGGTGCGGCAGGGGGCGACCCGTTGGGGTTCACGGTCCCCAACCAGTAGCTGCGGGACGGGGCCAGTCGGTCGGCCACCTGCGACCACTCGGCACCGCGGGCAGGCCAATCGGCGACGCCGCCATCATGCCGGTGGAAGGGTCTCCGTCGACCGCAACGCGTCGTCGACCGGGGCACGTCGGCGGCGGCAACGCTTCGTCGACCGGGCCGGGCGCTACCGGCCGGTCAGGGTCGGGTGTCAGCGAGGAGCTCGATCCGTCGGGCCAGGTTGACGGCGTGATCACCGAGACGCTCGTAGAACCGGGCCAGCAGGGTCACCTGGGCGGCGATAGGCACGGTCATCTGCTCTGCCTCCACCTCACGGGTCAGGCTCTCGTGGAGGATG
>JBBQWW010000106.1:0-9865 GCA_038210245.1 Acidimicrobiales bacterium
GGGACGGGACTCGATGTCGATGCCCTCAACCTGGGCTCGGCGGGAGGTGGGTCGGCCGAACCCCTCACCTCGGCCGGTCTGCTGCAGGCCCCAGCGTCCCACCCCTCGCCGACGGTGACGGTGCTCCGCCAGGGACGGACCACCGTGACCGTGCGGGTGCACGGGGACGGCACCCCCTTCTGGATGGTTCTGGGCCAGAGCCAGAGCGACGGATGGAAGGCCACCACCTCCACAGGCGTGAACCTCTCGTCGTCCACCCTCATCGACGGATACGCCAACGGCTGGTACGTCCCGGGGGCGGCGGCCAAGGGGACGACCACCATCACCCTCACGTGGGCGCCCCAGCGGGTGGTGACCACGGCCATCGTGGTGTCGGCGGTGACCCTGGGCGTGAGTCTGGTGCTGATCGTGGTGCCCCCCGGGTCGGTGGCATCCGTGCGGCGCCGACGCCGCCGGGGCGCCGACGTCACCGGAGCGCCGCTCGGAGACCCGGATCCGGATCCGCTCGACCTCACGGCCACCGCGGCAGTGCCGCCGGCCCCAGCCACGATCGGGGGCGGGACGGCGATCACCATCGAAGAGACGCCTCTTGCCACCCCGGCCCCGGTCAACCGGGCCGGCGGCGATCCGGAACGCCCCGAGCTCACCTCGTTGCTCCGCACGGGAGGTCGGTCGCCGGGGTGGCCGCCATCCTTGGCCATCGCCGTAGGTGGCGGCCTGGTGGCGGCGTTGTTCGTGTCGCCGCTGGCCGGACTCCTGCTGGCCGCCGTCATCCTCGTCGAGCTGCTGGTCGACCGGAGCCGGATCATCGTGGTGGCCGCCACGGTGGGCATCCTGGTCCTGACCATGGGCTACGACGTCGTGCACCAACACCGCAACCACTTCATCCCGGACATCAACTGGCCCGCCCACATGGGGATCACCAACTCGCTGGTGTGGGTGGCCGTCTTCCTGCTGGCCGCCGATGGACTGGTCATGTGGGTCCGCCACCGACGACGTCCCCGCTGACGTCATCGTCAGCCGCCGGGAGGGGGCCCGCGCCGCGCCACCGACGTGGCTCCGCGGTGGCGCCGGTGGCCACGTCCTCCGGACGGCCGATCGATTGCCGGCGTGACCCACCGTCCGGATGTCCCCCGTCCTTGACGGTCTACCTCGCTCACGGTCGGCTGACCGGCCCGGGCTCGGTGGCCGGGGTGGGTCGACGCCACCAGGCGATGGAGTTCTTGAGCCGGAGCGCCGGTTTCTCCACGATGAAGTAGCTCAGACTGGCCGAGATGATGGAGAGGGCCAGCACAGCGAGGAAGAAGGCCCAGAACTCCAGGGTGAAGTTCCGGTAGTGGCCCTGGCGGAGGATCTGGTAGATCCATGTCTCATGCCAGAGGTAGATGCCGTAGGAGATCACCCCGAGCGAGGCCATCGGCCACCACTGGAGCAACCGTCGTATGGCCCCTCGGCCCTGGGGACCGAAGACCGCCGGAAGCAGGAGGAAGAAGGCGAAGAGGGAGTAGAGGCCCTGACGGGCCACGTCGAGGTCCGACTCGAAGTACACCGGAATCACCGGGGAGCCGATGTTGGATACCCCCCAGAAACAGGCCAGGGCACACGCCCAGGACACCCACGGGAACCACCAGGCACTCAGCCAGGCCGTCTCACGGTCCCGGTGGTGCATCCAGGCGCTGACCACCGCCAGCCCCATGCCCAGGGCGAAGAGGTCGAGGTAGGCGGGTAGCCAGATGGTGGCCAGGCGGAAGTACGGCGAGTGGTGGGACTGGAACTGGAGGACGAAGAGGCGCCATCCGTAGCTGACCGCAATGAGGACGACCAGACCGGCCAGTTCGAGCCGCAGGGTTTGGGCAGCGGTCCGACGGACCCGCCGCCGGCCGATGAGGGCGGCGTAGAGCGGGATGAACAGGTAGAAGCTCATCTCCACACAAAGCGACCATGCCGCCGAGATCCCCTTCAGGTCCTGGGACGGGAAGTAGATCTGGAGGAAGAGGTAGTGGGAGAAGTACGCCTTCCACCCTCCCGGCCCGATCCCCGGGCCGGAGTGGAAGACCGAGGTGGTGATGAACAGCACCAACCAGTAGGCGGGAATGATCCGTAGCAACCGGCGGACCCAGAACGCCCCGGTGCGGGGCTGCGAGGAGGCGGCCAGGTGGGCCACCACGAACGGGCGGTAGAGCAGGAAGCCCGAGATGAGAAAGAAGACCGACACGCCGATCTCCATCCGGGCGGTGTACATGCCGATCCCGTGGCGGTTCTTCGGGGTCAGGCCGGACACGAAGCCCACGTGGACCACCACCACGGTCACGGCGGCGATGGCCCTCAGCCCGTCGAAGGCCGGAAAGCGCGGGGGGCGCCGGGGCGCTGGCGCCTCGGGGCCCGACTCGATGACCGGGGGGCGGTCGAGCGGCGTCTCGACGGACTCGACGATGGAGGTCACGGTGGACCTCCGGGCCGTCCCGGCGAGTGGCGCCCCGGGCCCGATGACCACCGACGTTGACACCCGGTGGCCCCGGCGTCCAGGGCCACCCCGGCCAGCAGGGCGAGGGCCACGTCGGCCTCCACGGCGTAGCGGGGGTCCCCGTAGGCCAGGACGGCGGTGACCGAGGCCAGCCCAATGAGGGCCACGAACGGGAAGAGCAGGAGCAGGCGTCGACGGAGGGCCACGGCCCCGATGACGGCGAGGGGCACGAGGGCGATGAAGGACCACAGCCCCAGCCGGGACACCCACACCGGTCGGCCGGCGGCCGCCTCGAGTTCGGCCGTCTGCATGGGACGGTAGACGTTCCAGAGGCGACCGAGGCGCGCTGCGGCCACGCCGAGGGAGGCGGTGGCGCCGCGGTGGTCGACGTAGGCCCGGGCCGCCCGGACCTGCGCGTCGGTGGTGATCCGCTCGGGTTGACCGGCCACGGGGATTCGGTCGGCACAGTCCGGGCTCCACCAGCCCTCGAGGGGGCCGGAGGCGGTGGCGGGGCAGTTGGCGCCAGCCACCACCGGTCCGTAGTCCTGCGAGAGCACGACGGTGTGACCGAACAGGGCCACGTTTCGGCCAACCCACGGCCCCACTACCAGGAGGAAGAGGACCCCCATCACGGCCAGACATCGAATCCGCGCCCCCCAGGAGACCCCTCTGACCAACAGCCCCAGCGGCAGGCCCACCACGATCACCAGGACCACCAGGTCGGACCGGCTGAGAGCAGCGAGCCCCAAGGCCAGCCCGACCAGGGCGGCGTGGGCGTAGGTGGGACGAGCCCAGTACCGGACGGCGGCGAAGAGGGTCAGCGTGGAGACGGCGATGACTGCCGTCTCCGGGCCGACGGTGGCCGGGTTGACCCACAGGAGTGGGAAGGTGGCGAACACCAGGGCGGCCAGGAGGCCGGCCCGCTCCCCCACCAGGTCGCGTACGGTCACCCCGGCCAGGATCACCGAGGCTACGAAGAGGAGGGCCAGGAACACCATGTGGGCGGTGGCTCCGGTGGCCCCGGCCACGTCGGCCATGGCCACCAGGAGGGTGGGCAGCGGTGGGTGGGCGGCCGTAGGAACGAGCAGGTGGGCCCCGGTGGTGGCTTGGTTCGGATCCACCAACCAATAGCCCCGCACCAGCTCCCGGGCCTGCACCGTGTCGTACCATCCGGCGGTGGGGAGGACGGGGCGTCGGGAGACAGCGTGAATGAACAGCGCCTGGATGCCGGCCGCCACCCCGGCCACCGCGCCCAGCCAGGCGCTGAAGTGGGAACGGGGGCCGGGAGGCGAACGGGTGGCCGGGGTGGCGGCGTGGTCGCCGGTACCGATGTTGTCGACCACGACAGCCGCCGGGCCAGCACCCGACGATCTGGTGTCGGTCGTGGCCCCGGCTGGGTCCCGGTCGGGTCGATCGGCGTCGGTCGGCCCGACGGCCGGTGGTGGTGAACCGGCACCGGCCGAGGTGCCGACCGGCGTCGGGGTCATCGTCCCTTGGAGACCTGGGCCGCCAGGGTGCGCAGGGCGACTTCGGCGGTCCGTTCCCAGGTCATCTGCTCGGCTCGGCGCAGCGCCCCCAGGCTCAGGCGCCGCCGTAGCATGGGATCGGCCAGGACCGACTCGGTGGCTTCGACCAGCTCCGGGACGGTGCTGACGAGCAGCCCCGACTCCCCGTCCACCACGGCATCCTCGTGACCGGCGATCCGGGTGGCCACCGCCGGTGTGCCACAGGCGGCCGCCTCGGTCAGCGTCATGCCCCACCCCTCTCGCACCGAGGTCGAGCTGACCACCCAGGCTCGACGGTAGACATCCAACAGGTCGGCGTCGGACAGCCGCCCGGGCAGGCTGAACCACTCGCCGGCATCGGCGTGGGCGATGAGCTCCTCGAGCGCTGGTCGCTCGTACCCTTCGCCCACGATCATGGCCCGCAGCCGGGGCTGGGACTTCTTGAGGGTGAGCATCCCCTCGACGAACCGGTCGAACCGCTTGACCGGAACCAGGCGCCCCACCGCCACGACCAGGGGCTCGGGATCGGGCCCGATGCCGGGTGAGAACCGGGGGTCGATCCCGGGGGGTACCACCGTCACCCGTTGGGGCGAGAAGTGCAGGCGGTGGATCAGGTCGTCGCGGGCCGAATCGGACAGGGTGACGATCTGACTCCGCCGGTAGAACGGGGGTGCCACCCGGTGCTCGATGGCGTAGCCCACCCGGGCCAGCGAGGGTGAGAGGACCATGTTCCACATTTCGGCGTGGACGTGGTGCAAGAAGACGATCCGGGGACAGCGGCTCCACAGGGGCGAGAAGAAGGGCATGCCGTTCCAGATCTCGACCAGTCCGTCGCCGGTCCCGATCTTCTTCCGAATACCGGCCACGGCGGTGCGGGGGAAGACGGCGTACCGGCCGGCCCGACGGTTGACGGTGTACCCGTCACGGTGGATCTCCCGGGCCTTGCCGTCCACCCGGGACGTCCAGAGCCGGACATCGACCCCGGCATCGGCCCACCGGACCAGGATCTCGTGGGCATGGAGCTCCGACCCGCCGGCCTCGGCGTCCTCGAGGTCCCGCCAGGCCACCACGTCCACCCGGTGGAGACCGGCCGCCTCGGCTATCTGACCCAGCCGGTCACGGCTCTCGAGCCGCAGGTGCCGGGCGTCGTGACGCTGGTGCTCGTCGCCGAGCTCCCCCGGGCCGGCCACCCCACCCCCATTCGGGGAGGCCACCTCGGGTCCGAGGGCCCCACGTTCACTGCCACTGCTCACTCTGGTCCCCCGGGGTCGCGTCGGCCAATACTACTGACGGAAGCGCCCGTCGCCGTGGACCGCGACACCCGCCACCACCGCAGGTGCACGGCAGTGAACGCCACCACCACGGCGAGGGCCAGCCCCCCCTGGACGACCAGCTCGGCCCGGGCCGTGGCGACGATGGCCCCGTGGGCGCGGTGGATCAGCACGATGAGGACCACCTGGCCCAGAGCCAACAGCACCACGATCCAGCGGCGGGCCGCACCGAAGAGGTAGTTGGTCAGGATCACCACCAGACCGAGACAGGCCATGGCCCCGACCAAAGTGGCGAACGCCGGGGCCGCCCCGCCGAGCTGGGCCGAGAAGAACGTGGTCAGGAACCACTCCGGGGCCACCAGGGCGATGCCCAGAAGCACGATGGTGGGAACCAGCAGGAAGACCAGCGTGACAGCCAGTTGGCGGAGGGCGTGCTGGCCCTGGTTCCAGCGGATGGCCGCTTCGGGCAGGACATAGCTGCCGAGCAGGATGGCTCCGAACACCAGGGACTTGCTCGCCACCGAGATGGCGGCATAGGGGCCCGAGCTGGACGGGTCCAACCGCCCCACCAGGATGATGTCGGTGTTCTGCAGCAGCCCGAGCAGGATGAATCCCACCAGCGCCGCTCCGAGGTCGACCGACAGGGTCCGGTCGCGGGCGGCCACGTCTGGGCCGAGCGAGGCGGCGGGCGGGTAGGTCCATGCCCGCCCGGACAGGATCCGGGCGTGGGCGGCGGCGGCCACCTCTCCCAAGAGCAGTCCCACGGCGAAGCCGGCGATGCCCAATCCCGCGGCGGCGAAACCGAGGACGAAGGCCATCCGGACCCCGATCTCCACGATCAGGTTGACGCCCAGTCCGGCGTACCTCCGATGGCCCTGGAGGATGGCCCGATCGATGCACAGGAGGAACCACACCCCTCCGGCGACCAGGACGGCGGCCACGCCTCCCGAGCTCGGCAGTCGGAGGGCCGAAGCCAACGGGACCTCGATGGCCAGGGCGAACACCACCCACACGGCCAGGGCGATCAGGCTTCGGCGGTAGAGCCGCGTGGCCCACCGGTGGACCTGCTCCTGTGAACCCTGGGCGGATGAGGCGGCGATGCGCCGGACCACCCCGACCAGCATGGCCGAGCCGGGCATGGACAGCACGAAGAACAGCCCGAGGAGTTGGACCACCCCCCCGTACTGCCGGGGGGTGAGCAGGTGGGCGATCAGTACGGTGGCGACGATGTTGAGCCCGTTGGCCACCAGGCCCCCGACAGCCAAGGGGCCGGCCTGGAACACGCCCTTGACGAAGGAGTCGCCCGGAACCCGATCTCCTTCCTCCCCGGCTGGTGCAGGCCGGCCTCCGGGGTTGAACGGGTCGGGCATGAGGCCCCCGGACGGAGTCAGGGCGATGGTGTCGAGCAGCGAGTCCTCCGTCACCCGGAGCTCCTCGGCCACCGCCGAAGGGGAAGCCGGGCGCTCAGGATCCACCGGATCCGCCCCCACTACCCCGCCGGTCACGGCCGGCCCACCCGGGGTCGGGCCCGGTCGACGCCGTGACCACCGGGCCATCACCGACAGAGGACCTCGGTCCGGGCCGGGTCGCCCGGTCGGTGGGCGCGGATCGGCGTGGCGGTCGTCTGGGCGGTGGCCCCTCCCCGTTTCCGACCTGCCATCGCTTCCCTTTCCTCCTGGCCACCCGGGACGCACCGTGGGTCGGCCGGTCGACCGTCGGGCCACTGCGCCGCCGGTGGCCTTCTGACCCGGGTGGTGGCACGGGACCGGGCCCGACCTGCGGCGACCAGGGGTCCCGGAGACCCTCCCCTTCGAAGAGCGCCACACGATACCCCGCCCCCTGTATCGAGGAAGGAGGGCGAGGTCGTCCGGGGGAATCAGTGGTCGAGGGCGGAGTCAGCTGGTGTGACCGTCCGGTCGGACCGTCGTCCGGGTGGTCGGCGGCACCGGTGCCGTGCGGGCCCGCAGGTGGGGCAGGCCCGCCTGGACCAGGTCGGGAAGGATCTTGGGGCGGAGCAGCATCCCGCCGTACAGGGAGATGTGCTCGTTGTCGTCGTCACGGACCGGGACGCCGTCGATGGTGGAGGCGTAGGTGCCGTTGGGGTCGAGCAGGCGGTTGAGGTCGACGACCGAGGCCACCTGGGGGAACCGGGCCACGGTCCGGCGCACCACAGCGTTGTACTGGTCGGTCCGGCGGGGTTGGTTGATATCCCAGGGGGTGCCGTCGGGGGCCTCGGTGGTCTGGGTGATGTAGGGAAGGGTGAACACCACCACACGGGCCCCCCGGGAGGAGAGGATCCTGATGGCCTGGGCGAGCTCGGCGGCGTAGCGGTCGTCCCAGGCGGGCCGGCCGATCCGGGTCCACGTGCCGTCGACGATCCGGTCGGAGACCTCCCACCGCCCGAGGAGCAGGGCGACCACGTCGGGGTCGAGGCGGTCGATCTGCTGCTGCCAGTGCTGCGGCCAGTCGGCACACCCCTGGGCGGCCTGGGTGATGGACCCCTCGATGTTGACGATGCTGGTGGGATCGAGGTCACAGCCCACGATCCCTTGGTTGACCAGGGAGGCCCCCCACGAACCGGCCTGCACCCCGAGGCCTCCACCCAGGGTGTAGGCCAGCGAGTCACCCAACAGGAGGATCTGGACGCGGTGGCCGGGTGTCACCCCGGGAGGCAGTGACGCCGGGACGGAGAAGACCCCCACCTTCTTCGGGGCTTTCGGAACCACCTGGGGTGGTGGGGGGACGGTGGTCAGGAACAGGGCCGTGACCACCACGATCAGGGCTACCGGAATGGCCGCCGCCAGGTGCCATCCGGGTAGGGCCCGCCGGTTGCGGACCGGCATCTCCACCAGATGGTACGAGGCGATGGCCGCCGCTCCGGTGGCGGCCAGGCGGACGGCCAGGAGTCCGGCCCCGCCCAGCCCGGTGTGCTGCCCGTCGATCATCAGGAACATCGGGTAGTGGTAGAGGTACAGCCCGTAGGAGATCCGCCCGATGTACCCCAGCACCCCGAAGGACAGACCGCGGGACAGCCAGTGGCGGGGACGGACCACGACGAGCAGGATCACCGCGGCCGTGGACGCAGCCACCAGCAGGAAGCCACCGTTGTAGAGGAACGGTCGCGCCCCGCTCACCGCATGGAGGGCCCACAGCAGAGCCACGGCCCCGGTGGCCCCGATGACGGCGATCACCCAGTCCGGCGAACGGGGACCGGGCACTGACTCGGGGTCGGCGTCGGCGTCGTCCTTAAGGTCGGCCCCGGGACCGCCATCGGTTCCCACCGCCCGGAACCGGCGGGCGATGCGGGGGATGGCTACGGCCAGCAGGGCCCCGACCATGACCTCTTGGACCCGCGTGTCGGTGCCGTAGTAGAGCCGCGTCACGCTCACCCCGTGGTGGAACAGGAGTGTGGTGACCACGGCCGAGCCGACGATGCCCACCGCAGCCACCAGGGCCAGGCCCCGACGGCCGCGCCGCCGCAGGACGAACAAGGCCAGTGCCGGCCACACCAGGTAGAACTGCTCCTCCACCGCCAGCGACCAGGTGTGGAGGAGCGGCGAGGGCGGCCCGAACCGGACGAAGTAGTTCTGTCCGGTCAGGACGAAGCGCCAGTTGGCCACGTAGGCCAGGGTGGCCAGAGCGTCACCCCGCAGCGTGGTCAACGTGCTGGGCAGGGCGAACCAGTGGGCGTAGGCCGCCACCACCAGCATGGTCAGGAACAGCGCCGGTAGTAGGCGTCGGGCCCGTCGTTCGTAGAACCGGCGGAACCGTATCTTGCCGGACGAGGCCCACTCCCCGACCAGGAGCGAGGTGATCAGGAATCCGGACAGTACGAAGAAGATGTCCACACCGAGCAGCCCGCCCCCGGCCCAGGACACCCCCCCATGGAAGGCCAGCACCCCGAGCACGGCGATGGCGCGGATCCCGTCGAGACCCGGGACGTGGGGTCCGGAGCGGCGGGTGGTGCCTCCGGCCTCGGCCAGCAGATCAGGATCGCCGGGCGGGGCCGGGCCCGGGGTCGCCGGCTCCGCTCCGGGTACGAGATCCATGGTCGTCACGGCTGACGATCGTTGCACGTTCGTACCACCTGGTCGGTGCAGGCCCCGGATGGGCCAGGGCGGGCCGGGGCGTACCGGGGCCGCGAGCGCTTCGTCGGTCGTGCCGGTCCGGCCGCCGGGGAGCACTTCGAGACGGGGCGGCCGACGTAGGCTGACCGGTCATGCGTCACCGGAGGCACTCCCCACCCCGCTGGTGGCTGTGGTTGGGACTGTGGACGGCCGTGGGCCTGGCTATCCGGCTGATCACCGTCTTCAGCGAGCCCCACAAGGTGGCCGGCGGCGACGCGTACTTCTACCACTACGGGGCCAACCTGCTGGTCAGTGGGCACGGATTCATCAACCCCTACCTGTACATCCCCCATCACGCCCATCACGCCGTGCAGTCGGCCTCCTTCCCCCCGCTCTTCATCGGTCTGGTGGCCATACCCTCAGTGATCGGTCTGAAGTCCTTCCTGGCCGAGCGGGTGTGGTGCTGCGTGCTCGGGGCGGCGGCCATCGTGGTGTGCGGCTACACCGGCCGGGAGATCGGGGGGCGGCGGGTGGGGCTGATCGCCGCCTTCCTGGTCG
>JBBQWW010000107.1:0-9635 GCA_038210245.1 Acidimicrobiales bacterium
CACCGACCCGGTGGTGCGCATCGGGGATCGCTGCATGATCGGTCGGGGCAGTCACATCGTCGGCCATTTCGAGATCGACATCGGCGACGACGTCCACACCGGCCCCTACGTGTACATCACCGACCAGAACCACGGCTACGAAAACCCCGACGAGGTGGTCCACGTCCAGTGGCCCAGCGACGACCCGGTGCGGATCGGGACCGGAAGCTGGCTGGGCACCGGGGTTGTGGTGCTGCCGGGCAGCCGGCTGGGGCGCAACGTCGTGGTCGGAGCGGGGGCGGTGGTGCGGGGCACTTTCCCCGACCACTGCGTCATCGCCGGGGTGCCGGCCCGGATCGTGCGTCACTACGTGCCCGGCTCGGGTTGGGTGGACGGCCCGCCGGTGGCGGGGTCGGTACCCACGGCGACCACGTCGTCGGACTCGTCACCGGACACCGCCCCGGCGTCGTCCACCGTCGACCAACCGTCCGGGGCGGCGATCGACCCGGGGATACCGGTACCCGCTGTATCGGCGGCGCCTGGTCGACCGAGCCCGTAGCGCCGGACCACCTCGGCGGCCTCCTCCCGTCCCTGGGCGATGAGTGCCTCGGTGGTGGAGAAGTCGTCGAAGTCCCGCGTGGCGCTCTCGTCCCCCGTGCACACGATGACCTCTACTCCTGGGGGGAGTTGGGCCATGTCTCGGGCGAAGCGGGCGTGGATGGAGATCATCAGGGCGTTGAACATGGCTTCCACCGGGCGCTTGGGCAGGACCGGGGTGTAGATGGGTGGGGCGCACAGGAGGACCACGATCCGGGTGGCGCCACCGTCGATGGCCCGGCGGATGGGCACGTTGTTGACCACGCCCCCGTCGATGTACCGCTCCCCATCGATCTCCACTGGCGGGAAGATGGCCGGCACGGCCGATGAGGCCAGCACGGCATCGGCGGCGGGGCCGTAGGTGAACCAGCGCTCGCCGCCATCGGTGAGGGACGTGGCCACCACCTCGACGGGGATGACGGCGTCCTCCAGGCGCTCGAAGCCGATACCGTCGTCAATGACCTTCCGGAGCCCCGAGTTGGCGAAGACCGAGTCCCGTTGCTGGAAGTACAGCCAGGGGCCGTGCAGCCGTCCCTGGGGATAGACCGACTCCCGGGTCAGCTCCCGCCAGATCCCGGTCATCCGCTGTACCCCCCGACGGGTGGGATCACCGGCGAAGGCCGCCCCGTTCACCGCTCCGACCGATGAGCCGTAGATGCGATCGGGGACGAACCCGTGCTCGGTGAGCACCTGGAGCATCCCGATCTGGAGGGCACCCCGGGTGCCGCCACCGGCCAGCACCAACGCCGTGCGGGGGCCCGTGTCCTCCAGCTCTTCCTCGTCTTCCTGCTCGGCCAGCCACGCGGCCCGGGAAGTCGCCGCCCGCTGGAGAGTGAACCGGAGGACCAGCACCAACAGGACGATGGTCACCACCACGAACAGGGAGAAGACGACGGCGAAGGAGGTGTCGGCGGCCAGGGACGTCATCGGTGGAGAGGCTACCGGTGACCCGACCCGGGCCCTCTGTCACACCGCCCGGGCACAGTGGGGCCCATGGCCGTACTGGACATCGAACGCCCGATAGGGAGGCCCGAATCGCTGAAGGGACCCGGTACCCTCTCGGGCGTCCATCGGCCATCGTCGGTCCGGCCCGCGCCGGGCCCAGGCGTTCGGTCCCCCCTCCGTCGGTCCAGCTGGGAGCCGCTGTCGGGGGAGGCCCTCCTCGAGCGGTTGCGGATCACCGGCCGGCCCCGGCCCGCGGTCCGTCCGGACCTGATCCAGCGGTTGCGGTCGGTGCTCGAGTCCGGACTAGCCGCCGATACGGTCGGGATCGATGATGCCGGGGACGGGCTGCCGGTCACCGACACGGATCCGGCTCCGTCCCCCCTCCTCGTGACCAAGGAGAGGCTGCACCGGGCCTTGGCCTGCGAGGCTCACGCGCGGCCCACCGGGTCGGGGCCCCGATCCTTCTCCTCGTCGTTGGCCTGCGGGGCCCTCATCGGTGTCCTCTTCCGCCAGCTGGTCACGGTGGGCGACATCGGTGACCCGATGGCCGACGGTCTGGCCGCCCTGGCCGTGGACGACCACCAGGCCGACCTGTGGGGCTGGATCGAAGGGTTGGCCGGGCCGGCACGTGACGAGCTCCGAGCCGAAGTGGAACGACAGGCCGAGGGGTTGCGGCGGCGCTGGCCGGCGCTGGACCCGGCCTGGCTGCCACGGACCCAGGAGGCCATGCGGGTCCGACTGGCCGACGGAACGGTCGAGTTGTCGGCCCGGGTGGACCTGGCCATCGGCCGCCCGGCCCGGGACGAGGCCTCGGTGGCCATCGTCGAGGCCACCTCGGGGTCGCGGCGCGTCGAGCACCGCGCCGACCTCCACTTCTATGCCCTGGTCGAGACGTTGCGGAGTCCGGCCCCGCCCTTCGTGGTGGCCACGTACTACGCGAAGACCGGGGAGCTCGACGTGGAACCGGTGACCGACGAACTGTTGGTGGTGGCCGCCCGTCGGACCCTGGACGGGGCCTTGCGGATCCGACGGCACGACAGCGGCACCGGTCCCGGTCCTAGCCCGTGGTGCAGCCGGTGCTCGATCCTGCTCGACGGGGATCTCGGTCCGTGGCCGGCGGACGGCACCGCCCCCGGTCCGGCCAGCGTCGACGTCGGCCTCAGAGGGTGACGGTGACCACGGTCGGGGACCGAACGCGCCGGCTGCTCGCCCCGCCCCCGAACCCGGTACCCGAGGCGGCCCGCCGACACCTCCACCAGCAGCTGGCGTCCGAGCTGGGTTCGATCGTGGCCCCACTGTCGGCTAGCGATCCGGTGGTGGTGACCCTGCCCGTGCTCCGCCAGGCCCGGCTCCGTCCCGACTCGCTGGGCGAGGCGGTGGAGGCCTTCGCCTGGCGCCCGATCTTCGTGCGCCGGTCCCTTGGCCTGGCCGTGGTGGAGGCCTGCGCCGGTGGCCAGTTCCGTACCCCGCTCGAGGCGGTCGGGCCGGTGGCTGACGAGGCGGTCGGTCGCTGGGAGAAGACCGGATGGCGGACCTTCCACTGGGAGCCCTGGGTGGCCGGCCTGGCTCCGGGGGCCCGGGCCGTGGTGCTGGCCGAAGCGGCGGGCTGGGCCTCGGCGCTGTGGTCGTCGCTCCGCTGGTCGGCCATTCCAGCCCACTCCCGGTTCGGCGGGGCCGACG
Source organism: Acidimicrobiales bacterium (assembly GCA_038210245.1). Classification (GTDB taxonomy): domain Bacteria; phylum Actinomycetota; class Acidimicrobiia; order Acidimicrobiales; family RAAP-2; genus Bog-756. Next base: position 3,202 of record JBBQWW010000107.1, read on the forward strand.
ACCACTGGGTCTGTCCCGCCGCTCCGCCGGTGCGGTTGAAGGGGCGCACCGAGCTCCGGATTCCGCTCGACGCCGGGGGCCCCGGTCGGGAGGAAGGGGCGGTGGCCCTGGTGTCGGTGTCGGGCGGCTGCCCGACGGACACCTGGTCGGAGGAACTGGCCTACCTGGCGCTGGTGGCCTCGCTGCGATCGGCGTCCCTACCGGTCCCGGCCCGGGTGCTCGGCCTGTGGCCTGATGCCGGCGTCGATCGGAGCGTGGAGATCGACACCGACAACCTGGCCCGGGCGGTCGAGCGCGCCGTGACCACCACCGCCGCCGTGGTCCGATCCCGTTTGGCCCTCCCCGTCTGACCGGCCCCCGCTCCGGGGCCCGACCAGTTCGGACCGATGAGCGCCGTCACGGTAGCGATCCTCGCGGTCAGAACAGGGCCTTGGCCGCCTTGGTGTCGGGCTTTCCCGACGCGGTGAGCGGAACGTTCTCCACCACCAGGAGCTGACGCGGGAGCTTGTAGCCGGCGATATGGGCCCGGCAGTGCTCCTGGAGCTCCTCGAGCGAGGGGGCAGTGGACGGGTCCCGCGGCTGGAGGGCGACGGCCACCCGTTCCCCGAACCGGTCATCGGGGATGCCCACCACGATGGCATCGAATACCCCGGGATGGGACTTCACTGCCGCTTCGACCTCCTCGGGGAAGATCTTCTCCCCCCCCGAGTTGATGGAGGCCGAGCCTCGCCCATGCACCACGATGGTCCCGTCGGGCTCCACCGAGGCCAGGTCCCCGGGGATCGACCAACGGACGCCGTGGGCATCCAGCGGGAACGTGGCCTCGGTCTTGACCGGGTCCTTGTAGTAGCCGATGGGGATGCGGCCGGTCCGGGCTAACCGGCCGATGCGACCGTCCCCGGGGGTGAGGGGGGACAGGTCCTCGTCGAGGACGGAGGTGTCGTCCTTCATCACGAAGCGGGGCCCGCTGGCCCCGTCCTGGACGGCCCCCTGGGCCCCGCTCTCGCTGGACCCGAAGTTGTCCATCACCATCACGTTGGGCAGCCGCTGCTTGAGCTCGTCCTTGACCGTCTTGGACAGCATGGCCCCACCGGAGCCCACCACCACCAGGCTCGAGGTGTCGTAGGTGCCGGGGGGCGCGCTGGCCAGGGCGTCGGCCAGCGGACGGGCCATGGCGTCTCCCACCAGGCCCACCGAGACCACGCCCTCCTCACCGACGAGGCGCCACAGGATGTCGGGGTCGTAGCGGTGCTCGGTATAGAGGACGGCGGTGCCGGCCATCATGAAGGCGTTCCACATGACCCACTGGGCGTTGCCGTGCATGAGGGGTGCCACCACCAGCATGACCATCCGAGCGGCATCGTCCGGGTTGAGCCGGCCGGCCAGCTCGTCGGGGTGGCCGATGGGCTCCTGCCCCCAGCCCCCTCCACCCATGGCGGCGAAGAAGATGTCCTCCTGGCGCCAGATGACGCCCTTGGGCATGCCTGTGGTCCCCCCGGTATAGAGGACGTAGCGGTCGTCGGGCGAGCGGGGCCCGAAGTGGCGCGCCGGGGAGGACGAGTCGAGGGCGAACTCGTAGGAGGTGGTGGTGAGGGCGCCGGCGTCGGCCCCGGACCCGTCCTCGATCATGACCAGCCGTAGGGGACGGTCCAGCCCGGCTCCGTCCAGCGACTCGACCACCAGGGGGGCCAGGGCCCGCTCGAAGACCAGGACCTCGAGGTCGGCATTGTCGATCACGTACCGGAGCTCGGGTGCCACGTAGCGGTAGTTGAGATTGACGGGCACGGCCCGGGCCTTGTAGCTGCCGATCATGGCCTCCACCCACTCGGCCCGGTTGTAGGCCAGGATCCCCACGTGGGCACCGGGGGTGACCCCTTGGTCGGCCAGGTAGTGGGCGAAGCGGTTGGCCCGCCCGTCGAGCTGTCCGTAGGTCAGGCGGTCGGGTCCGGCCACCAGGGCCAGGCGGCCGGGAACGGTGTCCGCCACCACCTCGAACAGATCGGCCAGGCTGAACTGGCGGTCACTCATCGCACCTCTCCTCGTCTGGGGTCGTCCGGACCGGTTGGGTCGGACCGGTCCCGTAACATGCTGCGTCGAACCGACACTCTGTAGCACGCCCCACTGGCGGGGCGGGCCCGGGGTGCCTCCCGACCGACCCAGAGGAGCAGATCAGTGAGCAGTGAGTCGAATCCCATGCAGGGCATTGCCGGATACTCCGCCCTGGTCACCGGTGGCGGTACCGGCATCGGCCTGGGCACCGCCACCCGACTGGTCCGGGACGGGGCCCATGTCACCATCTGCGGCCGTACCGAAGCGAAGCTGGACGCCGCCGTGACCGCGCTGGAACGGGTGGCCGTGGAGTCGGCCACCACCCCCGGCGGCACCGCCCGGTACGTGGTGGCCGACGTGACCGTGGAGGAGCAGGTGGCCGAGGCGGTGGCGGTGGCCTCATCAGAGCGGGGCCGGCTCGACATCCTCTTCGCCAACGCCGGGGGATCCCTGCACATGGGCCCCATCGTCGAGGCCGAGCTGGAGTCGGTCCGGGCCACGGTGGACGTCAACTTCATCGGGACGTTCCTGTGCATCAAGCACGGGGCGCCGCGCATGGCCGCCGGGGTCGGCACCGGGGTGGACGGTGGGGTGGCCCCGGGCGGGGCCATCACCGGCATGTCCTCGGGTGCCGGTGGCTTCCCCCACCGCTACCTCTGGGCCTACGGCGCGGCCAAGGCCGGTATCGACACCCTGTGCCAGTACGCCGCCGAGGAGCTCGGGGCCACCGGGGTCCGGGTCAATTCGGTGCAGCCGGGGATCGTGGACGATGAGCTGATGGAGTTCATCACCGCCGGCGGGCCCCTGCTGGACGACTACCTGGCCGAGATGCCGATCAGCCGTCTCGGGACGGTCGAGGACATCGCCGACGCGGTGCGCTTCCTGTCGGGCCCGGAGGCCGGGTGGATCACCGGGGTCAAACTGCCGGTCGACGGAGGCCACCACCTGCGCCGGGGGGCCAACTACGGGCTGCTGTTCGGGGCGTAGGCCGGCCCCGACCACGGAGGGTGCCGGCCCCCAACCCGGGATGGGGTCCTCGGATAGTCTCGCCCCCTGATCCGGGAGGCCGTGCGCGGTCGTGCCCGATCGGGGGGAGCCCGAGACGGTGGCCGGTCGTGACGACGGCGAGAGGCCGGCGCGGGCGGAGCGACGACGAGGAGGACGGCATGGCCAGGCCGGAGCGGAGGGACGGGGGAGTGACACCGCGGTGGGGACAGCACCGACCCGGACCGACGGTCCTGGCCGTCGCCCTAGCTCTGGTGGTGGCCACCGGGACCGCCCTGGCCGCCCCGGCCACCCACGCCGGGGCCACCGTCTCCCGACAGGGCCTCACCGATCCCACCGCAGACCATCACGGCTTCCGACACGGTGCGGTCCCCCGTATCGTCACCTCGGCCGGTCCTGTCGTCCGCTTCGCCGCACCGCTGCGGACCCCGTCGGCGACCCGGGCCGGCACCAAACTCCTCGGCTACGGAGGAGGGCTGTCGGCCGGCGAACTGGTCGGAGCGGGGGTGACCACCGGACCTCCCCGGGTGTACCTGGTGTTCCTCGGAAGCCAGTGGGGAGCCGAGGGCACCGGCTCGGCCGGACGGGTCACCTTCGGCCACGACCCCGATGGTGAGGCCGGCGCCCTCCAGACCCTGTACGGGGGCATCGGCACGGCCGGGGAGCTGTGGAGTGGCACGGTCACCCAGTACTGCGACGGCGTGGCCGTCGGGGCCACGTCCTGCGCATCGGCCGACCAGGCCATCCCCTATCCCACCGGGAACGTGCTGGCCGGGGTGTGGTACGACAGCTCGGCCATCGCCACGGCACTGGCCGGCTCGGGCATCACCGGACACCAGCTGGCCCTGGAGGCCGAGGCCGCCGCCACCCACTTCGGCAACACCACCCAGGACGCCAACCGTGACGTCCAGTACGTCATCGCATCGCCCACCGGCAGCAACGCCGATGGGTGGAGCAACCCGAGGACCGGCTACTGCGCCTACCACGACGACACCCACGATCCCACCATCGACGGCGGGGGGCCGGTGACCGGTCCCATCGTGGCCTTCACCAACATGCCCTACGTCCCCGATGCCGCCGGCTCGTGTGGGGCGGGCTCGGTCAACAACCCCGGGGTCCTGGACGGGGCCACCCAAGCGGCCAGCCACGAGTTCGCCGAGACCCTCACCGACCAGTTCCCCGAAGCCACACCGCCCGGCGGGTGGGCCGACAGCCGCGGCCAGGAGATCGGCGACCTGTGCGCCTACCTCTCAGCGCCCGCACCGGGAGCCGCCTACAACCTGACCATGGCCACGGGCACGGTGGCCGTGCAGGGACTGTGGTCGAACCAGGCCAACGGCGGAAGCGGTGGCTGTGTGCAGTCCGCGCCCGTCGACCACTTCGTGCCCTCCATCAACTCCCTCTCGCCGACCTCGGCCGCGGTGGGCTCGTCGGTGACCATCTCGGGCACCAACCTGGCCGGCGCCACCCGGGTGGCCTTCAACGGCGTCACCGCCACTGTGGTCAGCGACGGTCCCGGGACCGTGGAGGCCCTGGTTCCCTCGGGGGTGAGCAGCGGCCCGGTCTCGGTGACTACGCCCTCGGGCACCGCCACCAGTGGGCAGACCTTCACGGTGGCTGCCCCCACCATCAAGCAGTTCACCTCGGCGGTGGTGGGCCAGAGCGTGACCATCACCGGCACCAACCTGTCCGGGGCCACCCGAGTGGCGTTCAACGGCGTCACCGCCGCGGTGGTGACTGACGGAGTCACCTCGGTAGTGGCCGTGGTGCCGACAAACGTGACGCCCGGCCCGCTCTCCGTGCAGACACCCGGGGGGACCGCCACCAGCGTCAGGTCGTTCTCCCCGATTCCCACCCTCACCTCGGTCTCGCCCCCGTCGGGTGCGGTGAGCTCGTCGGTGACGTTGGGCGGCACCGGACTGGCCGGCGTCAAGAAGGTCACCTTCCACGGCAGGAAGGCCACCGTCATAAGCGACTCCCCGACGGTCATCGTGGTGACGGTGCCGAAGAAGGCCACGTCCGGACCGGTGACGGTGGTCACCACCGGGGGCAGCGTCACCAGTTCCACGGTCTTCACGGTCACCTGATGCCGTTCGACGCCGGCTGATCGACCGGCCGTCCCACCCGTCGGTCCCCGGTGCCCGAACCCTGACCGGCGGTCGCCGGCCCCGGTAGGGTGGACGGGGTGGACCCGCCCGAGCCGACCGATGCGGTGGCCCGGGGTACCCGGCTGACCGGGTCAGAGGCGGTCACGCTCCACGTCACCCTGGTGGTCGTGGTGGCCCTCTGCCTGGCTGCCTTCTGGTTCGAAGTGCGCCGGGCCCTCGGCGGCAACGAGCTGAGTTGGGCGTATGTATTCGAGTGGCCCATCTTCGCCGCCTTCGCCGTGTACATGTGGTGGATCACCCTCCATCAGAACCGGCGGCAGCGACGCCGGGCGGCCCAGCCGAAGACGGTGGCTCCCGAGCACGTCCAGATGCTCAAGAACTGGCAGGAGCACCTCCGCACCATGGCCGCCGCCGAGTCCGAGGCCGCCGCCAGCCTTTCGCCGCCCGGGACCGAGCCGACACCCTGACCCCGGCACTGTGCCGGACGGGGGGCGCCCCGTTGCCTCATGTCAAAACCTCCGCCTAGTGGTCCGTCGCGGATTTAGTTGCGGTGGCGACAACGCTCTCACCAGCGCGAATGGTGTCAGCACCACCCCAGCCATTTGAGCGACGCACCACTAGCGGGTTCTGAGCCTGCTTCATTGCCTCACGTAAGACCTCCGCCTACGCACCCTTGTTGAAGGCCCTGTTCACCGGAGGTTTGACCGGAGCCGGGGCCTTGGCGAGGGCCAGGTGCTCGAGCTGCTTCGTGAGGGCCTGGATCTGGCGGTAGAGGTCGCCGGGGTGGATCTCATCCATGGTGGCCTGCATCCTCGATCGGCAGGCCTCGGTGGTCTCTGGGCGGGCGCTGGTCCGGGCGTGTGGGGTGACCGCCTCGTCGTAGCGCTTGGTAACCTTGACCCCGTTCCGCTGCTTGAAGACCAGCTTCTGCTGGGCCAGGAGGTAGTTGGTGTAGATCCGGTCGAGGGCCCAGATCTGGTTGAGGAGGGAGAGCTCCTTCTCGGTGTCGAAGCGGAGGTAGCCGACCAGCTCTCGGACGTGGGTCCAGTTCTTCTGCTCGACATGGCAGCCGTCGTTCTTGTTGCCGGAGCGGGACCGAGTGAAGGTGATCTTCTCTTCGTTGCAGTAGTCGAACAGGTGGTGGTTGATGAACTCGCTGCCGTTGTCCGAGTCGATGCCACAGATGGGGAACGGGAACTCGTCGATGACCGCCTCGATGGCCTCGAACACCCAGATGGCCGCCTTGTTCTTGACCGATCGGTTGATGGTCCA
>JBBQWW010000108.1:0-9551 GCA_038210245.1 Acidimicrobiales bacterium
GGGGTGGGGACGGGGGATCGGTGGTGTCGTGGTCCATGGTCAGATGTTGCCATCCCGGGCCAGGGCCACCAAGGGGACCAGGAGCTCGTCAGCCGTCAGCGAGCCGTGCCGGCTCTGGAGGCGGCTCTCCCCGGTGTCGGCGGGGTCGACGAAGGCGATGGGCGCGTGGGGGAGGAGGGCCACATCCCCGAGGCGGCCGATCAACTCGTCCCGGAGCGGACCGCCGAACACGCCGTCGTCGATGACCTGGTCCCGACTCATCACCCAGCTGGTGTCACCGTACCGCTCGGCCAGGGACTCCTCGAGGTCCCGGGCGGCGCCGTCCCGGGCGTGGACCCAGCGGAAGCGGCCCTCCCCCGAAAGGAACGACACCGAGGCCATCACCTCGCGTCCCAGCAGCTCGACCCGGGGACCGACGTCGATCTGACCGTGGTCGGCCGTCACCACCAGGACCGCGCCGGGGGGCAGCTGGTCCACCAGGTCGGCCACCAACCGGTCCACGGCGACCAACTCGGCGTCGTAGTGCTCCCCGAGCCCGCTGCCGTGGGCCACCTTGTCGATGCCGTCGTAGTAGGCGTAGATGAGTGGCTCACCCTGGCTCAGCAGTCGGCCCACCTCGACCGGTAGCGACGAGAGCACGCGGTAGCCATGCAGGGGGGAGTTGCCCAGGTGGGCGGCGGTGAAGCCCGTCCCTCCGAACTCGTTCTTCGAGACCACGGGCACGGTGTGGCCGGAGCCGGCGAAGGACGGGTACGGCTGCAGCCGACGGGCCGGCACCTCCCGCCGGACGTCGCGGGCCTGGCTGCTGCCGACCGTCCACCGGAGCACGTTGAGGATCTGACCGTTGAGGGCCATCCGGTACCCCAGGAGCCCGTGGTCGCTGGGTGGGCGCCCGGTGGTGATGGAGGTCAGGGCGCAGGCCGTGGTGGTGGGGGCCACCGAGGTGATGGCCCGCTCGATGCCGGCGGCGGACGACAGGGTGGGGGCCAGCGACGACCGGGCCCGGAGCTGCTCCCAGCCCAGACCGTCCAGGACCAGCAGAACCACCTGGTCGGCCCGACGGGCGATGGCGGGGATCCAGTCGGGGTCGGCCCCGGGAGGGTCCAGGCCGGTGATGAGGGTTGGGACCACATTGGCGATGCAGCCGCCCCGGTAGTCGGGGAGACGAGGTGAGGGTGCCCCGGTGGTTGCCGCGGGCGACGAAGGTGACTCGGACACAGCTGCCGACACTAGGCGACCGCCACTCCCCGGGTCAGCTTGCCATGGTCGGATCGGCGGGCGGCGGGCGTCAGCTCCGGGGCAGGAGGGCGCGCACCGTCTTGTAGCAGTGGCCGTCCCTCGGGGTCGAGATCGACGCCACCAGGTAGTGGGGCTTGTACCCGAGAGCCGCGGCCAGGTCCTTGCCCATGAGCCGGTCACGGCGGGCCACGTCGAGGGCGCGCTCGGCCCGGGGGTCCTCCACGGGAAGCCAGTTGTCGCTCCGGCCCCACCCGAATCGCACCCAGGTGGACCGGTCCTCGATCCGGCGGAAGAGGACCGGTCCCTTGCTCGGCACCACCAGGGCCAGCGAAGGACGGAACCCCCGGAACTCCCAGTAGGGGGCGGAGGCGCCGGGAAATCCGAGGACGTGCTCCTCCACCGGGGCGGTCAGCTCGTGGAGGAGGTGGCGGACCTTCCGGCCGTGGAGCGTCCCGAGATGGCGGGGCAGGCCGGCGGCGGTCACCGCCTCGGGCTGGGCCAGGTCGTCGCGCTCGGGCTCGTCGGCCAGCTGGGCCTCCACCACGTCGAAGGGGGCCAGATCGGGGCCGTGGTCCTCGGGCCAGCGGACCCGGACCCGGACCAGGGTGCCCGAGGCCAGGTCCACTCCCGTCGTGTCCTCGGCGTGGCAGGCCAGGACCAACACGGTGAGCGAGGTGCCGCCGGCCACCTCGATCCGGCCCCGGGGCCGGATGGTGCGCACCAAGTCGCGCGCCGTCCCGCTGCGGGGCGTGTGAGACGACTCCTTGCTCATCCGGCCGTCTCGGCCCCTGGAAAGGACAAGAGCTGAGCCACCAGGGTGTCGACGTCCTCGGCCGGCCGCAGGCACGTGTAGTTGCGGCATACGTAGGCCCGGTCCCCGTCCCGGTCTGCCCACAGTGGGGACGGGGTCGGTTGGCCCCAGGCCAGGACGACCCCAGGCCACCACCCGCCCCGGACGGCGTCGAGCAGGTCAGGCCGGTCCCCGGTGATGACCACCTCGGTGAGGCCCTCCACCAGCAGGGAGGCGGTGAGCACGGTGTGGGCGAAGGCGGTGGGGTGCCGGGTCAGGAGGTCGCCGAACATCTCCACCACCTCACGGGCCGTGTCGGTGTAGCGGGTGGTTCCGGTGAGGGCGCCCAGCCGGGCCAGGGCCAGGGCGGCCACGGCATTGGCCGACGGCGTGGCCCCGTCGAAGATCTCCTTGGTCCGGACGATGAGGGCCTCGGCGTCATGTCCGGTGGTGAAGAACCCGCCGCCTTCGTCGTCGTGGAACAGGTCGAGCAACCGGTCGGCGGTGGTGACCGCCCGCTCGGTCCACACGGCCTCGCCGGTCAGCTCCCCCAACCGGGTGAAGCAGTCGACCAGCCAGGCGTAGTCACCGGCGTAGGCCAGATGGCGGGCGCCTCCCTCGGCCTGCCAGCTCCGCTGCCACCGGCCGTCCGAGCCTCGTAGGTGGTTCACCAGGAACTCCCCGATGGCCACGGCGGCATCCCTCCACTCCGGGGCCCGGGTGCCGGCGGCCGCCTCGGCCAGGGCTGAGGCGTACATGGCGTTCCACTCGGTGAGCACCTTGTCGTCCCGGCCGGGACGGACCCGCTCGTCCCGTGCCCGGGCCAGCAGGATCCGACCGGCCTCCACGGACTCGTCGCCGCCCAGGGGCCGGCCCACCGGACGACTCAGGATGGTGCCGCCCTCGAAGTTTCCCACTTCGGTCACCCCGAAGAAGTCCGCCACGGCCTCGGCCACCTGTCCGCCGGCGGCCCCGTCCCGCTGCTCCACGCCCTCGTCGACCGCCCGGGCCACCTGCTCCGGCGTCCACACGTAGAACCGGCCCTCGACCCCCTCGGAGTCAGCGTCCTCGGCCGAGTAGACCCCACCGAGGGGCGAGGTCATCTGGTGGCCCACGTACTCCACGATGCCGCGCATGGTCCGGAGGTAGTTTTCTGCTCCGGTGGCCTGCCAGCCGTGGAGGTAGGCCCGCAACAGGCCGGCCTGGTCGTAGAGCATCTTCTCGAAGTGGGGGACCAGCCACCGGCCGTCGGTCGAGTAGCGGGCGAAACCTCCGGCCAGGTGATCGTGGATGCCTCCGGCGGCCATGGCATCGAGGGTGAGGGTGGCCATCTCCTCGGAGCTCCGCCCTTCGGGGGTGCCGCGGTGTCTGCGGGCGTGGGCCAGGGCCACATCGACCAGCGTGGGCTGGGGGAACTTGGGAGCGCGGCCGAACCCGCCCCACTCGGGATCGAACCGGTCGGCGAGTTCCGTCGTAACCACCTCGAGCAGGCGGGGCGGCTCCGCCCCGGCGACGCCGTCGGGGGCGAACAGGGACGCCCGTCCGGGTTGGCTGGGAATCACCGAGCGGGAGCGGATGGCCTCGGACAGCTCGTCGGCCTGGGACTCCACCTCATGGCGACGGTGGGCCCACACGTCGGAGAGCGCGGTGAGCACGGTGCGGAATGACGGCGTGCCGGCCCGGTCGGCCGGGGGGAAGTACGTGCCGCCGAAGAACGGTCGGCGGTCGGTGGTGAGGAAGACGCTCATCGGCCATCCTCCCGAACCGGTCAGGGACTGGACGGCCTCCATGTAGACGGCGTCCACGTCGGGCCGCTCCTCCCGGTCCACCTTGATGGAGACGAACGAGGCGTTGAGCTGGTCCGCCGTCTCCTGGTCCTCGAAGGACTCATGGGCCATGACATGGCACCAGTGGCAGGCCGAGTAGCCAATGGAGAGGAAGATGGGCTTGTCCTCGAGCCGGGACCGCTCGAAGGCATCATTTCCCCACGGGTACCAGTCGACCGGGTTGTCGGCGTGCTGGCGCAGATAGGGGGAGGTCTCATGGGCCAACCGGTTCGGACTCACGGCGGTCAGCGTAGTGACTGGCCGACGGCCCGCCCCAGACGGAACCGCCCCCCGGGCCCGGGCAGGGCGCTCAAGGCCGGGATCCCGTGTGTCGATGCAATTCCGCCGGGCCCGTTGAGTACTAGGCAGGACTCCGGGCCCGGCTCTTTCTAGCGCTCGGCCGCTCCCCGCTGGTGGATCCTGCCCCGGGGGGGGCGTGGTCGGCCGGGGCTGACCCGGCCCCGGCTCAAGTCGCTCCCGCCGCCATCCGATACCCAATTGCCGGACCCGGAGCGGGACCTCTGGCTGCGCTCCGGGTCCGGTGCCCGCGGCCCGCCCGCACTGGCCGGTCGCCCCGGACCGGCGCTGTACCGGGGCCAGCCCTCAGCCGGTCACAGCAGGGGTGGCACCATGGCCTCCACCAGGCTCGGTCCCGGAGTGGCCAGGGCCCGGGCCAGCTCGTCCGAGAACGTGTCGGCGGTGTCGGTCCGGACGGCGTGGAGTCCGAGTCCGCGGGCCAACTGGACGAAGTCGATGGACGGCCGACCGAGGTCGAGCATGTCCCGGGCCCGGGGCCCGGGGGTGTCGACGCCCACCCGGTCCAGCTCCATGTTGAGCACGGCGTAGGACCCGTTGTTGAAGAGCACGGTGGTCACGTCGAGACCCTCGCGAGCCATGGTCCACCACGACTGCAACGTGTACAGCGCGCTGCCGTCGGACTCAAGGGCCACCACCCGCCGGTCCGGGGCGGCCACGGCGGCGCCCACGGCCACGGGCAGCCCCTGGCCGATGGCTCCCCCGGTCAGGCAGAGCCAGTCGTGGGGTGGGGAGCCGGCTGTGGCCCCGGGGGCGAACAGGCCCGAGGTGTTGCCCTCGTCGGAGACGACAGCCCCCTCGGGGAGCAGTGCTCCCAGGGCCTGGCACACCCCCGCCGCGGTGAGGGCGCCGGTGGGCAGGCCCGGGGTGTCGGCTTCGGCGCGGGCGGCCCGGCCCGGTGTCACCCGCGCTCGTTGGCACAGCCCGGCCAGGGCGGCATCGAGGTCGTCGGCCGGGCCCACCACCGCGTGCACGGTGCAACCGTCCGGGACCAGGTCGCTGGCCTTGCCTGGGTAGGCAAAGAAGGAGACGGGCGAGGCGGCGTCGATCAGCACCAGGTGCCGGACGCCCTCGAGCTGCAGGGCCGTGAACTCGGCCAGATAGGCCAGCCGCTCCACCGGGGGCCGGCCGGCGCCGCGGGCCAGGCGGGCCGGGAACGTCTCGGCCAGGAGCCTGGCGCCGGTGGACGCGGCCAGGTCGGCCGCCTGGTCCAGCGCCGCGCCCCTACAGGCCCGTCCCCCGATGAGTACCACCGCGGGCTCGCCCGATCGCAGCGCGGCGGCCGCCGCCTGCAGGGCGTTCTCGTCCGGGGCGGCTCCATGTCCCCGGGTGGAGGCCCGGGCGGATCCGGCCGCCCCGGCCACCACGCCACCCTCCGACCACGACACGTCGGCGGGGAGGATCAGGGTGGCCACCGAGCCCGGGGGACCGACGGCGGCGGCCACGGCATCGGCGGCATCGGCGCCGAGCTGCTCGGTGGACTCCGAGGTGTGAACGAAGGTGGACACGTTTCTGGCCACCGTCTCGATGTCCGACTGCAACTGGGCGTCGTAGGCCCGGTGGCTGACGGCGTGGTCGCCCACGATGGCGACCACCGGGCTGTGGGCTCTGCGGGCGTTGTGCAGATTGGCCAGTCCGTTGCCGAGCCCGGGTCCCAGATGGAGCAGGGCCGCCGCCGGGTGGCCGGCCATGCGCGCGTATCCGTCGGCCGCCCCGGTGGCCACGCCTTCGAACAGGGCCAGCACGCTGTGCATGGCCGTCACGTCGTCGAGGGCGGCCACGAAGTGCATCTCGGAGGTGCCGGGGTTCATGAAGCAGGTGTCCACCCCGTGGTCCACCAGGGTCCGGATGAGCGAGTGGGCCCCGTTCACCGGACCGCTCCGGTGACGGGAGCCACGGCCGGCACGGACCCGAAGATGGTGCCCGGATTGAGGACGCCGTGGGGATCGAAGGTGGCCTTGATGCCCCGCATGAGGTCGAGCTTGACCGGGTCCTCGAACTCGTCGAGGAACCGGCGCTTGAGTGTCCCGATGCCGTGCTCCCCGGAGATGGCCCCGCCCAGGCGCAGCCCGCTGGCGATGAGGTCGGACAGGAGCCCGTGGCGCACCCCGGGATCGGCCTGCCATACGGACAGATGGACGTTGCCGTCACCGGCATGGCCGCAACCCACGATGAGCGAGGAGGTGGACCGAGCCAACTCGGTGACCGCCTCCAGGTAGCGGGGGATGGAGGCCCGGGGCACCACCACGTCCACCAGGTCGTCGGCCCCGTTGGCCTTGGACACCCAGAAGGCCCGCTCCCGGGCCGTGACCAGGTCGGCCCCGGCCTGATCGGGCAGCACGTAGACGTCGAGGGCCCCCAACCCGGCGATCTGGTCGGCCAGGGCCACCACGTCCTCCTCCAAGCGGTCGGGATGGTGATCCTCCAGGACGACGACCAGGTAGGCCAGGGCCTCCTCCCGCACGGCGTCGGGGATCCCGAGGTCGATGCCGGCGGCGGCGGTGATCCCGGCCATGGTCACCAGGTCGATGTACTCGACCAGCAGCGGATCCACGCCACCGGCCACGATGGGCGGCACGGCGGCGGCGATCTCTGCGACCGTGGCGAACGGGGCCAGCAGGGTGGCATGGTGCTCGGGCCGAGGGTGGAGGCGGAGGGTGGCCTCGGTGACCAGGGCCAGGGTTCCTTCGGACCCCACCACCAGCTGCGTGAGGTCGTACCCACTGGTGGACTTCACGAACTTGCCCCCGGCCCGGATCACCTGGCCGGTGCCGAGCACCGCCTCGATGCCCAGGACATGGTGGCGGGTCACCCCGTACTTCACGGCCCGCATCCCGCCGGCATTGGTGGCCACGTTGCCGCCCAGGCTGGCCGACTGCTCGCCGGGGAACACCGGGTACACCAGTCCGTGAGGGGCCAGCGCGGCGTCGAGCTCGGACAGGGTGAGGCCCGGTTGCACCACGGCCACGTGGTTGTCGGAGTCGATCTCGAGGATGGCGTCCATCCGCTCGAAGGACACCACGACCCCACCGTCCACGGGGATGCAGCCCCCCGACAGGCCGGTGCCCGACCCGCGCGGGGTGAGGGGTACGGCCTCGTCCACGGCGGCCTCGACGATGGCCGCCACCTCGGCGGTGGACCCGGGCCGCACCACCGCCCGAGGGCGGACGGCCACACCGCCCAGGGCCTCGTCGTGGCCGTCATCATCACTGATCCGATCGCCGACGTCGACGTGGGACGGGCCGACGATGGCGGCCAGGCGGTCCTCGATCATGGTGTCGAGCCCCCGGACAGCCCGAGGGAACGGCCCACGGCGGTGATCCCGTCGGCGTCGGCGAAGGCGAAGCTGAAGATGACCTCGTCGGCCCCGGCCCCGATGTGGCCGGCCACCAGCGCGGGGATTTCGTCGGGCTGGCCCACCACGAAGGCGGCCCGTTCCTCCGCCGGCGTGCTGGCCGCCAGCATGGCGTGCACCTCGGCTGTGTTCTGCTCCGAGGTGGTCACGATGAGGGGAGCCATCCACGTGATGTCGATCTCGGCCGGGTCCCGACCGACCTCGGCGCAGTGCCGGTGGAGCACCTCGATCTTGTGGGCCAACACCCCGGCGTCACCGGTGACGTTGCACTGGTCGGCGTACTGCGCCACCAGCCGGAGGGTGCGCTTCTCGCCTCCACCTCCGATCATGATCCGGGGACCGCCGGCTCGGACCGGTCGGGGCAGGTTGCGGGCGTGGTCCAGTCGAAAGTGCTCACCGGTGAAGCTGACGTCGTCACCGGTGAACATGGCCCGGCACACCTGCACAGCCTCTTCGAGCATGTCGAGGCGGACCCGATCGCTCGGGTACTCGATGCCCAGGCCTCGGTGCTCCACGTCGTACCAGGCCCCGCCGATGCCGAGGATGGCCCGTCCCTTGGAGATGATGTCGAGGGTGGTGACGATCTTGGCCAGAATGCCGGGGTTGCGGTAGGTCACCCCGCTGACCAGGGTGCCGAGCTGCACCCGCTCCGTCCGGGCGGCGAGGGCCCCGAGGAGGGTGTAGGCCTCCAGCATGGGTTGGTCCGGACCGCCGAGGGGTGGGAGCTGGAAGTAGTGGTCCATGACCCACACCGAGTGGAAGCCGGCGGACTCGGCCGAGGTGGCCAGCCCGGCCGAGTGGTCAAACAGTCCGATGGGCTCGGGACCGGAGAAGTTGGGGAGCTGGACGCCGAATCTGGTCATGAGGGCACGGTACCCCCAACCCGGTCGGTCAGGCCGGAGCGGTGGACCGACGGGTGAGCGTCCACCCGTTGTCGCCCATCACGGTGCGGATCTCGTCCTCCCCGAACCGGTGGCGTCGCAGGTCGAGGGCGAAGTCGGTGGGCTCAGGCAGACCCTCGGCGTGGGGCCAGTCGGAGCCGAACAGGAGGTGGTCGAGGCCCAGTACCTCCTTCAGGCCACCCAGGTCGTCCTCGTAGAACGGAGCCACCCAGATGTGCCGGCGGAACGTTTCCACCGGGTCGGAGGCAAAACCCGAGGGCATCTGGCCGTACGCCTTGGCCAGCTTCTTGACGAGGGCCGGGACCCACTCGGCCCCGGCCTCGATGCTGGCCACCCGGACGTTGGGGAACCGGTCGAACAGCCCCTGGCAGACCAGGGCGGCCATGGTCTCGAATGGGGGTCGGTCGGTACTGATGACCGAGCGCAGGGGGGAGTGCCGGAAGGCTTCCAGGCTCCCGTAGGGCTCCCAGTCGTTGATGTACCGGCCGTAGCCGGCATCGCCGGAGTGGATGCCCACCGCCACCCCCGATTCGTTGACCAGACCCCAGAACGGGTCGAACCGCCGGTCGGCCGGCGAGGTCAGGCCGCTCGGGGTGTGGGCCGGCCCACCCTTGATGCAGATCAGCCGGGCGTCGGCCTCTAAGACGCGCGCCAGCTCGGCGACGGCGGCGTCCACGTCGACCAGGGTGATCATGGGGGCGGCGTAGATGCGGTCACGATAGGCGTAGCCCCAGTCGTCCTCGAGCCAGCGGTTGAACGCCCCGAACGCCGCCACCAGGGCCTCGGGGTCGTGGGCCAAGGCTTCCTCCATGCCCACGCCCAAGGTGGGGAAGAGGAAGCAGCCCTCGAGGCCCTGCCGGTCCATGACGGCCAGGCGGGCGTCGCGGTCGCGGTACTCGGGCCGGATGGGCTCCAGTTCGCCGAACAGGGCGGCCATGCCCTTGCCCTCGGGGTTCCTGCCCCGGAAGTACTCGTCGAGGCTGCCCGGCTTGGCCACGGGGTCGAAGGTGGGGTTGGGGATGAAGCGGTTGACCTTGCCCCCGACCAGCAGCCGTTTCCGGCCGTCGATCTCCGCCCACTGCATGGCCCGTTTGGCCATGGCCGGATCGATGTGGCGGGTGTAG
>JBBQWW010000109.1:0-9286 GCA_038210245.1 Acidimicrobiales bacterium
TGCCGCAGCAACCGCCTCCGGCCAGTCAGCTCCCGGCCGATGAGCACCACCGTCTCACCCTCCCGCCGCCGTGATGAGGCCATTCTCGAAGTGCATGACGTGATGGAGCTTCTGAAAGGGATCGCAACACCCGGCTCATCACCACAATCGACCGCGGGATGAGGACCACCAGGAGTCTGAGCCTGATCCGATCAACGCCTTTGGACAGGAACAGAGGATAGGCGGCCTGCAAGGAGGCGGAAATGGAAACCCCGACGCCTGCCATGAGCCCCAGCCGGCTCGCTTGACACTGCAAAGATCCGTCGTGACGGGCGTCCCAGTGCCCAACGGTGATGCTCCGAATCCGGTGGTGCGTCAGGAACTATCGAGAATCTCGGTTCCCCTCAAGAGCTGTGCCCTACGCGGTTGCGTGCAGGCAGTCTCCAACAATTGGGCCTCGACCGTCAATCTCCCGAATCGGGGCAGACCAATCCCTTCGACTGGCCCGGCCGTAGTTCATGCAGATCCCGAGGAGGAATGGCAATGAGAGACAGTCGTAGAATGAATCCGAACATTCAGAGCGATCACCCTTTCTGGCAGCAGCCGAAAGCCGGAGATGTTGGATCCCGGTTGGTTCGAAGGCCGATCAGACCACTGGTGGGGATCGTATTGGTAGCCGGGGGATTGCTGGCTGCAGCATGTGGGGGCGGAACCACGGCATCCACATCGAATGCCAAGTCGTCCTCGACGCATGCAGTATCGAGCGCCCCACCCGTGATCAAGGCCATGACCGGAACACTCGGGACCTATTTGGTCAATACCTCAGGTATGACTCTCTACCGGTTCACGGCAGACAGCGGCGGGATGAGCAACTGCACCGGAACTTGCGCCACCACCTGGCCACCGTTGACGACCGCATTGACGACGAGGCCGACGGCGGCGAACGGCGTCGTCGGAACACTGGGCACGATCACCCGGTCCGACGGGTCCATGCAGGTCACCTATAACGGCTCCCCTCTGTATACCTTCGCGGAGGACAAGGCACCGGGTGACACTCATGGTCAAGGACTGCTTGGCAAATGGTTCGTCCAGACCGTCAAGATCGGATCGGCACCAACGAGTCCACCCAGCACTACGGCTCCGGCGAAGAGCGGGTACGGATACTGATGGGACTCCACCGAATGAAAATAGGTGTAGCCCTGGGAGCCGTTGCTCTGGCCGCGGCGGCCTGCGGTGGCGCTGGGAGCGCTTCCCATGTGGCCCACCGCAAGGCCTCATCGTCGACTACGACACGCCCGACCACTGCTCTGGCACCTACGGCAATCCCATCGACTACCCAATCGCCGGCGCCCCAACCGGCGTCGACCATCCAACCCCCCGCGAGGGCCACCCAGCCGCGGCCGACCCCCCAAACAGTGCCAACGGCCGCGCCGCCACCAGCGGTTACCCAGCCTCCACCGCCGACTACCAGGCCGCCGAGGGCTTCGCCGCCCACGACGAACCCAGGCATCCCACAGGGTAACGGCGGTGACTCGGATGGTGACAACAACGGGAGCCCGAGCGATGGCGACGGCAATTTGTGATCCCAGGGCAATCTCTCGGGGCACCTGTCACGTAACCTCAGATGTGGGAAGTGCCCGAACGAGTATCGACGCGTTGCCCGATGAGGCGCTCTTGACCGGACTGGCCTCGGGTGACCCGGATTTAGAGGTCGCATTCATCCGACGATTTCAGCGCCGCGTCTACGGCTTGGCCATCAGTTTGGTCTCCGACTCGGCCTTGGCCGAGGACATCGCCCAAGAGGCGCTGCTCCGGGCGTGGCGGCATGCGCCGGCCTTCGATTCCCGCCGGGGCTCGGTGGCCACGTGGCTGCTCGCCATCACCCGCAACCTGGCCATTGACGCCCTCCGCCTGCGTCGGGCCCTCCCCACCGATCCGGCCGTCCTCGTTGGCCTCATGGCCGAGAGCGGGGACCGCAGCCCGGACGATGCGGCGTTGGCTGCCGACGCCGCATCTCACCTGCGAGAGGCCATTGCGACCCTCCCACTCGAACAGCGCCGCGCGCTGGTACTGGCGGCATTCTCTGGCCAGACGGCCCAGGAGATCGCCTTGTCAGAGGGCATCCCCCTCGGCACGGCCAAGACCCGGATCCGATCGGCGATGGGCAAGCTCCGGACCGTCCTGGCCCAAGAGAGGGGGCTGGCATGAGTAGGACAGACGAGAGGTCGGCATATTCGTGTGGCGATGTCGACGATGTGGCCGCCGAACTGGGCCTCGGAGTACTAGGTGGAGTCGAGCGGGCCCGTGCCCTCGCACACCTGGACGACTGCCCCCGGTGCCGGGCGCTGGTCGCGGAGATGGCCGAGGTGAGCGATGCCCTCTTTGAGCTCTACCCCGAGGTGGAGCCTCCGGCCGGCTTCGAGAGCCGGCTGCTCGCCCGGCGTGAACAGCCCCGACGCCCGTCGAGGCTCAGTCGCCGCTGGCCAGTTGTGGCTGCCGTCGCCCTCTCGGCCGCAGCCGCTGTTGCCGCGGTCGTCAGCTTGGGCGCTGCCGACTCGCCGGGCTTTCGGGTCGACCATCCGGCCGCGGTGGCGGCACTCGGCGGTCGGAGTCTTGGGGCCGTGCCCCTCCACCATGGAGGCGAGGAGGTGGGGCAAGTGTTCATCTACGCTGGACAGCCATCGTGGATGTTCGTGACCGTCGAAGCCGACCGAGCGGATCCATCAGTGGCCTGTGAGGTCATCCTGAGGGATGGACGTACGGTTGACATCGGGAGCTTCCCCATTGCTACCGGATACCGCTCTTGGGGCTCCACGGTCAACGTCAACCCCAGCGACATCCGTGCCGTTCGGCTGGTGGGCTCGGGAGGGACCGAGCTGGCCAGTGCCACGATCTGAGCGAATGGCGGCCCCAGACGGGAATGTAGGCGCGAGCCTGTCGCGTTGGTCGGAGCGATCCACTGCAGCTTCAACTTCTCGGCCGGCTCCGGAGGGCCGAATCCAGGCGACGAGCGGAGCATCCCTACAACTACTGGCGCTGAGAGAGAGCATCTGCGCCGAGAGGAATGACCGAGACCAATCCCTCGAGTGGTCTGGTTCGTAGTCCTGAGGATGCCCACTGATCCGACACGCTCCGACCTTGACCCAACCGCAGCGCCACAGCTGCTCAGTCCCGGGAGCGGCGTCGGTCGCTTCCCAGACACGGCGCGAGGATCCGGAGTGATGTGATCACCACTCCGATTGTCACCGAGGCCACACGCGCTAGCTCAATCGGTGTCGTCTGGTCGCTGGTGGCGCCGATCGCAGCGGCGAAGGTTGCGTTTCAACTGTTCACCGCCAACCTCTACGGAGCCCACCGCGACGAGTTCTACTATCTCGAAAGCGGGCACCACCTGGCCTGGGGCTATGTCGACAATCCACCTCTCGTCCCCCTCCTCTACCGCCTCAGTGAGGAGGCCTTCGGTCACAGTGTCCTGGCTCTGGCGGTGGTTCCCGCCCTCCTCGGCGGGGTCTTCGTCATCTTGGGCGCACTGATCGCCGCCGACCTGGGCGGGGGCCGAGCGGCCCAGGTCCTGACTGCGCTGGTGGCCTGTCTGGGCCCCATCTTCCTCACCACCAGTCACTTCCTGTCCACCGTCAGCCTCGACCTTGTGTTCTGGTCACTGGCGTCGTGGCTAGTGATTCGGATAGTGCGCAGCGGCGACACCCGATTGTGGATTCTTGTCGGGGTGGTGTGCGGCATCGGTCTGCTGAACAAGGACACCATGGCGTTCTGGGCCGTTGCCGCCGGGGTGGGCCTTCTGTGCACTCCGCAACGGGCATTGCTAGCTAGCCGATGGCTGGCCGTCGGAGTGGCGATCGCCCTGGTCCTCTTCTCGCCCAACCTGGTTTGGGAAGCAAGTCACCACTGGGCCACGCTGGAGTTCCTGGGCAATCTCCGCACGAACAACTCATCGACCGATTTGGTGCAGTTCGCCCCGCTGCAGTTGGCCATCGTGACCATCGCGGGCACCGTGGTTTGGATCGGCGCAATGCGCGCCCTGGGCCGGCGAGCCGAGTGGCGATCCCAGAGGTGGCTCGCCTACGGCTACGCCGCGGCGTTCGTGGTGCTCTTCGCCCTCGGTGGGAAGGCGTACTACCTGGGGTCGTGGTACCTCCCGCTCGTGGCAGTGGGCGCAGTGGTCGTGGAGCAGTACTGGTCCCAGCGCAATCGCCGGTTCTTGGCCATGGCCATCGTCCTCACCGGGTTGCTCACCGCCCCACTGTTCACCCCCATCCTTCCGGTCAATGTTGCGGTCTCCGCCGGCTTCGACACCGCCAACAAGGACCTCGGTGGGATGCTCGGGTGGCCCCATGTGGTCGACCAGATCGCTTCGGTGGTCCACGGCTTGCCGGCGGGGGAGGAGCGCACGGCGGTGATCTTCACCCAGGATTACAGCGAAGCCGGCGCCGTCGACTTTTACGGTCCAGCTCATGGCCTCCCTTCGGCGATCAGTGGCCACAACACCTTCTGGCTCTGGGGGTACGGGCACCCGGTCCCAGGTGCCGTGGTGGTCGCAATCGGCCTGCCCAGTTCCTTCGTCCATCGTTACTGGACTTCAGCGACTCAGGTGGCCACCTTCGGGACGAGTGGGCCGCCGATCGATCCCCAAGAACGGGGTGTGACCATCTGGGTATGCCGGGGTCAGCGCACCTCGTGGGCAGCATTGTGGCCCGCCGCCAAAGATTACGGATGACCGCTCGGCCCGGGACCTAGCTACTCAGCCCCGGCGTCCTTCCCTTGACCGGGCGGAAGCCGATGTCACTGGCGATCAGTCGTGATGGCCAAGCGCTGCTTCCAGCGACGTAGAAAAGCGACTTCGGGCTCGGCCAGGTGAGGATCTGCGAGACGCGCGGTGATGACTACGGGCAACGCGCGCCGCGCTGGGTCCCACTGCCCGCTGGCCCGCAGAACATAGAGAGAAACGCTCGCCGGCCCAGATTCGCCAGAGAGCGCTCAACGGTGTTTCCCGGGATCTGTGAACACTGCGTGATGACCCAGGTCGAGACGACATCGCTGGCAGACTGGCCGCGCGCGGCAGTAGTCCAATCGATGACGGATCGGTCCCTTTGCGGTCATGAGAACGTTCATCGGAAGAAAGGTCCAAGTGAACGACACTGTTGCCTCCGTCGGGGAACTGGGGCTGGGCGGCAACGGCCGTGATCGCTCCGAGTCGGTGATGGAGGCTGGCAAGCGTCTTGGGGTCGGCCTGATCGGACCGCCGGGCACCTGGTGTCCGTTGGCCCGAGAGATAAGAACGGACCGTCTTGCGGTCACGACCCAGGTGACGGGCGATGGCCGAGACGGTCCACCCCGCTTGAACAGTGCACCTGCTTCCACGTCTTCTCCCACTGAGAACATGGCAGGGGGCTCCTCGGGCTGGCTGGTTTGGACACCGCCAGCTTCGAGGCGCCCTCCACCGGTTTGGCGGACCTTTCAAGTAGCCCGCCACCCTGCTCACGGATGGGGAATTTCAGTGATCGAGGGTGGGGAAATTCGGTGATCCACAGCACATCGGCAGGAAATCTCGGCCGAAAGGCCTGCTCAACGGCTCTTCGGCTGGGATTCGACAGGCCCGACATCGCTCTTCACTAACTTTCGAACCGGTTGGTGATGATTCGGACCGTGAACCGAGGGGCATCCCTGCCCTAATCGGCCACCAGTCGTGGTAGCCGCCTGCCGGGTACTCCGGCTGCAGTCCGTATGAGCGCCGAATACCAACTCGGGGTGACTAACCGAGCACCGATCAAGAGGGGTGGTTTCTACCCGCAATCGGCGAGCCGCCTCTCCAGATGGCGGCGCTGGGCAGCGTTGCCTGGCAACGCAAGGGCGTTCCGGTACGCATCTGCGGCTTCCCCGAGCCTTCCTAGCCGGTGCAAAAGCTCGCCACGGACCGCGTCGAGCGAGGAGTAGCCGGGCAAGGAGTCGATCCGTTCGAGCGCATCAAGGCCGACCATGGGTCCTTTCAACTCGGCCAGCGCCACCGCTCGATTGAGCCGCACCACCGGAGTATCGTGGATGGTGAGGAGCACGTCATACCAACTGACCACGGCATCCCAGTTGGTTTCCGCCCACGTCGTGGCAATGGCATGACAGGCGGCGATGGCCGCCTGGGTTGCGTAGAGGTCGGGCCGGATTGGGGTCCTGCGTAGGGCCATGCCCAGGAGGGTCATGGCTTCCCTGATCGACGCCTGGTCCCACTTGGCGCGGTCCTGGTCGGCGAGCAGCACGACTTCGCCTTCGTCGTCGAGGCGAGCCGCATGCCGAGAACCCTGCAGCAAGAGGAGCGCTAGGAGCCCTGTCGTGCTCGCCTCGTCGGGCAACAGTTGCCGGAGAAGACGAGCGAGGCGTATCGCTTCTCCGGTGAGCTGGCTCCGGATCAGGTCGTCACCAGCACTGGCATGATAGCCCTCGTTAAAGAGCAGGTATACGGTCGCCAGTACGCCGCTCAGGCGTTTCGGCAGCTCATCAGGCTCGGGGGTCCGGTACGGAATGTGGGCTACCGCGATCTTCCGCCGGGCTCGAGTAAGACGCTTGGCCATCGTTGGCTCGGGCACCAAGAGCGCCCGAGCTATCTCGACGGTGGTCAGGCCGCAGAGAGTGCGGAGCGCCAGCGCGGTCTGGGCTTCCAACTCCAGAGTCGGGTGGCAGCAGGTGAAGAGCAGCCGCAGCAGGTCGTCGGCCACCACACCAGGTTCCGGAAGAGGCGCATTCACCACCGGAATCATGCGCTCAGCGGCAATCTCTTTGTCTGCTCGCCGAGACTCGCGGCGCAGTAGATCGATGGCCCGATTGCGGGCCGCCAGGGTCAACCAGGCCCGAGGCTCCGGTGGAACGCCTTTCCGGGACCAGATTTCGAGCGCCTTGACCACGGCGTCCTGCACTGCATCTTCGGCCACCTCGAGAGATCCGATGGTACGCACCAAGGTGGCGAGGACACGCGACCCCTCGTCGCGGACGAGCCGGACGAGGGCATCACGTCCCTCATCGCGTGCCTGGTCGTCAGGAGGTGCCAGCACCAAAATCGATGATTGGGCGAACCTCGACCTTCCCCGTCCAAGCGGCGGGGATCTGGGAGGCCAACTTCACCGCCTCGTCGAGATCGGCGCACTCGAACTGGTAGAAGCCGGTCAGCACTTCGGTGGTCTCGGCAAATGGCCCGTCGGACGTGACGATCTGACCCCCCTTGCCCCCCTTCACCTGGACGGTCGTCCCCGTGGAGGTGGGGTACAGGGCTGCGCCACCACGCATCACAGCCGCGGCTGCTGCGCCGAATGCACCATACTCAGCCATCGTGGACTGCTTCTCCGCTGTATCCAGGACCGACCAATCCGGATCGCCTGATTCATAGACCAACGCTGCGTACTGCGGCATCTGCATCTCCTCTGTATCGTGATCCGGCTCGCTGCCGGCTCCACCCTAAGAACGAACAACGAGCCGCCAAAAGGACACCAGATCTCAACCTGTCTACGCCAGATGCAGACGGTCCGTGCGCCTGTGGGTGCCAACAGTCTCATCCAGGTCGCTGGCCTGGGACTCTCAGCGGGTACTTCCACTCGCAACAATGTGGGAAATCCGGAGCAATAGCGTGGGAAATGCCGCCAACCCGTAGCGCGCAGAACCAGGTCAGATGAGTTTTGTCGGAAGCCCACCAACCAACCAACCATGGGGTCCCGACAAAACTGGCCGGGTCACACCGACAAAACCCTCCGCATGGGGGTTCGGCCGGGATGTTCGGCCCTCGTCGGGGCGGTTCCGATGTCGGGAGCCGACGTCGGACACCTTCTCCCCTCCCGTGGTCCGCTCGGCTCAGACTCCGGACGCGACGGAACCACCGGGGTGGCTCTTCTCCAGCGGGAGATGACCTGGCTCAGGCGGTCAGGGGAGGATCGGGATCGTGTGGGTGCCAAGAACGTCATCCGTGCTGTTGACCTGGGACTTTCGCCGAATCCAACTTGACGGCGAGAATGGTCCGTGGCCCTCTCGTTCCTGTATCTCGCCTTCGTCCGGAAGACGCTCCAGTTGGTCGGTCTCCGACGACGTGACGCCGACGATCTCGCAATCGAGGTCGTCATGCTCCGTCATGAGGTTGCGGTCCTCCGTCGCCAGGTCGTCCGCCCGGCCCTTCGGCCACCGGACCGGGCCCTTCTTGCCGGTCTCGCACGGCTGATCTCCAGGACCAAGCGCAACCGGTTCTTCGTACAGCCCGACACCCTGCTCCGCTGGCACCGGGAGCTGGTCAAGAGGAAGTGGACCTACACGAAGGCGACTGGCCGACCGAAGAATCCGCCCGGTACCGTCCAGCTCGTGATCCAACTTGCGAAGGAGAACCCGACCTGGGGCTATCGCCGGATCCACGGCGAGCTCTCCGTCCTGGGTGTCGACCTCGCCGCGTCGAGCGTCTGGAACATCCTCCAGCGCCACGGCCTCGATCCCTCCCCAACAGACGAGGTCCGACCTGGAGTGAGTTCCTGAAAGCCCAGGCCACGACGATGCTGGCCTGCGACTTCTTCACCGTCGACACCGTGCTGCTCAAGCAGCTCTACGTCCTGTTCTTCATCGAGCTCGACACGCGGAAGGTCTTCATCACCGGAGTCACGAACCACCCAACGGGAGACTGGGTGGTCCAGCAGGCGAGGAACCTCGCCCACGAACTCGGCGAGCGCGTGGAGCCCGTCAAGCTCCTGATCCGGGACCGGGACACCAAGTTCACGAAAGGCTTCGACGAGGTCTTCCGCACCGAGGGCATCCGGATCATCCGCTCACCGGTCCGTGCCCCTCGCGCCAACGCCTTCGCCGAGCGGTTCATCGGCACTATCCGACGGGAGTGCCTCGATCGGATGCTGATCGTCAACCGCCGTCACCTCGAGACGGTGATCGGGGAATACGTCGAGCACTACAACGGCCACCGACCGCACAGGTCGCTTGGTCAGCTGCCACCACTGCCAATCGAAACAAGCCCGGTAGAACCCGGGATTGCCGCTCCTTCGCGGCTTCGTCGATCAGATCGGCTCGGCGGACTCGTTCATGAATATCGCCTGGTCGCGTGACGTGGATGACGTTTTTGGCACCCACAGGTAGGTTCATAAGAGTGCCCGAATCCCTGTGGTCACGGTGATGTCCCGGTGGTGTCGACGTTGCCGTTATTCCCTACCTGGTCGTTCACGTTATTCCCCACCGGGCTCCGTGAATCGTTCTACTCCATGGCGGCCCCGATCACCCGTCGGCGGGTGGCGAGTAGCTCGTTGAGCTGACCGGCGAGGAGGTC
>JBBQWW010000110.1:0-9228 GCA_038210245.1 Acidimicrobiales bacterium
GTGGACGGTTCGAGTCAAGGTGTCCGGTCCCACTACGTCACATCGGCGCTACGCAGCCTCCTCCACGGGTGTACGAAAACTCCGGAACGGGTGTACGGAATCAATCGGAATGGGTGTACGAAAACTTCCGGCGCCCTCAGGTTGGCCTCGATCGTGCGGGCCAACTGCGATTTGGTCCGCACGATGACCGATACATCGAGGCCGAGGTCAGCGGTGATCCGGGCCTCGATGGCCCGGCCGATCTCGGCGGCCGGGCCGGAGCCCCTGAAGACCACGTTGCCGCTCTGGAGGTAGGTCTCGACATCACCGAACCCGAGCTCGCTGACCAGGCCGGCGAGGTGGGCCATGGGGAGCCGGTTGCGACCGCCGACGTTGATACTCCGTAGCAAGGCGACGAAGGTGTTCACGTCGGTGCCGTTGGTCGGAGGGGGACGGCGGGTCGTGGATTCGACCGTCCGGTGGCTACTCGACGGTCCAGGACGAGCCGGACCGCAGCAGGGCGGCCACGTCCCCATGGCCCCGACGGGCGGTGGCCTCGTCGATCTGGCGACTCATCCCCTCGCCGTACTCGGGCCGGTCCACGTCGCGGAAGATTCCGATCGGGGTGGGCTCGTAAGGCCCCCGCGACAGCCGGCTCAGCTGGAAGGCCAGACCGGGATTGTCGCGGTGCTCGTCGTGCACCAGCAGGCTGGCCTCGCCCACATCGGCCACCTCGACCACCTCGACCGATCCGTCGCTGTGGTTGACCACACCGTGTTGGCCCTCGGCTCCGAAGCGGATGGGCTCACCGTGCACCAGGGGGATCAGCATGTCCGACCGGTGTTCCTTGCCGGTGATCTGCTCGAACGCCCCGTCGTTGAAGACGTTGCAGTTCTGGTAGATCTCCACGAACGAGGCCCCCTGGTGGGCGTGGGCCCGCCGGAAGGTCTCCATCATGTGCTTCCGATCCATGTCGTGCGTGCGGGCCACGAAGGTGGCCTCGGCTCCGAGGGCCAGGCTGAGCGGGTTGAACGGCTGCTCCAGCGATCCGAACGGGGTGGACTTGGTCACCTTGGCCACCTCCGACGTCGGGGAGTACTGCCCCTTGGTCAGGCCGTAGATCTGGTTGTTGAACAGCAGAATGGTGATGTTCACATTGCGTCGGAGGGCGTGGATGAGGTGGTTGCCCCCGATGGACAGGGAGTCACCGTCGCCGGTGACCACCCACACGTCGAGATCCGGTCGGGTGGTGGCCAGCCCGGTGGCGATGGCCGGGGCCCGGCCGTGGATGGAGTGCATGCCATAGGTGTTCATGTAGTACGGGAACCGGGCCGCACAGCCGATGCCCGAGAGGAACACGGTCGACTCGCGCCGGACCCCGAGGTCGGGCATGAGCATCTGGACGGCGGCCAGGATCGAGTAGTCCCCGCAACCGGGACACCACCGGACCTCCTGGTCCGAGGACCAGTCCTTTCGGGTGGTCAGCGGCACGGGCACCGAGCCCTCAGGGGGTGTGGTGCCGTTGGGAGGAGCAGCCAGGTCGGTCATCAGAGGGACCCCTTCTCGGTCGTGTCGGCGGAGCCCACCTCGCGGGAGTGGCTCTCGGCCGTACCGTCGATCTGCTGGAGGATGGCGGCCTCCATGGCCGCCGCCCGGAACGGGATCCCCTGTACCTGGGTGAAGGAGATGGCATCCACCAGGTACTCGGCCCGGAGCAGTCGGCTCAGCTGGCCCAGATTCACCTCAGGTACCAGCACCCGCCGGTACCGACCCAGGACATCACCCAGGTCGGCCGGGAAGGGGTTGAGGTGCATCAGGTGGGCTTGCGCCACCCGGTGCCCCCGGGCCCGCACCCGTTGCACTCCGGCGGCGATGGCCCCGTAGGTGGAGCCCCAGCCGATGACCAGGACGTCGGCCCCGTCCGGGTCGTCGACCTCGGTCGGGGGGATGTCGGTCGCGATGCCGGCGATCTTGGCCGCCCGCAACCGGGTCATGCGCTCGTGGTTGGGCCCGTCGTAGGCCACGTTGCCGGACCCGTCGGCCTTCTCGAGGCCACCGATGCGGTGCTCGAGCCCGGGCACGCCGGGAGGGGCCCACGGGCGGGCCAGGGTCTCCTCGTCGCGGATGTAGGGCCAGAACACCTCGGTGCCGTCGGCCTCGGTGTGGTTGGCCCGGGTGGCGAAGCCCGGGTCGATCTCCGGCAGGTCCTCGAGGTCGGGCAGCCGCCACGGCTCGGTGCCGTTGGCCAGATAGCCGTCGGACAGCAGGATGACCGGCGTGCGGTACTTGACGGCCAGGCGCACCGCCTCCACCGTGGCCTCGAAGCAGTGGGACGGTGTCTTGGCCGCCACGATGGGCAGCGGGGACTCGCCGTGCCGCCCGTACATGGCGTGCAGGAGGTCGGCCTGCTCGGTCTTG
Source organism: Acidimicrobiales bacterium (assembly GCA_038210245.1). Lineage (GTDB taxonomy): Bacteria > Actinomycetota > Acidimicrobiia > Acidimicrobiales > RAAP-2 > Bog-756. The sequence goes on from JBBQWW010000110.1 coordinate 2,398, forward strand.
GTCGGGAGCCCGGTCGACGGTCCGCCCCGCTGGATGTCGATGATGAGCAGTGGGAGCTCGAGGCTGATGGCCAGGCCCATGGTCTCCGACTTGAGGTCGACGCCGGGACCGGACGTGGTGGTGACGCCCAGCGCCCCACCGAAGGCCGCGCCCAGGGCGGCGCCGATACCGGAGATCTCGTCCTCAGCCTGAAAGGTCCGCACCCCGAACTGCTTGTGCTTGGACAACTCGTGGAGGATGTCCGAGGCCGGCGTGATGGGGTAGGTGCCGAGGAAGAGCGGGAGGCCGGCCCGGTCGGCCGCGGCGATCAGCCCCCACGCCGCCGCAGTGTTGCCGGTGACGTTGACGTACTCACCCGGCTCGAGGGTGGCCGGCTTCACCTCGTAGGAGGACTCGAACAGCTCCGCCGTCTCCCCAAAGTGGAATCCGGCCTTGAAGGCCCGAAGGTTGGCCTCCATGACCAGGGGCTTACCGGCATACTTCTCCGTGATCCACGACTCGGTAGCCTCCGTGGGCCGGGTGTAGAGCCAGCTGATGAGGCCCAAGGCGAAGAAGTTCTTGGAGCGCTCGGCGTCCCGGGGCTTCACTCCGGCCGCCTTGGACACCTCCGTGGTGATCGAGGTCATCGGGACCTCGTAGACGGTGTAGGCGGAGAGCGAGCCGTCGCTCAGCGGGCTGGCCTCGTAGCCCGCCTTGGCCAGGTTCCGCTCCTCGAAGGCGTCCACGTTGACGATGACCGTGGCCCCCTTGGGCAGCGACTCGATATTGGCCTTGAGGGCCGCCGGGTTCATGGCCACCAGGACGTTAGGTGAGTCGCCCGGGGTCGAGATGTCGTGATCTGAGATATGGACCTGGAACGCCGACACCCCGGCCAGGGTGCCGGCCGGGGCCCGGATCTCGGCGGGGAAGTCCGGGAACGTGGCCAGGTCGTTGCCCAACAGGGCCGAGGTGGTGGTGAAGCGGTCGCCGGCCAGCTGCATGCCGTCGCCGGAGTCACCGGCGAACCGGATGACCACGCGGTCTACCAGTTGGGGGGATGTCGGGTCGGTGGTGGTGTCGGACACCGTGCTCCTCTTCGTGCTTCTCACGTGCTTCTGCACCGCGCTCAGTCGCCGGACACAGGCTCGGCGCTGCTCGTTTTGTGGTTTGCGTCGGTGTTCGCCCGGATCAACACCCAAGGCCCCGGATGCGGAGCCACGGATCAGTCTACCGCCGGTCCCCATCCCCGCAGCGATGGGGCCGGTCCACCGAGCCGGAGCCCACGCTTTTCCGGCCGGGCGGACCCGCTCAAGCGATGGTCACGGCCGGGTCGAGGTAGACGTCCTGGATGGCGTGGATCAGGGCCGCCCCATCGTCGGTGGGCCGCTGGAACGCCTTCCGGCCCACGATCAGACCCGCTCCTCCGGCCCGCTTGTTGATCACGGCGGTGCGGACGGCCTGGGCCAGATCGTCAGCCCCCTTGGACTCGCCCCCCGAGTTGATCAACGGGATCCGGCCGGCGTAGCAGTTGACCACCTGCCAGCGGGTCAGGTCGATGGGGTGGTCGGTGGTCAGCTGGTCGTAGACGAGGGGATCGGTCTTTCCGAAGGCGAGGGCGTTGTAGCCGCCGTTGTTCTCCGGCTGCTTCTGCTTGATGATGTCGGCCTCGATGGTCACCCCGAGGTGGTTGGCCTGGCCGGAGAGGTCGGCCGAGAGGTGGTAGTCGGTGTCCCCCTGCTTGAAGGCCGAATTGCGCAGGTAGCACCACAGCACGGTGAACAGGCCCAGTCGGTGGGCCTCGGCGAAAGCCCGGGACACCTCCACGATCTGGCGGTCGGCCCCCTCGGAGCCGAAGTAGATGGTGGCCCCCACGCCCACCGCCCCCAGGTCGGCGGCCTGCTGCACGCCGCCGAACATCACCTGGTCGTAGGTGTTGGGGTAGTTGAGGAAGTCGTTGTGGTTGAGCTTGACGATGAACGGGATCTTGTGGACGTACCGGCGGGAGACGATCCCGAGCCCCCCGAGGGTGGTGGCGATGGCGTTGCAGTCGGCGGCGATGGCCAGGTCACAGAGCTTGGCCGGGTCGAAGTAGGCCGGGAACTTGGCGAAGCTGGCGGCCGCCGAGTGCTCGATGCCCTGGTCGACGGGCAGGATCGACAGATAGCCGGTACCGGCCAGCCGGCCGGTGTTGTAGAGCGTGCCCAGGTTGCGCAGCACGGTCGAGGACCGGTCCGAGTCCACGAAGATGTCGTCCATGTGGCCCGGGCCGGGGAGGGTCAGGTGCTCGGCCGGGAAGGCCTTGGCCACATGGGTGAGCAGCGAGTCGGCCTCGTCGCCGAGGAGTTGTTCGAGATTCATGGGGCCAGAGCCTAACGGGCGCCGCTCGACCCTTTCGGCGGCCGGGCCTGCTGGCGGACCGACGATCGGCCCTGGGGTCGTCCATCGGGGCGGTGGGGGGTCCTCCGCACCTTGGTCGGGGGGCCGAGCGAGTCCAGGCGGGCGGACACGTCGTAGGCCTCGGGGTCGACGGCGCTGATCCGGAGGAACAGCTCGCGGGCCTTGGGCAGGTCCCCCGAGCGCTCCATCAGGTCGCCGAGCACGTACCACTGGCGCAGGTGCCGTTCGGCGGGATTCCGGACCAACCGGCCCGCCCCGGCCTCCACCAGCAGCGTCACCGCACCGGTGAGGTCACCCCCGTCGGCCCTGGTCCCGGCCAAGACCAGGCGTCCCTCGGACAGGACCTCGGGGTCGGGTGACCCCTGGCGCAACTCGGTGAACAGCAGCTCGACCTTCTTCGGGCGACCCAGGGCCCGGTGGCAGTCCATCCTCACCGGGTGTTGGTCGACCGACCCGGTGAGGGCGGCGAACGCCTCGAGGTTGGGCAGGGCGGCCTTCCAGTAGCTCTGGTGATACTGGCTGAGGCCGAGGAGCTCACGGGGCGAGGGGGCGGTCGGGACGGCGTCCACCACCGATTTAAGGATCCGGGAGGCGTCCCGGTACCGCTCCCGCTCGTAGGCCCCGATACCGGCGGCCATCCGTTCGGTGATCCGCTCCTTCAGCTGGTTCCAGTCCGGGCCGGCCGCAGAGGCCAGCTCGTTGGCGATGTCGGGGGGGAGCTCGGCCGGGGCCGTAACAGCCCGGTGGGCCGGAGGCCGGAGGGCATCGGCCCGCGCCTCCGCCGCGGCGCCCTTGGATCCCCCGCGCTGGTCGGTACGCACCCACTGATCGGGGATGAACTCGTCCGAACGCGTCCGCGAACGGCGTCGGCCTTCGGGAGTGTCGGCATCGGAGCCGTGCCCTTCCGTCCCGTCCCGAACGGTGCTGGCCCCCCGCCGGGCCACGCTGCCCCAGCCCTTGCGGCTGACCGGGGCACGGGTCCGCCGGTACTCGCCCGGGGCGTCAGCCCGAGGGGATGCTCCGGTGTCTCGGCGGACACCGCCGGACCCCGGCGGGCGGGAGGTACGGCTGGCCGGACGATCACGATTCCCCTGGTAGCCGGATCCGGAAGGCCGGCCGCCGGAGCCAGACCGTCCCCCACTGCCGTCCCGGTCCGGACGGCCCTCCGACCGCCCGCCTGACCCTCCACCGGCGTTCCGGCTGCCCCCACGGCCGCTTCCACTTCCGCCGGCGCCACTGCCCTTGTCGCCTCCCGGTGCTCCCCGGCCGTTCGCTCCGGTCCGACTGCCCGATCCGGTCCGGCTGCCCGGCGTCCCCGTCCCGGACGATCGGCCCGAAGGTGGCCGTCCACCGCTGCCGCCCCGCGGGCGCGCAGAACTACTGGGGTTGCGCTCTGCCATGGTCGCCAGTGTATCGGCAGCCCTCCGGTGTCCTCGGCCAGGGGTCAGCCGGGTGCCACCGCTCCGTCCCGGACGGCGCTGCCCCCGCCTTGTCCGGCCCGGAGGCGACCGGGGCGGGGCCCGCCGGTCACGTACCCTTGACCCCGATCGTGACACCACCCCCTCCACCCCTCCGCGACCTCCGGTTCGGCCCCGCCTTCCCGGGTGCCCCTGCGCGCCCGCGGCCGGTGGTGGCCACCGGGGCGGCCCCGCTGGTGCTGGCCTTCCTGGTCGTGCTGACCTCGGCCTGCGGGTCGTCGTCGGCCTCGTCAGCCAGTCGAGCGGAGCCCGTGGTCCCAGGCTCCGCTCCGGGTTCGGCGGTCACCGCCCCGGACTCGGGCCCGGTGGTGGCCGGGAAGGGCATCGGCAGCTCCGGCACCGCGGCGGCCCTGAAGGCCACCGCGACCTATCGCACGGTCATCGGAAACAACGCCGCCGGCTTCGTTGCGGCCGTGGGCCGCCTCGATGCCGACCTGGTAGCCGGGGACCTGACCGCGGCCCAGGTCGATGAACTGGCCGCCCAGTCGGCGTACGACGGCTTCCGGATGCTGGAGAGCGGCAACTCCGTCATCGCATCGACGCTCGACGAGCGGGCGACCGACCTCGTCCCGGGCCAGACCTTCGCCGGGCTGCACGCCATCGAGCGGGTCCTGTGGTCCGGCGGTAGCTCGGCCGACGCCCTGGCCACCGTGGGCGGCCTGGTGGCTCAGGCCCCGGTGGCCCAGTACCTGCTGTCGAGGGACTCCCTCGCTCCCGAAGCCATAGGCACCACCGCCGTGGATGAGTTGAGCTGGGTCAACGACGTGGCTGTGCCCGGGAAGGAGGAGGTCTACTCCCACCTCGACGCCGTGGACATCGCCGCCACGGTGGCCGCCGCCCACGCCGCCTTCACCGCCATCGAGCCGCTGGCCCGGACGGTCTCCCCTACCCTCACCGCCACCGCGGCCTCCCACTTCACCGGGTTGGAGGCCCAGGTGGCCGGCCTCGGACCGCCGGGGCTCCGGGCCGACGCCACCTTCCCCCCGGCCGCCCTCCGCACCCTGGCCCAGCAGGTGGACGGCACCGCCGCCCTGGTGGCCCGACTCTCGTCCCTGCTGGCGTCCTACGGCTCCGGCGGCGCGTCCTCGTGACCGGGCAAGCCGACCGTCCGCCCACGGTCACCAGGCGCCAGCTGTTGGCCGGCACGGGACTGGCCTCGGCAGCCCTGGCCACCGGGGCGACCTCGCTGGTCCCGGTGCCTCCGGCCGGTGCGGCCACCCACGCCGACACCGCCTCCTCGACCACCGTCCCCTTTCACGGCTCCCACCAGTCCGGTGTCGCCACCCCCGAACAGGCCCACCTGGTCTTTGCCGCCTTCGATGCCACCGTGGCCGACCGAGCCGGACTGGCTGCCCTGCTGGACACCTGGACCGACGCCGCCGGGCGGCTCACCGCCGGACTTCCTGTAGCGGGGCGGAGCGCCCTCCTCGCTCCCCCGCCGGACAGTGGTGAGGCCCTCGGCCTCGGACCCTCGCGCCTGACCCTCACCGTGGGCTTCGGGCCCGGCCTGTTCGACAGCCGGTTCGGGCTCGCCCCGATGCGGCCGGACGCGCTGGTCGATCTCCCCCCGTTCGCCGGCGACGCCCTGGATCCTCTGCGGACCGGAGGCGACCTCTGCATTCAGGCCTGCGCCGACGACGCCCAGGTGGCCTTCCATGCCGTGCACAACCTCAGCCGACTGGCTCAGGGCTCGGCCACAGTGCGCTACCTACAGGTCGGATTCGGACGGACGGCCTCTCCCGGGGCCGGCCAACCCACGCCCCGCAACCTGCTCGGGTTCCGCGACGGCACCAACAACCTGGTGGCCGACGACGAGGGGGCCATGAACAAGTTCGTCTGGGTCGACAGCCCCGGATGGATGTCCGGCGGCACGTACCTGGTGGCCCGGAGGATCCGCACCCACCTGGAGGCCTGGGACCGCAGCACCCTCGATGAACAGGAGCGGACCATCGGACGGATCAAGGCCAACGGCGCTCCCCTGGGCGCCGCCCACGAGACGGCCCCGGTCGATCTCCACGCCATCGGTTCTGACGGCCAGCCCCTCATCCCCACCCACGCCCACATCCGGGTGGCGGCGCCATCCTCCCATGGGGGCCAAGCCATCCTGCGGCGCGGCTACAGCTTCGTCGACGGGATCGATCCCGTCACCGGCGAGCTCGATGCCGGGCTCTTCTTCATCTGTTTCCAGAACGATCCCCGTAAGCAGTTCATCCCCATCCAGCAGTCCCTGAGCCAGCGGGACGCCCTGGTCGAGTACCTCGAGCACACCGGCAGCGGGATCTTCGCCTGCCCCTCGGGCATCCAGCCGCGGCAGTCCTGGGGCCACCACCTGGTCTGATCCGACCCAACGACGCGACAGTGCCCCCGGCCGAAGCCAGGGGCACTGTCTGGAGAAATCCCGGCGGCGTCCTACTCTCCCAGGGGGCTACCCCCCAAGTACCATCGGCGCTGGCGGGCTTAACTACCGTGTTCGGAATGGGAACGGGTGTCTCTCCGCCGCCATGGCCACCGGAAACTGTGCGCTCTCCCGGGGCTCGAGGACGGCTGATCCCTGAGGGGTCGACGTCCGAGCCCGAAGTGACCGAGATCGGTCACCCCTGAGCGTTCCATAGCGAGCACGAGCAAGTTCCCAAGCCCTCGGCCGATTAGTACCGGTCAGCTGAATGCGTTACCGCACGTACACTTCCGGCCTATCAACGTGGTCGTCTAACCACGGGCCTTACCAGGTTAACCCTGTGGGAGATTTCATCTTGGAACGAGCTTCGCGCTTAGATGCTTTCAGCGCTTATCCCACCCGAAGGTCGCAAATCAGCGGTGCCCTTGGCAGGACAACTGACACACGAGAGCTTCGTCCATCCCGGTCCTCTCGTACTAGGGATAGCCTTCCTCAAATCTCCTACGGCTGCATCGGATAGGGACCGAACTGTCTCACGACGTTCTAAACCCAGCTCGCGTACCGCTTTAATGGGCGAACAGC
>JBBQWW010000111.1:0-9158 GCA_038210245.1 Acidimicrobiales bacterium
CCATCGATTCGAGCGCTGAATGAACACACCCGACGACACCGGGAGGCACACCATCGACAGGACGACGTAAAGTCAGATCAGCAGGTTGACGCGGGGACTGAGCACCTCACGGGCTTGTACACCACTCGTTGGGACTTGACCAGGCCCGGAGCACCTCTGTTCGCGCCAGAGCGCTTCCCTACGTGTGGGCGTCGCCGTCGGAGGTGGCTTCGGAGCGCGTCCGACTCGGTCTCGCGGACGGCGAATTTCACGATAGCGGTGGAGTCCAAGTAGGTGGCCGCCACGTGGTCAGCGTTCTTCGTTGCGCAGCCGTCGGATGGCTGCGGATGGTGGCTCGGTGCTGCTCGGCAGGGTTGTGGGCTCTGGGAGATCGTCCATGTCGGCCGAGGCCCGGTCGATCTCTCCTGCAGAGTGCAGTTGTTCCAACGGTGTCCCTTCGGGCAGAGGAGTCAGCCTCGCAACGGGGCGTCCCCGATCGGTGATCTCGACGGTCTCACCTTGTTCGACCAGCCTGAGCAGTTCGCTGGCTCGTTGGCGCAGCTCTCGGACGCCGACAGAAGTCATGTGTTACTTGTAGCACATGTGGGGGCTACTTCAACGGCGGCAACGGGGGTCGAAGTCAGACCTCGGCCGTATTGAGGCTGATGCCGCGCAAACTGTTGAGATGCACAGCACGTGAGTCAGCGCGACCTCAGCGGTTACCCCGGAGGAAATTCTTGCCGAGCGAGAGGTCGGTCTTTGCCCTTGCCACCTCGCGGTCTCTCCGGTTGTTCCTCCTCCCGTCCTACGAATAGTAGTATTGAAGTATGAAAGTCAGTGTCAGCCTGCCGGAGGAGGACGTTCAGTTCCTTGACGCCTACGCCACCTCGAAGGGCTTCGATTCGCGTTCGGCCGTGGTCCACAAGGCGGTCCGGCTTCTGCGTGCCTCGGGCCTGGGAGGTGCCTATGAAGACGCCTGGCAGGAATGGGCGGAGGAAGACGACGGCAACGATTGGGATGCCACCATCAATGACGGTCTCGCCTGATGCGCCGTGGCGAGGTTCGACTGGTCAACCTCGACCTCGCTAGGGGCTCGGAGCACGATAAGCGGCGCCCGGCAGTGATCGTCAGTAACGACGGAGCTAACAGCACCGCCGAGCGGCTCGGACGGGGAGTCCTGACCGTAGTGCCTGTGACTTCGAGGACAGAACGGGTGTATCCGTTCCAAGTCATGCTGCCCGCACGCGAGACTGGACTTCGGCTCGACTCCAAGGCTCAAGCCGAGCAGGTCCGTGCCGTCGCCGTTGAGCGCATCGGTGCACAAGTCGGATCGTTGCCGCCTGACCTTCTGACTTCGCTCGACGAAGCACTGCGTCTTCACTTGGCTCTGTAGGTTGGTGACGGCTGAGGGATGCCCCCGAAAAATGGGCCTGAGTCGCGTCTCGTCCAAGCAAACGGCATCCTCGGACTCGCAGACGCATTGGTCGCCAAAATCAGGACTGAAAAAGTCATAGAGCGCATAGTCGAGTTGAAGCGAGGTGGGGGAGTGCTGGACCTCAGCCGCCTTGAGGATGAGTGCAGGGGAGGCGCCAAATGGGCGCGGCCGCGAGTACGGTCGCAGGCCCAATTCTGCCCGCTCATAGCGGAAATCCGACGTCCCATCTGAGCCGGTGGCTGGGCTGGTTATCGGCGCTGACGCCCCCATGACCTTGTCCGTAGGCAGTTGCGTGCCACTGGCTCTTGACCTCTTTCTCCGGACAGGTTTGATGTTGGCGGCCATGCCGAACCTGCATGACCTCGATCGTATGTGGTGGTCTTAGTTCTCGAGGATAGGTACTGCGGCGCATACGAACGCCACAGCGATCAACGGCAACATGATTATCCAGGTCATCTCAGTTCAAGCATCGGTCGATCAGTCTGCTTGCCTCCTCTCCCAGGGTAAGGCAGGGACCTGAGGACGAGCTAAGGCGAGATGAAGGGCCAGCTAAGAATCCGCAAGCGTGGCGACCCGCCAAGCCCCGATTCTATTGCAGAAGGAATTGCCGTCGTCGAAGCTCCCCGTCGTGGGCCACGAAGCGGTAGCCCTGCCTCCAAGGGGGAGCTCGCCAGCCCGGCTGCTACCGGACCGTCCACTGGGGAACGGCGTACTCTTGCTGCTCTCCGAGATTTCAGCTGCAGGTCACTCTCCCATCGGCTGATCCACTCGGCTCGTGAGGAGGTTGGAACATCATCCGGCAGGCAACGGCGCCCAGGGCTGCACACTGACCCAGCAGGTGGCCGCCGGCGGTTGGCCCGGGCCTTGTTTGCACAGCGGCGAGGGCGGCGAGTTGATGTGCAACTTCACCACCTGGTACTCCGTCGGCCCGAACCGCTTGTTCGGACCGAAACTGAGAACGGGTGACCAGGCGCCGGGGAAGTTCTTGATCTTGGACATGGCCGTGGTGAAGGTACGCCGGTTGAGCCCGGGGCTGGCAGCCTTCGCCGCGGCTTCGAAGAGGTGGATGGCCTGGCACCATCCGACGATGGGCCCCTGCTCCTCGATGAAGTCGTTCATGTTCCCCGGTGGCACCTGCGGATAGGCCTTGTGCCAGACCGTCCAGCACTGGCGAACGGCCGTGTTGTAGCCGCCCTGGCTCTGGGGTCGGTCGTCGTCGATGCCGCCGAGGGTCTCGGTGGTCACCCCCTGCTGGCCGTCGATCGCCTTGGAGTAGGGGATAGGAATGAGCCCGAGTGCCGAAACGATGCTCTCCTCGTAGTCGCTGAGGAGGAGCCGCGGGAAGTACTGCTGTGTCGTCTCGGCCTGCAGAACCGGAAAGAATACGTTGAAGGGCATCAGGGGGATGATCGAGGTGACGCCGGCACTGCGGAGTTGTTGGATGACCAGCGGTGACTGGGTACCGGTAGTGGCCGTGTCGTTGGGGTCGGCGTCGATGGTCTTGACGATCGGGTTGACGCCGGCGTTGCGGAGATCGGGCAGGAGATAGTCGTTGAGGGCGGCCTGGTCCGACGTCCGGCTGCCGACGATAATCCCCACCTTGGTTGTACCCCCGATGAGATGGGAGCTGAGCCCCCAGTTGACCACGGCCTGCAGGATGGTGGCTTGGTCGGGACCGGTCCACCACAGGTAGGGCGAACCTTGCTTGGTCCAGTTGGTGACCGTCGACCACGCACCAATGAACGGCGTGTGGCCCTCCTGGGTGATGCAGAGCTGGTTGTCCCCTGTCCAAGCCCCAAGCCCGTCCAGCACGGCGAATGCTGCCGGTGATCCCTGGGTCCAGGTCTTGCACAGGGATCGCATCTGCGTCTCGCTGGTGGGATCGAAGCCGCTGATGATGGGATTGATCTTCCGGCCGTCGATGCCTCCGGCGTCGTTGACCTGCTTCACGAAGAGGGTGATGGCCTTGGACTGCTCCCCGTACTCGGCGTCCTCGGCGAATCCCTCCCGTCCGGCCAGCGAGTTGAGCGAGACCACCGGAAATACCACGTTGATGGCGTGCTTGGACACGCCGCGGGTGGAGGTGCCGGCCGAGCTCACCGGTGTGGGTGCAGCACCGCTCGACGCGGCGGCGGCGGCGGGCACCATCGAACTGGCGGTCAATAGTAAAGCCAGTACTGCGGCGAGTGCACGTGTCCGAGAGGAAACTGTGCGCGGTCCCCTACGCCCCGCCAGATCAATCTTCTTTGCCCCACCGGTCCCGCCGCGATCGCCGGCTGGAAGGAACTTACGCTGTACGGAACCCACACTCTCCCCCCTGGCCCGTGCCCCGCCTCCTCAACCTAGTCAGTCAGGCTCCTGCTTGCCTGGAGCTGGGTCAGGATCGCCGCTATCAAGTCGGGCCCATCTCGCTCTACCGGGCGTGGCCAGGCCGAAGCCCCGCAGCTCGAACGAGTCCGGGAACCGGCTTCCCCCTTCGCGTTGCAGTGGGCCGCTGCCGGGGCCCATCCCACGGGGTCTGGCAGCAAATCCCTGACGCTGGTCGTCGATCTGGAGCCCGTGGTTTACACAGACCGGTGAAGGGGCAGATGTGGCCTTGGCCTGGACGTTCTACTGAAGGCGCCGGACGGTACGAGCGGGCCGATCCCTGGAAGGTGACAATGCCGTCGACCACCGGCAGCTTCATCGCCTACGTCGGCACAGCCGGCCCCAAGAGAACACGTCGGGTACAGTGCGAATCGTAAAGTGCCGAGTCGTCGGCTAGGAACCTTCGTAGCTCAGGTCGGCCACGCATCCCGGGGGGGACGATATGCCTGCTGGAACGAATAGGGCGCGCATCGCACGGGTACTGGTGATGACCGCCGCCTGCCTGGTTGCCAGCGTGCTTCCGAGCGTGTCGGCCACCGCCTCGACCCGGGCGGCGAAGGCGCCAGCGCCCCAGTACTACCTGGCTCTCGGTGACTGGTTGGCCACCGGCATCGGCGCCAGCTCCAGCGCAACTGACTATGTGAACCTGATCGCCGCACATGAGGCCGGCCGCTACCCCAACTTGCAGCCGGTGAACCTGGGGTGCGGCGGGGCCACGACGGCGTCGATGGCCAACGGTCCGGGCTGCTCGTACACGACCGGTACCCAGTTCGGTGATGCGATCGCCTTCCTGCGGGACCATCCTCATCAAGTGGCATTCGTCACGATCGACATCGGGGCCGACGACGTCGCCGCTTGTCAGACGTCCACCGGAGTCGACAACACCTGCGCTGCCGCTGCCATCAACCAGATCTCAACCGAGCTCCCTCAGGAACTCGCCGGGCTCAAATCGGCTGGTCCCGGAGTCCCCATCTACGGGATGAACTACTACGACCCCTTTCTCGCTAGCTGGCTGACCGGAGCGACAGGGCAGTCGGTCGCCCCTCAGAGTATTGCCGGCACCGACCAGCTCAACGCCCTACTCAACCAGATCTACTCGGCAGCTGGAGCATCGACGGCCGATCCGTCCTCGCGTTTCGAGACGGACGACACTGATCCGATCGGTACCTACCAAAGCGCCACCGTGCCCCAGGACGTGGCCACGGTGTGCCAATGGACCTATGCCTGCACATCCCCGGGAAGCATTCAGCCCAACGACCAGGGCTATGCCCAACTGGCGACGGCGTTCGAGAAGGCCATCGACGGAGTCTCCATCAACACCGTGGGCCTGCCGCCCGGGTCGATCAAGGCGGCCTACTCGAGCGGTTTGACGGCCACCGGTGGGTACGCCCCGTACAAGTGGTCGGTGGTGAGCGGTGCGCTGCCCATGGGACTCCGGCTTCAGGCGGCCACGGGAAAGATCGTCGGCAAGCCGACGACCACCGGAGTCTCGACGTTCACCGTGCAGGCGGTCGATACCAAGGACAAGGCAAAGCCGCCCACGCAGAACTCAGGGACCGCCACGCTCTCACTGCAGGTGGTTGCGGCACCCGAAGGTATGTCCGGGTCCGGCCTGTACGCCACACCCCAGTACACGGTGAGTCAGGTCAAGGAGTACACGGTGCAGTACTCGTCGGCACCCAATGCCAACGGAGTGATCTCGCCGCTCTTCATGGATGTCTTCGTGCCACCGGATGCCTCAACGGCACCACGGCCAACGATCGTGGGGATCCACGGTGGGGCGTTCGTCGGCGGCAGCCGCACGGACGAGGACGGCGACGCACAGCAGGCAGCGCTGTATGGCTACGTGGGAGTGACCATTGACTACCGACTGGTTTCGGTTGCGAACGCCGGAGGAGCCAACGCTCCGGCGCTGGCCGCCGCTGCCACCCGCGATGCGCAGCAGTCGGTACGATTCCTCAAGGCCAATGCCTCCACCTACGGGGTGGATCCGACCCGGATCGCCCTACTCGGAAACTCCGCGGGAGGAGCGTTGGCCCTGGCCGCTGCCGTGGCGGCTGGCGTTCCCTACAGTGGTCCGCTGTCGACCTACTCGCCGTCGATCGCCGCCGCCGTGTCGACGGGCGCCTTCCTAACTCCTGGACTCTCCGGGCTGACATTGACCAACACCGAGGCACCGGCTCTGATGTTTATGTATGCCTACGACGTCGCCAGTCACATCACCGGGGCATATGCGTTCCAAACCTGTGACGCCCTTCGAGCTGCCGGTAACGCCTGCTACGAGGTCGAGCAGGCCGACACCGGGCACACGACGTCGCTCACCGTCGGAGGATATTGGTGGACGAGCGAACTCGGTCCGTTCCTATGGGACCAGCTTCGGGTGTCGACTGCCGCCCACTGAAAACAGTGCTGCCCCCCCGGACGGGGGCAAACCCCCGGGTCGGTTGTCGCTAAATGATACGGGCCCCCTCCGCCACCCCTGCCCTCCCCGCTCGAGTGGGCGTGCCCGGCGCCAGCCCGCCTTGTCCTCCGCCTCAGGCCCTGGGCCCGGTACGCGGGGTTGTTGGGTCGCTTCGCCTCGGTCGTCCCCTCTTTCCGATGGCGTTCGGACGGAGTCGGCGTCACGACGTGAACCTCGTGCACCTGAGGCGTGTCCGTTCTCACCCAAGCTTGCGATGTTGAAGGTGCGGAGGTTGTCGGTGACGGTCTTTACTGTCAGGTGGACCGACATAATGCGGTGGGTGACCGCGACCGGCGTCCGGATCCCTTCCAGGAGAACGTCCACGAGGATACCGGCTCAGTCGGTCATCGCCGCATTACCAACGTGTCCACTCCGAGTGGGGAATCTCACACCGGCACTACTGCCAAGTACCAGATCGCTAAATCCACCTTTCCGGGCTGACTGTTCCCACGCCGGCCACTCGGCCGTTCCCGACAATGTCACCTCCGGGCGCCTTGTAGTGGCTACCAGTGTTCATGAAGGACTCTGTTAGGCCCTGGGCAAGGCCACCACTCTGAGAGGAGACGTTTCCGGACCGAAATCCTACGGGGTCTCCGTGGTTGTGAGTCGCTGGTGGACAGACGGTTCTCAGAGCTCCCGGGAGTACCTGATCGCCCCCGCTGGCCCTGAAGCCATCTTGGAGTTGCTCGGCAGCGCCGTAGAAAGTGTCGCCGTGAATGCTTTACGCGCTTACGAGCTCATAACCATCATTCGGTGACGACCTGCTCGGTCAGCGAAGAGTCCGTGGTGTCCTCATCGGGGTTGGCATGAAAGCCGTTGTGCCACGGACGGACATAGGCCACCCAAGTCGTAGCGACCGCGAGCAGAACCGCACAGAGAATCCACCCCAGGGCCGTTGTGCCTACACCCACGTATTTCATGCCAGAGGCAAATATCACGAATGTGATTGCCGGTCGGATGTATTTGTCGGGAGCTCGAGAGGATAAGAGCGACCCCACGAGCACTCCCGGGATGCTTCCAACGATGATGGAAGTGGTCACCGCGAATTCGACATGTCCGAACACCAGCGCACCGAGGGCGGCCGCAGCGGTGAGTGGTACGGCCTGAGCAAGGTCAGTACCCACCAGTTGGTTGGCTCCAAGCATTGGGTACAGAAAGAGGAGCATGACGATCATCAATGATCCCGATCCAACGGACGTGATGCCAACGATCATGCCAACGATCATGCCGATGGCCATCGTGGGGATCGGTCGAACGACGAGCTCGTGAACGATCGCCTTCCGCTTCTGACCTGAGCGCCGGTCAAGGAAGTAGCGAAGCACCATGGCCGCAGCACCGATGAGCAGCGCTGCCCCGAGCGCCTTTTCGATACGAAGCTGCGATTCCTTGGCATTTCCCATGAGGTGCAGCACATACGACCCAAGGAAGGCCATCGGCACCGACCCAACCACGAGCCAACCGACCAATCGGAAGTTGATCGTCTTCTTCGACATGTGAACGGCCGCTCCGACTGGCCGCATGAAGACGGCGGCGACGAGATCGCTTGAAATAGCCGTTGCCGGCTTCACGTTGAACAGCAGGATGAGCATCGGGGTCATCAGTGCTCCGCCCCCGGCACCCGTGAGTCCAACAAGGAATCCCACCAAGGCGCTGCCAATTACGATGTACGGGTCGATCCCCACAGACTTATCCCCCCCTTCCTATTGACTCTATCGGTTAAGGAGGACGTTGACAAGGGGCAGGGCTGCTCAGGCTGAAGCCGAGGGCTTTGTCGCGTTCGCCCATTTGGCGCGGCCGCTCAAAATCGGGTGAGATCCAGCGGCCGACATCTGAGAGCTTGCTGCCCGCCAGAAGTAGGCAGCGAGTGCAGATACCCGGAAGGCGTCAACTCCGGGTCTACCGTCTCACGACTAACTCAGCACGCACGATCCAGACTGAATCCGGCCATGGACGCCTGGCGGATAGGGAAACCGTCATCAACTTCACAATCTCGGTGGACCGACATCGGGGGACGATCCCACCGTGGATCATCAGGGTCGTGCCGAATGCAGTAGGTCGCATTTGATACCGTGCCGACCAGCCGTCACTCTCCGAACAACGGTTCGATCGCTGGATGGCAACAGTCCATCTCGGTGATCCTGTTGGCGAGCGCTGTCTTTTGAAGTAGGAAGGTCAGCCGGCTGCCACTGATATCGACCTGAGCGGGAAGGGGGGTCGGTGTTTCAGTCCCGGTGAGGACACCGCGAGATCCACCCGGGTCGCCCCGGAAAGGACGGAAACCGGTATCTCCACCACCCCCTGCCTTGTGCTTGACGGCAGTACTCGCCCCGCCCCGTCGGAAGCAATGATCTGGGCATTGTCCAATCCGGGGCCGAGTCGAAGCCGTAGTGTAACGGCCTTCGTGGCCGGGCTAGTTATGTATATAGACGCTCGCGTGCCAACGGCGGCGAGCCCATACACCAAGGGCACCCAGCCTTCGCCGGGAAAGAGTCGGACCCCGGGAACCGAGCTGGTGAAGTCGGGCATCGTTAGGTGGATCCTCGATGCCAGAGTTGGAGCCACCGAGACGACGAGATTTCCAAACTGCAGATTCGCTGCGGCTGGAGATAGGTACCCGGGCCCGACTTGAGAGATCTGGGCACAGGTCGATTGGGACGTTTCGAGAGTCCGCGTCTGATTGGTGACACCAATGTCGTTGAGCGTTCCGGTCCACTCCTCATTCCGCAGCGCCACCCACAGGGGATACTCGAACATCACCCAGTTGGCTATCCCCGCCTTAGCCTCGATCCACCGACCGACGACCTGGCAGTGCAGTGAATCGGGTGGTCTGCATCGGCAAGGGTCGGCCGGCTTGGTGCTGACTTCTTCAGCGGCCGTCGGAGCGTGTGAGGCCACGGGTTTGTGATTCTCATCGAT
>JBBQWW010000112.1:0-9020 GCA_038210245.1 Acidimicrobiales bacterium
GGGGCGTAGCCCATCCCGGCCAGGCGGAGGGCCTCCTTGGCTCGCAGCTGTCCGGGGTCACCACCGAGGGCCACCACGGCGTCGGCCTTGATGGGGTGGTCGGTGGGCGGCCAGACGAAGAGGCGGGCCGTCCCCACCACCAGAGCCACGACGCCCAGGGCGCCAAGGGCCAGGAGGCACAGAAGGACCGGGCGCCGCAGTCGGGACGGCGGTCGGATCATGTCCGGAGGCTACCGGCCCCACCGGCCTGCTTCCGGACGCGGAACGGGGGTCTTCGAGGGGGGTTGGTAGGCTGGGAGCAGGGAGAATCCATGGACCGAACCCGAAGACTGAGCATCAGCCTGGCCCTCAACGGGCTCTTGGTGGTCGTACAGGTGGGATTCGGTCTGGCCGCGCACTCCACCGGTCTGATGGCCGATGCCGGGCACAACCTCTCTGATGTGGGCGCGCTGGTGCTCTCGCTGGTGGCGGTCCGGTTGGTGCTCCGGCCCCCGAGTGCCGCCCGCTCCTTCGGCAACCACCGGGCCACCATCTTGGCCGCCCTGGCCAACGCCGCCCTGATCGGGGTGGTCACCGTCCTCATCGTGATCGACAGCATCCACCGGCTGGGCCATCCCGAGCCGGTACAGGCCGGCCTCGTCGTGGTGGTGGCGTCGTTCGCCCTGGTGGTCAACGGGTTGGCCGCCCTCATCCTGCGGGACGGGACCCACGACCTCAATATGCGCTCGGCCGTCCTCCACATGGCCGGCGACGCCTTGGCCTCGCTGGCCGTGGTGCTGGCCGCGGCGATCATGATCTTCGTGCCCGCCGCCAGTTGGCTCGACCCGGTCTCGGCCCTGGTGGTGGCGGCCATCATCGTCTACCAGGCGATCCGGATCTTCCGGGACAGCATCGCCGTGCTCCTCGAGTCCACCCCGGAGGACCTGGACCTCGTCCGGCTCAGCGGGACCATGACCGCGGTACCGGGCGTGGGCGAGGTCCACGATCTCCACGTATGGAGCCTGTCCAGCGAAATGCGGGTGCTCTCGGCCCATCTGGTCCTGACCGGGCACCCTACGCTGGAGGAGGCCCAGGTCGTCGGGGACCGGGTCAAGGCCGCCATCGCCGGCCCCTACGCCATCTCCCACTCGACCCTGGAGCTGGAGTGCGAGCGGTGCAACGACGACGTGGATCCCTGCGCCATGGAGACGGTGACGCCGACGTCGTCCTCTGCTCACCTCCACGCGCACTGAGCGGCGTCCTACGTCCCCGGACGCGACGCAGCCCCGAGTAACCGAACGGCCGAAGCCGCCCGAGCTCCTCGGGGCCACGCTCACGGTTGCCCGGCCTCACCGGCGCCAGGCCGTGTCGGACGACCCTGCACCAGGCACCGGACCTCAGCGCTCGAGAGCACCTCGGCCCGTCCCCGGACCACCATGTCGGTCGCCTACGGTCCCGGCAACCTCCTGAGGCGACCGTCGGCTCGGGCCTTTCGACCCTCACTTCCGACCTCCTCCGGTGTCCTCCGGAGCTTCGGCTTCCCAACAAGAGTCATGGTGAACGACGCTCCGACCAGGGTCAATAGCACCTCGCGAAATCCCTACCTTTTCCTCTACATTTCTCCGACTGTCCCCAGCTTCCGCCGAGATGTCCACCGCTATTCCCCAAGTGACCCAAAAGGAGCTAGCGTTTCCGGGCGATGCACAGGGGTGGGGGCAAGGGGGAGGCTGGCAGCGCCTATGAGCTGCTCGCTCCGGGGGTGGCGCCCGGAGGCCTGAGGGCACCAGGCGCGCCCGGACCGGCCCACCTTCCCGTCGATCCGGTGGTCCCGATGGCGGTGATGGGCTCCCACCGTGCCGAGACCGTCACTACCGCCGCTGCTCCCCCGGCCCCGACTCCACCGGCAGCGCCCACCGGGCCTGCCATGAGAGAGCCACGCCCACCGGTAGCTTCCGACTCCCCGACCACGGCGCCGCGCCGAACCGAGTCGCCGACACCAATGGGAGCCGATACCCAGACCGTTCCGCCGATGGCGCCCGTGCTCAGGCCGGACAGGGGCACAACCCTGCCAGCGGCGGAACCCGCCGCGGAACCCGCTCCGACACCGGCCACCATCGAGGCCACCGAGAGCGCCGCCGGGTCCGGAACCGGCCCGGCCACCACCGACTCGACCCACCCAAACGAAGGGGCCCTCACCACCATGGATGCAGACACGAAGGTCGAGGCGGCTCCGACCGTCCCACCACCACCCTCGCCACCCGAGTCCGACCACCCGACGCACCACCGCTCACCGCGGCGCAAGGTGGCGATCGGCATGGGCGCCCTGGTCGCCGTGGTGGTCCTGGTCCTCACCGTGCAGCCGTGGAACGGAGCCCAGGCCACACCGTCCCACCCGGCACCCACCCACCCGACATCCACCCACCCGGCCGTGCCCCGACCGTCGTCGTTGGCCTACACGGCCGCACCCTCGACCCAGCCCCCGGCGACCGCCGACCCTTCGTCTCCGGGCCAACTGGTCCCCTCCGGCGAGAACCGCTCGGATCCGTTCCTGCTCCGGACCGGCGGCCGTTACTACCTGTACACCAGCGGCACGACGTCCATCCCGTTCCTCAACGTGCCGGTGGCCTCGACCACCGACTTCATCACCTGGACCAAGCCCAAGGACGCCATGGTCCACCTGCCGGCGTGGGCCGCGGAGCCCTTCACCTGGGGACCTGATGTCCACCAGTTCGGATCGACCTACGTGCTGTACTTCACCGGATTCCTCAAGCTGCTCGACGAGCAGTGCATCGGCGCCGCCGTCTCGTCGAGTCCGGACGGGCCGTTCAAGGCCCAGGCCCATCCCTTCATCTGTCAATCAGGCCTGTCCGGTTCCATCGACCCCCGGGTATTCACCGACAGTTCCGGCACCCTCTATATGCAGTGGAAGTCAGACGAGAACGCCCACGGCTCCTCCACCCCCACCACCCTGTGGTCCCAGAAGCTGGGGGCCGACGGGCTCAGCCTGCTCGGCACGCCGTCCACCCTGATGAAGCCGGACGAGCCCTGGCAGGGGTCCGTGATCGAGGCCCCCGACATGGTCGAGGTCGGCGGTGTCTACTGGTTGGCCTACGCCGCCAACTGGTTCAACCAGCCTGCCTACGGCATCGGTGTGGCCTGGTGCAAGGGACCTCTCGGACCCTGTGCCGACCTCTCCGACCAGCCCCTGATCAGCTCCAACGCCCAGGGCCAGGGCCCGGGGGAGCCCTCCTTCTACCAGGATGCCACCGGGGTCTGGATGCTCTACACGCCCATCAAGTCCCTCGACGGCGACCCGCCCCGGCCGGTGTTCATCACCAGGGTGGGCTTCACCACCACGGGGGCCTACCTGGCCGCCGGAGGCCCACCCCCCGCCCTCACCCCGGCCCCACCGGCGTCCACGCCCGCCTCGGCCCCGAAGTAGCTCAGCCCCGCAGGCGGGCCAGCTCGGCTCGGACGGCCTTGCCGTCGGCCTTCCCCTGGGTGGCCCCCATCACCTTGCCGATGAGGAAGCCCCCGATGCCCTCGTCCCCGCCGCAGAACCGGGCCCACTCGTCGGGGAAGGCGGCCACCACGGAGGCCACTGCGGCCACCAGCGAGTCGTCGGACATTGCTTCGAACCCCTTGGCCGAGGCGATGTCGGCCGGATCGCCGCCCCCGTCGGCCAGCATCTCGGCCAGCACCGTCTTGGCCTGGGTGGCCGTCAGGCTGCCATCGGCCTCCATGGACAGGAGGGCCACGTAGGACTGCCGGTCGAGGCCCAGGGCCGCATCGACGTCGTTGGCCGCCTCGTTGGCCGTGCGGGCCAGGGCCAATGCGGGAGTGACCCCGGCGGCGGCGGCGGCCATGACCAGTGCGTCCAACCCCAGGTCGACCACGGTGGCCACCTGGTCCACCTGGGCGTCGGTGGCCCCCGCTCCCCCTCCCAACAGCTCCACCAGTTTGGCCCGGCGGACCGCGGGCATGGGGGTCATGGTGTCGGCCACCGCCCGGATCCACTCGGCGTCGGGGACCAGGGGCACCAGGTCGGGCTCGAGGAAGTAGCGGTAGTCGTAGGCGTCCTCTTTGGAACGCAGCGTCTGGGTCCGGCCGGCGTCTTCGTCCCAGTGCCGGGTCTGCTGGACCACCACGTCACCCGACTCCAGGAGGGCGATCTGGCGATCGGCCTCGTACTCGATGGCCCGGCCCAGGGACCGTACCGAGTTGAGGTTCTTGATCTCGCACCGGGTGCCGAAGGGATCGTCGGCCGAGCGGCGGACCGACACGTTGGCGTCGACCCGCATCGACCCCTCCTCCATCTTGCCGTCCGAGGCCCCCGAGGCCACCAGCACGGCACGGAGCTCGGTGGCGTAGGCGCGGGCCTGGGCCGAGGAGCGCAGGTCGGGGGCGCTGACGATCTCCACCAAGGGCACCCCGGACCGGTTGTAGTCCACCAGCGAGTAGTCGGCCCCGTGGATGCGACCCGAGGTGCCGGCATGGGTGGTCTTGCCGGTGTCCTCTTCCATGTGGGCCCGCTCGATGCCCACCGTGGTGCCGTCGGGCAGGTCGAGATGGCCGTTGACATTGATGGGCTCGTCGTACTGGCTGATCTGGTAGTCCTTGGCCTGGTCCGGGTAGAAGTAGTTCTTCCGGTGGAACGTGGAGGGCCGGATCTCACAGTGGAGGGCGGTCCCGATGGCCATGGCCAGCTCGACGGCCCGCTGGTTGATCACCGGCAGCGAGCCGGGCAGGCCCAGGCACACCGGGCAGACGTTGGTGTTGGGCTGGTCGCCGAACACGTTGGGGCAGCCGCAGAACAGCTTGGTGGCCGTCTTCAGCTCACAGTGAACCTCCAGGCCCACCACCATCTCCCAACCCGGTTTCACGACCGGGCCCCCACGGCCAGCACCGGAGGGGCGGGGGCGGCGGCCTCCACCACGGCGGCCACCTTGAACAGGGTGCCCTCGGACAGGGCCGGGCCCAGCAGCTGGACCCCGACGGGCAGGCCGTCGTCACCGGGGCCGAAGGGCACGCTGATGGCCGGGTGGCCGGCCAGATTGCTCGGAATGGTGCAGACATCGGACAGGTACATGGTCAGAGGGTCCCCCGTCTTGGCTCCGAGCGGGAAGGCGGTGGTCGGCGTGGTCGGCCCGAGCAGGACGTCGCACCGGCGGTAGGCGGCGTCGAAGGCGTCGATGATCGTGGTGCGGACCCGGAGGGCCTGGAGGTAGTACGCGTCCATGTATCCGGCGGAGAGCACGTAGGTGCCCAGCATGATCCGCCGCTTGACCTCGGGACCGAAGCCGGACGAGCGGGTGGCCGTGTTCATGGCCACGGTGTCCTCGGCCTCCATCCGCAGCCCGTAGCGCACCCCGTCGTAACGGGCCAGGTTGGACGAGGCTTCGCCGGGAGCGATCAGGTAGTAGGCGGAGAGGCCGAGCCGCACCTCGGGCACGGAGACCTCCTCTACCCGGGCGCCCGCCGCAGCCAGGGCTTCGGCCGCCTGGTGGACCCGGGCGGCCACGTCGGGGTCGGCGCCGTCGAGCAGTTCGACCAGGACACCCACGGTGAGCCCCGCCACCCCGTCGTCGAGGACCGACAGCACCCTCGGGGTGGGCCGGTTGAGCGACGTGGAGTCGGCCGGGTCGTGGCCGCCGATCACGTCGAAGAGCAGGGCGGCGTCGGCCACGGTGGTGGCGAACGGCCCGATCTGGTCGAGGGAGCTGGCGAAGGCCACGAGGCCGTAGCGGGACACCGTGCCGTAGGTGGGCTTCATGCCCACCACCCCGCACAGGGCGGCGGGCTGACGGATCGAGCCCCCGGTGTCCGAGCCCAGGGCCAGGGGGACGAAGCCGGCGGCCACGGCGGCGGCCGAGCCGCCCGACGAGCCCCCGGGGACCCGGCCGGTGTCGTAGGGGTTGCGGGTGGGACCGGTGGCCGAGGTCTCGGTGGACGAGCCCATGGCGAACTCGTCCATATTGGTCTTGCCCACCACCACGGCCCCGGCCCGTTGCAGCCGGGTCACCACGGTGGCGTCGTAGGGGGGGCGCCATCCGTCGAGGATGCGCGACGAGCAGGTGGTGGGGATGCCCCGGGTGCACAGGTTGTCCTTCAGGGCCACCGGCACCCCGGCCAGCAGGCCAGGATCGTCCCCGTTGGCCACGGTCCGATCCACGTCGGCCGCCCGGGCGCGGGCCTCATCGGCCATGACCAGGTTGAAGGCGTGCACCTGGTCGTCGCCGGCGGCGATGGCGGCCAAGTGCTCATCGACCACCTCGAGGGCCGAGCGGGCCCCCGACCGCACGGCGTTGGCCAGGAAGGTCGACGGGCGCGGCGCGCTCACGGGGCCTCACCCAGGATGCGGGGGACGCGGAACCGGTGGTCCTCGACCGACGGGGCCTGACCCAGCACCTCGTCCCGGTCGAGGCAGGGTCGGACCTCGTCGGGCCGGAGCACGTTGGTCACGGCCATGGCGTGGGCGGTGGGCTCCACTCCGGCCAGGTCCAGCGAGGCCACGTCGGCGGCGTGGTCGAGTACCTGGGCCAGCTGGCCGGTGAAGAGGTCCAGCTCCTCCTCGGACAGCTCCAGTCGGGCCAGGTGGGCCACGTGGGCCACGTCGTCACGGGTGATTCGTTCGGGGGAACTCACCGGGGGGCTCCGGCCATCAGGCGACCGCGGCGCCCGGGCCGCCCATGACCTGGAGGGCGAAGTCGACCACGGACCGCTCGATGAGGGCGGCGTCGTTGTCCAACGTGGCTACGTGGTAGCTGTCCACGAGATGGACCCGCTCCACCGGGCCGCTGGTCGAGGCCTCGAGCACGTCCCCCGAGACCGGGTCGACCACGTGGTCCTCTCGACTGGAGAGGAGGAGGGTGGGACAGTGGATGGAGCCGAGCCGGGCCAGTACCTCGTCGGCCCCGGCGAACAGCGAGAGGACCGCGGCCAGCGGCGTGCCGGGGTAGGCGTGCTCCACGGTTCCCTCCTTCTTGATGTCCGAGCCGATGGCGTCGAACACCTCGGTGCCGGCGTCGAGGAGGGCCCCGATGCCCTGGCGGAACTCCTCGTCCGGCGCCTGGATCATGGGGTTGACCACGGCGATGCCGGCCAGGTGGGGATGACGCTCGGCCAGCCAGCAGGTCAGGGTGCCGCCCATGGACAGGCCGGCGACCACCACCTTCCCGCACCGGGCGGCCAACGCCTGGAAGTGGGCCTCGGCGGCACCGGACCAGTCCTCCCACCGGGTGGGCAGCATGTCCTCGATGGAGGTGCCGTGGCCGGGGAGGAGGGGCATCTCCACGGTGAAACCGGCGGCGGCACAGGCCTCGGCCAGGGGGCGCATGGACTGGGGATTGCCGGTGAACCCGTGGAGGACGAGCACGCCGTGGTCGCCACCGGGGGCGGACCACGGCTCGGCACCGGGAATGATGGGAGCGGTCACGGAACCGGATGCTACCGGCCGCACCGGGCCGTGACGGCCACCGGGCCCTCTCGCCGCCGGCCGTCGGGCCCGGCTGGGGCGAAGGCCTCCGCCGCCCCGGGGACCGGTCGGGGGTCGGGTTAGTGTGGTCGCCCAGACCAGGCAACCCACGGGCAAGGAGCAGCACAGCGATGGCCACGTATCAGTTCTTGAGCGACGAATGGCTGGACGAGGCGCGGTCCATCCGGGCGGACTTCGACGGCAAGGGAGCCACCATCGACCACTCCATCCGGATGAACCTGGTCATCGGGGAGGTCCCCTTCGGCGAGGGATCGGTGCTGGCCCACGTGGACACCTCGTCAGGTGAGCTGGTGCTCGACACCGGGCACATAGACCCGGTCGACCTCAAGGTCTCCCTCGATTACGACGTGGCCAAAGCCATCCTGGTGGAGGGCAATCCGCAGGCCGGCATCCAGGCCTTCATGTCGGGCAAGATCAAAGTGGAGGGGGACATCGCCAAGCTGATGGCCCTCCAGACGGCCACCCCCGACCCGGCGGCAGCCGAGATCGCCGCCCGGATCCTGGCCATCACCGAGTAGCCGACCTCCCGCCTCCCGGCCGAGTCCGGGCCGCCGGCCCGGTCGGTGCCAATCCCCGGCAGGCGTGGGCCCGGATCAGGCCCCGTGCTGGTCGACTGGAGCCCGGCTCCGCTGCGGGCGCGGCGTGTCCCGCATGAAAAACCCGCATACCCCGGCCAACGCCGCCACCACGGCGCCGACGGCGTAGGCCCGGTGGAACGAGGCCAGCGTCCCCACGCCCCCGCCGCCGGAGGCCTGGACGGTGACCATGACCTGGATGCCGGTGACGATCCCGATCTGGGTGATCAGCTGCTGGGCGGCGCTCATCACCCCGAGCTCGTCCGGGGCCACCTCGTTGGACGACGCTGACACCGTGGTGGGCGTGGCCATCCCGATCCCCACCCCCGAGAGGGCCAGGGCCACCAGGATGGCCACCTGGGACGGATGGGTGCCCAACTGGGTGAAGGCCAGCATGGATGCCGTCAGGATGAGGGCCCCCACCACCACCAACACCCGCTCCCCCACCTTGACGGCGGCGTAGCCGGCCACCGGTGCGATGAGCGAGAACATGAGGGGCCGGGCCGTGGACTCGAGGCCGGCCCGGGTCTCGCTGTAGTGGTAGATGCCCTCCATCAGGATGGGGAACAGGAAGAACCCCCCCATGTAGGAGAAGTTGGCCAGGGACCGGGCCCCGAGCGGGAAGACGAAGTTGCGCAGACGGAAGTACCGGAGAGGGATGAGGGGGTTCGGGGTCCGACGTTCGTGCAGCACGAAGGCCACCCCGGCCACCAGGCTGACCCCGAAGACGGCCAGCGTGGCGGGGGCCAGGAACCCCCACGACGGGGCCACGTTGAGGGCCAGCAGCCCGGCCGTCACGGCCAGGGCCAGCGTCCAGGATCCCCGCCAGTCCAGCTGCCTCCACGGACTGGCCGGAGGGTCGGGGTCCTCGGTGCCGTCGACCGGCTCCCCCGGAGCGGACGGCTCGACGGCGGTGCGGTCGGGCTCCTCGGCAGGGTGGTCGTGGGCCGGGAGTACGATGACGGCCAGCA
>JBBQWW010000113.1:0-8705 GCA_038210245.1 Acidimicrobiales bacterium
CCACCGGGGTCACCCCCCGCTGGGCGGCCAGCACGGCCAAGGCATCGTTGCGGGTGGTGTCGATCGGGTTCCCGTGGTCCCACAGTTCGACGGCCAGGTGGTCGCGGCCGAACCGGCCGATCAACTGGTCGAGCACCCGTGCCGCCGCGGCCGGCCCTCCGGTGGTGAGCGCGGTGGCCAGGGCCCCCTTGCGGCACCCGGTGAGCACCTGCCAGTGTCCGCCGTGCCGCTCGGCCAGGTTGTCGAGGGTGATGATCGGCTTCCCCTTCTCCCCGCCGTCCAGGTGGGCCTCGGCGATCACCCGGCTGAGGCGGGCGTAGCCCTCGGGGTCACGGGCCAGCACCACCAGATGGGTGCCGTCCGGGTCGGGCATCCCGGTCCGGGGATGGGAGACGCCCGCCCCGGTGATGGTGAGCTCGGCACCGAACACGGTGGGCAGTCCGAAGGCCCGGGCCGCCTCGGCGAAGCGGACCACGCCGTAGAGGCCGTTGTGATCGGTCAGCGCCAGTGCGGACAGGCCGAGCCGGACCGCCTCGGCGGCCAGCTCTTCGGGATGACTGGAGCCGTCGAGGAAGGAGAAGTTGGAGTGAGTGTGCAGCTCGGCGTAGGCCATGGCGATCGGGATCCCGCTATCCGTAGGTGGCTTCGACCCACCAGCGGCCCCGCTCGATCAGCAACAGGTGGGCGGCCGACCCCATGACGGCCTGCAGCCGTGCGCTCCTCTGTCGGGACCTCGACCACCACCGTTCGTCCGACGGCCACGGTCCGGCCCAGGCGGTCACCGCCGACCAGGCGGTCTCCTCCACCGACAGCCGACACGGGACCCCGGTGAGGAGTCCCCGCGCCGATACCGCGATGGGCTCGCCGTCGGCCCCGACCAGTTCGGCCCGGAGGAGAGCGGGATGCACCACCATCGGGGCCGGCGGGGGGATCTGACCGGGCCACGGCCCCCCGGGGGCCGGGTCGGGGTGGGCCCCTCGACCGCTCCAGGTGACGAAGCGGGCCCGTTGGGCCGGCCCCCGTCCTCCCTGGAGGTGGGCGATCGTCACTCCGTCCGGGCCCAGCAGGTCCTGCACGGCGGCCAGGGCCCGGCCGGCCCGGGCATCGGTGTCGCTCACGCCACCCCAGAAGCCGGACTGGGCGGCGGTGGCTGCAGCGGTGGTCGTGGTCGTGGCCGGGGCGCCGCTGCCCGCTGCCCGCCGCTCGCCACCCGGGCGGTGCCGGCCCCCGAGCTCCCCGCTCCGCCCGCCGGCCACGCGGTGGCCGGCGGACCCGTCCGATCCGAACCGGCCCAACACATGGGCCTCGGGTAGGGCGGCGAACTCGCCGAGGGTGCGGACGCCCAGCCGGTTCAGCAGCTCGGCCAGGTCGGGCTGACCGAGGACGCTCACCGGAAGGGGGGCGAGGAAGTCGGCGGTCCCCTCGGCGGGGACGATGACCCCGCCCTGGGCGGCGAGTACCGCGGCGAACAGTCCGTCGGCCACGCCGACCTCGACGGGGGTGACGGCCACGCCGACTTCGGTGATCAGTCGGACCAACCGGTCCTCGCCACCGAAGTAGCGGGCCGGGCCACGGGCCGGGAGTGAGCAGAGCCCCGGGCGTACGGTGGTGACCCACGGACAGTAGGCCTCCACGGCCTCGACCACCTGGGCGAACAACCGGAGGGCTTCTCCGCCCTCGTCCTCGTCGAGCAGATCGGGGCAGCGCACCACCACCAGGCGGTTCACGGTGACCCCTCCGACCCGGCTGGATCGTCATCGGCCATGGCGCCGGTGGCGGACGGGAGCCACAACTGGTGGTCCCGGGGGCGCGCCGCCGACCGACGGCCGGCAACCGTCACGGTCATCCGCCGCCGGGACAGGAACCCCTCCCCGGTCCCGGCACCGTCCCAGCACGCTTCGCCGATGCTCAACGAAAGGTCGGGAGGGTCGGGCCACCCGGCCCGGCCCGGCACCACCACCAGGACGGCCCGGCGCTCCCGGGCCCGGGCCACCAACCGACGGGCCATGGCCGGGCGAGGGGGGAACGGGGGGCAGAGCACTACCAGGTCCACGCCGTCGATCACCGCCCCGGTGACCTCGGCCCAGGCCACCCCGGGGCGGGGGATCACGGCCAGTCGGGCCAGGTCGATGCCGAGTTCGTGCGCGGCGACCGCACCCAGGCCGTCCAGTCCGACCAGGGCACACCACGACCCGGTCCCCGAGGCCGCGGCCAGGAGCGCCAGCGCCATGCTGACGCTGCCGTCGGCGGCCCGGCCCGCATCGGTGCCCCGCCCTGGCCCACTGACCACGATGGTGGTCCCCCGACGCAGGCCGCCGTCGGGGAGCAGGACGTCGAGGGGTGGGGCCACCGGGAGGACGCGGGCCCGGCTCGACGAGACGGGTCGCGTGCGCTCGGCCAGCAGGGCTAGGGCGGCCAGGTCGCGGGGCCGGTCGAGCCTACGGGTCGGGGGTGGCCCCTCGGGGGCCTGAGTATCCGCGGCAGGCCGATGGGGAGGTGCTACGAACATATGTTCGATAGTATCGACCCCGGGGCCGGTCTGCCCACTCCGTCCTGACCGGGTCTGACGACCCCTCCCCGACGACGGGACAGGCCTGTCACCGGTGGTCCCAGATGTGACACGGAATTCACAGAGAATGAAGCTGATCGCACCGCGCCCGGCGCTACCATGTGCTCACCAGAGAGAGGAGGTGGTCCAACTGCACAGTCAACGTTTTGGGACCCTGGAGGTGGCTGGCCGCTAAGGCGGCTCGCTGTACCACCTGGCGAATCCCAGCCAGACACCCACCGGGCGACCTAGCCGGACCCAGGTCCCATCCGGCGCCTCACGGGAACCCCGGTGAACACATCAGCACATCAGTACCTGCAGGGCGCCTCCTCGGAGGCGCCCTGCAGCACGTTCGGGTCCGGGGTGGAAGCGTCAGGGCCGCATGGTGGTCTCGTCCACGTCGAGTGCGGCCCGCACCCCGTCGGCCACCCGCTCACTGACCTTGTGTCGGACCAGCCATTGTTCGAGTTCGTTTCGCTCCGTGGCGATCACCAGTTTGCGGAGTTGGCGCTCGGCCTCGAAGTGACCCCCGGTGCCATCGGGGGACCGGTCCTCGGACTCCTCGTCCTCTGAACCCGACCCCAGTGCTTCGAGCCGGCGATCGAGTCGCCCCATCTGGGCCTCGTACCCCATGCGGATCCGCTCCACCACCTCGTCGGGGAAGCGGTCGGAGCCGGTCAGGCCATCGCGGCGGGTCAGGCCATCGAGGCGGGTCAGGGCGATCACGGTCAGCCGACGCCGGGCCTCGGCCACCAGCACGGCGTCCTGTTGGTCTCGTGTCACCAGTCCGAGCCGGCGGATGAGCGGGGGCAGGGTCAGGCCTTGACCGACCAGAGTGGCCACGATGACCGCGAAGGTGAGGAACACCACCAGGTCCCGATGGGGAAACGACTGGGGGAGGGCCAGGGCGGCAGCCAGGCTCACCGCCCCGCGCATCCCCGCCCATCCGACCACGGTCGACTCCCGCCACCGGTGGGTCGGACGCGGCCCACTGCCCAGCAGCCGCTGCGCCCCGGGGATGGCGGTGGCCCCGAAGACCCAGATGATGCGCACCACGACGACCACGCCCACCACGGACAGAGCCTCGGTCACCAGCGAACCGGACTCCCGATTGGTCAGGCTGTCGAGGATGGGACGGAGCTCGAGGCCGACGAGGAGGAACGACATCCCGGTCAGCAGGAAGACGATCAGGTCCCAGATCTCTCGCTGCTGGAGCCGCGCCCCTGCCGTCAGCGACACCGAGCCGTAGCGCCCGATGACGAGGCCGGCCGCCACCACCGCCAGGACCCCCGAGGCCCCCAACCTGTCGGCGGGCAGATAGGCGGCGAAGGGAAGGATCAACAGCATGGTGTTCTCGATCACCGGGGTCTCGGTGAAGCGGAGCATCCGGGTCCCCAACCAGCCCACGGCCACGCCGATGCCCACGCCGACCACCACGGCGAAGGAGAACTTCCAGGCTACGTCGGCCACGGTGAAGGCCGAGCCCACCGCGGCCACCGCCACCTGGTAGGCGGTCAGGGCCGTGGCGTCGTTCATCATCCCCTCGCCCCCGAGGATGGTCACCAGCCGGCGGGGCAGACCGAGCTTTCCGGCGATCTGGGTGGCGGCCACCGAGTCGGGCGGGGACACGATGGCTCCGACGGTGAAGGCCACGGCCCAGTTCATGTCGGGAACCAGGGTGTAGATGACGACGGCCACCGCCGTCATGGTGACCAGGACCAGCCCCACGGCCAGAAACAGGATGGGCCGTACCTGGGCCCGGAGCTCCCGGGCCGAGGTGTCGAGGGAGGCGTCGTAGATCAGAGGGGGCAGGAAGACCAGCAGGACCAGTTCGGGATCGAGCTCGATCCGGTGGTGGACGGGGATCAGGGCCACGGCGATGCCGGCGATGACGAGCAGGATGGGGTAGGCGATCCGCAGGCGGTCGGCGATGGTGGCGATGACCACGATGCCGATGAGCAGGCCGATCCCGTCGGCGATGCTGATCATCGCCGCACCTCCGTGCCGGCCCGGCGGCCGAGGTGGACGGCGACGGGCGTCCGTCCCGCCCTACTCACGGGGCGAAGGCGCCGCGCGCCGCCTCGAGGCCCTCGGCGGTCTGCTCCCAGAATCCGAAGGTCCCTTCCCCGAGGAGTTCGCGGGCGGCCCGGGCCACCGCCCCGAGTCCGGCGAAGCACAGGGCACCACCTACCGATACCCGGGCCACCCCGACGGTGGCCAGTTCGCCCACTGTCGGTCCCCCCGGCCGGGCCAACACGTTGACGGGACGGTCCACGGCCTCCACCACGCGGTGGATGTCGCTGAGGTCGGTCAGTCCCGGGGCGTAGAGCACGTCGGCGCCGGCCTCCTGGTAGGCCTGGAGCCGGGCCACCGTGTCCCCGAGGTCGGAGACGCCGTGGAGGTGATTCTCGGCCCGGCCGGTGAGCACCAGGTGCACGGGTCCGGCGTGGGCCACCTCGGCGGCGGCGGCCACCCGTTCGGACGCCTTCCTCCGTTCGTAGAGGGGTGTGTCGCCGCGGCGGGTGGAGTCCTCGATGGAACAGCCGGCCAGTCCGCAGTCCAGTGCCAATCGCACCGTCTCGGCCACGGTGTCGGGGTCGTCGCCGAAGCCGTTCTCGAGGTCGGCCGAGACCGGGAGGTCGGTGGCCTCCACCAGGCGGGCCACGTGCTGGAGCATCTCGTCCCGACTCATCGACCCGTCGAGCCGGCCGCGGGTGGCGGCGAAGCCGCTGCTGGTCGTGGCCAGGGCCTCGAAACCGAGCCACGCCAACAGGCGGGCCGAGCCCTCGTCCCATGGGTTGGGCAGGAGCAGGGGCGTCGGTCCCCGGTGGGATGCGAGAAACGTCGTCGCCTTGGCGCGTTGGGACTGCACGGGGGAACCCTACCCAGGGGTCGGACGGGGGTGGCTCGGTGGCCGACCCCTGGCTCACCGACGAGACCCGCGCCCGCCGTCTGCCACCGCCAGGCCCAGTGTCACGGTTCCCTGACCGACGGAGGTCCACCCCGGGCTGTATGTCGTCACCCGCTCCGAATGGGCCTTTCCCGGCCCGAGGACTCCCACCCACCCCCTAGTAGCGTGCCCACGCGGGTGGCGGCAGTGCGAGGTGGCGGAGGTGGACTCGTGTTCAAGGTGATCGTCGTGGGTACCGATGGCTCGGAGCGATCAGGTATCGCCGTCGACGAGGCGCTGGCCCTGGCCAGGTTGAGCAAGGGCCCGTGGCCAACGAGGACCGCACGGAAGAGGCCCAACGGATCCGGGCGGACTTCCTGGCCCGAGCCGCCCGCCATCGGGTACCGGCCGAGTGGGAGACCTCCGAAGGCGATCCCGCCGATGCCCTGATCAAGGCGGCCGAGGCGGTGAAGGCCGACCTCCTGGTGGTCGGGAACCGGGGCATGTCCGGCGTCCGACGGTTCATGGTCGGCAGCGTCCCCAACCGGGTGTCCCACCACAGCCCGTGCAGCCTGCTGATCGTGGACACCGACCGGACCTGAGCCGGCCGCGGGCCGGGCCGGTCCGTCGTGGGCCACCGATCGGGTGGCGCCGTTCCCCTTGCCCCTCATCGACCATCGGGAGTGAGGCCTTGAGCACCGCCGACGGGCCGGCCGGTGGGCACGTGACCCGAAGGGCCGTATCGTGAGGGCGATGTGGACTGCACGCGTCGCCCGTCCGGGCATCCCGCTGTGAGCACCGACCGAGCCGTCGTGCTCGGGGGCGGGGGACTGGCCGGCATCGCCTGGCATGCCGGCATGCTGCTGGGTATGTCCGAGGGCGGACTGGACGTCGACGATGCCGATCTCTTCGTGGGCACGTCGGCCGGAGCCACGGTGGCCGCCCAGGTGGCGGGCGGCCTGGCCCTGGAGGAGTGCTTCGCCCGGCAGGTCGATCCGGACCTCCAGAACCACGAACTGCGACCCACCGGAATGACGGTCGCCGATCTCTGGGACACCATGGTCCAGCTGTTCGAGGAGGTAGACGACCCGGCCGAGCGACGGCGGCGGGTGGCGGCCATGGCCGTGGCCAGCGCCACCGTGCCCGAGTCCGTGCGCCGAGCCGTGGTGGCCGGTCGGCTCCCCTCCCACGAGTGGCCGACAACCCGGCTGGCCGTGGTGGCCGTCGACGTCGCCACCGGTGACCGACGGGTGTTCGAGTCGGGGTCGGGAGCGGGGCTGGTGGATGCGGTGGCCGCCAGCAGTGCCGTCCCGGGAATCTGGCCCCCGGTGACCATCGGTGGACGGCGGTACGTCGACGGCGGTGTCTACTCGCTGGCCAACGTTGACCTGGCCGTCGGCTACCGGCGGGTACTGGTGTTGGCCCCGATGGTCGATCCCGACCTGACTCTCCAGGTGGCGGCGCTCGGCGAGTCGGGCCGGGCAGTGGTCGTCTCACCGGACCACGACTCCCTGGCCGCCTTCGGTGCCGACGCCCTCGACCCGGCGGTACGTGCCCCGTCGGCCCGGGCCGGACGGCGTCAGGGGGTGGCCGCCGCCGACACCCTGTCAGAGCTATGGACGGCCACACCCGACGCCGGCCCGACCATCCCCACGGGGCCGCCGTCGGAATAGCCGGGCACCCGGTCGGGTTGGACCGGGCATGGCCCACAAGGTGGTGGCGACGGCGTACGGCGGTCCCGAAGTGGTGGCGGTGGTGGACGAGCCGGTCCCCGAGCCCGGCCCCGGCCAGATCTCGGTGGAGGTCCGGGCCGTGGGGACCAACCCGGTCGACTTCAAGCTGTTCAGCGGGGAGTTCGGGTCCGATCCCACCCAGCTGCCCATGGCGCTGGGCTCCGAGGCGGCGGGAGTGGTGACCGCGGTGGGCGAAGGTGCCGAGGGGCCGTTCGGCCCGATTGGGCCCGGCGACGCCGTGATCCTCTACCGGGCACCCGGGGCGTACGCCTCCCAGCTGGTGGTGGAGGGCGATGTCGCCGTGCCCAAGCCCGCCGCCATGTCCTTCGAGGAGGCCAGCGGGCTCCTGCTGGTCGGGTCGACGGCCGTGCACGCCCTGACGGTGGTGGGCGCCGGCGCCGGGGACACGGTGGTGGTGCACGGGGCGTCCGGCGGGGTGGGCCTGATGACCGTCCAGCTGGCCGTGGCCGACGGGGCCCGGGTCATCGGCACGGCCAGCGAGTCCGGTCACGACTACCTGCGCCAGCTGGGCGCGGAGCCCGTGGCCTACGGCGATGGCCTGCTCGAGCGGATCCGGTCTCTCGCTCCCGAGGGCGTGGATGCCGCCGTCGACACCGTCGGCACGGATGAGGCCATCGACGTGTCGGCGGCCTTGGTGGCCGACCGGGCCCGGATCGTCACCATCGCCGGCTTCCGGCGCGGGCTGGAACTCGGGCTGAAGGTGATCGGCGGCGTCCCCGGGGCCGATCCCGGCACCGAACTGCGCGTCGCCGCCCGGCAGGAGCTGGTGAAGCGGGTGGAGGCCGGAACGCTTTCGGTGCTGGTGGCCGCCACCTACCCGCTGACCGAGGCGGCCGCCGCTCTCCGCCAGCTGGCCAGCGGTCACACCCACGGCAAGATCGTGCTGATCCCCTGACACACTGTTGACTGACCGGAGGGGCCCGGCCCGTCGGGGGATCCCCGGTAGGCGGCGACCGACCGGGGGTGCGAAACTTGGTGGCCGTGACCGCCCTCGATCCGCCTCCCCACTCGCTGCACCCCCTGCCCGCCCAGCCGGCCGACGTGGGCTGGCCCGGTGAGGTCTGGCCCGAGGGCCCTCTGCCCGCGGGGGTCGACCTGGCCCCGTTCATGGACCTGGCCTTCGACCCGGAGGGGGCGCTGCGCCAGACCTACGCCGTGGTCGTCGTCCACCGCGGCCGCCTGGTGTTCGAGCGTTACGAGGGTCTCCTGCCCCAGTGGGACAAGCCGGGCAAGCCGGTCCGGCGGGAGACGCCCCTCCTCTCATGGTCCATGGCCAAGTCCATGCTCCACGCCGTGGTGGGCATGTTGGTGGAGGAGGGCAGGTTGGTGCTCGAGTCCCCGGCCCCCGTCCCGGAGTGGCAGGCCCCGGGTGATCCCCGCGGTGCCATCACCCTCCAGCACCTGCTGGACATGCGCGACGGCCTCGACTTCGTGGAGGAGTACGAGGACGCCGAGACCTCCGACGTCATCCAGATGCTCTTCGGCCGGGGCCAAAAGGACATGGCCGCCTTCG
>JBBQWW010000114.1:0-8651 GCA_038210245.1 Acidimicrobiales bacterium
CGGCTCTTCGCGTTCCCGTGTGGGGCGGCACCAATCAGGTGACCCGCCCATAGGCATCCACCAATAGGGCCCCGTGGCCCCCGATTCTTGCGGTTGCGAAACCAAGCGAGAACGGAGGACACGGGACATGGTTGACGGTAGTGGCGATGCAACGGCGCTGTTGAGGATGGACGGATTCGTGGTGCGTGCCCAGGTACACGCCGATGGTGAGTGGTGGTTGTCCGTGGAGACGGCTGCATTGCTCGGGTGTCCGGACTGTGGAGTGCGAGCCACTGGACACGGACGCTCGGTGGTCCAGGTGCGGGACGTGCCGATCAGTGGCGTGCCGGTGCGGTTGGTGTGGGCCAAGCGTCGCGGCAAGTGCCAGGACGCCGACTGCGAGCGGAACACCTTCACGGAGCAGAGTGGCCTGATCGAAGGTTGCCTCACCCGACGAGCTCGAGCCGAAATCTGTCGCCGGGTCGGCGAGGACGGCCGCACGATCGCTGAGTTGGCCCGGGAGTTCGGCGTGGGGTGGTCGACGGCGATGGCGGCAGTCCGCGACCACGGCACGCCATTGGTGGAGGACCCAGATCGGATGACGGAGGTCCGCGTCCTCGGTGTCGACGAGCACAAGATGCTCTCGGCCACCCGCAACCACCACACCTTCTACGCCACCAGCATCGTCGACATCGGTTCGGGTCAGCTGCTGGACGTGATCCCGGGCAGGAATGCCGATGACGTGGCCTACTGGTGTTCTCAGGCACCACCGGCATGGCGACAGCGCATCGATGCCGTGGCCATCGACCCCCACCGGGGCTACCTGAGAGGTCTGCTGGCCTACCTCCCCGATGCCACGGTCACCGTCGACTGCCTTCACGGGGTGAAGCTCACCAACACCATGGTCGATGATGTCCGCCGGCGAGTCCAACAAGAGACCCTTGGACATCGAGGGCACAAGGTCGATCCCCTCTACGCCACGAGACGGATCATGACCCGAGGATGGGAACGCACAACAGACAAGCAGCGAGCCAAGTTGTTCGCTGCACTTGCCGTCGGGGATCCGGACGGCGAAGTTGGGGCAGCGATCCTGGGCAAGGAGCTGGTGCGCGAGATGTATGCGGCCACGAGCCTCACCGCCGCACGTTGGAAGCTCGTCGCCTTCTACCACCACGTCGCCGACGCCGAGATCCCTGAGCTCACCAGGCTGGCCAAGACCGTCTCGGCCTGGGAAACCGAGATACTCAATTACCACGTCACCGGGATCTCAAACGGGCCAACCGAGGCCCAGAATCTGATCACGGAGAAGATCCGCCGGACCGCTCACGGATTCCGGAACTTCCATAACTATCGGCTCCGGTTGTTGCTCCACTCAGGCGTTGAATGGAACACTCGACTAACTGCTCGAATCAGGGGCCGCAACCCACGACTGGTCGCGTAGAGCCGGTTTTGCACGATGCCGACACCCGTCTGTCCCCCCTCGGACCAGGCGCCACCGACCCGCACGTTGAGGTCAGACGCCAGCCCAGGGGTGAGGGCGACCTGATCAGGCCCGGCCGGATAGTGCCCGGCGAGCAGTTGGAGCATCGGCCCGCCGTAGGGGCAATGGGGGTCCTGAGACCGAAGTTGGTACGTCTGGGTGCTGCTCGGGACACGGAATGTCTCGTTCTCGATGACCTGGACGGCGGATCCCATCCAAAAGCCCGGTTCGTCCGACTTCCATCCGGAACTTGGACACTCGACATCGAGCAGTTGGTGAGACACGGAGCGAGTCGGTTCGCACCGATTTGGGTCGATTTCGACCCATCTTCAGATTGACAAGTAACTTAGTGCAACGTAAAGTACTTTCCATGATGACAAGTAATGTTCCAGTCCAATCGGGTGGACCCGAAGGCCCGGAATTGCTCCTCGGCGCTGTCGAAGCGGCGAGGAGCACGGTCCGCTCCGACACGCCCAGAGAGTGGAAGGTCTTCATGCTCTGGGGATTCTGGGTCCTGGTGTTCGTTCCACCTTTCGACTTCATTAGCGGTCAGATCTGGGGACCGATCGTCTGGGGGGCATCGTTGGCTGGTGGGATCGCCACGACAACCTATTTCATGCTGCGGGCCCGCCGACTGCACTGGACCCGCCGATCTTCTTGGCGCAACTGGCTGGCCATCTTCGTTGTCTACGTAGTGCTGATGGTCGCGGCCGGATTCCTGCAGAGTCACTTCCACTTTGCCTGGACGGCGGCGGCACTGCTGGCTGCGATTCCATTCTTCGTCACTGCTCTCGTCGTCCGCGGTCGCGAGGAGCGCAATGTCGCACCCTAGGGAACAACTGGACGACCTTCTCCAAAACAGCATCCGACTGTCCATCATGGGGGCGCTCTCCGCTGCCGAGGAAGTTGAATTCGCGTATCTCCGGGACGTCTTGTCGGTCAGTGACTCCGTACTCTCCCGCCAGCTCAGTCAGCTCGAAGAGGTGGAATACGTGCATGTCCGCAAGGGATACGTGGGCAAGCGCCCCCGAACGTGGCTGTCGATTACCGAGCTTGGACAAGAGATGCTGGCCCGCCATATGCGCGCCCTCCAGGAGATTGTCCAATTCTCGGCGCGTTCGACAACTGGGTGATCGAGCAGATTGAGCTAGTACTTCGCTCCCCAAGGAGGTTGTACTCGCCAACCGCCTCCAGATGGCCGCTTCCCACCGGACCGCCACGCAGTCCCCGCCTGACGGTCATGACCCGACGGCGGTCTTGAAGCCGGGCGACACGTTGTTGCGCAGCATTCGGTTACCCCCATGAATTGGTACATGCAATTATCCTGCGCCAGATCACCCGAAAGCGCAGTGCACAGGCAGTAGGCGCAATCCGAAGCGCATCGCGCACCAAGCTGTGGGCGTGGAACCCAATCGAATATGGTTCGAAGGATCGACCGCGCCCGAAGTCACCACGCCACACCGAACCTGGCGATGATCATTTGGCAATCCGGCGGAGCGGCGTATGAGTTCGTCGGTGGGAGACGATGATAAGGGTGTGAGGGCCGAGCCGAACCGATCCGACGTCTCGCTGCTCGCACTGTACGACCGGGCCTTACCTCAGGTCTACGGCTACCTCATGGCCCGGTGTAGCGATCGGGCCATAGCGGAGGACCTGACGTCCGAAACTTTTCTGGCCGTGGCCACGGGCCGCCCGGACGCTCCGCTGACTGTCAGCTGGCTGATCGGAATCGCCCGCCACAAACTGATCGACCACTGGCGTCTCCAGGCTCGCCAGGAGCGACTTCTGGAGGCGGTCGGGGGATCGTCACTCGACCCTGACGATCCCTGGGATGCACAGCTGGATCGATGGCGAGCCCACGAAGTGCTCGGCCAACTCGCACCGCAGCACCGGGCCGCCCTGACTCTGCGCTATCTGGACGACCTCAGCGTCCCGGAGACAGCCGCGGTGCTCGATCGGGGCGTCCCTGCCACCGAGGCTCTGTTGTTCCGGGCCCGGCGGGAGTTCCGCCTCGCCTACGAGGGGAGCAGCGATGCCTGACCCGCAGACCGATCCCCTCGACGTGCTGAGGACGCCGATCGTCCCGATGGCACCGGACCCTGCCTTCGCCGCCAACCTAGGCAACCGACTGCGGGCTGTGCTCGCACCCACCAGCAAGGAGCCTCCAATGGGAATCGACATGACAACCCGTCCCCGAAACGGCCGGCGCCACGGCGACGTCTCGTACATCACTCTCGGCCTGCCCGACTTGGCCCGGGGAAAGGAGTTCTACGGTGCCGTCCTTGGCTGGCAGTTCAGCCCAGGGAGCAGCGACCTTGGGGCGCAGGTTGACGACATTGTCCCGATGACCGGATTGTGGGGTGGCGAACAGCCAACGGGCGGTCGGGTGCACGGTGCGGTGCTCGGTTACCGGGTCGACGACATCACTTCCGCGGTCGCCGCTGTTCGCGCCCACGGCGGTACGATGACTGATCCACATCGGGAGCCCTACGCCATGGCTGCCGAAGGGCACGACGACCAGGGAATCCCCTTTTACCTGCACGAGATGCATTCCGGCGACGACGTCGCGACCGCTAGCGGCGATTTCTCCAACGGAGACGTCGAGGGCGATGTGTCGTATCTGACCATGGTGGTCCCCGACCTGGCTGCCGCACAGTCCTTTTACGGGGGAGTCTTCGGCTGGACCTTCAATGTCGGTCAAGTCGGTGGTACTCAGGTGAGCGGCGTCGCCCCGCAGATGGGCATGACGATCCGCCCCGAAGCTGGACCGGCGACCCCCGGCGCGATCGCGTGCTACCGGGTCGATGACATCGAGGCCGCGGTCCGGCGGGTTGGGGACGCCGGCGGACGGTTCCGCGAAGTGGACCGGCGACCGTATGGTCTGGAGTCCTTGTGCGCCGACGACCAAGGCACTCCGTTTTACCTGCATCAGTTCTGAGGCCACCCGACGCCATAACCGGCCTGCACAATTCAATCAGCCCTGAGGGCGACTCTGACGGCTCAGGCCCGTGGGATCCTCGCACTGATCTCCCGATGGAAAGCGGAGGAAGCGAGCGTCCGACACGGGGCATCCCGCCTTGGACAGGATTCAGTAAACCGATGTCTCGTCCGATCCTCCGCAGATCTCGAATCCCCAGGTCAATAGCTCTTGGGCGCCGGGCCATGCCCTTCTTGCTGAGGATTCAGTTACAACAGTGTTAGTCAGCAATCGCGACTTCAAACCCCATTCGGGACGATTCACCAAGTTCGGCGGCCTTCCGGCACGCTTTGGACCGAAGCATGTGCCGACCGGATCTGATTAATAGGCCCGCCCTTGCGAGCGTGGAATTAGCCGGCTCTGCCGGTCCGGTCGCTTCTCGCAGATCTAGTTGGATACAAATATGCAGTTCACACGTGGCATTTCTCTCGGGATGCGAAATTGGCCGAGACAACTCGGTGGACCGAGTTGTTGGCTTGTTTCCGAGTACTGCTCGGCCACCAACTCGGCATCGGCACTCACGCCTCGGCGACCATCACCGGAACCGCTCCGATGCGCCGGAGACGGAGGGCTCTTTGATGGGCCATGATGTTGGGAACCTCCATCGGTCGTTTGGTGGTGGGGGACGCACCCCGATTCTCTCGGTAGCCAGGACCACGACCGGTGGATGGTCTTTGCTCCGGGAAGAGGGTCCTTGACAAAATCCCTTGTCAATCCCTATCGGCGCCCTCTAAACCGGGCTCCTCGGGCTCCGCCGCCTGTCGACGGTCCCCCGTTCGAAACGCGGACAACGGTAACGTGACCGCGTCACCCGCTTGATCCTGGTGGTTGCCGGTGCGGGCCGGACGCGGATTCCCCCAGACCATCAGTACGGAGGTCAAACGTGCGCGTCCCCGGGTTCAGCCCCCCCTTAAGTGAACGGACCACGCCCCGGCGCGTTCGGAGGGCCTCGCTCGGCGCCGCCCTCGGCGCCCTGTGCATCGCCGGATCGATGGCCGCTCCCCCGGTCTCCTCGGCCGGCCTGCTGACCGGGCCGCCCAACTGGGCCCAGCAGTCCCCGGGCGCCAGCCCTTCGGCCCGCTACGGGGCGTCGACGGCCTACGACCCGGCGCTCGGGAAGGTGGTCCTCTTCGGAGGTAACGACAACGCCAACAACCTGGCCGACACCTGGACGTGGAACGGCACCACGTGGAGCCAACTGTCGCCGGCCACCAGTCCCCCGGCCCGCGACTCGGCCTCGATGGCCTACGACTCAGCCCTCGGCGAGGTGGTCCTGTTCGGAGGGTCCGGAAACTCCGGCGCGCTGGCCGACACCTGGGCCTTTAACGGCACCACCTGGAGCCAACTGTCGCCGGCCACCAGCCCGTCGGCCCGGTACGCGCCGGGGATGGCCTTCGACCCGACCCTCAACAAGCTGGTCCTGTTCGGAGGGGCGGACGGTGGTGGCCCGCTCAGCGGCACCTGGACCTTCGACGGCACCACCTGGACGTTGCTGTCTCCGGCCACCAGTCCGCCCAACAGCTACGTGACTTCCATGGCCTATGACCCGACCACCAGTCAGATGGTGCTCATCGGAGGACTTCCGTTCTCGTCCACAACGTGGACCTTCAACGGCACCACCTGGACCCAACAGACCCCGTCTACCAGCCCACCGATCCGGGCCATCGCCACCATGGCCTTCGACACTGCCACCAACCAGTTGATTCTCTTCGGGGGCGCGGCCGATAACTTCAGTGACGACCTCAACGACACCTGGGCGTGGACCGGATCGACCTGGCGGCAGCTCACCCCGACGACGGTGCCGCCCGGTCGCCAGGCCGCCGTGATGGAGTACGACCCGGCCAGCCAGCAGCTGGTCCTTTTCGGGGGCGCGGACTCGGGCGGGAACCTGCTGGCTGACACCTGGACCTTCCAGCTCCCCCTCACACCGACGCCACCACCGCCTACCGGTGGGGCCGGCTACTGGGAAGTGGGCGGTGACGGTGGGGTGTTCTCCTTCGGCGCCAAGTTCTACGGCTCCACCGGGAGCCTGATCCTCAACCGCCCGGTAGTGGCCATGGCCTCGTCACCCGACGGCCTGGGATACTGGTTCGTCGCCGCCGACGGCGGGGTCTTCACCAACGGCGATGCCACCTTCCATGGTTCGGTGCCCGCGCTCGGCCTGCATGTGAGCAACATCGTGGGCATGTCCATTGACCGGACCACCGGCGGCTACTGGCTGGTCGGTGCCGACGGCGGGGTCTATGCGTTCGGGGCACCTTTCGATGGGAGCCTGCCCGGCGCGGGCCGGCACGTCACCAACGTCGTGGGCATGGCGGCGACACCCGATGGCGGCGGTTACTACCTAGTCGGCTCGGACGGCACCGTCTACCCCTTCGGCGACGCCACCTCCCAAGGAGAGGCCAGCTCGCTGACCCACCGCAACGCGCCGATCGTCGGGATCGCCGTGGATCCTTCCACCGGCGGGTACTGGGTGGCCGGGGCCGACGGCGGGGTTTACGCATACGACGCCCCCTTCCACGGCTCGGCGGGTGCCATTGTCCTCAACCGGCCGGTCGTCAGTATCAGCCCGACGTCGGACGGGTCGGGGTACTATCTCGTCGCCTCCGACGGTGGTGTGTTCTCCTACAATGCCCCGTTCCTCGGCTCCATGGGCGGAAGACACCTCAACGCACCAGTGGTGGGGATAGCGACCGGCGACGGCCCCCTGCCCCTCGGCTGAGCACCGGGCACGGACTGCACCGAGTCCTGTCGGCACCGGCAGCCCCCAGGCCAAGGTCGAAGCGGCGGGAGCAGTTCGGGCAAACAGCAAGTACTCGCGCCCGGCTACCGATGCCCAGAGAGGCGGCGCCGTGCCCGCCCCGGAGGCAGGAACAGCCGCGCGCTCAATGGCGGTCTGGGCCTTGCTCGCCTTGCTGAGGATTCAGTAAACCCATGCCTCAGCGCCGGTTCCCGAACTCCACTGAAGCGCTCGCGATAGTCAACGATCCCCGGAATCGCGCTCCAGATATGCGACCCGCAGCCGGCAGCGTTAGGTGACAGTCTTCGCCAGCCAGCTGGTCGCAGATATGGGACACTTGCTTGCGGCGCTTGCCTGACGACCGGGACGGTGTTCCCGGAGGGGCGAACCGACCGGAGGTGGCCCGGGCTCCGCCGGGCATGAGGCCTTGGCCCAAGATGGCGTCCCGCTCGGCCCGGGGTCGGGAGTTGAAGCGCTCCATGAACGCCTCGACCGCCAAAGGGTCGCCTGGCGACACGCCTTCGCTGGCCGCTTCGGTCCAGAGCCGCTTGCCGAAGCTGTATCGGGACGTGTCGGCTATGTGCTCACGGAACTCGGGTGCGATCTCGTCCAGGAAGTCGAAGAGCAGCTCGGTCTCGGCGAGGAACGTGATGAAGGTCTTCGTGTCGGCGAGGATCTCATCGAGCTCGTCAGCCTCGGTCATTACCTTGGCAGGATAGAGCTCCAGGTAGATCTCATAGAGGTCCCGGCGCCTCCAGCTGAGGTGCTGATCGACATAGGCCCACTTGTAATGGAGCAAGCCTTCGGGTCCATCGCGGTCGACCTCGAGTCCCTTGCCGGCCGCCCATGCAGCGAACCGCCCCTTCAGCTCGGCGTTCGCCGCTTCATACTCGTCCTCGTCCTCGGGCTCCCAGCTGTGAGGTTCCACCCCACCATCTTCGCCGAAGCCGAGCCGCCATCCTCACGCCGCACTTTGGCACCTAGAATTGACCCACGGATCAGTCAGGAGAGCCTTTTTTTTACCTTGGGCCAGCGTTCGTTGACCCAGCGCTCGATGGCCTCGTCGTCCCGCTCCATTGCCCTTCGGGCCGGCCGTTGCCGGCTCCAGCCCATCCGTCGGAGCACCTTCCACACATGTCCGGGGTGGTACTTCACCCCGGTGGTCTTCTCGATCACCTCGGCGACCGGGCCAGGGTCCACAGATCGGTCGGATAGCCATTGGCCTTCGGCCCCTTCTGGAGGGCTCGCTCCACCTTGGCAAGGTCGCCGTCGGTCACAAGGCGAGGCCGACCGGGCGCTCCGGTGCGTTTCAGGGCCTGTTTCCCTCCGACTTTCCAGAGCTTGTGCCAGTCGGAGACCGACTGGTGGGAGACCCCGAGTTCACGGCCGATGTCGGCCTGGGACACCCCCTTGGTGAAAAGGTCGGCAGCCCGCATCCGGGTGGCCTCCATGGCGGCGAAATCCCGGCGTGGACG
>JBBQWW010000115.1:0-8118 GCA_038210245.1 Acidimicrobiales bacterium
AAGGGCATCATGTCCCGC
Source organism: Acidimicrobiales bacterium (assembly GCA_038210245.1). Classification (GTDB taxonomy): domain Bacteria; phylum Actinomycetota; class Acidimicrobiia; order Acidimicrobiales; family RAAP-2; genus Bog-756. Next base: position 19 of record JBBQWW010000115.1, read on the forward strand.
AGCTCGGACCCGACCTTCGCGATGGGGTGGTCGAGGCCGGCCTGGCGCAGCGCGTTGTAGTTCGGGCGGCCGTTGGTGTTCTCCGCCACCCACTCCTTGGCGAAGGTGCCGTCCTGGATTTCGGTCAGGATGCGGCCCATCTCCTCGCGCACCGACTGGTTGATGACCCGGGGTCCGCGGGTGAGGTCCCCGTACTCGGCGGTGTCCGAGATGGAGAAGCGCATGCCGCTGATCCCCTGCTCGTACATCAGGTCGACAATCAGCTTGAGCTCGTGGAGGCACTCGAAGTAGGCCGACTCGGGCTGGTAGCCCGCCCCCACCAGCGTCTCGTATCCCGCCTGCACCAGGGCAGTCAGCCCTCCGCACAGCACCACCTGCTCACCGAACAGGTCGGTCTCGGTCTCCTCGGAGAAGGTGGTGTCGAGCACGCCGGCCCGGGTGGCGCCGATGGCGTGGGCGTAGGACAGGGCCAGGTCGTGGGCCTGTCCCGACGGGTCGGCGGACACCGCCACCAGCGAGGGCACGCCACCTCCCTCGGTGTAGGTCCGCCGGACCAGGTGGCCCGGGCCCTTGGGGGCCACCATGGCCACGTCGACATCGGCCGGCGGGTTGATCAGGCCGAACCGGATGTTGAAGCCGTGAGCGAAGAAGAGGGCGTCGCCTGCCTTCAGGTGGGGGGCGATCTCCGCCTCGTACACGGCGGCCTGCTCGGTGTCGGGCAGCAGGATCATGATGACGTCGGCCTCGGCGGTGGCGTCGGCCACCGACAGGACCCGGAGTCCGGCCTCCTCGGCCTTCTGCCTCGAGCTCGATCCCTCCCGCAGGGCGACGCGGACATCCACTCCGCTCTCGGACAGGTTGAGGGCATGGGCGTGGCCTTGGGACCCGTAGCCGATCACGGCCACCTTCCGACTGCCGATGAGGCTCGGGTCGGCGTCCTTCTCGTAGTAGAGCGTGGCCATCGTGATCAACCTGCCTTTTCTGTGTTGTGTCCGATCGGCGAATCCGCCAGATGGAGTGATCCGTTGTCTCCGGACCGGTCCAGCTTAGGCAACGCCACACGACCGGTCCTCTGCATCTCCACGATGCCGTAGGTGCGGATGAGGTCTTCGAAGTCGTCCAGCTTGGTGGGAGCGCCCTCGAGGGCCACCGTCAGCTTGTCGTGCCCGACGTCGACGATCTTCCCCTCGAACACCCCGACCAGCTGGATGATCTGGCCCCGGGTGTCCGGTCCGGCCTCGAGAGTGGCCATCAGCAGCTCCCGCTCCCGGGCCAGGGCCGGGTCCAACTCGGTGATCGACACCACGGGGATGAGCTTGTCCAGCTGCTTCATGATCTGGTCGAGCGGAGCCGACTCCACATCCACCACGATGGTGATCCGGCTGAACCGTTCGTTGTCCGATGGGGCCACGGCCAGGCTGAATATGTTGAAGCCCCGGCGTGAGAACAGGCCGGCCACCCGGGCCAGCACGCCCGCCTTGTTCTCCACCAGCACGGTCAGGGTGTGATGGCGCTTGTCGGCGCCGTAGACGCTCATCGCCCCTCTCCCTCAGTGAGCGACGGGTCCACCACGATGTCGTCGTTGGAGGCGCCGGCCGCCACCATCGGGAAGACCTTCTCGAAGGCGTCGGTGCGGAAGTCGATGACCACCGGTCGGTCGTCGATGCTGTTGGCCTTGTCGATGGTCGAGGACACGTCCTCCGCCGATTCCACCCGGAAGCCCGCGCAGCCCATGGACTCGGCCCAGCCCACGTAATCGGGCAGGTCGGGCGACAGGTAGACCTCGGAGTAGCGCTCCTCGTAGAACATCTCCTGCCATTGGCGGACCATGCCCAGATAGGCGTTGTTGAGGATGGCGATCTTGACCGGGATCCGCTCGGAGCTGGCCGTGACCAGCTCCTGGGCCGTCATCTGGAAACAGCCGTCACCATCCACCGCCCACACCATCTTGTCCGGCCGGCCGACCTTGGCCCCGATGGCCGCTGGCACGGCGAAGCCCATGGTGCCGAGTCCTCCTGAGTTCACCCAGGTGTAGGGGTAGTCGAACTGCCACCACTGGGAGGCGAACATCTGGTGCTGCCCCACACCCGAGGCCACGATGGTGTCGTCGGGCGTGGCGTCCCGCAGGCACTCCAGCACGAACTGGGGCTTGAGGGCACCGGAGCCCGGCTGCTGGTCGTAGACCAACGGGAAGCGTCGCTGCCACTCGCTCAGCTGGGAGCGCCACGGGATGAGCCGGTCCCGGGGATGGGCGTCGGCCGCCGATCCGGGGGTGGCCGACGCACCGGAGACGGCGTCACTCGGCGCGCCGCTCGATCCGCCTCGCGTGGTCTCGGAGTGAGGAAGGCCCAGGTCGGCGAGCGCCACCAGCAGTTCGTCGATGACCAGCCGGCAGTCCCCGGCGATGGCCACATCAGCCCGGCGCACCTTGTTGTGCTCGGCCGGGTCGATGTCGACGTGGATGATCTTGGCCTCAGGGGCGAAGGCGTCCACCCGGCCGGTCACCCGGTCGTCGAACCGGCTGCCGAGGGCGATCAGCAGGTCGGAGCGCTGCATGGCCGTCACTGCGGTGTAGTTCCCGTGCATGCCGGGCATGCCCAGGCACAGCGGGTGCGAGTCGGGGAATGCGCCCCGGGCCATCAGGGTGGTGACCACCGGGATGCCGGTCCGTTCGGCCAGCTCCCGCAGCCCCTCGGCGGCCCGGGCCTTCAGGATGCCGCCGCCGGCGTAGAGCACCGGCCGCTCGGCGGCCAGGATCAGCTCGGCGGCCCTGCGGATCTCCACCGGATCGCCCTCTGCCATGGGGTGGTACCCGGGCAGATCGAGGTCGGCGGGCTCGGGCCAGTACCACTCCATGGGGCTGTTGGCGATGTCCTTCGGGATATCGATGAGGACCGGGCCCGGCCGGCCGGTGGTGGCCACGTGGAAGGCTTCGGCCACCACCCGGGGAATGTCCTTCACGTCGGTGATCAGCCAGTTGTGCTTGGTGATCCCCATGGTGATCCCGGTGATGTCGCTCTCCTGGAAGGCATCGGTCCCAATGGCCGTGGTGGCCACCTGGCCGGTCACCACCACCAGGGGGATGGAGTCCATGTAGGCGTCGGCCAGCGGGGTCACGATGTTGGTGGCGCCAGGCCCGCTGGTGACCATGGCCACACCGGGCCGGCCGGTGACCTGGGCGTAGCCCTCGGCCATATGGCCGGCACCCTGCTCGTGCCGCACCAGGATGTGCCGGATGGAGGAGTCGAGGATGGGGTCGTAGACGGGCAGGATGGCTCCGCCGGGAAGGCCGAACATCACCTCCACCTGCTGCATCTCCAAGCTCTTGATCAGCGCCTGTGCTCCGGTCAGCTCCATCGGGGTGCTCCTTGTGTCTGTGTCGTGCTGCGGTTGTCGTGTGATCGTGGTCAGGCCGGGTGCTCCGGCAATCGGTGCCGGGACATGAAAACGACCTCCCACTCGGGGAGGTCGGAAAGCGCATACGGCGAGATGGCGTCGTATGCGCTACGAGATAAGTACCAGGGTGGTGAGGTCGGACGGGCTGATACGCATGATGGAGACATTGTTACACAGAGGCTGGGCCCCGACAAGGGACGAGGGGGCGGGGGCCCGGATCCGGGCCAAGATGGGGTGATGCGACGACTGGTCCTCACCGTCACCTGTCCCGACGGCACCGGCATCGTGTCCGCCGTCACCGGCCTGATCGCCGCCCACCGCGGGTGGGTGGTCGAGGCGGCCCAGCACGGGGACCTCCACACCGGTCGGTTCTTCCAGCGCATCGAGGTGCTGGCCGACAGCCTGCCCTTCGGCGTGGAGGAGTTCGCCGAGCGGTTCGCCCCGCTGGCCGAGGAGCTCGAGCTGGACTGGAACCTCCACGACACCGACCAGAAGCGTCGGGTCGTGGTGCTGGTCAGCAAGGAGGACCACTGCCTGGTCGACCTGCTCCACCGGTGGCGGAACGGCGACCTCGACTGCGACATCCCCCTGGTCGTCTCCAACCACCCCGACCTCCGCGAGCTGGTGGAGTGGCACGGCATCGAGTTCCGCCATGTGGCCTTCGACGGCGGGCAGAAGGCGGAGGCCTTCTCCGAGGTGAGCGCACTGTTCGACGCCGCCGGGGGCGACGTGATGGTCCTGGCCCGGTTCATGCAGATCATCCCCCCCGAGCTGTGCGACCGCTACGCCAGTCGCATCATCAACATCCACCACAGCTTCCTGCCCTCGTTCGCCGGGGCCAAGCCCTACCACCAGGCCTTCGAGCGGGGCGTGAAGCTGATCGGAGCCACCTGCCACTACGTGACGGCTGCACTGGATGCCGGACCGATCATCGAACAGGACACCGCCCGCATCGACCACGCTGACACCGTCGAGGAGCTCCTCCGCATCGGTCGCGAAGTGGAGCGGTCGGTGCTGGCCCGGGGGCTCCGCTGGCACCTGGCCGACCGGGTCCTGCTCAACGGCGACAAGACCGTGGTCTTCGCTTGACCGCGGGTTCCCGCACCGGCACCGGGCCGGTGGCAGCATGGTCCCGTGCCCGGTAGCCCCCGATCCCTGCTCGACCAGACCCGGGCTATCTGCCTGGCCCTCCCCGAGGTCTCCGAGCGGTTGAGCCACGGGACGCCCACCTTCTTCATACGGGACCGGACGGCGTTCGTCTACGCCTGGGTGGAGGGCCACCACGACGACGCCTTCCCCCACCTGTGGTGCGCCGCCGGGCCCGGCGTGCAAGAGGTGCTCCTCGGGGCGGAGCCCGAGCACTTCTTCCGCCCTCCCTACGTGGGCCACCGGGGGTGGGTCGGCGTGCGCCTCGATGGCACGCTGGGCTGGGACGAAGTGGGTGAGGTCTGCCGGGACGCCTTCCGAGCCGTGGGCCCCCGCCGACTGGTCGCCTCCCTCGATGCCGGGTCGGCCTGACCACAGCCATGGCCGCCGCGGCACCCGCGTCGGCGATGGGGTCGGAGGGCCCGGCTCGCCGGTACCGGTTCCTCCGGACGGACAGGACCTCACGGTCACGGCCTCGTACTGGCGCCGATAAAGTGTGGTCGTGACCGAGCTGGTGAACGCGGCCAGCGAGACCGAGACGAACGCCCCTGAGCTGGGCTCCTCCAATCCGGGTCGTGACGTGCAGAGGGTCGGCACGGCCAACTTCCTCGGTGAGGACGTCCTGAAGATCCACGGCCCCGTGTGGGGCGTGCTCGGCAATCTGGGCGACAGTCAGTGCTATCTGGGGGTCCAGAACAAGGTGGCCGCAGTCCAGGCCGCCCTGTCCCGGCGTGTCGCCCACGACGACCTGGCCGTTCGGCTGATTGCCCCCGCCTTCACCTTGGGGGTGTCGGACGGTCAGCTCAACGGGACTCCGGAGATGCGCTTCTCGCTGATCGGCCGCGAGCTGGTCAATGACGCCGCCGCCGTGCATCTGGCCGCCAACCGGGTGGCCGGACTCATCGCCGTGGTGGCCTGCGACAAGCCGCCGGTCGGCACCGTCGCCGCCCTGCTCGAGCACAATGTGCCCTCGGTGATCCTGTCCGACGGGTCGATCCGGCCGGGACACGACCCCGTGACCGGTGACCGAATCGACCTCGTCTCCGCCTTCCAGACCGCCACCGATCCGGACCCCGAAGTCCGCGCCCGGGTCGCCCTCCACGCCTGCCCCGGCCAGGGCAGCTGTGGCGGGATGTTCACCTACAACACCATGCAGGCGTTCATCGGTGTACTGGGCCTCGAGCCGCTGCACATGGTGGCCCCGCCGTCGGACGATCCCCGCCGCACGGCCGAGTTTCCTGAACAGCTGGTCGACTGTCTCACCACGATGACCTCGGCGGGCATCCGACCACGGGACATCGTCACACCCGCCTCGCTACGCAACGCCTTGACCGTGGCCATCGCCATGGGTGGGTCCACCAACGTCATGCTGCACAGCGTCGAAATCGCCCGAGCCGCCGCGATCGACCTGTGGGGTGACGTGCTCACCCAGTCCGAGTTCAATTCGCTCTCGCGCCGGCTTCCCGTGCTCGTCAACATGCGGCCCTTCGGCGCCTACTCCATGGTCGACGTGGACGCCTCCGGCGGGCTGCCGGCGGTGGTCGGCGAGCTCCTCGGTGCGGGATACCTCGACGGCGGAACCATCACCTGCACCGGCGAGACCCTGGAGGAGCAGATCCGGCGGCTGGCCCCACCCCGCCCTGACCACCGGGTCATCTACTCGGTGGGTCGGCCCTTCAAGGACACCGGCGGCCTACGCCTTCTGCGGGGGAATCTCGCTCCCGACGGTGGTGCCATCCTGAAGGTCGCCGGTGTGGAAGGTGGGATCTCGGGAGGCACCTTCACCGGCCGGGCCCGCGTGTTCAACAGTGAGCGGGTGCTGATCGAGGCTCTGGACGAGCGGCCCGAGGACTTCGACGATCACGACATGGTGGTCATCCGCTACGAGGGCCCCCGGGGAGCGCCCGGCATGCCCGAAATGCTCGATCCCACGTCGAAGATCACCAGCCTGTGTCGCCAGCGCGACATCACCATCGCCCTCATGACCGACGCCCGATTCTCGGGAGGATCCGTGGGCCTGGTCATCGGACACGTCGCTCCCGAAGCCCTCCTCGGCGGACCGATCGCCCTGGTCGAAGACGGGGACACCATCATCGTCAGTCTGCTCGAGGACCGCATCGACTGCGTCGAGCTGGAGGACGCCGCGACGTTCGAGCGGCGCTCGGCCTCGTGGGCGGCCCAGGTCAAAGGGCACGGAGGGCAGCACCCTGATGTGGCCCCGGTGACCCACCGGGTGCTGAAGAGGATGCGGGCCACCGCGCAACCAGCACTGCTCGGTGGTGGAATGGCTCCGAGCTAGGGATCCGCCGATCAGGGTCGGCATCCGCACAGAGCGTGGTCGGGCGGACCCAGGGGCGAAGGCCAGAGCGGCCGCATACCATGGGAGGCGTGACCGCCGTGGGGTCGGCCCGGATTCCGTGGTGACGAGCATGACCGCTGGCGAGACCGGGGTGTTCGGACCCGGCCAGCTCGACGATCTGGCCGCCTTCTTCGCCGAACGTGGCTTCGCCACCCTCCGGGGGGTCCTCGACGAAGCCGATCTCGTAGCCACCGAAGTGGAGCTGGCTGAGCTCCAGGGTCAGCTGGCCGAGGGTCGGCTCAGCGGTCGCCACGGCTCGGTGACCCTGGACGAGCCCGACGCCACCATCAACGGCCGGCCCTTCGCCCACTACGTCTACTTCGCCACCTTGGCCTCACCCAGGGCCGGCGCCCTGGTCCACCATCCGGCCCTGGTGGAGGTGGCCCACCGGACCCTCGGTCCTCAGGCCTGGCTCCTCGACTACGAGGTGTTCGGCGTGGTCTACCAGGACGCCCGACCCGAGCCGGGTTCGGGCTACTCCCGCATCGGCTGGCACACCGACCGCCAGTCCGGGCCTCATCTCGACATGTGGCCCGGAGTGGCCTTCACCGTGCACTTCGATCCGACTTCGCCGGCCAACGGCTTCCTCCGGGTGGTGCCGGGCAGTCATCTCGGGGGCACCGAGGGCATCCCCCCCGCCTTCGAGCGAATCGCCGGGGAGATCGGCGTCTATCAGGAGCGGGGGGACGTCCTCTTCCACCACGCCGACCTCTGGCACTCCGCCGCCCGGGGCACGGCCGACGGCCCGCAGGCCGTGCGGCGCCACCTGCGGGGCAGCTGGCACGGAGGGGCCCGACTGGACGCAGGCCACGGCACCGACGACTTCATTCGGAACGCCCTGCGCTGAAGGGGCATACACCGTGGGGGCGAACCGTCCCCGACCGCAGAGTGGTCGGTCGGCGACGTCGAGGGCGGACCGGGCCTCGAAGCGCCGAGCATCTCCGACTCCACCCTGGGAGGCCGGCCATCGGCCGGCGGTGGTCATCTCCGCCGGCCGATGGTCCTCTTGTCGAGGTCCCTCGGGTTCCTCGTAGGGCCCTGACCGGCCCCGTCGGGGCCCGGCGCTGCTACCTTCCATGGACATGAAGGTCCTCCGGACTCCCGATCACTGCTTCGAAGGCTTGCCCGAGTATCCCTTCGAGCCCCACTATGCCGACGTCTCGGATCCGGACGGAGGGAGCCTGCGGGTCCACTACGTC
>JBBQWW010000116.1:0-7946 GCA_038210245.1 Acidimicrobiales bacterium
GGAGCACCGGCACGGTGGCCCTGGCCAACACCGGTCCGGCATCCATCGCCAAGGTGGCGATGTGGACGGTCGTGCCCGTCTCGTGCACGCCGGCGGCCAGCGCGTCCCGGACGGCGTGCCACCCGGGGAACGCCGGCAGCAGGGCCGGGTGGGTGTTGAGAATGCGGCCCGGATAGGCGTCGTGGATGGGCTCGCCCAGGACGGTACCGAACCCGGCCATGACCACCACGTCGATGCGGTCGGCCACGAGGGCCGAGGTCACCGCACGCGTGTAGCCGTCACGGTCGAACCCGGGGCCGAAGCCGCCGAAGGCCGAGCGGTCGACCCGGAGGGCGGGGATGGCGGCGGCCGAAGCCACGTCGAGAGCCCGACACGGACGGTCCACCAGCACCAGCCGCACGGGTAGCCCGGCGGCGGCGATGGCCTCCAAGATGGTGCCGCTGCCCGAGGCCAGCACACCGATCCTGACCCCCTCGGCCCCGGTGTCGGTGGTCGGGCCTGGAGTGGTGGGGACGGAACTCGGGGCGGTGCCGGACGGAGCCCCCGGAGCAGAGTCTGGAGTTGCGCCACGGCCCACCCGCGCACGATATCAGCGCCGTAGAGTGTCGACGCTCGCGCCGCCCGCGGCCTTCCCGGAGGTGTCCGGGGCACCGGTGCTACGGTCCCGGGCACAGGACCGGAGCGACGTGGCCCGACCGGCCTGCCACCGGTATTCGGGCCCACGTCGCTCGGTCTCCCCTGCCCAGGGAGTGCCCCTCGTGACAGTGCTATCGGCATCGTTCGGCCGTTTCCGAAGTGAAAATTTCGGAGATTCCGACCATTGCCGGGTGTCGGGAATCTGCAGTACCACCCAATTCCACACGCACGAGGGGCGCGCCCACCCGGCAGCCGGGCGTCGATGAAGGAGCGGCGGCCTACCGCTCGAGGGAGCGGAGCAGCCCTTCGTCCATGCCCTCCAGGCTGGGAAGTACCGCATCGCACATGCCCCAGCGGGGTGAGCCGAGGGCGTCCGGCTCGGGGACGGCCACCACCCGCATCCGGGCCGCCTTGGCCGAGACTGCTCCGTTGAAGGAGTCCTCCACGGCCAGGCAGGCCGTCGGGTCCGTGCCCAACTTGGCCGCCGTCGACAGGTAGGCCCCGGGGTGGGGCTTGCCCAGTGGCTCCCACTCGGCCGAGTGCCACACGGTGACCTCCGCAGCGATCCCCAGACGGTCCAGGGCGGCCTGGATGACCACCGCATAGGAGCCGGAGCACACGGCCACCGGCAGGGCCAGACGTCCGCACAGGGCCACCGCCTCCAGGGCCCCGGGCATCGGCGAGCCCGACTCGGTGATGAGTGCGGCCACCCGGGAGGTGACGGCCCGTTCCACCTCGGCCGGTGTCGATCCCTCCCACGGGGACCGCACCCACCAGTGGCGGACCGCGTCGTCGATGCGCAGGCCCATGGTCTGGCGCACGTCCTGCTCGGTGAGGTCGAGTCCGAGGGATCCGAAGACCTCGATCTCGGCCTGGCGCCAGAAGGGCTCCGAGTCGATGAGCAGTCCGTCGAGGTCGAAGATGACCGCCGCGATGGACCGGCCGCCCAGGGCGGCGGCCGACGGCAGATCCGGGCTCAGCCGAGCTTCCGGACGACGTCGACCATGGCCTCCCCGGCCTCGGTCGGATTGAGGGTCACCGTGACCCCGGCGGCCGACAGCGCGTCCATCTTGGCCTGGGCCGTGCCCTTGGAGCCCGAGATGATGGCTCCGGCATGGCCCATCTTGCGACCGGGGGGGGCGGTGACCCCGGCCACGTAGGAGACCACCGGCTTGGTCACCGACGAGGCGATGAACTCGGCTGCCTCCTCCTCCGCCGACCCACCGATCTCGCCGATCATCATGATGGCCCTGGTGTCCGGATCGGCCTCGAAGGCAGTCAGGCAGTCGACGAAGCTGGTGCCCGGGACCGGGTCGCCCCCGATGCCGACGCAGGTGGTCTGGCCCACACCCTGCTGGGAGAGCTCGTGCAGGGCCTGGTAGGTGAGGGTCCCCGACCGGCTGACGATGCCCACGGGGCCGCCGGCCATGGCGATGTCGCCGGAGGTGATCCCGATGTTGCACTTCCCGGGGGAGATGATGCCCGGGCAGTTGGGACCGAGCAGCCGGGTGCCGGGGTAGTCCCGGACGAGGCGGTTGTAGGCCAAGGCCTCGTCGCTGGCCGGGATGCCCTCGGTGATGCACACCACGAAGGGCACGCCGGCGGCGGCGGCCTCCACGATGGCGTCAGCGGCGAACTTGGGCGGCACCGAGATGAAGGAGGCGTTGGCTCCGGTGGCCTCGACCGCCTCGGCTACCGTGGCGAAGACGGGGATGCCCTCGATCTCCTCACCACCCCGGTTGGGGTTAGTGCCGGCCACCACCTGGGTGCCGTAGGCCCGGTTGCGGAGCCCGTGGTAGAGGCCCTGACTGGTCGGGCTGATTCCCTGGACCACGACCTTGGTGTTCTCGTCGACGAAGATGCTCATGACTGGCCTCCAGCGAGTGCGACCGCACGACGGGCGGCATCGAGCATGGTCGGCTCGGCGACCAGGCGATCGGATAGATGACTGGCCAGGATCTCGCGGCCGGCCACGGCGTTGGTACCGTCGAGGCGGAGCACGATGGGCGAGCTGATCTCCACCCGATCCAGGGCCTCGAGGACGCCCTTGGCCACCTCGTCGACCCGCGTGATGCCCCCGAAGATGTTGACGAAGATGGACCGGACGGCCGGGTCGGAGTTGATGACCTCGAGGGCCGCGGCCATGACATCGGCGTTGGCGCCACCCCCGATGTCGAGGAAGTTGGCCGCCGATCCCCCGCACTGGTTCACCACGTCGAGCGTGCTCATGGCCAGGCCGGCCCCGTTGGCGATGATGCCCACCGAGCCGTCCAGGCCGATGTAGTTGAGGCCGCGCTCCTTGGCCCGGGTCTCCCGCTCGTCCTCCACGTCGCTGCCCTCGAACTCCGCCCACTCGGGATGGCGGTAGGCGGCGTTGGCGTCCAGGGTGACCTTGGCGTCCAGGGCATGGACCTTGTCGTCCGGGGTGAGGATCAACGGGTTGATCTCGGCCAGGTCGCAGTCGCCCTCCGTGTAGCAGGTGTACAGCTTGACCAGCAGCTCGGCGGCCTGATCCCAGGCCACGTCGTCGAGGTTGGCTCGCTCCACCCACTCCCGGGCGGCCTCGAGGGTGAGCCCATCCACCGGGTCGACGTGCAGCAGGGCGATGGCGTCCGGGTTGGTAACGGCCACCTCCTCAATCTCCACGCCGCCTTCGGCCGACAGCATGCCCAGGTGCTTCTTGGCGCTGCGGTCCAGGGTGAAGCTGGCGTAGTACTCCTTGGCGATGTCGGAGGCGTGCTCGACCCACAGTCGCTTGACCACGTGGCCCTTGATGTCGAGGCCGAGGATGTTGCCGGCGTGGGTTCGTACCTCGTCCACGTTGTCGGCCAGCTTCACGCCGCCGGCCTTGCCCCGACCACCTACCTTCACCTGGGCCTTGACCACCACCGGGTAGCCAGAGGCCTCGGCCTGGGCCACCGCTTCCTCCACGGTGTCGGCCACTCCCCCCTTGGAGATGGGGATGCCAAATCGGGCGAAGTACTGCTTGCCCTGATACTCGAAGAGATCCACCGGATCCGTTCCTCTCTGTTCTGTAGCTGTTCTGCCGTTTCGGCTCGGTCTGGATGATGGGACTGTGTGGCGCCGTGCTGGTCGTGGCGTTGCTGCCGCTGTGGTGGTCGTGGCTGTCGTGCCGGTGGGCCCGCTCTCCCGGCTGGCCGGAGCGCCAGAGGCCGCCTCTGCGTCCGACCGCCGCCGGCTCTACCGAGGACCGCACTGGTGGGGTCGCCGGCGGTCGGCACGGTCCCCGCCGTGTCCGGTGTCAGGCCGTCTGTCCACGCTCCCGTTCGTCGAGGGCCTCGCCCAGCCAGGCCCCGATGGCCGGCAGGGGTGCCCCCGGGGTGAACACCTCGGCCACCCCCATCTCCTTCAGCACCGGGATGTCGGCGGCGGGGATGATCCCCCCCACCAGGACCAGGACGTCGCCCCGGCCCTGTTCCTCGAGCCCCTCGATCACCCTGGGCACCAGGGTCAGGTGGGCGCCGGAGAGCAGGGACAGGCCCACGGCATCGGCGTCCTCCTGGATCACCGCCTGCACCACCTGCTCGGCCGTCTGGTGCAGCCCGGTGTAGATGACCTCGAACCCCGCGTCCCGGAGGGCCCGGGCGATGACTTTGGCCCCCCGATCGTGCCCGTCCAGGCCGGGCTTGGCCACCACGACTCGATACGGGCGTTTCACGGAGGCAGATACTAAGCGCTGACCGGGGAGAAACGCCCATCCGGGCTTCCGGGGCCACCTCACGGCCCGGGGGACCCACCGGCCGGTGCGGAGGCCCTAGCCTTGGAGGTGCGTGGTACCTTCGCTGCGGCGCAGGCGGCACTACCCGACCCCCCTGAGGACGCCTTGACCACTCCGGCTGAAGCTGTGGACCTTCCTGACGAGCAAGCGGCGCGGCCGCCAACGGTATCGGCCTCCCTCCCCAAGGGCCTGATCCGGCTGAGCCGACCCAAGCAGTGGATCAAGAACATGCTGGTCTTCGTGGCCCCGGCCGCGGCCGGTGTACTGCTCCACCGCTCGGTGTTCTGGCACAGCGTGGGCGCCTTCGGGGTGTTCTGCCTGGCCGCCTCGGGCACGTACTTCCTGAACGACGCCATCGACGCGCCGGCCGACCGGATCCATCCCACCAAACGGCTCCGGCCGGTGGCGGCCGGAGTGGTTCCGGTCCGGCTGGCCCTGCTGGTCGGACTGGCCCTCCTGGCCGTCTCCATCGGCCTCGGCCAGCTCTTGGCCGGGTGGCACCTGGCCCTGGTCATGGCCATCTACGGCGTGGTCAACGTGGGCTACTCCCTCGGCATCAAGAACGAGCCCATCCTCGACCTGGCCGCCGTGAGCGCCGGCTTCGTCCTGCGGGCGGTGGCCGGAGGCGTAGCCACCGGCGTCGCCCTGACCAACTGGTTCCTCATCGTGGCGTCGTTCGGATCGCTGCTCATCGTGACGGGCAAGCGGTCGGGCGAGAAGAAGCTGCTGGCCGACCAGCAGGCCGACGAGGGCTCGGTCCGCCCGACCCTCGGGCTGTACACCCCGACCTTCCTCCGGACGGTCCGGACCCTCTCGGCCGCCGTCACCGTCTCGGCCTACTGCCTGTGGGCCTTCGGGCGGGCGGCCGAGCTCCACAAGGGGACCGACCCGATCTGGTTCCAACTGACGGTGATCCCCTTCACCGTGGCCCTCCTCCACATCCTGCGGCTCTTCGACTCGGGCCAGGGGGCAGCTCCCGAGGAGTTGGCCCTCCACGACCACCGTCTGCAGATCTACGGGGTGTGTTGGATCGCCCTGTTCGCCGTCGGGGTCTACGCCACATGAGCTCCCCCCGGGGACACCGGTCGCTCTTGACCGGCTGGGGCCGGACGGCGCCGACGTCGGCGGACGTGGTCCACGCCGTCCATCCCGACATCGTGGACCAGGCCATGGCCGAGGCCGCCCGACCGGTGGACGGCCGTCGCGGCATCGTCGCCAGGGGCCTGGGCCGGAGCTACGGCGATGCCGCCCAGAACGCCGGCGGGGTGGTCCTCGACGCCACCTGGTTGGACGCCATCCACCAGGTGGACCTGGAGTCCGGCCGGGTCACCGTGGGTGCCGGCGTGAGCCTCCAGACCCTGATGGAGCGACTGGTCCCCCTGGGCTGGTTCGTGCCGGTGACCCCCGGCACCCGACTGGTCACCGTCGGGGGTGCCATCGCCGCCGACATCCACGGCAAGAACCACCACGTGGACGGCAGCTTCTGCGCCCACGTCCTCGAGATGACCCTGGTCACCCCGACCGGGACGGTCGCCCTGTCGGCGGCGTCCGACCCCGAGCTGTTCTGGGCCACCGCCGGGGGCATGGGCCTGACCGGCGTCGTCACCTCGGCCACGCTGCAGATGATCCCGATCGAGACCAGCTACATGCTGGTGGACACCGAGCGGGCCGCTGACCTCGACAGCGTGATGGACAAGATGCTGACCGGGGACGACGCCTACCGCTACTCGGTGGCCTGGATCGACTGCCAGTCCACGGGGAGCCGGCTCGGACGTTCCGTGCTGACCCGTGGCGACCACGCCCGGCTCGAGGACCTGCCCGACCGACTCCGTCGCTCCCTGGACAAGGCCCGGGCCTTCGTGCCCCGGACCCTGGCCCGGGTCCCGCTGACCCCGCCCAGCGGCCTGCTCAACCCCCTCACCGTCGGCGCCTTCAACGAGTTCTGGTTCCGCAAGGCCCCGTTGCACCAGGTGGCCAAGCCCCACCACATGACGGGCTTCTTCCACCCGCTGGACGGGGTGGGCGACTGGAACCGCCTGTACGGGCACCAGGGCTTCCTGCAGTACCAGTTCGTGGTGGGAGACGAGCACGGGGAGACCGTGCGCACGGTCATCGAGCGCCTCACCGTGCTGAAGCTGGCCAGCTTCCTGGCCGTGCTCAAGCGGTTCGGGCCCGGCGACCCGGGACCCCTGTCGTTCCCCATGCCCGGCTGGACCCTGGCCCTCGACCTCCCGGTCGGCCATCCCGAACTGGACCAGCTGCTCGACGATCTCGACCAGCTGGTGCTGGACGCCGGCGGGCGGGTCTATCTGGCCAAGGACTCGCGGGTCTCCCCGGCCACCTTCCGGGCCATGTACCCCCGGGTCGACGAGTGGCAGGCGGTCCGGAACCGGGTCGACCCCGAGGGGCTGCTCCGGTCCGACCTCGGGCGCCGACTCGGGCTGTGCACCGATGCCGGGCCGGTGGTCGCCGGCGCCGACTCGGCTCCCCCGACCCCCACCCGGCGTCGACGGGCGGCCCGCACCCGGGCCCCGGTGTCCACGACTACCGGGTCCGGGGCACCCGCCACCAAGACGGCCGGCTCCAAGGCCCCCGTCACCAAAGCGGCCGGCTCCCGGGCCAGGACCGCCCGGACGTCGAAGGGCCAGGCCGCCAAGGCCGCCGCCCCCCGCGCCGGCTCCGGCACCGAACGGGTCACCAAGGCCCCCGGCCAGTCTCCATCCACGGCCAGGACCGCCGAGAAGCGAACCCCCCGCACGGAACCACCACCAGAACGGACGGCACCATGATCGACGCCATCGGGCGACCCCAGTCAGTGCTCGTGCTGGGAGGGTCCTCGGAGATCGCCCAGTCCATCGTGGACAAGCTCGTCCCGGGCCGCTGCCGAACGGTGGTGCTGGCCGGACGCCAGGGGACCCGTCTCGCCGACGCCGTGCACCGGGCCAAGGCGGCCGGAGCCGACGTGGCCGAAGCGGTGGCCTTCGACGCCACCGAGACTGACCGGCACGCCGGCTTCGCCGCCGAGGTCTTCGACCGGTTCGGCGACATCGACCTGGTCATCGTGGCCGCTGGCATCTTGGGTGACCAGAGCGCCGACGAGCTCGACCCCACCGCGGCGGCGACCGTCATCACCACCAACTTCTCGGGACTGGCCTCGGCCATGCTGGCGGTGTCCGCCCGACTCCGGCATCAGGGCCACGGTCGACTGGTGGTCCTGTCGTCGGTAGCCGGCGAACGGGCCCGAAGCGCCAACTTCATCTACGGCTCGTCCAAGTCGGGACTCGACGCCTTCGCCCAGGGCCTGGGGGACTCGTTGGCGGGCACCGGCGTCGACGTGATGATCGTTCGGCCGGGCTTCGTGGTGGGTCGCATGACCGAGGGCATGACCCCGGCACCGTTCTCCACCACGCCCGACGCGGTGGCCGAGGCCGTGGTGCGGGGGATCGGCTCGGGAGCGACCGTGGTCTATGCCCCGCCCATCCTGCGCTGGGTCTTCGCCGTGATGCGCCATCTGCCCCGGGCCGTCTGGCGCCGCATGCCGGGCTGAGCACTGCTCGACGACCGCCACCCC
>JBBQWW010000117.1:0-7870 GCA_038210245.1 Acidimicrobiales bacterium
AAGTTGACCCGGATGCCCTGGGGGCCGAGATCGCGGGCCAAGTAGCGAGCCGTCGAACCGAGCGCGGCCTTACACACACCCATCCAGTTGTAGACCGGCCAAGCTCCGCCGTTGGCATCGAAGTCAAGCCCGACCAGCGACGCACCACCCGCCGGAGCCAGTGCGGAAACCAGGCGGGCCAGGTTGCTCAAACTCCAGGCGCTAGTCCTGAACGCCAGCTCGACGCCGGCAGGGTCGGCGTCCATGAAGGGGCCATCGAGGGCATTCTTGGGTGCGAAGGCCACGGCATGGAGCGCACCGTCCAACTGGCCGAATTCAGATCGGAGAATCTCGGTCAGGTCGTCCACCTCGGAGCGCTGAGTGAGATCGAGGGGGAAGACGTCGAAAGGGGCACCGGTGTCCCGTACAAGCTGGCGCACCGTCTCCACGTCTCGTGGGAACGCAGTCAGCACCACCTCCGCGCCCATGGTTCCGGCCCGGCGCGCCGTGGCGAAGGCGATGCTGTCCTCGGTTGCGACTCCGGTTATCAGAACGCGCTTGCCGTTCAACAATTCAGTACTCACTCTTGCACGCTCACGTTCTCTCCTCATTTTCTTCCTGCGGATTGCTGTCGGACCCGTGCCGGCCGGGACGTAGGTCACGTCCCGAATCACGTGACGACTGGCTTAAGGATTCCCGGTAGGCCGTCATGCGCCCCCGAAGCTCCGGATCCTGGATCGCCAACATGCGGACAGCCAAAAGTCCCGCGTTCGTTGCGTTTCCGATGGCCACCGTCGCCACCGGGACACCCGAGGGCATCTGGACGATCGACAGGAGCGAGTCCATGCCGTCGAGATGACGAAGCGGCACCGGCACCCCAATGACGGGAATCGACACCAGCGAGGCGAGCATTCTCGGGAGATGGGCGGCACCGCCTGCACCGGCGATGATGATCCCCACGCCTCTGGCTTCGGCCTCAACTCCAAAGGCCACCATGTCGTGTGGGGCCCTGTGGGCCGACACGACTCGCACCTCGTTCGGGGCACCGAACTCATCGAGCAACACGGCAGCTGGCTCCATGACCGACAGGTCCGACTTGGAACCCATCACCACGGAGACCTTCACCGGCAACGGTGGTTCGATCGTGATTCCTTCGCTCATCCGAGCATCCTCTCTGCTGCGGTCCGGGCTCGCGCTAGCGCTTCGGGTACCGAATCGGCCAGCGCGGTGACGTGCCCCACTTTGCGGCCAGGTCGCGGGGCCTTCCGATAGAGATGGACGTGAACGTCGGGAACCGCCAGGGCCAGCGGAATGCGGCTCGAGAACTCTGAAGTCGTGGACGCATCAGCGATCAGGTTGACGGTAGCTGCCGGCCGCAGCAGCCCCGTCTCCCCGAGGGGCCAGTCCAGCACGGCCCGTAGGTGCTGGTGGAACTGCGAGGTCGCGCATGACTCGAGGGTGATGTGTCCGGAGTTGTGCGGCCGCAGGGCGAATTCGTTCAACAGGAGCCTGCCGTCACGCGTCACGAAGTACTCGACCGCGACAATGCCCGTGGCGCCGAAGCCATCGAGGATCGATCGAGCCCACGCAGCGCCCTGGCGCACCAGCTCTTCGGGCAGGTCAGCGGGGATCGTGAGTTCCCGGCAGATCCCCTCCACCTGCAGTGTGCCGATGGGCGGATACGTCGCGGTGAATCCCGAGGGGCTCCGGGCGATGAGAACGGCAAACTCGGCCGCGAGCTCGAGGTGCTCCTCGACGACCCACCGCGGCCCGTCGCCAGTGTTCGCGGCCAGCACTCTTTCGACCGCAGCGGCATCGCTTGCGATCACCACGCCGCGGCCGTCGTAGCCACCCCGGCGGGCCTTCAGTACGACCGGCCACCCGTGCCGGTCGGCGAACGCCACAACGTCAGTGGCCTCAACCACTAGGGCGAATGCTGGGACCGGGACAGACAGGTCACCCAGCCCACTAACCGCAGACCGTGCGAAGAGCTTGTCGCACCCGAGCGCCAGGGCTTCGGCACCAGGGTGAATGACAACTCCCTCGGATGCCAAAGCCCTCAGCACGTCGAGGGGCACGAGCTCGTGGTCGAACGTCATTACGTCGGCATGGGCGGCCAGGCGCCTGAGTAGGGCAGCATCATCGGCGCGACCGAGTGTGTAGCTCGCACCAGCGGTCACCGCCGGATCAATCGGAGATCCGGCCAATACGTGGAGATCGATCCCATAATCGACGGCTGCCTGGTGGGTCATCCGAGCCAGTTGGCCGGCGCCGACCATGACCACCCGTGCCGTTGCCGCTACCCGGGACCTTTCTTCCTCGACCATCGTGTCTCCCCCGCCGCTCACTGGAAGTACTCCGGTCGGCTGACGTAGGTGTCCGACACCATCAGCACCCCCGGGCGACTGGTCAAGAGTGCCCGAAGCCCGTCGAGCAGGTCCGCGACCCGATCGGACGGCAGGACCACCATCAGGAGGGCCAAGCCGTTGCGGTCGTTGAACAACAGACGCCCCTGGTGATAGCCGTCGTGACCGAGCCCGGACACGTTGGACACGGCGGTGAACCCGGTCGCACCGACCTCGGCGAACAGCTCGGCCACGGCGGCTGACTCCTCGCCTCCGACCACCACCTCGATCTTGGTCATTGCTGTCAACTGCCATGCGTCATCCATGAGTGACCTCCTGTTCGTTCGTCGGACTGTCGTTGCGGGGAGCTGGTGTGGTCTGCGGGTCCCACGGGACCCAAGAGCCGTCGACCCGATGGAGCATCCACGGGGCAGAGCGCTCGTCCCGGGCGGCTAGGTGCACCCACTGGCCGCCGAAGAGCTCGCGCAGCACCGGGTTCCGGGCGATGACCTCATCGATCCGTGCGATGGGCGCCTCCACCACCGTCAATAGGCGCATCGGTTCGTGGAAGCCACGCTCCCCTACGAATAGCGACTGCAGCGGCAGGCCCACCTGGAGGTCGCCCCCGGCGCCTTCGGTGACGCCGATGCCGGCCACGATGTTGTGCACCGTTTTGTCTCCCGCCGCGAAGACCTCGGGGTCGACCGTGGAGAAGTAGTACTGCATGTTGATCCAGTGGGCGACGACCATCGGCGCCGTCAGGATGGTCTCGAGGGCCGTCCCGTCGGGGTCGACGTCCGTGTCATAGGAGTGCAGGAAGGCTCGACGTTGAAGATCGGCGCCGACGGTCATGGTACGCGGCCCGACGATGAACGATGCGTTCCGGGCCAGTCCCCACTCGGGCTGGAGTTCGGCCCAATCGGCCGACCGGTGGTGGACCGCCGCCACCGCTTCGCCGCCGACGGTGGGGTCAAGGTCGATCATCCGCTCAGCCGCCAGTGCCGCCCCGGCCCGGGCCAGGTCATCACGGAGTCGCGCGAGCGTCCCGACATGCTGTTCCGGCACGAGGTGGAGGTCGAAGAACGAGAAGGTGTCGGTGGCCGTGTCGTGTTCGGCGGCCACGAAGTACGTCGCGTCCGGGATGACGATGCCGCGCTCGGACAGCAGGGCTCGCACAGGCGGACGGTTGAGGATCGCACATGCGGCCCGTGCGCTGTCGGCGCCACGGTTGCCCCCGCAGGCGCCGCAGTCGAGTGAGGCCGCATGCGGGTTGTTCTCGGTCGTGCTGCCGTGGCCGCAGAGCACCACGAACGGAGCGAATCCCCGGGTCAGTCCCATGGTGGTGAGGGCCGTCTCGGCGAAGAGCGCCTGTTCCTCGTCCGGCATACCTGTCCGGTCGGGGTCGGCATCGACTTGGGTGGGGGCCGTGGGTGCCACCAGGGCCGACAGGCGCCCCCGCACCCGGGCGAAGCGGGCCGGACCGAGCGTCCTAGCGGCGAGTATCGGTGCGGCCACGAACCCGCCGGCCTCGGCGAGCATGAACGGGGCCACGGCGTTCCCCCGGGTCTGGCTGAACGCATGGCCACCCTGGGCCCGAGCCTGCTCGCCGGCGAGCCGGCGCTGTGCGGCGTCCTCCTGACCGACAGCGGCCCGCTCCTCCATATCCACCGCCGGAGACAGGAGCACTGGAAGCAGGTCGACGGGCTCTGCCCCGAGGGCGGTGTAGCGCATCGGGAGTGCAAAGAACCCGGCGAACCCGAAGGTCTCGTAGTTACCCACCGACTCGAGGTGGCGACGGATCCCCTCGGACCGGGCATCGATGCAGCACACGACCTGGGCGTCGGGATTCGTGTCGGCTTCGACAACCGTGGACCCGAGCAGTCCGAGCAGTTCGTCCCGATAGTGGTGCTCCATCGCCAGCAGCCAGGCACTGCTCGCCCTGTCGCGGTCCAGCGTCGCCAGCGCTGCCCGTGCGGCGTGACTCAGACCGGGGACACTGCGGGGATCGTGGATAGCCTGGGGGCGGATCGAGGCACGTGGCACCAACGATGCCGATTGCGCGCTCCGTTGCTTCCGCCAGACGGTGTCGTAGGCCAGACGGACGGCCACAAAGTCGACGAGATCCAGGGCGGGGCCTGGCGCGCCCGGTGGGGCCCAGCGCGACCGCCACTTGCCATGGCCCGCCCATCCGGGAAGTGCCGCCAACTGGGTCACGAGCTCGCGACGCCATCCGTCCCGATCGAGGCCGAGCTCGTCCAGGCACCAGGCGATGGCATCCTCGGCGCGATTGGGTAGGTCGGCCAAAAGCGCTCGCCCGTGCCTACCGAGCAGCGCTCGCGTCCCCGGGTCGAAGCGCACCGTCGCGTGCCACGACAAGTAGAAGGCGGCATCCGGAGCTCCGGGAAGCTTGCCCGCAAGGAATGCCGCGCACCACTTCGTCACCTGGCGATTCACATCGTCCGCCGAGTCGGACGGGGTCGCGGACCATCCGGCCAGGTCGTCGGAGATCCCGGCCATTCCGGTTGTCCCATCGGCCAGCTCGGCGGCGGCCCGCACCACGTCAGCCGAGGTGACCCGACCAGACGCCAGGGCCTCCGTGACGTAGTCGGAACCCGGCAGACCGTGCACGCCGAAGACCATCCGGGCCACGGACACCGCGCCGTCGAATCCGAGCTGGCGCAGGTCCCAGAACGGGTTAACGGCAATAAAGGTGCCGAGCGGCCACAGGGGGCCGATCACCCGCGCCGCCTCGTCGAGTTCCACCAGCAGCCGGGTATGACTGGTGGGGGAAACGGTCTCGGTCATGCCGCCCTCCACACGGGCGCCGCCTCGACAGACGGCCTCGATGAGGGGAGGAGAACTGGACGAGGGGACCGTGTGCGTTGCGTCGACCTCGCCGCCGGCGCACCGATGTCGATGAGTGCCATCCGGAGGCGAACGCCGACGACCGGAGTGTGCAGCAACAGGGCGGCCGCTGCGCCTCCGGCGGCGACGGCGAGCAGGAGCCAGGGGCTGAGCACAGCGGGCCCGACACTCGGGAGTCCCGGACCGACCCAGGCGAACAGACCGGCAGCAATGAGGCCGTAGAGGGCACTGGCCACCACGATCAGGAAGCCAAAGAGCACCGCCCGTCCGGCGTGTCGCCTAGCCCACAGCGCCCAGGCCCCCACTCCTGCCGTCAGGGCCACGAAGAGCACCAGTGGTCCGCTCGCCCGGTGTCCGGCGATTCCCGGAGCCGCCAGGACGACGCCCAGTGAGGCGAAAGCGGCGACGCCGGTCACAACGAATCGGCCGACCGTGGGGGCGTTGTCCGCATCTGATGCGACCCGGCCGGGCCGTGGCATCTGTGCGCCGGAGCCGAGAAAGAGGGTGGCCTTATAGAGCGCGTGCCCGAGCAGGTGGACGACCCCCGCACCGAACGCACCGACGGCGCACTCGGCGACCATGAATCCCATCTGGCCCATGGTGGAATACGCCAGCTCGGACTTGACGTCGGAGCGTTGGGCCATGGTTGCCGTTGCCACTACCGCCGTGGCGGCGGCAACGACGAAGGCCACGACCATGGCTACCGTCGAGCTGGAGGCGATCGCGCCAGTCCGGATGAGCAGGATGCCGCCGCCGTTGACGAACCCGGCGTGGAGGAGGGCCGAGACCGGAGTGGGCGCGGCCACCGTGCCGGGCAGCCACCGACCGAACGGGCCTTGGGCGCAGCGGGCCAGGGCGGCGACCACGACCAGCAGGGCGACCACCGCACCGCTGCCCCCCAGTCGGACAGCCACGTGAGACAGGGAACCAGGACCGACTAGGGGGATGTTGCCAACCCGGAGCAACACGATCACCGTCGCCACCACGAGTGCCCCGTCACCGATGAGGAACGCGGCCGCTGTCCGACGAGTACTCGGCCGCACACCGGGGAGGTCAGGCCGGTAGCCAACGATGACCAGGAAGCCGATCGAGGCGAACACCCATCCGACCAGGAGTCCCACCAAGGTAGTCGAGGCGGCCACGACGATCATGGAGGCAGCGAGGACACCGGCACCGATCACGAACCGGGACGAGCGTGAATCGGTCCGGAGGTAGCGGACCGAGAAGGATTGGACGACGGCGCCGATCCCCAGCACGAGTGCAAGCAGCGTCACCGTCAGGCTATTGGCGGTGAGGCCGACGAGCATGCTCCGACCCGAATGGATGCCGACGTCGATGGTGCCATGGATGGCCACGAGAACCACCAGCAGTGCAGCGAGCGCCACACCGAACCAGTGCAGCGACGCGCTCAGCCGCGCTCCCGTCTGTCGGCGAGACCTCAGGAGAACCATCGCTCCGGCACCGAGCAGCGGCACCGCCACCGTTCCTGCGAGGCACAGACCTCCGACCGCCGTCATCCCCGGTCCCCCTTGGATCCCTTTGCGCAGTTGGTCACCACGTCACGCTCCTCATTTCATACGAGTTTCACTTCGTGATTTCTAACCCGCAATTTGTAACCACACAAGTCTGCTTCGTATGTTTACCTTAAAGAGGTGTACTGTGCTTCATGAAGTGGAGTACTCTTGAAAGGATGCAGGACGCTGACAGCCCGCCAGCCAAGCCGAGTTGGACCTTCCTCACCAACCACGGTCACGTCCTTGTCTGCATTGCCACCGACCCGGAGATGCGCGGTCGCGACATCGCTGCCCGGGTGGGCATCACCGAACGGGCGGCCCAGGCCATCGTCTCTGACCTCGTGGCCGAGGGGTACGTCGAGCGCACGCGGGTCGGACGGCGCAATCACTACCGCATCGTCAGGGACCGCAAGCTCCGCCACCCCCTGGAACAGTCCCATCGGATCGACGAGCTCCTGGCCCTGGCCACTCCCTGATCCGAACGCGTCCCCCCTGGGTTCGCCCGTGCAAGATGGCGCGACGCCACGCGGGGACAATCCTCAGGCGATCCAGTCATCCATCGGCTACTCACGTCGGACGGCCGTCCTGGCAACGAAGCACGGCAAACTCGGTCTGATCGTGCCCGCCATGCGCACTGTCTTCGGCATCGCAGTCCCCACCGTGGACATCGATATCGATCAGCTCGGCACCTTCTCCGGCGAGATCCCACGGACGCCGTCCGACCTGGACTGCGCCATCAGCAAGGCGCGTCTCGCCATGGAGGAGCGCGACTCGGACCTCGGCATTGCATCGGATGGCACGTTCAGTCCCCACCCGGACGTTCCCTTCCCCACGACGGACAGGGAGCTGGTCGTGCTGGTTGACGACCGTCTTGACCATGTCATCTGGGAGTATGCAGTCAGCACGGAAATCGTGGCGCTCACGGCCACGGTGCATGCAGACGCGGATCTCCTGGTGCTTGCCATCCGTGCCGATCTCCCGCACCATGCGGTCATCGTCTGCCCGGAAGCGGCAGTCTCGAGCTCTGATTGAGGGCGCCGGAAGTTTTCGTACACCCATTCCGATTGATTCCGTACACCCGTTCCGGAGTTTTCGTACACCCGTGGAGGAGGCTGCGTAGCGCCGATGTGACGTAGTGGGACCGGACACCTTGACTCGAACCGTCCA
>JBBQWW010000118.1:0-7858 GCA_038210245.1 Acidimicrobiales bacterium
CAGCCCACCCCGCCCCAGCCGACGCCTATCCCAACCTCTTCGCCGGCTCAGCACGGCTACTGGTTGGTGGGCGCCGACGGTGGCATCTTCACTTTTGGTGCGGCCCAGTTCTACGGGTCGACCGGCGCCATGCACCTCAACCGCCCCGTTGTCGGGATCACCCCTACCCCATCGGATGGCGGGTACTGGCTGGTCGCCTCAGACGGGGGCCTCTTCTCCTTCGGCAACGCCGCCTACTTCGGATCGGTTCCTGGCCTCGGCATCCTCCCAGCCGGCTGGTCGGCGCCCGGCCGTAAACTAGCTGCCCCGATCGTGGGCATGGTGCCGTCGGCCACGGGGAACGGGTACTTCATGGTGGGGGCAGACGGTGGTGTCTTCGCCTTCGGTGACGCCCGCTTCGAGGGGTCGTGCCCGGCGATCAGAGGGTGCGCAGGGACGGCGGTTGCCGTCATGCCTGACGCCACGGGCAACGGCTACTGGCTCGTCACGGCGACGGGCAATGTCTACACCTTCGGTGATGCTGCCTACTACGGAGCCCCCGGCAATCGTGGCACCGTGACCTCGGCAGTCCGGACCCCGGACGGCAAGGGCTACTGGATCCTGTTCGCCGACGGCTACGTAGGTGCCTTCGGGGACGCCCAGAACCTGGGCGGACTCCACGCCGGGATTGCCGGTGGCCTGAACCCCGCCACGGCAATCTTCACGACTTCAGACGGCAACGGCTACTGGGTGGCCACCGCCACCGGAGACGTCCTGACCTTTGGAGACGCACCCTACGCGGGAGCCATGGCGGGCCACCATCTGAACGGCCCGATCATCGCTGCCGTCGGTTGGTGAGTGGCGGGAGGTAGCGCGTTGTCGGCGCCCACACGTGCCCACCTGTGACCGGGGTTTCCGAGTCCTGAGCCATCTGGCTGGGGGTCTTTCCCACCTGCACAGGTCTGACCGTCCCGTGGTCAAATACCAACAACTTCGACTAGATCGCTAAGTCCGGCGAAGTCGTCGGGATTGCGGGTGTAGAGCGTGAGGTTGTTGGCGTGGGCGGTGGCAGCAATGAGCAGATCGGCGACACGTCGGCGATGAGAACGACTCGCCGCGCCGACGGCGGCCACGATCTGTCCGTAGCTCCGAGCCGCGCTGGCGCCAAATGACAGTGGCTCGAAGGTCGCCTCTACCTGTTGGAGACGGGCCTGACGGCGTGCACCTTCGGAACTGGAGGCAGCGAGGTGTGGCCCAGCGGCCAACTCGGCGAGGGTGATCGCGCACACAGCAACCTCTTCTGGCAGGGCAGCCGCCACCATCGGGTCGTCCCAGTCGATGACGACCGAAGTGTCGAGTAGGCCCATTGGCATCTACAGGCCTGGGTCCACGACCCGATCGAGATCCGCTCTGAATCGTTCTCGGTCGATCCCCGGTCCGGCGGCGGCGAGCACCAGAAGTTCAGCCCTCGGAACAAAGGTCCGGCGCGTCTGCTGGATCGGACGCAGTTCTGCCACGGGCACGCCGTTGCGAGTGACGACGAAGCTCTCTCCAGCTGCGACGGCCTCGATCACCTTGGCGTTGTCGTTCCTGAGTTCTCGCTGTGCGATGGTCTTCGCCACTGGTAGTCAGGGGCGCAGTGCCCGTGAAGGCCTGGTTCCCCATTCTCCTTTCCATCTGTGGGTGCGGTTCTCCCGCACCCCGCCTCGCAACGGTCTTCTGAAAATGGTTACGCAGCCCTTCGGGTAGCGGATGATGCCCATAAATGGTGATGGGCCTAGTCGGAACCAGCTGTGGGTCCAAGTGTCAGCCTGGACCACTCCCAGATTGCGGCCGCGCTTCACTGTGAGCAAGCGCTAGAGCCTCATGCGACGTAGCGGTCCATGTTGACGAACCTGTCGCCGGGGTTGCCGGAGCAAGCAGTTGCCCCATCCCAAAGACAGGGTCCCACTCCTTTCCGACCTGGGGCATTGACCGATCATGGCTTCGATCTTCTAGCGCGCCCGCGTGATGGACCGCCGCTACTGTCAGCGCTGCAAGTAATAGCGGTGACCCGCTTCCCGGACGCACCATGAGTCCATCGTAGCATATTAAGCTACGGTTTGCTACGGAGTCAGAAGGTTCATGGTCGACCTTTTCCGAGAGGGCTCGGGGGCTCGATCGGCGGTCGGCCCATTCACACTCCGGTACGTGCGGAATCAGACGAACGGCAAGGTCCGGAACCGGCCGGCCAGTGCGTCCGACGGATCGGTGCCTAACACCGCGGCCAGGACCGAGGCATAGACCGAACGGAAATCCGTGGTGAATACGAGGTTGCCGTCGGAGAGCTTGGTCAGACTGGGAGGCTCGCCATACCACCCGCCCCGGACGCCGTGACCGGCTACGAACACTACGTTGGCCCACCCGTGGTCGCTCCCCGCACTGGCGTTGCCCACGATCCGTCGGCCGAACTCGGTGTAGACCACCACCACCGTCCCCTGGCCCGCCGGGTCGGCACCGAGGGCATCCACGAAGCCGCTCACGCCCTTGTCCAACTCGGACAGGAGGGTCTGCTGAGTGGGCGACTGGTTGGCGTGGGTATCGAAGCCTCCGAGCTCGACGCTGTAGACCTCGGTGGGCGATCCAGCCAGGATCAGGTTGGCCACCATGCTGAGTTGAGTGGCCAGTACGCCGGCACTGGAGACGCCGCCTCCTCCGTTGGCGATGGCTAGGGCCGCCGGAGGCCCCGAGGCAGCCGTCGCCGGGCTGAGGTGCAGGGGATCGCTGGTGGCCGAGCGCGCCAGGATGGGCCCGAGCCGCTGCTCGACGGTTATCAGGTCAGCGTTGGACCGGGCCACCTCCATCACCAGGCCTGCTTCCGACTTGGTGGTGCCAGCCAGCTGAGCGAAGAGCGACTGCTCCTGGGTCGAGCCCGGCAGCTGGATGGGGCCGGACGGGAGCGAGGCACCCTGGACCCTCTCGCCCTGGAGGACGACCGGGGTGGTCGGCCCGATCCCCACCGCCCGCAGCGGACTGGACCCGTTCCGGTCGAGCCACCGACCGATCCATCCCGTAGTAGTCGACGACGTGGTGGAGCCGCTCTGCCAGATGTCCATTGATTCGAAGTGGCTGTAGTTGGGGTCGGGGAAGCCCACACCCTGGACGATGGCCAGCTTCTTGGCATCCCAGAGCTTCCGCAGACCGGTAAGGGCCGGGTGGAGGCCGAACCCCTCGCCGATGGGCAGCACCGTGCTCGGGTCAACGGCCAGGGCCCCCCGGGAGGCGGCATAGGCCGGGTCCTGGTAGGGCACCACGGTGTTCAGCCCGTCGTTTCCGCCATAGAGAGTGACCAGGACCAGTCGCTTGGCTGTGCCGGCCGATAGCGCCCCCGCGCGGTCCGATGCTCCTCCGAAGACCACCTCCCAGGCCCGGGGCCCGAGCGCGGCGCCGAGCATCCCGACGGCCCCGGCCCCACCGGCCAGAGCCAGGAACATTCGGCGGTCGAGCCGGATGTGGGTCGGCCCGGCCGGAACGGGTGACCGGGGGCCCTCTGCTTCCGGTCCAGGGGCCGGGACAGGGACAGGGACTCCGTCCGGACTGGTGGTGGTGTTCGTCATGGTGACCTCAGTTCGTCACGTACTCGGGGGAGACCAGGGCCAGGGTGGTCAGGAGATGGGGATCGCCGCCGGCCCGATGGAGCACCGACGCCGTCGTCGGCGACCAGTCACTCACCGACAGCAGAGAGCCGACGGCGTCGACGCGAGAGTTGGGCGGCGCGTCGGCCACCGCCGACAAGTCGGCCGCCGCGGCCAACTGGTGGGCGAACGCCCACCGGGCCGAGGCGGCCGCAGTGGACAGCCAGTAGGAGTTCTGGGCCCACCCCCCGACGCTGGGCGGGTCGAAGAGGACCTGGCCCATGGCGGCCAGGGTGCCCTGGAGACGCCGACCGTCCGAGGCCACCTGGGCGGGCGGGATACCGAGGGCCCGGAGGGCGCCGACCACGTACTCGGTGGGCTGTTTGATGAGCCCCGTCTGCGCCGTCGACGAGGTGAACGCCGGATGCTCGAGCACCGCCCGAAGCAGGGCGGTCATGTCCAGGCCGGACCCGTAAGCCGAAGCCAACTCGCTCACCACCGGGTCGGACCGGCCCACCGGGTAGGCCAGATGGCTCCAGAGGGCGGCGGGCACGTACCGGGCCGACGCTGGGCTGTGGGTGACGAGGTCGATGACCTGGGTACCGGTGTTGACCGAGGTGCCAAGGACTGTCTGGGTGACAGGGCTGTGCTCGGCCGCGTCGATGGTGAAGGCACCGGTGAGGTGGTTGAGCCGCCATCCGGTGAAGCAGTAGGCGGCGCCCCTGACATCCGCCTCGGAGTACGTGCCGATGCCCATGGTGAAGCGCTCCATGAGCTCACGGGCGAAGTTCTCGTTGGGGTCGGCGGCCTTGTCCGAGGCAGCGTCGAGCCAGATGAGCATGGCTGGGTCGGTAGCCACCGCCTGGGTAAGGGCGTCGAACCCGCCATGGCCCTGGGTGCGGAGGAGCTGGTTCTGCCCATACATGTACGCCGGCAAGTGGACCTTGGAGATGGCGGTGGGAAAGTGGCCGTGGAGGAGGAAGGTCAGCTTCTCCTGAAGGGGGTTGGTGGTGGCCACCATCCGGGCCAGCCACCAGCTGGCCAGCGCCTCGTGCTCGCTACGCAGCTGACGCCGGATCGACTTGGCCGCGGCAGCGTCCCCACTCCGTTTGGCCGCCCGGAGCCCGGCAAAGTAGGTCTGCGGGGACCCGAGTTCGGGCACGGCGATGGCGTCGGCGCCTGAGTCGGGCGCACCGAGGCCGGCAATGAGCTGGTCGACGGTGGCGCCGTACCCTTGCGAGTTGGGCACCGCGGCCTGGGCCCGGGTGGCCCCGAAGCCGGCCCGGCGGAGCAGGTGGGTGATGTCCTCGCTCACGGCTCCTCCTCTGTTCGGGCCCGGGTCGGTATACGACCCCAGTCGCGGCGATCCACTGCTCAGTGGACACCTCAGATGTGAGGGTTCGATGAGCAGACGATGAGGGGTTGCCGAACACCGGTATTGGTGAGCGATCGGTGCCGATGTAGTGCCGGGCGACGGCCCACTCGTCGTGCTGCTTGGCCAGGACGGGCCCGGCCAGACGGACGAGGGGGCCCGGTTGGGGAAGATCCCGACACGTCGGTGCGGCGTCGGAGCTCCCTATGGAGCCGCTCCTGGGTGTTGTTGGACCAGATCTGGCGCCAAATGCCCGACAGGGAACGTGGGGAAGGCCAACAGGACCTCTTCGGCATCCGTGAGAAACTCGGCGACGGCGGGGAGCTGGGCCACGAAACGGTGGCCCCGGAGGAACGGAACGTAAGAAGACGGACCATCGATCAATCGAATAGACTCCTCTGACCGGATTGCCAGGGGGGCGAGATGCGAATTGCCGTATTAGGGGGCGATGGGTTCTGCGGCTGGCCCACGGCTCTGCATTTGTCGATGATGGGGCACGACGTCACGATCATCGACAATCTGAGCCGTCGACGCATTGACGAGGAGCTTGGGGTGGAGTCGCTCACCCCAATCCGCTCGACCGACGAAAGAATTGCCACGTGGAACAAACTGACCGATCGGTCCGTGGATTTCGTCCCCTTGGACTTGGCCCAAGACTATGGCCTGCTCGTCGAGTACCTGGGCGAACGCCAACCCGACGCCGTCGTGCACTTCGCCGAGCAGCGGGCCGCGCCCTATTCGATGCGGAACAGTCGGACCAAGCGTTACACGGTGGACAACAATGTCACCGGCACGCACAACCTACTCTGCGCCATCGTTGAG
Organism: Acidimicrobiales bacterium; assembly: GCA_038210245.1. Classification (GTDB taxonomy): domain Bacteria; phylum Actinomycetota; class Acidimicrobiia; order Acidimicrobiales; family RAAP-2; genus Bog-756. Next base: position 5,788 of record JBBQWW010000118.1, read on the forward strand.
TCGGGCCTCGATATCGCTGTCGTCCATCTCGGCACCATGGGGGTCTACGGCTACGGCTGGTCGGACAACTCCCCTATCCCTGAGGGCTACCTCTCCGTGCGGGTGCCGACGCCCTCGGGCGACCTCGAGCGGGAGATCCTCCATCCGGCAAATCCCGGATCGATCTATCACATGACCAAGACGCTCGATCACATGATGTTCGCCTTTTACGCCAAGAACGACGGACTGCGGATCACTGACCTGCACCAAGGCATCGTCTGGGGGACCCAGACCGCCGAGACCGCTCTCGACGACCGTCTGATCAACCGGTTCGACTACGACGGCGATTATGGGACGGTGCTCAACCGGTTCATCATGCAGGCTGCATTGGGACACCCACTGACCGTTCACGGCACGGGAGGCCAGACACGGGCGTTCATCCACATTCGCGACACGGTGCGATGTGTCGAGATCGCCCTGCTGCACCCACCCGACCGGGGTGGCCGGCCGGCAGTGTTCAATCAGGTGACGGAGACGTACCGAGTTCGAGAGCTGGCCGAGTTGGTGTCAGGCATCACCGGTTCCGAGATCGCCTACCTCCCCAATCCCCGCAAGGAGGCTCCCGAGAATGAACTGTCGGTGACCAACGACAAGTTCCTGGAGCTCGGACTCCAGCCGACAACCCTCTCGGAGGGTCTCGTCGAGGAGACTCTGGGCATCGGTCAGAAGTACGCATCACGTGCCGACCCAACCAAAATCATGGCTCGGTCCGTCTGGGCGGCCGGTATGGAGACGTCACCCGATCTCATGGAAGACCAGCCTCCAATCCCAAACGGGCAGGAAGGGGAGCTGGCGGATCAGTGACGGCATGATCGTCCTTCTCATCATCCCCCTAACAGCATTTGGACTGCTATGGCTCATTGTTGCCACGTGCCGGGCCTCGCTCGGCATCGATCGGCTCTCGGCTCGCGGTGCGTTCGTCGTGAGCTTCGTTCTCTTCGAGATCGTTCTACTGACCATCACCGAAGTTGCCAGTATCGATAGACATCTGACCCCTGGGACGGTGGCGATTTCCTGGTGCATCGTCGTAGTCGCCTTGGCTGCCGTGGCCTGGAGATACATCGGTTCACCTGTCGCCATCGGCCGGACCGCCCGTGCAGCGGTTCGTCGATTCCGCTGGAAGCTCAAGTCTCTGGGGATCGTCGACCGAGTCGGTGTCGGCCTGCTCGTTGCCATCTTCGGAATCCTTGCCATCGTTGGCCTTGAGTACCTCCCGAGCAACAGCGACTCGCTGGTCTACCACCTCGCCCGGGTAGAGCACTGGACTCAGAATCGAACTGTTGCGCCGTTTGCCACCCACTATCTCCCGCAGGTCGAGTTCCCACCTCTCGGTGAGTACAACTTGGCCTTGCTTCATCTTCTCGGCGGAACTGACCGTATGTACTCCCTCGTGGCCCTGCTTTCCTTTCTCGTCTGCATCGTGGGGGCTTCAGAGTTGGCCAGACTGTTCGGGGCCCTGCCCAGAGTGCAGATCGAGGCGGCGCTCATCTGCGCCACCGTTCCAACCGGTGTGCTTCTGGCCACCAGCACGGAGAATGACACGTTCGCAGCCGCCGTGGGTATAGGCATCCTCGTCTTGCTCTTCGCCCTTCCCGCTCACGGCCATCGCATGAGAGCGGCCGCTGTCGTCGGGGCGTCGGTGGGATTGGGCTATCTCTCCAAAACCACCATCCTCGTCATGCTGGCACCTGCAGCCGTCCTCCTGGGGCTGGTCGCTCTGCGTCGTAGCCGATTGGCTGCGGACCGGAAGCGCCGCAGTCTCGGCCTTCGCCGTGTCGTTGGAGGACTCAGTGTGGCCGGAGTCTGCGCGCTAGCGGTCGTTGCTCCCTTCGCCGCACAGAACATGGCCGTCTTTGGTTCGCCGGTTGGCCCGGCAACGTCGGGTTCCGCAAGCTCGCATCTCTCGGTGGACTCCGGGGTTGCCAACCTGACCCGTTCACTGGCCAATGAGTTCGCCATCGGAAACGGGAGGTCAGGAGTCGACTATCTCCTGGGGCGCACGGTCCTCGGTTCCTTGCACACTGTGTTTGCC
>JBBQWW010000119.1:0-7723 GCA_038210245.1 Acidimicrobiales bacterium
GGGCTCGTTCGGGATCTGGCCGCTGGCCAGCACCCCGCCGTAGATGATGGCCACCTCGGCCCCCACCGGCAGGCCCATCGAGGAGATGAAGCTCAGCACGAAGACGGCCAGGTAGCCCCAGGTTTCGAGAAAATGCTCCATCGGTCTCCGATCATCGCCGGGCCCACGCCGGCCGACACCACCGACCTGCGGGAAGGTGACTGCAGTCTCGCCAGTGAACCTGACGGGGGGATGACAGGGGGGCCGGGCACCCGACCGACCGCGGGGCGCCGGTCCCGGCCGGACAACTACCGGCGGTGCCGATACCCGTGTCGGCCGGAGTGTCGGCGTCACATCGCCAGGCCGGAGCGGCCGTAGAGAGGGAGCCGGTCCTCGCCACCAGCTCAGTCGCTTTGTCCAGGGAAACCGCCGGGCTCCATAGCCAGCCCTGGCCCAGGTGGCAGCCGGCCGCGGCCAGTTCGTCCCACTGGGCCTGTCCCTCGATGCCCTCGGCGATGGTCTGGATCCCGAGTCCGTGGGCCAGGCCCAGCACCGACGGCACGATGATGGCGTCCTCGCTCCGTTCCATCATGCCGTCCACGAACCTGCGGTCGATCTTGAGATAGTCCAGCGGGAACTCGTGCAGACGGCTCAGCGACGAGTACCCGGTCCCGAAGTCGTCGATGGCGATCTCCACTCCCACTGACTTGAGCTCCCACAGGGCGGCGGCGGCCACGTCGGCATCGATCAGGGCCGCCGGGACCAGCCGTCACCGCCATCGCCGGCACCGAGGAGGGCATTGGAGGCCCGGTTGGGGTAGGACACGTCACCCGCCCGGTCCACCACCACTACCGGCACCGGCAGCTGGTCGAGGATCTGGACCGCCAGTCCGTCGGGTGGAAAGCCGTCGGGACTGTGCCTCGTGGCCGCCATGAAGGACTCCTCTCGACTGGTGCGTCGGACTCACCGGAGTTCGGGACCGAAGTCGCAACTGAAAGTTGCGACCGAGGGCAGCCTACGGTCATCGCGGCCGAACGGAGCGTCTGTTGACGTAAAACGTGTTGACACCCCCGACTGGACGGCGCCGATCGGGCGGCCCGCGACGGAACGCTCGGTCCACGTGAGTAACGTCGGTGGGAAAGCCGGTCCCGCCCGAGGGGAGTGAACCGGGCCTGCCTTTCACCGACTGCCACCGCCCCCTCATCGCCAGGAGCCATGGCCGACTACAAGATCCTCGTACCTCCGTCCAGGCCCCACCGGCGAGCCTGGACGGCCGCCGGCATCGCCCTGGTGGTGCTGGTGGTGGTGGTGGTGGCGTTTCTCCTCGGCCGTCACTCCCCGACCTCGGGCACCGCCGCCCCGTTGGGGAGTGGCCCGACCACAACTACCGCTCCCGTGGCCCCGTTCACCGTGGCGTCCACCACGCCGGCGGCGGGAGCCACCCAGGTGCCCTCCGACCAGGTGGTCACCGTCAACCTGTCCGGCCCGGTCTCGAGTGCACTCGGCGCGCCCACCTTCTCCCCACCGGTGAGCGGGACCTGGAAGAAGGCCGGTCGGAGCTCTTTGGTGTTCGACGCCACGGCCCCGTTCATCCCCACCACCACCGAGACCCTGACCATCCCGGCCGGGGCCACCGGTCCCCGCAGCCTCCACGGAGCCGTGCTGGCCGCGCCGGTCACCGTCTCCTTCGGTGTGGCCCAGGCCAGTACCGAGCGCCTGCAGCAGTTGTTGGCCCAGCTCGGCTACCTCCCCCTCGCCTTTACCGCCACCGGCACCCCCGCCCCGAATGCGGCGGCCACCGCCCAACCGGGCACCTTCGCCTGGCGGTGGACCACGCTCCCCCCCGATCTCACCTCGCTGTGGACCGAGGGGAGTGAGAACGTCATCACCAAGGCCGCGGTCATGACGTTCCAGAGCCAGAACGGGCTCTCCGTGGACGGCCTGGCCGGCCAGAAGGTCTGGAGTGCCCTGCTGGCCGCCACCAGCAGCGGGAAGACCGACACCAGCCCATACAACTACGTCCTGGTCAACAAGCAGCTACCCCAGAACCTCACCCTGTTCGAGAACGGCGCACCCACCCTGACCGGCGTCGCCGTCAACACCGGGGCCCCGGGAGCCGACACCGTGGACGGCACCTACCCCGTCTTCGAGCACGTGCCCAGCTCACGGATGCAGGGCACCAATCCTGACGGGTCCACCTACGACGATCCCGACGTGCCCTGGGCCAGCTACTTCAACGGGGGCGACGCCCTCCATGGCTTCGTGCGGGCCACCTACGGCTCACCCCAGAGCAACGGCTGCGTGGAGATGCCCATCGCCACCGCCGCTCAGGTATGGCCGCTCACCCCCGTCGGCACCCTGGTCACCGTGGTCGGGCCCCCGTCCTGACCCAGCCGATCGAGGCCGGGCCGAGGCGGCCCCTGGGACGAACGCCGTAGGATTCGGCCCAAGCGCGACAACCCCAGCGCCACACCCCACTGCAACCGGAGGAGAGACCATGGAGATGGAGTACCGACGTCTGGGCCACACCGGCCTGAAGGTCAGCGTGCTGTCGTTCGGCTCGTGGGTGACCTTCGGGCCCCAGCTGGCCGGCAGCCTGGCCGAGGACTGCCTGGCCGCGGCCTACGACGCCGGGGTCAACTTCTTCGACAACGCCGAGGCCTACTCGGCCGGGGAGTCGGAGCGGATCATGGGCGAGGCCATCGCCTCCCTCGGATGGCCTCGCCACAGCTACGTGCTCTCCACCAAGCTGTTCTGGGGCATCCACGAGAGCGTCAACATGCGCAACACCCTCAACCGCAAGTACTTGATGCAGGCCATCGACGGCTCGCTGCAGCGCCTCGGCCTCGACTTCGTGGACCTGGTCTACTGCCACCGCCCCGACCCCGAGACGCCAATCCAGGAGACAGTGTGGGCCATGTCCGACATGATCACCGCCGGCAAGGCCCTCTACTGGGGTACCTCGGAGTGGTCGGCCGAGCAGCTGCGGGAGGCCTGGGACTTCGCCGCCGACAACCATCTCCACCGGCCCGTGGTGGAGCAGCCCCAGTACAACCTGCTGTGGCGGGACCGGGTGGAGCAGGAGTACGCCCCCCTCTACGAGGGCATCGGCCTCGGCCTCACCACCTGGAGCCCGCTCAGCTCGGGTCTGCTCACCGGCAAGTACCTCGACGGCATCCCCGACGGGTCGAGGGCCACTCTGCCCGGCTACGAGTGGCTGGCCGGCATGCTCACCGATCCGGAGCGCAGTGAGAAGGTGCGAGGGCTCCAGTCGGTGGCTGAGGAGCTGGGCTGCACGCTGGCCCAGATGGCCATCGCCTGGTGTGCCAAGAACCCCCACGTCTCCACCGTGATCACCGGGGCCAGCCGGGTGGAGCAGGTCCACGAGAACCTGGCCGCCCTGGACGTCATCGAGCAGCTCACCGATGACGTCATGGGCCGCATCGACTCGATTACCCGGTAGGAGCGGCCCCGGGAGCCGACCGGTCCTCGCCGGGGCCCACCTCCTCCGCCTCGGAGTCCATCGCCGGCAACGGGGGGCGCCGGCGCCCCGGAAGGCGCCACCACCGGTGGGCCGGGGGCGGGATCCCGACATGGCCCATGTCGAGGACCCGCCGGTGGGCCGAGCGGGCCAGGTAGAGCGAGAAGATGGCGGCGGGGATCTCCACCAGCAGGGCCAGCAGCACCGCCTCGAGGAACTGGGAGCGGTTGGCCGAGGTGGTGATGTCGAACCAGGCGTCCACGAAGAGCAAAACCGCCGTGGCCGTAGCCGGGAACTGCACCCGCGGGTCCACCCGGAAGGCCATGTAGGCGGTACGGGCGATGGCGTAGATCAGGATGAGGTCGAAGCCCACCCACCGCCGCCCGGTAGTGGCGGTCGAACTGCCGCCGGGGCAGGGTGGCCGCCAGGTAGACGATCCACGGCAGCAGGACGACGGCCGCCGCCGTGTACATCCACGCCATCCGCCGGGCCCGCCGGCGCCCTTCCGGTGGGAAGCCCGGCCCCTCCGGGGTTGCACCGGGCTCAGGGGACCCTTCGGTGCCCACCGACCCAGCCTACGACGTGCCCTCCGGTCGACGGTCGACCGGAACGTCGATCCGCTCAGCGGACCTCGTCGAGCAGCGAGCCCCGCTCCAGGGCCGCCACCTGCAGGGCCTCCTGGGTGGAGATCCCGACCACGGTGGGGATGCGGGTCCAGTCGCCGTCGGCCTGCAGGGCCCAGGCCTGGGTGTCGTCGGCCAGGTTAAGCTGGAGGATCTGCTCGAGCTGCTCCACGGCGTCGGGGTCGGCCACCGGGATCATGGCCTCCACCCTGCGGTCGAGGTTGCGGCGTCGGAGATCGGCCGAGCCGATGTAGTACGTGGCCGGGCCGTTGGCGCCGCCTCCGAAGCGGAGGATCCGCGAGTGCTCGAGGAACCGCCCCACGATGGAGCGGACCCGGATGGTCTCGGACAGCCCGGGCACGCCGGGTCGCAGGCAACAGATGCCCCGGATGATCAGATCGATGGGCACCCCGGCCTGCGAGGCCCGGTAGAGGGCATCGATCACCGCCACGTCGTCCAGCCCATTCACCTTGATGACGATGTGGCCGTCGGGACCGGCCAGGGCCTGCTCGTCGATGCAGTCGACCACGCGGTCACGGATGCCGCCCGGAGAGGTCACCAGCTCCTGGTAGCGGGGGGGCTGGCTGAAGCCGGTGATGTAGTTGAAGAACCGGGTGACATCGGCTCCGAGCGCCGGGCGGGAGGAGAGGATCCCGAGATCCTCGTACATCCGGGCCGTCTTGGGGTTGTAGTTGCCGGTGCCCACGTGGCAGTACAGGCGGACGGCCTCGCCCTCCTGGCGCACCACCAGGGTGGTCTTGGCGTGCGTCTTGAGGCCCATGAGGCCGTAGATCACGTGGGCGCCAGCCTCCTCCAGGGCCCGGGCCCATCCGATGTTGGCCTCCTCGTCGAAACGGGCCGTCACCTCGACCAGTACCGCCACCTGCTTCCCGTGCTCGGCCGCTCGGACCAAGGCCGCCACCACCGGGCTGTCGCCCGAGGTCCGGTAGAGACACTGCTTGATGGCCAGCACATTGGGATCGTCGGCCGCCTCGTTGATGAGCTCCTCTACCGATGCGGAGAACGAATCGTAGGGATGGTGGACCAGCACGTCCTGGCGGGACACCACCGAGAAGATGCTGGACTCCTCATCGCGCTCCACGCTGGTGAAGGCCGCCGGTACCAGCGGGGTCCACGGTTCGTCGTGGAGCTCGGGACGGTCGAGGCCATGGATGGCCCACAGACAGTCGAGTCCAAGGGGGCCGGCGAACCGGTAGACGTCGTCGGGGCCCAGCCCGAGCTCCTCAGTGAGCCGCTCGACCGGACTCTCCGAGGTGCGGGAGTCGATCTCGAGGCGGACCACAGGCAGGAAGCGCCGGCGCCGGAGCTCCTCCTGCAGGGCCAGCAGCAGGTCGTCGGCGGCGTCGTCGTCCAGGGCCAGGTCGGCATCGCGAGTGACCCGGAAGATGCAGGGCTCCCCGACGTCCATCCCCGGGAAGAGCTCGTCCACGAAGGCCACCAGGGCCTGCTCGAGGGGGATGAACCGATCGCCACCTGGGAGGGGCAGGAGTCGGGCCACGTTGGGAGGGACCTTCACCCGGGCGAACCGTGACGTGTCATCGCTGCGGTTGCGAACCTCGACGCCCACGTTGAGCGACAGATTGGAGATGTAGGGGAAGGGATGGCTGGGGTCGACAGTGAGCGGGGTGACCACCGGCAGAATGAGCCGCTCGAACACCTCGTGGAGGTAGGCCTGGTCACCCCCGTCCAGGGTGTCCCAGTCGCAGAGCTCGATGCCCTCGGCGCGCAGTGCGGGCGACACCTCGTCCACCAGGAGGTTCTCCTGGCGGCGCACCATGCGCTCCAACGAGTCGCGGACGTCGGTCAGCAGTTGATCCGGGGTGGCGCCGTTAAGGGCCAGGTTCTTGATACCGGCCACCACCTGGCGCCGGAGGCCGGCCACCTGCACCTGAAAGAACTCGTCGATCCGCTCGCTGAACAGGATCAGGAACTTCACCCGCTCGAGGAGGGGCAGGTCGGTATCGGCCACCAGGTCGAGCAGGCGGTCGTTGAAGTCGAGATCAGAGAGCTGCCGGGCGAAGAACCGCTGGTCGGCGCCCGGATCGCTACCGGCATGGGAACCACGTGCGGTGTCTACGCTCATCGGCCAACGATAGCAACCACCGCCCCCACCCCCTCCGGGGCCTCGAACGTGCCCGGCGGGGAGAGCGAGGTCTATCGCCCGCCGGTCAGGAACCGCTCCCGACGTGGGTCACAATGGTGACCGAGCAGGGGGACCAGAAAGGCACAGGACGTGAGTACCGACCGAACCATCGAAGTCTTCGTCGAGATCCCCCGGGGCAGCCGCAACAAGTACGAGTACGACCACGAACGTGACGTGATCCGGCTCGATCGGCGGCTCTTCTCGGCCACCTTCTACCCGGCCGACTACGGCTTCGTCCCTGACACCCTGGCCGAGGACGGCGACCCCCTCGACGTCCTCATCCTGCTGGACGAGCCGACCTTTCCCGGTTGCCTGGTGGAGTGCCGGCCCGTAGGCGTGTTCTGGATGACCGACGAGAAGGGTCCCGACGCCAAGATCATCTCGGTGGCCGTAGGCGATCCCATGTGGGAGTCGGTTACCGACCTCGAGGGTCTCCCTCCCCACCTGACCTTCGAGATCGCCCACTTCTTCGACGTCTACAAGGACCTCGAGCCCGACAAGCTGACCAAGGTGGGCGGCTTCGATGGGGTCGAGGCGGCGTGGGAGGAGATCGAGCGCTCGTTCGAGCGCGCCAAGCAGGTCAGCCCGTGAACTGTCTCATCCCTCGGTAACGATGTGGTCGGGTGGTCCGGTCCGACCGGATCAGCCCAAGGGCTGGTTCAGCCCAGCACCTGGGCCTTGGCCGCGGTGAACTCTTCGTCGGTCAGGGCACCCGAGCTGTGCAGGGAGGCCAGCTGGGTCAGGCGGGCGATGGTGTCGTCGGCCGGTGCCGCCACGGAAGCGGGGGCAGGGGGCGGTGGGGCAGCCGGCGCGGCCGGCGCCGGTTGGGCCCCCTGGGCCTGCATGGCCCGGTTGGTCCCGGCCTTGGCCCCCATATAGGCCACACCACCGACGGCGGCGGCCCGGAGGAGTGGGCGTCTACGGAGCATGCTCGCCCCCCTCAGCTCTCGGTGGCATCGAGATCGATGCCGAGGGCGAAGGCGATCTCGGCGGCGGCCGACACGATCCGGACGTTGCCCACCGTGGGATTCAACGCCACCAGCAGGCCGAGGATCTCCTCAGGGGTGACACCGGCCTCGAGGGCGAAGGCCACTTGAAAGACGTACGAGGCCGGGGCAGCATCGGCGGCGATGAGGGCGGCGATGTTGCAGAGCGAGTAGGTCCGGGCGTCGAGGCCCGAGGCCTCGAGATTGTCCAGTCGCGCTTGGAAGAGCCCCTCTAAAGCACTGACGTCGTGCTGAGCCACGCCCAGTAGGACACCGCTGGTTTCGGTTGAGACGGGCATTCGCATTCCTCCACAGTTGGGATGTGAACCCACCGCAGTGGGACGGCTAGAACGGTCGATCTGGGACCCTGCTGCCGCTCGGCCACCCTAACGGATGGCCGAGGGACGGTCGCGATCGGGGCGGTGAGAATAAGAGCCGGTTCACCAGCAGACCCGGGCGCGAAGCGATGGCGGAGAATGACCCCCCCCCC
>JBBQWW010000120.1:0-7624 GCA_038210245.1 Acidimicrobiales bacterium
CGTCAGCCCCTGCTTGCTCAATCGGCGTATCTGGATCCGCTCAGTGAGCGACAACCTCCGGGCCATCTGCAACCTCCATGCTCGAGACAGGTCGATCCTGACCGGTCAGCCAAGCTGTTGCAGTGATCCCTTGAGGCCAAGCATGCAGGTCAGTTGGGGTGGCCACCGCCCCATTTCCTACACCACACCGATTGGATGCGTGCGGCGTGCCTCCCCGGACCCACGCCAAACCCGCCGTCCACGGACAGTCCACGTATGGCCATGACGGCTCGATGGCCTGGGGCAGGCAGATGAGCGTCGATGGTGTAGCGGGCCATACAGGATCGGCCTCCTCCGATCGCTCGACCTTGGAGCCGGGAGCAAGGTTTACCCTGGGCAGGTGAGTCACTGTTCGCCCTGGACACGGCTGGCCGAGGGCCCGGTGTGACGGGTGCTGACCGGTGATGCGGCCACTTCCCGCCATTCGTCGGTTGGTCTTCTCCAATCTCGAGCTGGTCATCGTGTTGATTGCCGCGGGGATCGGTCTCGGTGTGCGGGCACCGCTGGCCTGGTTGGCATCCCATCAGGGCATCAACGTGTTGCTGGCCATCCTGGTGTTCGCCACCGCCGCCACCATCGCACCGGCAGGGCTGCGCCGGTTGAGCACGACCTGGCCGAAGCTCATCGCCGTCCTGGCTGTTGGGGCCACCTTGCTTCCGGCCTTGTCCTGGCTGGTCTCCCGATTGGTGGCGACAGGGTCCTTGCGCGAAGGGGTGATGGTCCTCGGCCTCGCTCCTTGTGAGATCGCCTCCGTGGCCACCACCACCATGGCTGGCGGAACGGCCGAGTTCTCCGTGGCCGTCCTCATCGGCTCGACGGCGATAAGTGTGGCCCTGGCTGGACTGGTGCTCCGTCTCGAAGCCGCCCACGCGTCCGTCCACACGGGGGGAGTCGTCGTCAATCTGCTCGTGGTCGTGGTCCTGCCCTTGGTGGCGGGCCTGGCGCTCCGGGCGGTGGCACCGGGCGTCCAGCGGTTCCAACGCCAGGCCGAGGTAACGGCCGTGATGGCGGTGGCCGCCCTGGTGGCCCTGATCGCTTCCGAGGTCCACCTCTCGGCCAGCTATCTGGCCGTCACCGGCGCGTTTCTCCTCTTCATCGCTGGATCAGCGGGATTGGGAGGGCTGCTCGGGCTCGGATCACCCCACTCCCTTCGATCCTCGATCTTGTTGACCACCTCGATGAGGGACTTCGCCATTGCCGCCGGGCTCGTGGCTGCGGCCTTCGGACCGGCGGCTGCGGCCCCACTGGGCGTCTACGGGATTCTGGTGCTGGTGTGGGGAACGGCGGTCGCCGGGAGCCTGCGTCGATCGTCCGCCCGACGGACTGCCTGAACCCTCCGGTCGGAGTAGTGCTGGCTCAGGCTGGCGTGCCCGTGTGAACGAGCGAGGGGCCGTCGACGTGGCCTCGGAGGGCTGACTACGAACGAGATCAGCAAGAACTACGTCGAGGGACCGCTCTCGTAGACGCCCACAGGGTCAGAACTGTCCTCCCCTGCTGGCGTCTCCGACCAATCGTGCCACCGCTCCCGGAGGCTCAGGCCGGCGAGTGCCGCCATGGCGTTGAGTTCGGCCGTGGACGCGTAGTGGAGCGTGACCCGATAGGAGGTCACGTCGGAACCTTCCGAAAGCTCGTGGGTGATGTGGATGGCTCGGCCCACCGCATCGTGGTGGCTCCGCACAACGTGCGTGCCGTACGGATCGGAGCGGAACTCGACTCGATTGCCGTCACCGTCGAATCTGCTCGGGTCAGGCCGGAATGCCTCGATAAACAAGAGGCCACATGGTCGGAGATGACGGGCCGTGGCCGCTATGCAGGATTCCTGAGATGACCGACCGGGGAGCATGAAGAGGGTGCTCACGGCACAGACGGCAACATCGAAGTTCGGGTGGGGCAGCTCGAAATCGGCCAGGTCCACCTGATGGACCGGAATCAGTTCGCCACCCACTTGGGACCGGAGCCGCTCGATCATGGCCGTACTCGCCTCGATGCCCTCGACGCGGATGCCACGATCATGCAGTGGGATGGCGAGCCGCCCGGTGCCGATGCCGAGTTCGAGGAGCCGTCCGCCGGGCCCGGCGGCCGTGGCGAGGGCCTCTACGGCGGCCTCGGGAACAAACCGCTCCCCGTAGATCCGGTCGTAGACACTGGCGTGAGCGTCGCCGTAGTCGCTGGCTTGCTGTTCAGGCACATCCCGAGTCTGCCCGATGTGCCTACCGCGAAGATGCTCGCCGAGAGTAGTCGGCGTCTCCACCAACCCCGGGGCAGATCGGCTGCGCTTCGACCCCGGCGCTCTCCTTTGACCACGAATGGGTGTTTGATGGGATTGTGACCCAATGGCCTGAAGTCGATGGCGAGGGCTCATGATGAGGGTGCTTCACGCCTTCGGGCATGCGCTCACCATCACCGGATCGATGACCTGGGAGATTCTCTGGGCCCTGATCTTGGGATTCGTGCTGTCGGCCGTCGTCCAGGCGGTCGTTCGACGGAGCACGATCGTGAAGCGCCTGGGTGACGACCGGCCACGCACACTGCTCATCGCCACGGGGTTCGGGGCCGCCTCGTCATCATGCTCCTATGCGGCGGTGGCGCTCGCCCGAGCCCTGTTCAAGCGAGGAGCCAGCTTCACCGCAGCCATGGCCTTCGAGATCGCGTCGACGAATCTCGTCGTGGAGTTGGGGGTGATCTTGGCCGTCTTGATCGGATGGCAGTTCACGCTGGCCGAGTTCGTCGGCGGTCCCATCATGATCGTGCTCATCGCCGTGGTCTTCCGTCTGTTACTCCGACAGCGCTTGATCGACGATGCCAGGGTGCAGAGTGAGCGGGGTCTGGCGGGTTCGATGGAGGGTCACGCCGCCATGGACATGACTATCAGTGAGGAGGGCAGCCTCTGGCACCGGCTCCGGTCCAAGGAGGCGATCACCTCGGTTTCCCACATCTTCATCATGGAGTGGGCCGCCGTCATCCGGGACATCGTCCTCGGTCTGCTGATCGCCGGCGCGATTGCCGCCTGGGTTCCCGACAGCTTCTGGCATCACTTGTTCGTCGTAGACCATCCCTTGTTGTCGAAAGTCTGGGGTCCATTGATCGGGCCGATCGTCAGCCTGATGAGCTTCGTGTGCTCCATCGGCAACGTGCCCCTGGCCGGCGTGCTGTGGAACGCCGGTATCAGTTTCGGCGGTGTGATCAGCTTCCTGTTCGCCGACCTGATCATCCTGCCCATCCTGGTCATCTACCGGAAGTACTACGGCACGAAGATGATGCTGTTCATTCTGGCCACCTTCTACGTGACCATGGTTGCTGCCGGGTACATCGTCGAGATCGTGTTCTCCCTACTGGGACTGGTCCCCACCGAGCGCAACGCCAAGGTGGGCGAGACGGCCATTCACTGGAACTACACCACCGTGCTCAACATCGTGGCTCTTCTGGTCGCGGCGGGACTCAGCTATCGGTTCGTCCGAACTGGCGGCATGCCGATGCTGCGGATGATGGGTGGCGAACCGTCCAGTGAGCACGCTGGTGCGACGTAGATATGGGACTGATCGGTGAACTGATCCCGTCATCAAGGGTGAGGGCGCTTCAGAAACAGAGCGATGATCCGCTCTCAGCGACCTGGGCCTTCGAGGAGGGCCTCCAGTTGACGCTTTGGGATGGCGATGCGGCGACCGAGCCGGATCGAGGGTATCTCGCCGCGTGTAACCAACTCGTAGGCCAGGGCCCGGGAGATGTTCAGGAGGTAGGCAGCCTCCTCAACGCTGAATACCAATCGGTCGCCCTGGCCTTCCACCGCCTCGGGTCCAACCGAGTGAACCGCCTCAGTCTCCGAACCGTTCTGGGTATTGGCCGCATCGGTCTCCGCGCTGTAGATCCTGACCAGCCCATCTTGGCTCCGGTGTTTCCCGACACTCCCAGGCTTCATAGCTGATCTCCATTCCTCGGTACCCGACCCGATTCATTGTCTGAATCGACGTCACCCTCAACGTCACCCTCGAATCCGTGGACGTTCTAGGTGTCAGGGTGACGTTGCTGGTGACGTCACCCTCCTACGTCACCTTCCCTGCTCCGCGGGGTTGTCAGTCGCACACCGGCCCCCTGGCCGTCAAGGTCGACGCTCCGAGGCGCCGGCTCGGATGAAGGCCCTTCGGACCTGGCTCGTTCCTCGCCTCACCATCCGGCCTCCGCTTCTCACTCTCGCTCCGCTCGCTCCCCTGACTGTCGGGGCCGGCGTGGGCAATCGGCATTCACCGATTGATGTCGGGCTAAGCGGGGCGAACAGCGCCCCACCCGGCATCAATCGAAAAGGAGAAACACCATGGCAACCATCACCGCAGTCACCGTGGCCGGCAACCTGACCAGGGATCCCGAGATCTGCTACACCCGGGAGGGCCAGGCCACCACGTCCCTGTCGGTCGCCGTCAACCGCCGGTGGCAGAACCAGCAGACCAAGGAGTGGGAAGAGTCGGTGTCCTTCCTCGACGTCGTCTGCTGGCGTGACCTGGCCGAGAACGTCGCCCTCAGCCTGACCAAGGGGTCCAGAGTGCTCGTCTCCGGCCGCCTGGAGCAGCGGAGCTGGGAGACCGATGGCGGGGAGCGCCGGTCCAAGGTCGAAATCGTGGCCGACGACATCGCCGCCTCCCTCCGGTTCGCCACCATCGACGTGCACCGGGTCCACCGCCCCGTGGTCGACGACGACCAGAGCACCGAGGCGACCAGCGTCTGACCCATGGCCGGGTGGTTCCGGTTTTCCGCTTCCGGAGCCACCCGGCCTCTGTCTCACGAGAACGGACTGACGACTGTCATTCGCGCTCGACCCCGCATCCCACGAAGGGGCCTTCGTCGTCCACTTATGTCATTCCGCAGGGCACTGGGCGTATCCCGCACACCTATGCACTCTTCCGAGTCCGGCCGCCCTTCGGGCGGGACGTCGCCCGCATGGCTTTCGTTCTCCCTGGTCAGAGGTCATGATCGCCGAGGGTGACGTTGAGGGTGACGTTGATCTGGACGATGAGGCCATGGATCGGTCGATGGCGTGTGTCTGTCGAGCTCGTCGATGCTGTCGATAGGGAAGCTGGGCGTGGCCACTGGGGCCGAGTACTACCTCACGACGGTGGCCAACAACGTCGACGACTACTACCTCGGCCGAGGGGAAGCTCCCGGCCAGTGGATCGGGACGGCAGCCGCCGATCTCGGTCTGGTCGGCCAGGTGGACCCCGACGCTCTTCGGAACCTGCTGGGTGGACTCTCCGCCGATGGTGAAGCGCTGGGGGCCAGGCTGTCGGAGGATCGCCGCCCCGGCTTCGATCTGACGTTCTCGGCCCCCAAGAGCATCTCCCTGCTCTGGGCCTTCGGTTCCGAGGAGATCCGAGAGGCGGTCTCGTCGGCTCATGATCTCTCGGTCCGGGCAACCTTGAACCAACTCTCCGCCGAGGCGTGTTACGCCCGGCGGGGGGCCGGGGGCCACCAGCTCATCGAGGCCAACGGCTTCATCGGTGCCGCCTTCCGGCACCGGACCAGCCGGGCCGGCGATCCCCAGCTCCACACCCACGTGGTGATCCCCAACCTGGTCCAGGGCAGCGACGGTCGGTGGTCGGCACCCGATGGGCGACAGCTCTACTCGTGGAAGATGACAGCCGGCGCCCTCTACCGGTCGTCACTCCGGGCGGAGCTGGCACCGCTGGGCCTCGCCTGGCAGGTCCAACGCAACGGCCTGGGTGAGGTTGCCGGCATCCCCAAGGCCATCCTGCGGGCCTTCTCCACCCGGCGGGCGGAGATCGAGGCGTCCCTCGAAGCCCGGGGACTCACCTCGGCCCGGGCCGCGGCCCAGGCGGCCCTCGCCACCCGACCGGCCAAATCCCCGACGGCGGCAGCAACTGACCTCCTTCGCGAGGTCTGGTCGGCCCGGCTGGCCGAGATCCAGGTGCCGAACGGCAAGGACGGCGAACGAACCGCCACCGTGGAGGACATTGCTGCTGCCCTCAACCGCGAAAGCACCGGCCTTCCGGATGTCCAACAGGTCGAGGCCATCTTCTCGATCCTGGCCGGCGAGGAACGGGTCTCCCTCGACGAGTGGGAGCTCGACGAGCGCGCCGTTGCCGAACAGGGGAGTGGCAGACAGGTGATGCCCATCACCCTGCTCGGGTCGACCTTCTCGCGCCGGGATGCCATCACCGCGGTGGCCAGGGCGTTCGACGTCACCCCTCGGGAGGCGGTGGCCTACGCGAACCGGTTCCTCGAGCGCCAGAGTGTGGTCCGGGTCCTGGCCGAACCCGAGACCGCCCGGGACGCGGAAATGGGCACCGAGCGCCTTCGGACCAAGGCCGGACAGCTGGTTCCTGTGACCAGCGGGGACCGTCGTTACACAACGACCGAACTCCTGGCCGCCGAACAGCGGATCGTGACGGCGGCCACCGGGTCGATCGCTACGGGGCGTGGCTCGATCCCTCTGGAGGTTGCTGACCAGGTGCTCGGGCACCATCCCCACCTCGACGACGAGCAGGTCCGGGGCGTGCGGAAGCTCCTCACCTCGGGCAACGGCTACGACCTGGTGATCGGCCAGGCCGGCACCGGCAAGTCGACCATGTTGCGGGCCGCCCGCCTCGGATGGGAGGCCGGCGGCCTCAGGGTCATCGGCGCCGCCATCGCGGCCAGGACGGCGGCCGACCTCGAGGCCGGGACCGGTATCCCGAGCTCCTCCCTGGCCCAGATCCTGGTCGACCTGAGGGAGTCGGGGGGACTGTCCAAGCACCATGTGATCGTGGTGGACGAGGCCTCCCTGGTCGGGACCCGTGCCCTCGACGAGCTTCGGTCCCGGGTGGAGCCAACCGGGGCCAAGGTGGTCCTGGTCGGCGACAACCGCCAGCTCTCCTCTATCGACGCCGGAGGGGCGCTTCGGACCCTGGCCAGCGAGCTCGGACCCCATGTGGTCACCCTCACCACCAACCGGCGCCAGGATGGTGCCGATCAGCAGTGGGAGCGTGACGCTCTGGTGAACCTCAGAGAGGGGAGCCCGGTCCCGGCCGTCCAGGCCTACATGGACCACGGCCGGATCACCCTGGCCCGGGACATCGACGAGGCCCGCCACCGCCTGATCGACGACTGGTGGGCCGTCCACCACGAACGCTCGACTGCCATCATGGCCGTCCGCCGGGCCGACGTGGCTGCCCTCAACGAGCTGGCCCGGGCCCGCCGTCAAGCCGGGGGCGAACTCGGTCGTGAGTACCTGCTGGGGGAGAAGCCCTTCAGCGTCGGCGATCGGGTGATCTTCGAACGGAACCAGAAGGTCCACGTGGCCGATGAGCAACGTGGGGTGCAGGCTGAGCGGGTGCGGATCCGCAACGGCACCTTCGCCACCGTTGTTGGAGTGACATCGGTGGGAGTGACGGGGTTCAGAGCAGACTCACTGGTGGGGTCCGAGCACGAACTTGGCCACCAGCACCAGGATGCTCTGACCAGGGAGGGTGACACACATGATGCAGGCTGGCTTCAGGCGAGCGTGGTCTGACTCCGAGGGTGACGGGCCAAGTGCCTTGCAACACGATCTGTCGACCACGCTCGTGCTGGAGTCTCACACCAACCGGTCGGACGGACG
>JBBQWW010000121.1:0-7575 GCA_038210245.1 Acidimicrobiales bacterium
CCGCTCCACTTCGGCCATGGTCAGCCGTTGGGCCGGACGCCGCATAGGGATGGCCGCGTTGTTGACCACCACATCGATCGGACCCAGCTCGTCCCAGACCTGCAGGGCCAGCTCGGCGGCGCGTCCGGTGTCCTCGAGATCGGCGAGCCAGGCGCGGGAGCGTGGTGCGGTGAGCCGGCAGTCCTCGGCGACTTCCTCCAACCGGTCGGCCCGGCGGGCCACCAGAGCCACAGTCGTTCCACCGGCGGCGAGCAGGCGGGCCGTGGCCGCCCCGATGCCGGAGCTGGCCCCAGTGACCAGGGCGACCGTGCCCGGACCGGTGGGGGGGCGGGTGTCGGTCATGACCGGCGGGGGGTCGGCGTCATCCGGCTGAGGTTAGGCCTTCCCAACCGGGGGGTGGGGGGCTGAGCCGCCAGTACTGCTCGGGGACGTTGGCGTCCAGCCGCTCCGACAGCAGGTGGTCCTGTTCGAGCGGGGCGACCTGGCTGGTGTACTGCATGATGGCGGTCTGCCTGCGTTGCATGTCCAGCTGCACCGGGACCATCGAGGGGGTCGGCCAGAGGCCCCGGTGGAACAGCTTGGACACCCGCCAGGCCAGCATGCCCGGCAGGTGCTTGTACCCGGCGTCCTCGTAGCCGAACCACGCCGGTCCCTCGCCCCCGTCGTCGACGGCGCCTAGTGCCTCCCGGACCAGGAGCCCGGCATCATGGGTCAGCACGTGGTCGGGGTTGGCGATGCCCATGGGCAGGAAGACGGCGGTGGGGTCCACGGCGGCGATGGCCGCCTGGAGGACGGGGGCCACGTCGGTGGGTGTGGGCCGATCGGGAGGGTCCAGGTACTGGTGGTCGGAGAAGTCCAGCCATACCGGGTCCGCCCCCAGGACGGCCATGGCGGCCCGGTCCTCATCCTGTCGGGCCCCGACCACGTCATCACCGGTCTGGAAGCCGCCGAGGGCGTCCCACTCGGTGACCTCGGGGGGATAGGCGGGCGGTCGCCCGGCCAGGACGGTGATCACGGTGCTGCCCGGGTAGGTGAGCAGCACGTGACCGGCGCCCATGGCCGCGTCGTCGAAGTGGGGCGAGACCACGACGATCCGTTCCAGGATCGACGGGTCGAGCAGCCCCCAGAGTTCCGGTTCCATGGTCGCAGCGTAACGAAACCGTGCCCATCGGCGCCGGAAGCACGGGACACGACGCTGACTGCGGTCCGACGGCCGGCCGGTCGATCCGGCTACCCGAACTCGCCCATGGCCCGGCGGTTGAAGCCGATCATCCCGATGGCCATGAGGACGCACAGCGAACCGACGGCCACCACGAAGCAGATCCAGGTCTGGATGTGGGGAACCTCCGGCGCCATCAGGCCCCGGAGGCCTTCACTCACGTAGGTCATGGGATTGAGGGCCGACAGCACCTGAAACCACCGGAGGGTCCCGAGGGAGGGCCATGGGTACTGGCTGGACCCGGTGAAGATGAGCGGGGTGATGGCCAGGGTCAGGGTGACGCTGATGCGGTTGGGGGGAACGTAGGTGCCCAGGATGAGCCCCATGGCCGCACCGATCAGGGATCCCAGCACGATCATGGCCACCACGGCGGGACCGGTCGACGCCTGCCACGGGATGGATCCGAGGATCCACACGCCGACCGGGAACATCACGGCGGCGGCCACGCACGCCCGCATGGCCGCGAACACCACTTTCTCCACGGCCACCGCCCCGGTGGGCAGCGGGGCGAGCAGGCGGTCCTCGATCTCGTTGCTGTAGGAGAACTCGATGACCAGCGGGAGAGCGGTGCTCTGCAGTCCGGTCAGCACGGCGGCCAGGGCCACCAGTCCGGGGAAGAGGACCTGCTCGTAGCCGGGTCGGGCATAGCCCAACTCGGTGAGGACCTTCCCGAACACGAAGAGCAGGAACAGCGGCTGGAGGATGACCTGGGCCAGGAAGACCGGGAACTCCCGTCCGGTGACGAACAGGTCGCGGCGCAGGATGGCCAGGCCGGTCATCCACGGTCCCCACTTGGGGAGCTCGGCCATGGGCCCGGGCGGCGACCCGGTCCCGGGGGCCTCGGCGGCAACCGTCATCGAAGCGCCCTCCCGGTGAGGTGGATGAAGACGTCCTCGAGGTTGGGCTCCCCCAACCGGACGTCGAGTAGCTTCCCGCCGGAGTCGCTGATGGCCTGAGCCACCGGGGCCACGAACGCCGCCGCCTCGCCCTCCACGAATATCCGGAACCGCCACCCGGCGCCCGAAGGGTCGTCGAGGAGGTCGGACTGGCTCACCCCGGTCAGGGCGGAGAGTCGCCCGCCGATGGCGGCGGCGTCGGCCCCGGGGCCGGACTCGACCGTGCAGTCGAGGGTTCGCTCGCCGGTCATGCCCTTGACCAGCGCCTCGGGAGTATCCAGGGCGAGCAGCGTGCCGTGATCGATGATGGCCACCCGATCGCTGAGGGCGGCCGCTTCGTCCATGTCGTGGGTGGTGATCACCACCGTCGTGCCGCTGGCCTTGAGCTCGGCCACCTTCTCCCACAGGAAGAGTCGGGCGGCGGGGTCGAGACCGGTGGACGGCTCGTCCAGGAACAACACGGCGGGGGAGTGCATGAGGGCCCGGGCGATCATCATCCGTTGGATCTGCCCTCCGGAGAAGTCGTCGGGCCGCCCGTTGTGGCGGTCACCCAGCCCGAACTGCTCGAGCAGGGCATCGGCCCGCTGGTTCCGGACCGCGGCGGGAACCCCGTGGTAGCTGGCGTGGAACAGCAGGTTCTGGCGCACGGACAGGGATCGGTCGAGGTTGTTGATCTGGGGGACCACGCCGAGTCGGCGCCGGGCCCCCACCGGGTCGGCCACCACGTCGATCCCGGCCACCAGGGCTCTCCCCTCGGTCGGTCGGATCCGAGTGGTCAGAATGCCGATGGTGGTGGTCTTGCCGGCACCGTTGGGCCCGAGGAAGCCGAACACCTCACCCTGTCGGACCCGGAAGCTCACTCCGGCCAGCGAGTCCACCGGCGCCTTGGGGTACCGCTTGACGAGATCGGCCACCTCAACGGCCACGCCGGCCGACGCTCGGGCCCCAGTCCCCGATGCCGGATCGAGCAGGCGCTGCCCGGTCTGATCGTGGGGTGCTGCGGTCATGGCGTGTGCGCTCCTTGGTCGGGCCATCCCGACGTCTTGTCGACGGGTGCGGAGAGGGTTCCCCCACCCCCGGTACCCGGGACGAGCTCGGGACCGCCACCAAACCTAACCAACCGGGGTGGATCTCCGACATTCCGAGACGAGGCGGGGGCGTCCCGGGACATTCCCGGTCGGCCCCCCCTCGGGCCCCCGACTTAGGTACGCTCCGGACGGCGATCAAGGAGCAGTGATCATGGGTGGGAGCAACCGCTGGAGTCCGCTGAGGGGGGTAACCCGGTCATGGGGGCACTTCGTGCGCCGTCCCCGCGGCACCCAGATGCGCACCCTGGCCATGGTGGGTGCGGTCCTGGTCGGTACCGGACTCTGGGTGGCTACGGCACCGTCCAGTACCCCTTCGGCGGGGGCGTCGACCAACCAGGCGTCGGGAGGCGCGTCCGGGCCCACCCCGGTGGGCAAGGCCAGTACCTCGTCGCGCGGGGTGTCGGCCCACACCATCAACGTGGTGTTCCCGGTGGTGTCCCTCAACTCGCTGGCCGGCAAGGAGGGGTTCGCCCAGGACGCCGAGTTCGGAGAGCAGACCAAGGCCATCCAGCTGTTCGTGAAGCAGGTCAACCGGGGGGGTGGGATCAACGGGCGGAAGATCAACCCGATCATCACCAACTTCGACCCGGCCAGCGAGACCAACATGCGGGCGCTGTGCAAGACCTGGACCGAAGGATCGCCGGCCGCCTTCGCCGTGCTGGACGGGGTGGGGGACTGGACCGGGGACAACCAGCTGTGCCTCACCCAGGAAGGCCAGACCCCGATGATCGGCCAGTGGACCACGGTGACCAACTGGACCACCAAGGGCTCGCCCTACCTGTGGTGGACCGGGCCGGACCAGGCCACGCTGCTCCAGGCCGTGGTCAATTGGGGACTCAGCTCCGGCCTCCTGGCCGGCAAGAAGGTGGGCGTGATCGCCGGCGACCGGGCCTCGGACCAGCTGGCCCTGAAGCAGTATCTGCTGCCCGACCTGAGCCGGGCCGGCGTCACGCCCGTCGTCAAGACCATCGCCTCGGACCCGTCCGACACGGCCACCACCGACACCCAGGCCCCTCTGGTGGTCCAGCAGCTCCGCTCCGCCGGAGTCACCTCGGTCATCCCCCTCATCCCGTTCAATGTGTTCTTTCCCGTGTTGCAGGCCGAGACCGATCAGCAGTTCTTCCCCCGCCTTCTCCTGAGCGATTACGAGTCGAGCATCGAGACCGCCCTCGGGCTCCTGCCCGTCCCCTACGCCAAGGCCCTGGACGGCCAGGAGGGCGTGACCACCGAGACGCTGAGCGGGATCGACGACGACCGTCCGCAGAGCCAAGGGGGCTACGACACCGCCGTGCGGAATTGCTGGACGGTCTGGCACAAGGCCTATCCGCAGGTCCCGCCGGGGAACCAGTCCGACTTCATCGAGGAGCAGGGTCCTATCGTGGGATGGTGCCAGGCCATCCACCTGTTCGCCACGGCGGCCAAGGCGGCGGGCGGCGATCTCAACCGGCGCACCTTCGTCACCGCGCTGTCCAAGATCAAGAACTTTCCTGGAACCAACACCCCCATCCTGAGTTACGGTCCCAACAAGCGCTACGGGCCGACGCAGTATCAAGTGGTGCGGCTGCACGTCAACAACCCGGTGTCGGCGCAGTGCAAGATGCCGAAGAACAACATCCCGCAGTTCACCTGCTGGGTGAACGTGCAGCCGTTCGCCCCGCTTCCCACCGGCTGAGCGGGGTGGCCGGCCCACGGTGCATCGGGCCCGGGTAGGACAGCGCGGGCGCCCGCTGGTAGACAAGGCTGATGTCTCCTTTCGTCCTGGGTGCGGAACAGCGCCAGCAGTGGCACACCGACGGCTGGTGCGTCCTGGAGAACGTCATCCCCGCCGACGAGGTTGCCTCAGCCCAGGAGGCCCTGGCCGATCTCTTCCCTTCGGCTGACGCTGTCCACGCCGCCGGGGCGGCTACCGGCGGCGCAGAGCCTTCGGGTCCGCCGGGTCCAGACGGGTTTGACGTCCGGTGGGACGCCCAGAAGCCAGTCTTCCCGTTCGAGAGCATGGCCCTCAACCGCTTGTGCGTCCACGACGCGCTGATCGACCTGGCCGAGGACCTGCTCGAGACGAAAGCCGTCCGGCTCTACCAGTGCATGGCCAGCGCCAAGTACTACGACGGCCACCCCGACTACGAGCAGCTGCTCCACGTCGACTACGGAAACCACACCCTGGTGGTACCCCGGGCCGACCCGGGCTACCAGCACCTCGAGCTCTTCGTGTACCTGAGCGACGTGACCCCGGAACGGGCCGCCACCCGCGTCGTATCGCGCCGACTCACCGGCGAGATCCCGGTGGAGCGGCAGTACCTGAGCCTCGACGAGTACGCACCCCTCTACGCCGCCGAGGAGCCGGCGTCGGGTCCGACCGGCTCGGTGCTGGCGTACCGTCCCGACGTCTACCACCGGGGTACCTCGCTCAGCGAGGAGGGCTCGGCCCGCTTCCTCCTCCACGTGGCCTTCAAGCCGGTGGCCACGGACTGGCTGGGCTACCAGGCCTGGCCGCAGGCCGCCGAGGGGATGGCCTGGCACCGGTTCATGCGCCATACCAACGTCCGCCAGCTCACCGTGCTGGGCTTTCCCGAGCCGGGCCACCCCTACTGGAACGACGAGACCCTGTCCGGTGTGGCCGCCCGCTATCCGGGCCTGGACATGACCCCGTGGCGCCGAGCCACCCCGACCCCCTCCTAACGTGCCGGCACCCGACACCAGGCCACGCCCGACCCGGGACGACGAAGAAGGGCCGTGGTGGCGGACCGGCGTGCTCTACCAGATCTATCCTCGGTCCTTCGCTGACTCCGACGGGGACGGCACCGGTGACGTGGCCGGGATCATCGACCACCTCGACCACCTGGCGTGGCTGGGGGTGGATGGCATCTGGCTGAGCCCGGTGACCTGCTCCCCCAACGCCGACTGGGGTTACGACGTCAGCGATTTCCGGGCCATCCAGCCCGACCTGGGCACGCCCGAGGACGTCGACCGCCTCATCGCCGAGGCCGCCAACCGGGGGATCCGGGTGCTGATGGACCTGGTGCCCAACCACACCAGCGACCAGCATCCGTGGTTCATCGAGTCGCGGTCGTCGCGCCACGCCCCCCGTCGCTCGTGGTACGTATGGGCCGATCCCCAGCCCGACGGATCCCCCCCCAACAACTGGGTGTCCAGCTTCGGCGGACCGGCCTGGACCTTCGACGACACCACCGGGCAGTACTTCCTCCACAACCACCTCGATGAGCAGCCCGACCTCAACTGGTGGAGCGATGAGGTGCGAGACGAGTTCGACGACATCCTCACGTACTGGCTGGAGCGGGGAGTGGCCGGCTTCCGCATCGACGTCTGCAACATCATCGTCAAGGACGCCCTGTTGCGGGACAATCCCCCGGCTACCGACGCCGATCCCCTCGACGTGCAGCTGTTCGGGCAGCGCCCCGTCTACAACGGGAACCGGCCCGAGGTGCACGAGGTGATCCGGCGATGGCGCCGTCTGGTGGACCGGCATCCCGACTCGGTGCTGGTGGGGGAGACCCCGGTGGAGCCGGTGGCGTCCCTGGCCGCCTACTACGGCCACGGTCATGACGAACTCCACCTGGCCTTCAACTTCCCGTTCATCAGCGCCCCCCTGGAGGAGCCGGCCATGCGGGCCATCGTGGAAGCCACCGAGGCCGCCCTCCCCGCCGGGGCGTGGCCCGTGTGGACCGGCTCCAATCACGACATGTCCCGGTTCGCCACCCGTTGGGCCGGGGGCGATCCCCGACGGGCCCGCGTGGCCCTGGTCTTGCTGTTGGGCCTGCGGGGCACACCGGTGCTGTACCAGGGTGACGAGATCGGACTGGGCGACGTGGAGGTGGCGCACGAGGACATGCGCGACCCGCTGGGCATCCGCTACTGGCCGCACTACGCCGGACGCGACGCCATGCGGACCCCGATGCCCTGGTGCAACGCTCCCGGCGGCGGGTTCACCGAGCCGGGCGTCCGTCCGTGGCTGCCGTTCGGCGACCTGGCCGCCACCAACGTCGAAGATCAGCAGGCCGACCCTGACTCGATGCTGCACCTGGCCCGGGACCTCATCACCCTGCGGCGGGAGGTGGCCGACCTGCACGCCGGGGCCTACCGGACCCGGACGGCCACCCCCGGCACCTGGGCCTGGGACCGCGGTGACCGGATGGTGGTGGCCCTCAGTATGTCCGACGGTCCCGGGGTGGTCGACGGGGTGACCGGACGGGTGCGGATCGGGACCGACCGCACCCGCGACGGGGAGCCGGTGGACGGAGCCGTCCGCCTGCGGGGATGGGAGGCCGTGGTGGTGGAGCGGAACCAGTAGGGACTGGGTCGCGCCCGTCCATCATCGGGGGCGGCTCAGCCGGCCGCCGTGGTCAGCCACCCG
>JBBQWW010000122.1:0-7520 GCA_038210245.1 Acidimicrobiales bacterium
CAGCACCCACCGATCACGACCGACCACCGGAGGAGGTGAACCAGGGCTCAACGTCGGCCGCCATGCGGCCTCCGACACCACGCGGGACCGGGGTGTACGAAAACTCTGGACTGGGTGTACGGAATGGCCGGAATCCTCACATGACTACGTTCGCCCTGGGAACGGCCGCCGGTGACCTCACCGCCACCACCCTCAAGCTCGGGTTCCTGGCATCCGGCTTCCTTTTCCTGGGGCTGATCGCTATCCCGGCCATCGGCTACCGATGGTTCGGGATGAACGAAGTCCTCGCCTTCTGGTTCGCTTACATCCTGACCCGGCCGCTCGGCGCATCGTTTGCTGACTGGCTGGCCGTCTCCCACCAGAGGGGTGGGCTGGCGATCGGCCCTGGGGTTGTGGGCCTCGGCCTCTCTGTGGTGATCGTGATACTCGTCGCCTACTTGCAGAATGCTCGAAGTGACATCCAGCCAGAGGCGCATTAGCTGGCCCTACCGCCACCCTCATCCGGCCTAGGTTGCCCTCATGTCGGGCGTCATCTTGGTCGCCATCGCCCTGGGACTCGACAATTTCGCCGTGGCCGTGGGCATCGGCCTCTCCGGGGTCGATCGCAACCTCCGGCTCCGCATTGCCCTGGTCTTCGGGGTCTTCGAAGCGGCAATGCCGCTGATCGGACTGCTCATCGGCCGACAGCTCGCCCACCGGATCGGCGGTGAGGGGAACTACCTGGGAGGCGGCCTGCTCATCGCCACCGGGATCTACACCCTGGTGGAGGCCCGGTGGGGATCCCCTGATGAACCGCCGAGATCCAGCCGACCGGGCAGGCTTGTCCTGACCGGTGCGGCACTCAGCATCGACAACCTGGTCGTCGGTTTCGCACTCGGCGCCTACCGGGTACCGGTCGTCCTGTCCGCCCTCGTCATCGGCGTTGTGAGCGTGGGCATGTCCCTTGTCGGTCTCGAGCTTGGCAGCCGCATGGGTGCGGCCGTTGAGACGTGGAGCGAGCTGATTGGGGGCGCCATCCTGATCGCGGTCGGGGTGGCCATCGCATCGGGTCTCCTGTAGCTGGTATCCCCGAACGCTGCTCGGCAGAAGGCGGACTGTTGTGGTTGGTCGGGGTAGTACACTATATGCATGGATACGCAGATAGATGATCCAACCACTGCACAGGTGACATGGGCATCGGAGACGTTCAAGCTGCTGGCCGACCCGACCCGGCTGCGGATCGTCTGGACCCTGCTGCACGGCGAGCACTCGGTGAACTCCCTGGCCAGCCATGTGGGTGCACAGCCCTCAGCCGTCTCCCAACACCTGGCGAAGCTTCACCTGGCCCGCGTCGTCAAGAAGCGACGTCAGGGGACCTTCTTCTTCTATTCGATCGAGAACGAGCACCTCAGGCGATTGGCCACCGAGGCGTTGTTCAGCGCCGACCACGCCGTGGCCGATCTTCCGGCCGAGCACCAGCACGACACGGTCGGGCTCGCCACTTCGGAGTCGGCGTGAGTACCCATCACGTCCACGACCATCCGGGTCACCCATCACACGAGACCGAGAGCCATGCCGGCCACGAC
The DNA here is from genome assembly GCA_038210245.1 of Acidimicrobiales bacterium. Lineage (GTDB taxonomy): Bacteria > Actinomycetota > Acidimicrobiia > Acidimicrobiales > RAAP-2 > Bog-756. The sequence goes on from JBBQWW010000122.1 coordinate 1,566, forward strand.
CACCCTGATCACGATCACCCGAGCGGTCTGGGCGCTTGGGTCAGGAACCTGTTCGTCCCCCACACCCACGATGCCCAGGGGTCGCTCGACACTGAGCTGACCGCCAGCGCCCAGGGCATGCGGGTGCTGTGGGTCTCGCTCCTCGTGCTCGGCATCACCGCCGCGGTAGAGCTTGGCATCACCGCTCTCTCCGGATCGGTGGCCCTGCTCGGCGATGCGGTCCACAACGTCGCTGACGCCTTGACCGCCTTTCCTCTCGCTCTCGCCTTCTGGCTCGGACGGAGGCCCCCCACCCGCAGGTACACCTACGGCTTCGGCCGAGCCGAGGACCTGGCCGGCATCTTCATCGTCGCCGTGGTGGCGGCCTCGACGGCCTATGCCGCGGTGGTCTCGTTCGAGCGGCTCATCCATCCCACGACCATCCACCGGGTCGGCCTGGTGGCGGTGGCCGGACTCGTCGGCTTCATCGGAAACGAGCTGGTGGCCCACTACCGGATCAGGGTGGGTCGGCGGATCGGTTCAGCGGCCCTGGTGGCCGACGGCCGGCACGCCCGCACCGACGGCCTCACGTCGCTCGCCGTGGTGGCCGGTGCCATCGGAGTGGCGGTCGGGTTCCCCCGGGCCGACGCCATCATGGGCCTGATCATCACGCTGGCCCTCCTCGGTGTACTGCGGACCACCGCACGGGACATCTTCTGCCGGCTGATGGACAGCGTGGACCCAGAGTTGGTCGACCAGGTCGAACGGGTACTGGCCGGGGTGGAGGGTGTGGACCAGGTGGAGCGCGTGCGCATCCGGTGGGTGGGCCATCAACTCCAGGCCGAGGCCACCATCGTCTCCGATGCCCAACTCACCCTTGCTGCAGCCCACGCCATCGCCGAACGCGCCCACCACCAGCTCCTCCATGAGGTCCCCCGCCTGACGGAGGCGCTGATCCACTCCGACCCCGGCACTAGAGGCACGGCCACCGGACACGAACTCACAGCGCACCATTTCGCTCAGCGGGACTGACGCCAAGCGCTACTCCATGCCTGGGCTACCCTCCAGGGCGGCGAAGCTAGTGGGTGCGCGGTCGGTGGTTGGCCAGCCGGGCCCGGAGGCCCTGGGGGTGGTCCCCATTGCGAAGTCGATCGAGGTAGGCATCCGCCTCCTCCTGGGTCAGCTCGCCGGATCGAATGGCGCTGTCCATCTGGGCGCTGGCATGGCGCGCCCTCACCGCCCCCATCGCTGCATCGAAGCCGGGCGTCCCGGCGGTCTCTCGAAGGTGAGCTGCCTCGGCTTCGGTCATCCGTTCGGTGGCAACCATCTTGTCCAGTTGCTTGATGATGCGCTTCTCGTTCATAGGTAACGCCTCCTGATCAGTCGGTGCCGGTTGGTGGGAGTGATCTCATGTGGCCGAGTGGGTGGGAACGAAGGTGTTCGGATGATCGGTGAATGCCTCGGCGCATCCCGAACAACAGAAATAGAATTCAGTCCCGTCGTGACCTCGATGTATTGCCTGGGCCGGGTCGACCGTCATGCCGCAGACGGGGTCAACGGCTCCTGAAGACGAAGCATGCGCGTCAATGGAAGGGATGCGGGCCGTCGTGGCTGCCGGGCTCTGCCCCCGTGCGTACTTGGTCGGATCGGCCTCGAACCGGTGCCGGCAGTGGTCCGAGCAGAAGTAGACCGCGTGCCCGTCATGAAGGAGCGAGGCGGGCGCGTGGGCTGTCTGGACCTGCATGCCACAGACCGGGTCGAGCGCGTAGCCGCGCCCACCGCCCAGGCGCTCGCGGTTCCGATAGGTCCAGTAAAGAAGCCCGAACAAGCCGAGAAACACGATGTTCAGGTATGTGGTGTAGTTCCACTGGAAGTGGGCGGGAGCGATGGTGGTCGGACGGGTGGCGGGGATGGCGCCGAAGGCACCGAAGATCACTTCGGTGATGAGGCCCGCCGTCGACATCACCGCCCAGAACAGGGCCAGCATCCGCAGCGTCATCCGAGTCCCGTAGTACCGGCGGTAGATGAGGAGCAGGGGAAAGGCGATGAGGTCGGCGAAGATGAACGAGATCACCCCGCCGAAGGAGATCCCGCCGCTCCACAGGGCTGCAGCCAGCGGCACGTTGCCGATCGAGCAGACGAAGCTGATGATGGCGATGAACGGCCCGACGATGACGTTCTCGAGGCTGGTCCAAAAGCCGTGGCCGTGGAGGAACACGGTGTTCCAGACGTGCACCGGCACGAGTACGGCGAGGAGACCGGCCACCGTGTACCCGATGACCAGCTCCCGGCGGAGCATGGTGAGGTCGGCCATGGTATAGGTGGCAGCGTTGGCCCAGCCACCCTTGCTGCGCAACTTCGTAGCCCACGGCTCCTGCTGGAGTTCGGTGTTCTCTTCGGGTCCGTGCTCATGTCCCGAGTTCGACTCGACCTCCAGGCGCTCGCGGGCCTGGGCGATGGCCCGTCCCCGGAACCAGAGGCTGCCGAGGACGGCCATGAGCACGATCATGATGGCGCCGCCGACGAACTCGGCCGCGGCGAACTGCCAGCCCATCAGGACGATGAGCACAATGCCGAGTTCGAGGACCAGGTTGGTCGAGGCGAACATGAACACCGTCGAGGCCACGAAGTCGGCACCCTTGACGAACAGCGACTTGGACATGGCCGAGGCGGCGTAGGAACACGAGGAGGAGACCATGCCGTAGCCGCTGGCCCGAGCGATGGAAGCAGGGCGGTGGTCACCCATCTTCTTCTGCATCGACTCGCGGGAGACGAACGCCTGGACGGCACCGGACAGCCCGAACCCCAGGATGAGGGGCCAGAGGGTCTCCCAGAACATGAAGAACCCCTCACGGAGGCTGCGGGCCAGGTCGGTGAGGACCGGCACACTGGCGGTGAGGGTCCCGGTCACGAACGGACCAGTCGAGCAATGGCGGCCGATGCCTCAGCCAGCTTCAGGTCGGCCTCGTCGCCCCCCGCCTGGACCGCATTGGTCACGCAGTGGGCGAGGTGTTCGTCGAGGAGGACCAAGGCCACCGACTGGAGGGCGGCTGTCGCCGCCGACACCTGGGCGAGCACGTCAATGCAGTAGCGGTCGTCTTCCACCATCCGCTGGATGCCGCGAACCTGACCTTCGATACGGCGCAGTCGCTTAAGCACCAGCTCCTTCTCCGTCGTGTAGCCCGGCGCACCTGTTTGATCCTGGTCTGTCTTGGCCACGATACTTATACCCCCTATGTGTATCTGTCCATGGTACCAGCAACTCCACGGGAGGCCAAGTGGTCAGAGGCCGCCGTTGCGGTTCCGCTGTCGATCGCACGGGGCATGCTCGGACGCCAGACGAACGGCATGGACCCGAGCACGGCGCTCCGGTTCGGGCGGGGGTCGATGCACTCGGACGGGGGAGCACAGAGTCGGGACCTTTGCCCCTGTCGGAATGCTCGGGAGCGGCCGACAATGAAGTGAGGAGTCTCTCTCAGAAGGACCAGGTCAGCGGCCATGATGGACTACGGATACGGCAACGGAGGAGGGCAGTGGGGGCTGTGGGTCCTCACGATCGTCGCCATGGTCGTCTTCTGGGGGGCGCTCGCCTGGATCATCGTCACGTTGGTCCGCCACCGGGGGGTTCATCCGGTGGCCCCGGCGGTACCCGGTCCTCTCAGCCCGTCGCCCTCGTCAGGCGCACTCGGCATCCTCAACGAGCGCTTCGCCCGCGGCGAAATCGATGAGGAGGAGTACACACGCCGGCGGACTTTGCTCGAGGGGTCAGGGTGAGTGTCCACCCCAAGCGCCGGGGTCTGGTCACGGCCGTCGTGGTGGCCGCTGTGGCCCTGGTCGCCGGGACCGTCACCGTCGTCGCCTTGGGATCCGAGGGCTCAGCGCCGGGCAACGCCGCCTACGGCGTCATCTCGTGCAATGCACCGGCACTCCCGGGCTCGGCGGTCAACGTCCAGGTGTCTGACGCCGGGGACATGATGATGAGCCAGACCCCCATGCGAGCGGCCCTGGTGGCCACGCCCACCACCGTTCCGGCCGGACGAGTCTCGTTCATCGTGGCCAATACGGGGGCGCTGGTCCACGAGTTGGTGATCCTCCCCCTGCCGGCCGACGGCCCGGGCACCCGACCCACCGGCAGCGATGGGAAGATCGACGAGTCCCAGAGCCTGGGTGAGTCGTCTCGCTCCTGTGCGGGAGGCACGGGGGATGGCATCGCTCCCGGGAGTACCAGCTGGGCCACGGTCACGCTCAAGCCGGGCCGCTACGAACTGGTCTGCGACCAGCCCTGGCACTACGCGGCAGGGATGTTCGATGTCTTGACGGTCAGGTGACTCCTTTAAGGGGCCCCACATGGGCGCCGCGGCCCATCGCCTGCGTCAGAGCGATCTACGTCGGGCGGCGATCCATTTGAATGGCTGCTCGGCTCCTCCCGGTGTCCGGTGGACCTCTCGACGGTGCTCGACAACCTCGAACCCGTCCCCAAGGAGGTCGGCCAACTCCTCTGCGCCGTAGCGGGTCACCGGAAGACCCGAGCAGCGCTCCGGCCCATCGGGAGCGAAGGTGCCCAGGATGACCGACCCGCCAGGAGCCACCGCCCGCTCCACGGTGGCTCGGTAGGTGGCCACGTCACGTCCGCTGAGGAAGTGGAGTACCCGATCGTGCCAGAGGTCGTACCGACGTGGTGGCTCCCATTCCAACAGATCGTCGACCATCCAGTGCACTCCTGCGTTCCGGCCGACCGATCCCGACTGGTGTGGAGCGCGGCCTCGAAGATGTCGAGGACAGACACGTCGGTGAAGCCTCGCGTCAGAAGCCGATCGACCAGGATCGAGACCCCACCACCGACATCGATCACCGACGTCGCAGAACTGATGCCGAGCGCATCGACGAGCTCCAGGGACAACGAGGGCTCGCTCTGGTACCAGCTGACCGCGTCAGGGCTCTTCGATTCGTAGACCGCATCCCAGTGGCTCGCGCGCTGGCCGGCGTCCTGAGGGGCATCGGGCATCGTTGCCAGCTTAGGTAGCCCCATCCGGCCCAACGCCCAAGTGGTCCGGCAGCGCCTCGCCGATAGCTAGAGGCTCCGCGCCACCGTGGCGATGCCCTGGCCCCAAGCGGCAATCTGGTTTCCGGGCAGGTAGGCATACCCGTTGGCCCGGTGGTCGTCCCCCGGTGAGCCGAGGAACCGCTCGTGACCTTCGGGATCGATGAAGTAGACGAACGAGGAGTGGATGATATCGGCCGTGGGACTGGGTGCATCCACCTCCACCCCGTAGGCGGACCACACCGCCTGCAGACTCCCGACCGGACCGGTCAGGAAGTGCCAGGTGGAAACGGTGTTCAACCCGTGTTCTTCGGTGAAGGTCGCCATGTCTGCCACGGCCAGATGGAATGGGTTGACGTTCACGGCCACGAAGATCACATGGGATCGATCCGCGCCGAGGTCGTGGTAGGCGTCGACGAACTCCTGAGAGATGATCGGGCAGATGTCGGTGCAGTGAGAATCCATGAACTCGAGGACCACGGACTTGCCTCTGAACGCGTCCAGCGAAACAGTTCGACCGCTCTGGTCGACAAGGGTGAATGACGGGGCCGCTTTGTTGGGAACGGGCGACAGTGCCATCAGATTGGCCATCGGGGTGGACACACTGGCAGGAATGCCCGTCACCCTGATCTCGGTGGGCTGCGCATTGCGATCATGGATGCGGACGGCCACAACGGCAAACACGACGGTGACGGCCACAACAGCGGCCAGCGCAATGACGATCGATCTGGGCCCTCGGGTGCGAGGGGACCCGATCGGGGAGCTGCCGGATGGTGGCGAACTCGATTTCTCATGGCGTTCTCAAGCGGTCAGCGCAAGCAGCTCCTCAAGCTTCTCACACGGCTTGAGCCAACCAAGGGTTTCCCGGGGACGCCCGTTGAGTTTGCGCTCGATCTCCAGTAGGTCTGCCTCGCTCTGAAGGTTGAGGTCGGTGC
>JBBQWW010000123.1:0-7429 GCA_038210245.1 Acidimicrobiales bacterium
CCGAAGCTGAACACGCCGCCGTCGGAGGCGACGAGCCAGTAGCCCGCTCCGTCCGGGGTTGAGGCCATGCCGACCACCGGATGGTTGAGATGGATGGCACCGGTGGACCCGGCAAAGCGGGCGTCGCCGAAGCTGAACACGCCGCCGTCGGAGGCGACCAGCCAGTAGCCCGCTCCGTCCGGGGTTGAGGCCATGCCGACCACCGGATGGTTGAGGTGGATGGCACCGGTGGACCCGGCAAAGCGGGCGTCCCCGAAGCTGAACACGCCGCCGTCGGAGGCGACGAGCCAGTAGCCCGCTCCGTCCGGGGTTGAGGCCATGCCGACCACCGGATGGTTGAGGTGCACGCCACCCATCGAACCGGAGAAGCGGGCGTTGCCCAGGGTGAACACCCCCCCGTCGGATGCCGCCAACCACAAGCCCTGGTTGCCGGCCACCGGCAGCTGCAGCTGCTCGACCAGGGGGGCGATGGTGCTGTTGTTGTTGAGATTGGTCATGGCGAACCCGGTGGCCTCACAGAGGACACCGCGAACACATGCCAAACCGTCGAGATAGCCGAAGGCCGTGACGTTGGGACTCGGCTCGACAGACCACTGCGAACCGTTCCAGCTCTCGATGAAAGGAGTCGGCCCGCCGTTCTGGCCGCTGGCGAAGCCGTAGGCGCCAGTGGCCCAGCACTGCGAGGCGGCGACGCAGGCCACCTGGGTAAGCAGCCCGGAGGTCGCCGACGGGCTCGGACTGGCCGTCGTGGTCCACGTCGAGCCGTCCCAGCGTTCCACCAGGGTGGCCGTCGGATCGCCTGCAGCATCCATGGTGGCGCCCACCGCCCAGCACTGCGACGACGAGCCGCAGCTCACAGCGGAGAGATAGGTCCCGAGGGGAGCAATGGCCTGCGGCATGCTCGCCACGCTCCAGGACGCGCCGTCCCAGTGCTCGGCAAAGGAGCCGCCACCGGCCACATTGGGAAGGGTGTTGGGCAGGAAGCCGGACTGCTCCCGGTTGGGTCCAGCAAAGCCCACGGCCCAGCAGTCCGACGTACCGGAGCAGGCCACGGAATTGAACTGGTCGTAGGTCTGGCCAGAGGGCACCGTCGACACCAGCGACCACGAGCTTCCATCCCAGTGCTCCATGATTCCGTTGAGCGGTCCGCTGTTGTCGGCCGCCACCGAGGTGCCGGCCGCCCAGCAGTCGGCGGTGGTGGTGCACGCCACCGAGAAGAGGTAGCCGAATACGGCTGGGGTAGCCACCATGGACCAACTGGATCCGTCCCAATGCTCAGCCAAGGTGGAGGGCGGGGCGTTGCTCCCACCGAGCTGCTGCCCACCGACGGCCCAGCAGTCCGAGGCCGTGACACAGGTGGTGCTCCAAAGCAGCGAGGCCGTCGAGCCCGGCGGTGCGGATAGGGGTGTCACCGACCAGGCGTTGCCGTCCCAGTGGTTGACGAGGAGGCTCGGCGCACCGTTGTTGAGATCAGGAAACGAACCGCCCACGGCCCAGCAGCTCCAAGCGTTGGCGCAGGCGGTTCCGAGCAGCAGGTCGCTGTTTCCGGCGCCGGAGCTGGCGCTAGTCACGATGTTCCACCCCGAGGGCGCCGCTGGGGCGGTGGGCACGGACAGGAGAGTAACCACGAGGGTGGCGGCGGCGAAAAGCGCAAAGGTGACACGTCGGTTGCCACATCTGATCATGGTCTTTCATCGTCAGCATTGCCGACGGCCTTGAATCACGATTGGTGATCGGCTCTTTCCCCTCTTGCTGCTGGCCGGGTGCGGAGATGACGATGACCACTATCGCGCGCGGCGTCACCGGTGGGGTTGGCACACACCTCGACACCCACGTGGCGGCCGCCCTCGACGAACGAGGTGCCCTCCTCGGCGTACAGAGCTTCTCGGCCACCGGTGCGGGCTACCAAGAGCTACAACTTTGGAGAGCTTCGGCACTGTCGAGCTGGTCGGCGCCGAAGGGACCGGAAGCTACGGTGCGGGACTGACCCCGACATCTGTTGGGGCAAGCAGTCGCCGTCGTTGAAGTGGACCGACCGAACCGCCAGCGTCGCCGGCGCACCGGCAAGTCCGACCCCGAAGACGCCGTGGCCGCAGCTCGGGCTGCCCAAGGAGGGGACGCCACGGAATCGGCCAAGACGAGGGACGGAAATGTCGAGGCCATGAGGGTATTGCGGGTGGCCAGCAGCTCGGCGAGACGCAGCCGGACCCAGGCCATCAATCAGATGCGCAGTCTCACTTCGACCGCTCCCGAGGAGCTCCGGGCCGAACTGCGGGACCTGTCGATCTACAAGGTCCTCACTCTGACGAGCGCCTATCGCCACACGAGACGGACCGACGTCTCCGGCGTGACCAAGATCGCAGGTACTTGAAGATCGATAATAGTGCGGTGAGTGGTGACGCGAACTCCACATGTGAAATATCAGGGAGTATCTAATCGGGTATGGAGGAATCATTGCGAAAGGGTCTCCCGCGTCGATATCTTCGTTGAGAGGGGTATTTGACAGTGTGCGGTAATGAAGCGGAATTACGCCGCACATATTGAGGCTTGTGCCAGCTTCGAAACATTGCCAGGGGTGTCCGGCGGTTTACTTGTGGGTGGGTATAAGGCATCCCCAGGGGTGAGCCCTAGTCTGAACAACGAGAGGCAATCGTGAAAAGATTGAACGTAGTATTGAGTTCGGCAATCGTAGTAATGAGTTCAATCATTGCCGTGATCGGACTCAGTTTGACCTTGGGAGACACTGCGTGGAGTGCGGCGGAGAGTTCGTCTACCGCTGTGATCATCTTCGACGATGCAGCCCAACAAGCGCAGCTAATCATTCCTACTCCCGCGTGTCCGGCGTCACAGCCGAATTGTGAGTGGAAGTTCTTCCTCAATGAGCCGAAGCTGTCGGTTGACGTGTCCACCGTCTACGGGACATCGGGGACGCTGACCCTTGCCTACCCGAGGGACTTCTGTGGCGTGATCCAAGCCGATGCCTACGTCGGCCCACCCTGGGTTGCCAAGAGGGGATTCCAGCACACCATCCAAGACTGCACCCCTCCCACCACGACGACAACTGCGCCTCCCACAACGACGACAACTGCGCCCCCCGCCACCACAACGACCACCGAGCCACCAACCGCACCCACTACATCGACAACCACCCCCACACCACCAGTATTTGCCGCCACAAATGATCCACCTCCGGCCGCGCCCCCGGCTCCGCCTCTGGCTCCCCCCCCGGCCGCAGCTCCGGAAAGTGCTCCGGTAAGTGCCACACAACCTCAGTTGCCGTTCACGGGTAGGGATATGAAGCCGCTTTTGCTCATCGGCTTGACGTTGGTGGCGGTCGGCCTGAGTCTGCTCACTACGACTGAGTCGTGGCGCAGGATGACACGGTGGCTTTTGGCGACGGTTCTGGGCCATTGACCGGAGTTCCACAGGGCCATGAAGCACTGTGGCCTTGGGTGATCATCGGGCGCCGGACCAGCAGGCTGGGGTGAGATCAGCGGCTCAGATGACTAGCGCCAGCTCGTCGAAGGCAGCGGCACGAGTCAGCCCTGGCCGAGCCTCGACTCCGAGCTCGTAGTGGCCTCGACGGACGTTGTGGAAGAAGGCGTGACCTCGCATGACGACTGTGGGTGCCAAGAATGTCATCCGTACCCTTGACCTGGGACTTTCACCGAGGCCGACCTGACCGCGAGAATGGGCCGTGGCCCTCTCGTTCCTCTACCTCGCCTTCGGCCGGACGCTCCAGTTGGTCGGTCTCCGACGACGTGACGCCGACGATCTCGCCATTGAGGTCGTCATGCTCCGCCATGAGGGTGCGGTCCTCCGGCGCCAGGTCGTCCGCCCGGCACTTCGGCCAGGGGACCGGGCCTTCTCGCCGGCCTCAGTCGGCCGATCTCCCAGGCCAGGCACGGCCGCTTCTTCGTGCAGCCCGACACGCTGCTGCGCTGGCATCGGGAGCTGGTCAAGAAGAAGTGGACCTATCCGAAAGTGCCTGGTCGCCCGAGGATCCCAGCCGGCCCAGTGGGACTGGTGGTCCGCCTGGCAAGTGAGAACCCGACCTGGTGCTACCGCCGGATCCACGGCGAACTCTCGGTCATGGGTCGGTATCGACCTGGCCGCCTCCAGCGTCTGGAACATCCTTCAGCGCCACGGCCTTGATCCCTCCCCGGAGAGAAGAGGGCCGACGTGGCAAGAGTTCCTGAAGTCCCAGGCCACGACGATGCTGGCCTGCGACTTCTTCACCGTCGACACCGTGCTCCTGAAGCAGCTGTACGTCCTCTTCTTCATCGAGCTCGACACCCGAAAGGTGTACGTCACCGGCGTCACGGACCACCCGACGGGAGCCTGGATGGTCCAGCAGGCGAGGAACATCACGTACGAACTCGGCGAGCGCGCTCAGCGCGTCAAGTTCCTGGTCCGGGGACCGGGACACCAAGTTCACGGCAGCCTTCGACGAGGTCTTCCGCACCGAGGGCATCCGGATCATCCGCACACCGGTCCGTGCTCCTCGTGCCAACGCCTTCGCCGAACGCTTCGTCGGCACCATCCGCCGGGAGTGCCTCGATCGGATGCTGATCGTCAACCGTCGACACCTCGAGTTGGTGATCCGTGAGTACGTCGAGCACTACAACGGGCACCGACTCCACCGGTCGCGTGGTCAGCTGGCCCCCGAGCCCCGTCAGACGGTCCTCGAGATGCCGACGGATATCGGAACTTCAGCGCTGCGGCGGACCGATCGGCTCGGTGGGATCATCCATGAATATCGCCTGGTAGCGTGACGTGGATGACGTTTTTGACACCCACAGGCTCAGGCTTGTGAAGCAGTAAATTCGAAGATCCCGGTTTGGCCATTCAGCGTGGTGCGGACCCGATAGTGGTGACCAGGTATGACGGTGACATTGTTACCGTAGTGGGTGTCGGCAGGATTGCGGTCGAGACCCTGCATCTCCCCGACTCGCATTGACGACATCATTGACCCGGCGGTCATATCTCTCAGATCCATAGTCGGCATCGCACTGACCACGGCCTTGCCGGTGGCCTTAGAGCAGATGTGGACTTCGATATGGCGCATCGCGGAACCCGTGTCCATCGACATCGATCCAGACGAGCCGCTCATCTGTCCGCTGATCATTACTTCGCCCGAGGTCGGGTGCATTGAGGCGGCTTCCGACGGCGTATACATCGACTCGTTGGGTCCTGCAACAGCAACCATCACGTAGTCCGTCGTCGTCGCCACCTTGGCGAGCGGATGGGACGCTAGGTACGACTTGCAGTCCGAAGAAGCGAGGTTCTGGACTGAGGAGGTCGAGGAGCTAGATGAAACTGTCGCCCCACTTGAACAGGCTGCGAGGAGGAGACCCCCGGTGCCGGCGAGCAGAAGTGAAATCGTGAAGCGCTTCAAGGATCTCCTCGAATTGTTGATTGGAGGCTGAGAGGATTTGACGATTGCACCAAGTTATCCTGACAATGATCGCTTTCCCCGTCAGCCACTTTCAGCGACGTTGAAGCCACGGGGTGCCCATTGGACCACGGCGTCCCAGGCACTCTGTTGCATTGAGGCAGATCGACGCCGATCCTGCTTCCAGCAGGGGCTTTAAAGAATGTCGGAATCGACTTCCATGTTTCCACAGTGAGGCGTGGCTCAATGCACAGTGTCCTTTGGAGTACTCGAACTCCCCGCCGCCGCTCCATGTCTCGGACCGGATGCGGACTGGGGACCAATGGCCCTATCGCCCAACATCCATGAAGGAGAAGGTAGTCGAGTCAAGGAGGTTGCACCGATGATGTACGGCTGGCACGACCAAGGATGGGGACCGGGCATGTGGGTTGCCATGGTGGTCGGGTAGATCCTCTTCTGGTCATTGGTGGTCTTCGGCATTGTGATGCTGGTGAGGCATTTCGGCACCCCACAGCCGAAGGACAGTGCCTCCTCGGATGAGGCCGAGGAGGCACTGCGGACCCGGTTCGCCCGAGGTGAGATCGACGAGGACGAGTTCAGGCGCCGGCTCTCGATCCTTCGGGGTCAGACGTGAGCCGAACGACGCCTTGGCTTTTAGCAGCTGCGTTTGTTCTCCTCCTTTCCCTCGGATCTGGGTTCGCCTTCGTGGCGGTCTGGGGGGGCACGGGGAATGGTCAATCCCTCGCTCTTGCCAGCTGCGAGCCGGCCTGGACCCATGGCTCGGTTGTTCAGGTGGCACTGTTGCATTGAGCGAGACACTGCCGAGGTGCCCTTCGATTCGTGCCCAGACTCCTTATCGACCAGGCTGGCCAAATGAACCGTCGTCGTCCCGGCCTATCCATCCAGCAGCCCAGCTCGGCCTTCGCTGGATTTCGGTTCCCGCCGGAGGTCATCCTGATCGCCGTGCGCTGGTACCTGCGGTACGGGCTGTCGTACCGGGATCTCGAGGAGCTCCTCGCTGAACGCGGTATCGAGGTCGACCATGTGACCTTGTTCCGTTGGGTCCAGCGGTTCACGCCGTTGCTGGTGGACGCAGCTCGACCATGTCGCCACATCGCCGGCGGCCACTGGTTTGTCGACGAGACCTACGTGAGGGTCGCCGGTCGCTGGCGGTACGTCTACCGGGCGGTCGATCAATACGGCCAGGTCACCGACGTGTTCGTGTCCAAGAAGCGCGACACGAAGGCAGCCACCCGGTTCTTCGCCAGTGCCATGGGTGTCCACGGCACGCCGACCGAAGTCACCACCGATCGGGCGCCAGCATTGACTCGAGCCATCACCGAACTTCTACCGCTCGCGCTCCACGACACAACGCGGTACGCCAACAATCGGGTCGAGGCCGACCATGGGCGCCTGAAGGCCCGACTGCGACCGATGCGCGGACTGAAACGCGACGGAACAGCCAGCGTCGTCATTCGGGGCCATGCCTTCATCCAGAACCTGCGGCGAGGCCACTACGAACTCGGGGTCGAGGCGCTCCCCGGCCTCACCACCGCCGCGGCCTTCGACGAACTGGCGCAGGTGATCTGATCGGCCAAGACAACCGGAGCCGCAAGAAACGCGCCCGACGATCAACTAACGCAACAGAGCCTGGAACCCTCGGGCAGCAGACCGGATCCGGCCGATGGCGGCGTTGTTGGACTCCGAGATGCCGTTGGTCAGCTTCCACTCGAGGGTCGCCTCGATAGAGGATCTGTAGTGGCGGATGGTTCGGGCCAGCTTCACGAACGGGTCGAGGCGCGAGCGCGATGCGTAGATCAACCACGTGTCGAGCGCCCGTCGTGCGGCGGCGAGGGGCATGGCCATGATGTCCCGGAGTTCCTCCTTCAGCTGCCAGGTGAGGATTCCGGCCATTCCGTACACCCAGTCCAGAGTTTTCGTACACCCCGGTCCCGCGTGGTGTCGGAGGCCGCATGGCGGCCGACGTTGAGCCCTGGTTCACCTCCTCCGGTGGTCGGTCGTGATCGGTGGGTG
>JBBQWW010000124.1:0-7263 GCA_038210245.1 Acidimicrobiales bacterium
CCGTGGACCGGGTGGAGCTCGACGGGGTACCGCTGCCCGTCCGCCCGGGCCTGGTCCACTACCTGGTCAACAAGCCCGCCGGCGTGGTCAGCACGGTGGAGGACACCCACGGGCGGCCGACGGTGGTGTCGTTGGTCCCCGACGACACCCGGGTGTTCCCGGTGGGACGACTCGACCTCGACTCCGAAGGGCTGCTCATCCTGACCAACGACGGGGAGCTCACCCACCGGCTCACCCACCCGTCCTTCGGCGTGCCCAAGGAGTACCTGGTCCAGGTGGAGGGCGAGCCCTCGGCCGGGGAGGTGCGCCGGCTGCGCGAGGGCATCGAGCTGGATGACGGCCCGACCGCCCCGGCCCGGGTGGCCGTGGTGGCCCCCACCCTGCTCCGCATCGTGATCCACGAGGGACGGAACCGCCAGATCCGCCGGATGTGCGACGCCGTGGGACATCCGGTGGTCCGCCTGGTCCGGACCCGGATCGGCCCCCTGGCCGATCCCTCCCTCGGCCCCGGCTCCTACCGCCCGCTGACCTTCGACGAGGTCCGGAGCCTGGCTGCCGCCGCCCTGCCCACCGGGGAGGAGCCCGGACCGGTGGCGGCGTTGGATGGGGACCCGGGGATTGGGTCGTCCGACGGGCCTGAGTAACATGCCTGGCTGATGCCCCTCTCCGTCCGAGCCGTGCGCGGCGCCACCACCGTCGACGTCGACACCCCCGAAGCCATCACCGAACGGGTGGTGGCCCTGCTGGGCCAGATCCTCGACCGCAACGGGCTGGAGGAAGACGACCTCATCTCCATCCTGTTCACAGCCACCGAGGACATCGTCTCGACCTTCCCGGCCACGGCGGCCCGGTCCATGGGACTGGGAGCGGTACCGCTGATCTGTGCCCGCGAGCTGTCCATCACCGGCTCCGTTCAGCGCTGCATCCGGGTCATGCTCCATGTGACGACAGACCGCCCCCGCCACCAGATCCACCACGTCTACCTCGAGGGCGCCCAGGGACTCCGTGACGACCTCCCCGGCTGAAGGTCCCGCACCGGGCCCGTCGCCCGTCGGGCGGGGGCGGACCCGCCTGGTCCGGAGAGCCACCATCATCGGCACCGGGCTCATCGGGGGCTCGGTGGGCATGGCCCTGCGGGAGCGGGGATGGCACGTGAGCGGCACCGATACCGGGCCCGGAGTGGCGGCCCGGGCCGTTGAGCTCGGCGCCCTGACCGCCGAGGGCATCGACCCCACCGCCGACCTGGTCGTCGTGGCCACCCCCGTCCATGCGGCCACCGGCATCATCGGGGGGATCCTGACCTCCGCCGAGTGGAACCCCGACGTGATCGTCACCGACGTGGGCAGCGTGAAGGGTCCGTTGGTGGCGGCCATCGACCATCCCCGCTTCGTCGGCGGCCATCCCATGGCCGGCTCGGAGCAGGTCGGGGTGGAGGGCGCCTCGGGCGACCTCTTCGTGGGCGCCACCTGGGTGCTGACCCCCACTGCCGCCACCGACCCGGACGCCTACGCCCTGGTCCGCAACGTCCTCGCCGAGATGGGGGCCGACGTGGTGGCGCTGGCCCCAGCCCAGCACGACTCGCTGGTGGCCGTGGTGTCCCACGTGCCCCACCTGACGGCGGCCACCCTCATGGACCTGGCCGCCGGCCTCGGCCAGGAGCACGCCGTCCTCCTCCAGCTGGCCGCCGGGGGGTTCCGGGACATGACCCGGATCGCCGCCGGGCAGCCCTCCATCTGGCCGGACATCTGCGACGACAACGCCGAGGCCATCGTGGCCACGCTCGACCTCCTCATCGAGGCCCTGGGGGCCATGCGCCGGCGGGTGGCCGAGCACGACCACGACTCCCTGCTGGAGATCCTGGGCCGGGCCGCCGCCGCCCGCCGGGTGCTCAGCGACCGGGCACCGCAGCCCGAGGAGCTGGTCGAGGTACGCATCCCGGTGCCCGACCGGACCGGAGCCATCGCCGAGATCACCGTCCTGGCCGCCGAGCTGGGCATCAACATCGTCGACCTGGAGATCGCCCACTCCGCCGACGGCGACCGAGGGGTGCTGGTCCTGGTGGTGGACCAGCTCTCCGCTCCGACCCTGGTGGGCACGCTGGCTGACCGGGGCTACCGGGCCTCGCACTCACCCATCGGGACCACCCGGTGAGCGGTCCCGCGCCCGTGCCCTCCCTCCCCCCTGAGGCAGTGGGGGCCACCGGGCCCCCCGAGGATCCGGCCGTCCAGCGTGTCCGGGGGGGCGTAGCGCTGAACGGTACGGTCACCGTGCCGGGCGACAAGTCCATCTCCCACCGGGTCCTCCTCCTGGCCGCCCTGGCCGAGGGGACCTCCACCGTCCACGGGCTGTCGCACGGCGACGACGTGGCCCGGACCCTGGCCGCCGTGGCCGCACTGGGAGCCGAGGTGGGGACCGACGGCGACTCACTCACCGTGACCGGGGGCCGTTCACGGCTCCACGTCCCCGACACCGTTCTCGACCTGGGCAACTCGGGCACCGGCCTCCGGCTCCTGGCCGGGGTGGCCGCCACCCTCCCCGGCCCCACCCACCTGACCGGGGACGACTCCCTCCGGAGTCGGCCCATGGACCGGGTGGCCGAGCCACTCGTGCAGATGGGAGCCGTCGTCACCGGGGAGGGGGATCGGAGCTTGCCCCCCCTGACCGTCACCGGTGGGGAGCTCCACGGCATCACCTACACGCCGCCCATGGCCAGCGCCCAGGTGAAGTCGGCCATCCTGCTGGCCGGCCTCGCCGCCGACGGGGAGACCGTGGTCCACGAGCCGGTGGCCACCCGGGCCCACACCGAGGAGATGCTGGCCGCCGCCGGGGCGGACATCTCCTTCGAGCGGGTGGGCGGCGGTCGCACCGTCCGGGTACGCCGGAGCGCCCTCCGGCCGGGGACCTTCTCGGTGCCGGGTGACCCCTCTCAGGCCGCCTTCTGGGTGGTGGCGGGCGTCATCGTCCCCGGCAGCCTGATCACCGTGACCGGCATCCAGTTGGGCATCGAGCGCCTCGGGTTCCTCGGGGTGCTGCGGCGCATGGGAGCCACCATCGAGGTGGAGGAGGCCGGCAACCTCACCGGCTCGGTGACCAGCTACACCTGTGCCCTGCACGGCACGGTGGTGGAGGCGGCCGAGATCCCCTCCCTCGACGAGGTGCCCATTCTGGCCGTGGCGGCGGCGGCGGCCCTCGGGACCACCCGGTTCCGGGACGTCGGCGAGTTGCGGGTGAAGGAGTCCGACCGGCTCACCGGCTCGGTCGACCTGGTCCGGGCCTTCGGCGCCACCGCCACGGTGGACGGTGACGACCTGGTGGTCGACGGCACCGGAGGACCGCTGCGACCGGCCCGGGTGGACCCTCGGGGCGACCACCGGATCGCCATGGCGGCAGCGGTCGCCGGGGCCGCCTGCCCGGCCGCATCGGGCGAGACCACGGTGAGCGGCTGGGACGTCGTGGCCACCAGCTACCCGGGCTTCTCCCGCACCCTGGCCCAACTGGGCACGACGGCGCCGGGACCCCGATGACCGGGGCCGACGTGGGGATCCGACCTCACCCCACCATCGCCATCGACGGTCCGGCCGGATCGGGCAAGTCCACCGTGTCGCGGGCCCTGGCCGCCCGGCTCGGCATCGACCGCCTCGACACCGGGGCCATGTACCGGGCGGTGGCCTGGGCCGCGCTCGACCGCGCCATCGACCCGGGGGACCGCGACGCCGTGGCCGCCGTGGCCCGGTCGGTGGTGATCACCGTGGGCGAGCAGGTGACGGTGGACGGGACCGACATCACCGAGGCCATCCGCGGCCCGGTGGTGAGTGCCGCCGTCTCGTCGGTGGCGGCCAATCCTGAAGTCCGCGAAGTGATGGTCCACCGCCAACGGGAGTGGGCCGCCGAGCGCGGTGGGGGAGTCATCGAGGGACGGGACATCGGTTCGGTGGTCTTCCCCGGGGCCGACCTCAAGATCTACCTGACGGCCTCGGCCGAGGAGCGGGCCCGGCGTCGGCCCGAGGAGGGCGCGGACGCCGTGGCCCGACGGGACCGCATCGACAGCACCCGTGAGGCCTCACCCCTGGGCGTGGCCGAGGGCGCCCGGGTCATCGACACCACCGATCGGCCGGTGCACGAGATCGTGGAGGAGGTGGTCACGTGGCTGTGACCGGAGCGCCCGGGCCGGACCGGGCCGGGCGGGCCGGCGGCCCCCTCGAACTCGAGGTTCGGGTCGACACGCGCTTCACCCCCATCTATCGAATCCTGCGGGTGCTGGTGCGGGGACTCAACCGGCTCCTGTTCCGCACCTCGGTGGACGGGGCCGACCAGGTGCCGGCCACAGGTGCCGTGATCATCGCCCCGGTGCACCGGTCGTTCATCGACTTCTTCGTGGCCTCTGAGGTGACCCACCGCAAGCTGCACTACATGGCCAAGGACAGTCTGTGGAGGCACGGGCTGCTGGCCCGGATCCTCCCCGCCGTGGGGGCCTTCCCGGTTCACCGCGAGTCCGCCGACCGGGAGGCCCTGCGCCGAGCCCAGCAGGTGCTCGACGCCGGCGAGGTCCTCATCCTGTTCCCCGAGGGTGAGCGCCGGACCGGGCCGGTGGTCGAGGGTCTCCACGAGGGCGTGGCCTTCCTGGCCGCCCGGACCGGCGCCACCGTGGTGCCGGTGGGTATCGGCGGGTCGGCCTCGGTCATGCCCAAGGGCAAGCGGATCCCTCGGCCCCGGCACATCCGCCTCGTAGTGGGGACGCCCATCGCCCCGCCGCCCCGGACCGGGGCGGGACGGGTGTCCCGTAGCACCATCCATCACCTGACCGAGGAGCTCACCGCCTCGTTGCAGGACCTCTACGATCGATCGGTCGCCGTCACCGGTCGGTACTGAGCCCTCCGGTCCTGACCGCGCCGGACCGGCCCGCGGCTCAGCCCGGTGGCCGCCGGTGGTCGGCCCGGGTGGACCGGTACCAGGTGGTGCCGATGACCCGTCCGTACTGCAGACCGAAGAACAGGTTGCCGCCCTTCTTGGACGTACCCGAGGCTCGGGGATGCCACACCGTGGGCTTCTCGGTGATCCGCCACCCCCGGCTGGACGCCGTGATGACCACCTCGGCCGTCTGGTACTGGTCCTCGACCAGGAGGGGAACAATGTCGTTGAGCAGCTCGATCCGGAAGGCCCGGTACCCGCTGGACGAGTCGGTCAGCTGCTGGGACATGATGCCGTTGAGAACGGAGGCGTAGAAGGTGACGCCGGCCCGGCGCAGCAGGTCGGTGGTCTGATCCTCGCCGAGGCGCCGCGAGGCGATCACGAAGTCGGCGTGGTCCTCCAGGACCGGTCGGAGCAGGTCACCCATCTCGGCGGGATCGTTCTGCCCGTCGGCGTCGAGGGTCACCACGTAGCGGGCCCCGTGGGCCGCGGCCAGCTCGTAACCCAGCTTGAGGGCCTGACCGTGGCCCAGGTTGACGGGCAGGATGCAGGTCAACACGCCGGCGTCCAGGGCCACCTGGGCGGTGGCGTCCGTGCCTCCGTCCACCACCACCAGGGTGGTGACCTCGAGGTCGTCCACGAAGGCGGGCATGGCCTTCAGTACGTCCCCGATGTTCTGCTCCTCCTCGTAGGCGGCGATGACGGCCACCACCGGGCCGAGCACCACCTCGGGATAGCGCTCCTCGAAGTCGTGGCGGGCCTGGCGGCGCACGTAGTTGATGAGCTCGGCGCTGCGCTTCCGGTCCCGGTTGTCCGGAAGGGTCAGCCAGCGGTGTCGTTGGGTGGGCGCCATCAGAGGACGTGGGGGTGGCCGAAGATGGCCCGGACCTTGGGCTCGAAGTGGGACAGCGACTCCGTGGGGTAGTCGGGATCGAAACTGGTCTGGTCCCACTCGTCGGCGAACCGCTCGGCCAGCTCGAACCAGGGCTCG
The DNA here is from genome assembly GCA_038210245.1 of Acidimicrobiales bacterium. Classification (GTDB taxonomy): domain Bacteria; phylum Actinomycetota; class Acidimicrobiia; order Acidimicrobiales; family RAAP-2; genus Bog-756. Next base: position 5,900 of record JBBQWW010000124.1, read on the forward strand.
TCCCGGTACTGCTCCCGCAGGTTGGGGTCCATCTCGAAGTGGGCGTAGTAGTGCCGGCCCTGAAAGTCCTGATGGGCGAGGATGGCCGCCGTCACCTCGGATCGAACGTAGGGGCGGAGGATCTCGGCGGCGATCCTCGGATGGTTGGGCACCGACACCGCCTTGCCGATGTCGTGGCACAGGGACGCCACCACCAGCTCGTCGTCGGCGCCGGCCCGCTCGGCCCGGGTGGCGGTCTGGAGGCAGTGAGTCAGCTGGTCCACGGCGAAGCCGTCGACCACGTCGGCCAGCGACTCCAGCATGGCGAGCACCCGGTCGGCCACCCGGCCCTGGTTCTTCATGGTCTCGGCGCCGATCACCGCCCACTGCTCGCCGGTGGACACATCCATGCTGGTGAACGAGGTCGTCATGGAAACAGTCTCGCGCCAAAACCGGGCCGGGGCACCGGTAGGGGCGGCGATCAGGAGCGTAAGCCGGCCATGCGCTCGAGGACGTCGGCGGCCACCGTGGTGCGGTCACCGGCCAAGACCTGGTTCCCGGGTTCGCCGGTCCCCTCGGCACCGGTCGCGGTCGTCGGCGGCACCCCGTTGAGCAGGCCCAGGGCCGACTCCAACCCCCGCAGCAGCTCCCGAAGCTCGGGGGGAGGGGGAAAGTACTCCTCCTCCACGGTCACCGGCGCCCGGTGGACACCGTCGGTCGGGGCCAGTCGCGCCACCACCGCCTGCACCAGCGCCTCGGGGGCCGACGCCCCTGCCGTGACCGCCACGGTGCCGGACAGGTCGTCGGGAAGCTCGGAGGCATCGTTGACCCGGATGACGCGGGGACAGCCGAAGGACCGGGCCACCTGTTCGAGGGCCACCGTGTTGGAGGAGTTCTCCGACCCGATGACCACCACGGCGTCGGCTTGGCCGGCCAGGGCCTTGAGGGCGGCCTGGCGATTGGTGGTGGCAAAGCACAGGTCGCTGCGGTTGGGCATCCACAGGTCGGGGAACCGCTGCTGGGCCCGGTCGACGATGCCGGCCCACTCGTCGTGGCTGAGGGTGGTCTGGGCCAGGAGCGCCACCCGGGCGTCCTCTCCGTCCGACGCCACATCGTCGAGCCGGTCCACGTCCTCGACCGTTTCCAGCAACCGGACCGACGTGGGCGCCACCGCCATGGTCCCCACCGCCTCCTCGTGGCCGTGGTGCCCCACGTAGAGCACGGTGTACCCCTTTCGGGCCCGCACTCGGAGCTCGTGGTGGACCTTGGTCACAAGGGGGCAGACCGCGTCGACCACCACCCGTCCGTCGGCCCGGGCCGATGCCACCACCTCTGGAGCACAGCCCTGGGCCGACAGCAAGAGCGGGGCCCCCGCGGGCCCCACG
>JBBQWW010000125.1:0-7253 GCA_038210245.1 Acidimicrobiales bacterium
AGGGTCAGCTGGGAGGGATCGAGGTCGGTGGCGTCCAGGGCCTCGGCGACGTGGTCGACCAGGGAGGTCGACTCGAGCTGCCGCATGGAAACGTTGACCGAGATGGCCAGGGGCTGTCCCTGGGCCTGCCACCGGGCCGCCTGGCCGCAGGCCTGGTGCAGGACCCATCGACCGACGTCCACGATCGTGCCCGACTCCTCGAGCACCGGGATGAACTCCATCGGGGAGATGACCCCCTGGGTCGGGTGCTGCCAGCGGATGAGAGCTTCGGCGGCCCGGATGGAGCCGTCGCCCAGGTCGAAGATCGGCTGGTAGAGCAGGAAGAACTGGTCGGTGGCGGCGGCCCTGTCCAGGTCCGACTTGAGGGCCAGCCGGGCCACGGCGGCAGCCTGCATGGCCGACTCGAACAGGACCGAGAGATCGCGTCCGCGGGCTTTGGCCTGGTAGAGGGCCACGTCGGCGTCGCGGAGGAGCTCGTGGGCCGACGCTCGATAGCCGGCGGCGATGCCGATGCTGGCCGTCACTTTGACGGGGAGGTCCTCGTAGCCCGGGACCACGAACGGAAGCTGTAGGGCCTCCCGTATCCGGGCGGCGATGGGATCCGGTCCGTGCTCGAGAGCGAGACCCTCGGTCAGCACCACGAACTCGTCCCCGCCCAGGCGGCCCACGGTGTCGTCGGCCCGGAGCAGGGCCACGAAGCGGCCGGCCACCGCCTGGAGGAGGCGGTCGCCGGCCTCGTGGCCCAGCGTGTCGTTGGCGTCTTTGAAGTTGTCGAGGTCGATGAAGAACGCCGCCACCGGATGACCCGAGCGTCGCGACCGCACCAGCATCTGCTCGGCCCGATCGAGGATCAGCTGGCGATTGGGCAGCCCGGTCAGGGGATCGTGGAGGGCCCGGTGGGCCAACAGGGCCTCGAACTCCTTCCGCTCGGTGATGTCACGGATATTGGCCACATAGCCGGCCACGGAAGGACGGTCGAGCTGGTTGGAGACCACCGCCTCGAGCTCGCACCAGGTGCCGTCGGTCCGACGCATCCGAAACTGGATGAGAACGTTGTCGTGGGTGGCCGGAAGTTCGGACCCCAGTCGCTGTCTCACCCGGTCCTGATCGTCGGGGTGCACCAGGTCGGTGGGCTGGCGCCCGACCAATTCGGCCGGGTTCAGCCCCAGCAGCACGGTGATGGCGGGGCTCACATAGGTGCAGAACCCCTGAGTGTCGATGACCAGGGTGGCATCCGAGGAGTTCTGGATGAGCGATCGGAACCGGTCCTCGGACAGCCGGGTGGTCGTTTCGGCCCGCTCCTTCTGGTCCATGGTGGCCCCGGCCATTCGGATCACGAAGACCAACACGAACGCCCCCATCACGGCCAGGGCGTTGGTCTGGGCCAGGGTGAGGAACGAGGGGAACACCCGCTGCCACACGGCCGCCTGACCGAGGACGATGCCCACCAGGCACCACAGGGCGGTGACCCGCCAGACCCGTGATCCGCAGCGGGCCACGTTCTCCAGGGCCAAGAAGGCGAAGGCCCCGCACAGGACGGGTCCCCACCCGCTCAGGTAGATGACCGTGGTCACGGCGGCGGCCTGGACGGCTACCCGGAGGTGGAGCCTTCCCGCCGACGGACTGGTGTCGTACAGGCGGTCGGCGACGACGCTGCTGAGCGGGATGGCGATGAAGATGGCCACCCACAGCCAGGCCGACTCCTTGGCTACCTCGCCGAACCGCATGAGCAGGAGCAGGGCGCCGAGGGCGGCCGGACCCATCAGGTAGGCCAGTTTTCGGGGGTCGAGTGCGGTTCGGCCCGTCGGGCCGGGCCCCCGGCCCGGATCGGGACGGGCAGGAAGGGAAGACGCCGGACCTCGTTGGTCGTCCAAGGGGACAGGCACCGTCAAATCACATCTCCGATTCCGAACCACTTCCTCCTCAGGTATCGGCGGCAACGGGTGTTGACTTAAGGGGAGTTCCAGCTCCGCCGAGGCCCCGCCACCGGGCGGCCCGGGGGCCGCCCACGGCCAGGGGGCTTGACCCTGTCAGCTGGGGGTATAGCGGTTGCGGGGCGATCCGGACCCGGGGCCACCGCGGCCGTGGGAGGGGATGCGGGCTCCAGGTGGGAGGATGGCCGTATGCGAGAGTCGACGCCGACAGAGCGGGCCGAATTCGGACGGCAGACCCGGGCCCGGGTGCCCCGCTCCAGCCACGGGGCGTGGGAGCCATCGGCCAACCGGACCGACCCGCTCGAGATCCTGGCTCTTCAGGCCACCACCCGCGTCCCCGATCTGGTCCCTATCCGCTACGGACGGATGGCCGTGTCGGCCTTCGCCTACTTCCGGGGGGCGGCGGCGGTGATGGCCGCCGACCTGGCCGAGGCGAAGGCCACCGGCCTCGCCGTGCAGCTGTGCGGGGATGCCCACCTGTCCAACTTCGGGGGATTCGCCTCACCGGAGCGAGAGATGATCTTCGACGTCAACGACTTCGACGAGACCCTCCCCGGGCCCTTCGAATGGGACCTCAAGCGATTGGCGGCCAGCCTCGAGATCGCCTCCCGGAGCCGGAGTTTCGACGATCCGTCCCGGCAGGCCATCGTGGCCTCGGGCACCCGCTCCTACCGCACCGCCATGCGGGAGTTCTCCGGCTTGCGGGACCTCGAGATCTGGTACGCGCGCCTGGACGGCCCAGCCATGATCACCCGGTGGGGGGCCCAGGCCAGCCGCAAGCTCGTCGAGGGCTTCCAGCGGCGCGTGGCCAAGGCCCAGTCCAAGGACCACCTGGCCGCCCTCACCAAGCTGACCCACGAGGTGGATGGGAAACTCCGTTTCATCGACAACCCCCCGCTGTTGATGCCGGCCGAGTCGCTGTTCACCGACATCTACTCCAGCCAGACGGTGGCCAACCTGTACGAGGCGCTGTCCCAGTACCGCAGCACGCTCTCCGGCGATCGGCAGCGGCTGCTGGAGAAGTACGAGTTCACCGACCTGGCCCGCAAGGTGGTCGGGGTGGGCAGTGTGGGCTCCCGCTGCTGGGTGGCCCTGTTCGTGGGGCGCGACCACGCCGACCCACTCTTCCTCCAGATCAAGGAGGCCGAGGCGGCGGTGGGGGAACCGTTCCTCGGGCCCAGCGAGTACCCCCACCACGGACAGCGGGTGGTAGAGGGCCAGCGCCTCATGCAGGGGGCCAGCGACATCTTCTTGGGCTGGGACAGCTTCCGCGGCGAGGACGGGATCACCCGTCACTTCTACCTGCGCCAGCTGTGGGACTGGAAGTTCTCGGTCGACGTGGACACCATGGCCCCCGAGACCCTGGGCATCTACGCCGAGATCTGCGGTTGGACCCTGGCCCGGGCCCACGCCCGCTCGGGGGACCCCATCGCCATGGCCGCCTACCTGGGAGGAGGGGACCGGTTCGACCGGGCCATCGTGGAGTTCGCCTCCTCCTACGCCGACCAGAACCAGCGGGACTTCGAGGCCCTCACCGCGGCCATCGCCAGCGGCGCCGTCCAGGCCGTGACCGGCGTCTGACCGTAGGTCCCGGCCGGGGCCACCTCCGGGTCGGCTCAGCCGGGACGGACGGCCACCGTCCAGTCGATCTCGATGGGCCGGTTGGTGAAGAGGCGGGGACGACCGACCCGGGCCGGCCGGTCGGTGGTCCACTCGGCCGGCCCGGCCTGGGTGAGGCCGGCCAGGCCGCGCAGGGCGTCGTCGTAACCGGAGCGTAACCAGGCGAACCGGCGCCAGCACTGTTCCCGCTGGTCCTCGGGCACCGACAGCAGCACCTGCAGCCGGTCGAGGGCGCCGAGGAACTCGTCCCGGGTCACCGAGATGACCGGGCCCGGCCCGGTCGACCGCGCCAGCAGGTCCATGACCAGGGTGGGACGCTCGATGGCCAACCCGGCTGACCTCCCGATGGTCACGAGGGTGGGCAGGCCGTAGGCCAGGGCCATCATGGGCCCCTTGATCTCGTCGGCGGCGTGCTCCTCGGTATTGAAGTCCAAGGCCGACAGCATCAGGGCGGCCGCATCCAGCAACGAGCCCACCGAGGCCACCCACGACTGGTCCGGGGCCGCCTCGGGGAAGTAGCACAGGGCGGGAAAGGCGGTGTGGGTCTGGTCGAGGTCGAGCAGCCAGTTGGCCGAGGTCCTCCACAGCTCGGGATTGTCGAGGGAGCGGATGCGATGGAGGTTGGCGAGCAGTCCGACCGGCGACGGCGGCGTACCGGCGAACGGCTTCAGAACGCTGATCCCCTTCTCCCGCTGGTGGTGGGCGCCGTAGATGGTGGGCAGGTAGCTGATGAGCAGGGCCACCAGGCCCAGCCCGATGGTGGCCTCCACGAAGGTGAGCCAGATCCGGGCCGTCCCGTCCGGCTCGGCGAATCCCAGGGTGAACAGTGACGATCCACTGATCTCGAAGGACCGTTGGGCGCTGTCATGGCTGATGGCCCAGAAGATGAAGGAGAAGCCGAAGGTGACCGACAGCATCCACACCAGGGGCAGGCTGACCAGGGCCACCGGGGCGTAGAGGGCCCGCAGGTTGGCCCGGCGGGCCCTGTTCCTCCACTCGCGGACCAGGACCCGATCGGCCACGGCGAAGACGAACCTGGCGATACGGGTGAAGCCGTTGCGGGGGAGGACCACGGTCTCCAGGGCGGAGATGAGCACGGCACCGACCAGGACCGTGCCGAACGTGGCGGCCAGGATGCGGGCCACGATCATCCGGACGTTTCCTTCGGCGCCGCGGCCTCCACCGGTGTCCGCTTGTCGCGCTCCCACCGCAGGTCGGCCGGCGTGTCGGGTACCCACGCCGTGGCCACATAGGTGACCACCACGGCCACGATGACCAGGGGGGCCACGCTGAGACCGTCACTGGACACCAACAGTGTGGGCAGGAGCACGGAGGTCATGGGCAGCTTGAGCATCACGGTGGCCATGGCCCCGATGCCCATGGCCACGGCCGGCACCAGCGAGAGGCCGGGCAGATGGGAGGTGGCCACCCCGATGGCGCCCCCGATGAACATGGCCGGGAAGATCGGTCCACCCCGGAAGCTCGACAGGGAGAGTGCGTAGGCCGCGGACTTGCAGGCCACCAGCAGCAGGAGCGCTCCCACCGTCCAGGCCGAGGCGTGGAGGACGACGTCGGGAAGGGCCGACTGTCCGGAGAAGAGCACATCGGAGAGGCTGTGGCCACCCACCTCGACGAAGAGCATGGCCAGAGCCCCCACCCCCAATCCGATGGCCGGCATCAGCAACAGTCGCCGCGGCTCGACGATGTGCTGCAGAACGAGGGCCAGCATCCGGATGGCGGTGCCCAGCAGCGCCGCCATCACGCCGAAGGCCAGGGCCCACAGGAACATGGCCCCGGTGGGATGGCTGAACGGGGGCAGCCCGGGGATGGCCAGCGAGAAGCTGCCGAACCCGGTCAACGAGTCGAGGCCGATGAAGATGAGGGTGCCGATACCGGCGGCCAGCAGACCGGGCACCAGGACCAGGCCCAAGATGGGCCCCCCCAGACCGGACGCCTCCATCAGGAGGAACGCGGCCACGATGGGCGAGCCCAACAGGGCACTGATGGCGGCAAAGCTCCCGGCCGACGCGATCACCACGGCGGCCATGGGTGGGGCATCCTTCTTCACCAGGTGCACGGCGAGGGCACCGAGTCCGCCGCCGATGGCGATCAACGGGGCTTCGGGACCGAGGACCACGCCGAGGCTGAGGGTGGCGAGGGCGGCCAGGACCACCCCCGGAAGCTCCGCGGCGGTAGGTGCTCCTCCGGCCTTGAACCCTTCGGCCGGCTGGTGGCCGGCCGTGCCCGGCAGGTACTGGATGGTGGCGCCGACCAGGACCCCGGCCACAGCTAGTACTGGAAGGGGCCACCAGGCCGGCGTACCGACGAATCCGATCTCCTTCGGCAGGGACGTGAAGATCCAGTTCTGGAGTACCGCCACCAGCTTGAGAAAGAAGTAGGCGGTGGCCGCCACGGGGATGCCGAGGAGGGCGGCCAGGACCAGCAGCTGCACGTAGCTCCGGGAGCGGAGCATGGCCATGGGGTCGGCGGTGTCGACGGGCGGCGAGGCCGGCTCGGTGGCCGTGGGATCGGCCGAAGCGGCAGTGGTCACCGGGGGGCCTCTGCCCAGAGGTGCCCAGATCGGCTGCTGTCCGTGAAGGAGACCGCTGAGGTGTTCGGGCCCATAGTGCGCGCGGATCCCCTTCCGTAGACCGCCATCCGTCCCGAGGACACTAATGGGGATCGACCCACCCCAGCCTATTTTTGTTCGCACACGGATCCGGGACCGGTGGCCTCCAGCATCGCCGCCAACCCGGCCGCCGCCGATCGCCCGCAACGAGTGGTGCCGACCCCGGCCCAATTCGACGTGGAAGGGCCTGGTTGACCGGCGATCACAGCAAATTCGACCAGGTGGACACTAGGGTTGACGCTCGTCCCCAACCAAGGAGCACCACCGAAAATGTTTGCCTACAACTACCCGTTGCTGGGCCTCTTCCTCACGATGCTGGAGATCTTCCTCTTCGTGATCTGGATCTGGCTCCTCATCGTCGTCTTCAGCGACATCTTCCGCAGCCGCGACATGGGCGGTGCCGCCAAGTTCCTGTGGGTGCTGTTCGTGATCATCGTCCCGTACCTCGGAGTCTTCGTCTACCTCATCGCCCGGGGCGGGAGCATGCATGAGCGGGCCGAGCAGCAGGTGGCGGCCCAGCAGCAGGCGTTCAACGACTACGTCAAGAAGACCGCCGGCACGCCCGGCGACACCAGCGCCGACCAGCTGGCCAAGCTGGCCGACCTGAAGGCCCAGGGCGTGCTCACCGACGCCGAGTTCGCGGTCCAGAAGGCCAAGATCCTGAGCTGAGTCCCCTGGTAGTCATCCGGATTGGGCCGTTGTCGGCCCGATCCGGATGACGGCCGTCCCCGGTGCCCCAGGCATCGAGGGCGGCCGTTGGCGCGTCGGCAACGGGTGTTCCGGGAGGTCCCGACCCTGGGAAGGAGCCGCCGATACAGTGGCTCCGTGGCCCCAGAAGACGAAGCCTCCAGTCCCGACGTCGAATCCCTGCAACTGACGGTCGAGGAGCTGAAGGCGGAGAACGAGCAGCTGCGAGGGGCGCACCAGGAGCCGCCCAAGGGCCCGCTATGGCAGAGGATCTCGTCGTGGGTACTGGTCTTCCTGGCCTGTCTGCTGGCGGTGGTCTCCGTCATGGTGGTGTTCGCCCGCAACCAGTTGCTCAACACCGACGCCTATGTCAGCACCGTCGC
>JBBQWW010000126.1:0-7214 GCA_038210245.1 Acidimicrobiales bacterium
CGCGATACTGAACTCACTGAAAGTGCCTCCTCGTGCTGAGTGGATCGGTGACGTCGCAATCACCATTTTCCCAGCAAGGGAGGCACTTTCCGCGGATGCGCGGCCGTCAGATCAGGCGGTCAATCGGTGTTTCCAGGCTAAGTTCTCCCAGGCCGCCTTCGCTCGCACCTCGTCGGCGAGGTGCGAGTGCGTTCACCAACAGAGGTAGGTTCTCTTGGCGCCGAAAGCTCCGACGTCTACAGTGCCAGCCGATCGACCAGGGCGGACCCTCGGCTTAGCGAGCACTGTGGCGATCGGGATCGGCGGAATGGTCGGCGGGGGCATTTTCGCTGTTCTTGGATTGTCCATCGAGCTGGCCCGTGGCGCCGCTCCAATCGCGTTTCTCATCGCCGGGGGTGTGGCCATCCTCACCGCTACTTCTTATGCCCGGCTTTCGGTCGCCTATCCGAGCCGCGGCGGCACGGTCACCTTTCTCAACGAGTCCTTCGGGTCGGGGGTCTTTGTCGGTGGACTCAACGTCCTGCTGTGGCTCAGCTACGTGGTGATGATCTCGCTGTATGCCGCTGCCTTTGCTGGGTATGCGGACAGTCTCCTCCCGGGACGCCCGTCGGCCCTGGTCGACCACCTCCTCCTCAGCGGCATCATCATCGTGATTGCCATACTCAACATTGCCCGGGCCTCCGTCGTGGGTCGCGCCGAGGAATGGATCGTCGCGGCCAAGGTGGCCATTCTCCTCCTCGTGGTGGCCGCGGCCTTTCACGGTGTGCACCCGTCCCACCTGTCCCCGCGTACATGGCCTGATCCCCTTGCCATCATCGGCGGAGGCATGGTGATCTTCGTCGCCTACGAGGGTTTCGAGCTCATCTCCAATGCCGCAGAAGACGTGCGCAATCCTCGTCGGACACTTCCGATGGCGCTCTACCTCTCCGTAGGGTTCACGATCGCCTTGTACGTGCTGGTGGCCATCGTGACCGTGGGAACCCTCACCATCACTCAGGTGCGTGGCGCAAGCTCCTACGTCCTCGCCGAGGCGGCCCGGCCGAGCCTCGGCCAGGTGGGATTCGTGCTTGTGGCGGTCGCCGCTCTCCTCTCAACCACATCGGCCATCAACGCCACCCTGTATGGGACCGCCAGGCTGTCGTGGACAATCGCACGCTCCGGTGAACTCCCAGAAGCGTTCGACAAGAAAGTCTGGGACCGACCCGTCGAGGGCCTGTTGGTCACCACTGGACTCACCCTTGTTGTCGCCAACGCCTTCAACCTCGACAGCATCGCCCTCACCGGCAGTGCAGCGTTCTTGATCATTTTCGCCGCAGTGAACATCGCCGCCGCTCGCCTGGCCAAACGCAGAACACACCGCGCACTGGCTGTGGCTGCAGCTGTGGCATGCGCCGCCTCGCTCGTTGCCCTGATCCTGGAGGAGCAGAGCCGCAACCTCTGGGGCGTGGTCATCGTTGGTGGGCTCGTCGGCGGATCGTTCGCCGTGGAAGCCCTCTATCGGAAGGTCACGCATCGAGTAATCGCCTCCCACCTCGCTATTCCCTCCAACCCGGCCGACCGGGGATCGACCTGAGCAACATCGACATGAACCTGTCCGCTGGTTACCGTGGCGTTAGCGTGGTCTACGTCCGTGTGGATCGGAAGAACGACTGGCAGCGATCCGGCGGATGACGTCCATCTCGGAGGGCTGGCCGATCAGGAGCAGCTCATCACCGGCCTCCAGCACGGTGCTCCCGTTCGGAACAACGAGGTCGCGTCGTCTCTGAATGGTGGTCGCGATGACGCTGATCGGGAAACCTGAGTGGCGAAGCGTCCGACCGACCAGAGGTGAGTCGGACTCGATGCGCACGCTGTCGGTGCCGTCGGCTTGGCCGACGGTGTTCACCTTCTGGAGACTCGCCAGGAGGCCCAATCGATACCCTCGGACCACATCGGAGATGGCGACGGTGCCGAGCACCTTGCGTTCGGCGTCGAGGACCGTCACCCAATGCTCGGCTGATGTCGTCAGGGCATCGAGGGCAACGTCGAGGTGCGCTTGTGCTGCCACTGTTGGCGCCGAGACGTCGACCATCGACTCGAGCGTCCGATCGTCTCCTCGCTCGACAGTTCGGAGGTCGGCGAGGGCCACCGTGCCCTCGAAGCGGCCCTGGTCGTCGATCAGCGGCGCACCGGTGACACCAGCCAGTTCGATCTGACGGCGAGCCGCGAGCACGGAAGTGCCGCCAGTGACCACCACGCGCGGCGCCGCCATGGCTTGGTCAATCGACACGATGGAGAGGATGGGCATGCCGGTCAACAGTCGCTGAGCCGGCGCATCGGCCCGGCTCTTCAGCTGGCTGCGGTAGATGGTGTCGTCACCCCGCCGGACGATGAACCAGGCCAACCCGACGGCGATCATCGCCGGCGCCAGGATCGAGAGGCTGCCGGTCATCTCCGCCACCATCAGCATGACGGCCAGTGGTGCCCGGGAGATGCTTCCGAAGCAGCACATCATGCCCACGATCACGAAGGGCGCCGGGTTGTGTCCCATCGAGGGGACGATCGGTTCGAACAGCCGCCAGACCGAGGCACCGATGAAGGCCCCGATGATCATGCCCGGCCCGAAGATGCCACCGGATCCTCCTGAACCGATGGAGAGTCCGGTCGCCAGGATGCGAGCGAACGGCAGCACGAGGACGATCCACAGGGGGAGGGTCAGGAGTTGGTGACCCAGGCCCTGTTGGATCCACCCGTACCCGGTGCCGAGGACCTCTGGGATCACCAGGCCGATGCAGCCGACGATCACCCCGCCGATGGCCGGCTTGCTCCATCGCGGGAGCTGGAGTCGGCCGAAGATGTCCGAGATCCCGTAGAAGCCCTTGGCGTAGAGCAGGCCGACGAACCCGCCCAGAACACCGATCAGGGCGAACCAGAGGAGGTGGGACGGATCCGCGAAGTGATAGCTGGCGTTGAAACCGAACAGTGGCGTGTATCCCTCGACCGCTCCGAAGATGACGTAGCCGAGGATGGAGGCCACGAAGCTCGGTAGGAGCGCTTCGGCATCGAAGTCGTCCCGATACAGGATCTCGGTGGCCAGTACCGCACCTCCTAGCGGAGCCCCGAAAATGGCGCCGATCCCCGATCCGATCCCGGCCATCACCGCGATGCGTGCATCAGCTGGGCTCAGGTCCAACTCCCTGGCCAGCAGCGACGCAAAGCCGGCGCTGATCTGGCCCGTCGGACCCTCGCGGCCACCGGAGCCACCCGATCCAATCGTGAGCGCCGAAGCGACGATCTTGACGATCACTGCTCGGAATCGGATGCCCCTGGGATTGTGGTGCACGGCAGAGATGGCGGCGTCGGTCCCATGACCTTCGGCCTCCGGAGCGAACCGGAAGACGAGGATCGCGCCCAGCAACGCACCGAACCCGACCACCAGAGGCAGCGCCCAGGGTCGGGAGAACCCAGCTGAGGCTCCGTGTCCTCCTTCACCCACCGGTGTTGGCACGTGATAGCCGGCCAGTACGCCGAGGAAGAAGTGCGTGCAGGCGAGGAGCGCTTCATAGAAGACGATCGCCCCCACCCCGGCCATCGTCCCGATGAGAACGCCGAGCACCAGCCACTTCTGCAGGTACGAGGCACCGGAGAGCCAGCGTGAGGTTCTGGCCATGACCGCCCGCCACGAGGTGCGCCGAAAGATGGTCATACGTCGAGGGCGAGCATCTAGAAGTCCCATCCCGCTGACCAGTCCTGCTCAGGAACCTCGCCGGCAGCTGTGGCGAGACGCTGCAGGGAATCGACCAGTGCAGTCTGCTGGTCTCGGGGTATTGCCGTCAGCAGATCGCTGATCTCCGCCCGTCGTCGCTCCGTGACCGCATCGACCAGGATCCGGCCCTTCTCGGCCAGACTCAATCGGATCAGCCGTCGGTCCCCACGCTCATGGCGACGGAGGATCAGCCCCTTCCGGATCAGTCGATCACACATACGGGTCGCAGTCGGTGGCGTCACGTCGATCGCTTCGGCGAGCGAGGCAAGGCTCTGAGGCCCACGGGATGCCAGCACGACAAGGGTGCGGTACTGGGTGAGCGTCACCTCCTCGGCCACGTCGCCGAGCGAGCGGGCCGCCACGGCCACCAGAACGCGACTGGCGCTCAGTACCGCATCGACGATCGAGTCTTGGCTGACCTTCGGTGTGACCTCTTTTGTGCGCATACACTAATTATTGTAGTAGCTAATGAACCACACCTCGGCAGGACAAGGCGAGAGCCCGAGTGCAATCGGGAGCGCGGACTGGCCGACCCCGCGGACTCAGCTCGACGGGTAGCCCGTGGCAGATGCCGTGATCGCCAAGCCGGTGATCACGGGGACCGGGGGATGGCCATGTCCTGCCGCCGGTTCGCTTGCCGACGGCTTTCGTGGGTGCACCCAGCTTTGGACGAAGGAGAGGGCCGCGGCGACCGCGCCGAAGACGACAGGTTGCACGATCGTGGATCCGAAGCCGATTGCTGCCCAGAGGAACGTCATGAGTCCGTCGACCACGAATGCGCCGACACCTACGAGCCTCCAGGATTCCCGGGGCGGTTCACTTGTCCCGGTCGTGGTGTTCGGTCACGCCGTGTCGCCGAATCCAATGGCAGAACTGGTCGTCGTCATGTTGGTGGTGGCTGCTGCCACGTTCGATTGGCGCAGTGACCGAGCCTCGACGTTGAGGCGGATGCCGAAGACCGAGACATTCGAGATGGTGACGACGGCCGCTGTCGTCGTGGCCACCGGAAACCTGGCTATCGGCGTCATCATCTCGATGGTCGTGTTCGCTCGCCGGGTCGCCCACGTTGTAAACGTGACAGCCTCGGACGGACCCACTCCCGAAGCTCGGCTCTACAAGGTCAGGGGGAGTTCTTCTTCGCCTCGAGCAACGACCTGATGTTCCGGTTCGACTACGCGACTGACCTGGCCAACGTAGTGATCGAGATCTCAGACACCCATATCTGGGATCCGTCAACGGTCGCGGCGATGGACTCGATCAAGACGAGCTACGAATCGAAGGGCAAGACGGCGACGTTCGGCGGGATGCACGACGTCAGGCTCGCCTTCCACGAACCACATTCGGCTGGAATGGCCAGCATTCACTGAGCGCTGCTCACCGAGCGCTGGCCCTCCGACAACAGACGGGCGCGGCCCGATACAACCTCGACGCGAACAGTCAGATGCCGACCGCTCATTCCACATCGCTGCAGCACCTGGGAACACGCGCCATTCGCTGTTGACAGGGTGGCATCGGCCGGGTGCGATCGATTGGTACCGACATGGATGGATCCGAAGCCGCGGTGATCGGCTCGAAGGCCGGTCCGGTCGAATGAGGCCATCAACTGGTCGGTTCTTCAAACGTCAAGGCCAAACCCTGGCACACGTCATCGTCGGCGAGGACCAAGACGTCATCGCCTGCCTCAAGTGTGGTGTCACTGCGCACTGCTACAAGCTGACCATCACGCACGACCAGACTTACCCAGGCGTCGACCGGGAATCCCGGAAGGCCTTCGATGGTGGAGCCGTCCGCCAGTGAACCCGAGCCCACCGAGAACCGATGCACACCGCTGGGCTCATCCTGAAGCCGTACGCCGAGTCCCCACGGCTCGGGCTCGACCTTCCTCATGGGGACGTGGAGCATCCTGGCCACGGTCGGGACCAAGCTTCCCTGGACGATGACGGAGAACACAACCACCACGACGACGATTCCGTAGAGCCGACTGGCTCCGGGCACGTCGGCCGCGAGCAGGTAACTGCCGAGCAGAATCGGAACGGCTCCTTTCAGGCCGGAGAACAGCACGAAGGAACGTTCGTTGCTCGGCAATTCGGCCGACATCAAGCAGAGACCGATAAGGACCGGTCGAATCACGAAGGCGAGGGCTGCGCCGAGGATCAAGCCGGGCACCCACACGTCGGGGCGGCCGATCTCGGCAATGTCGACAGTGAGACCCAGAACAACGAAAGCAACGATTTCGCCCAAACTGGCCAGCGCCGCGTGGAATCGCTCCACTTCTCGCTTGTAGGGCGCTCGGCCGTCGCCGAGCACGATTCCGGCGACGAAGACAGCCAGAAATCCAGAACCGTGGGCGACGGTGGCCAGCCCGAACAGGATGAAGGCACAGGTGGCGGTACGCAGCGGGTAGAGAGCCTCGTTTGGCAGCGACACTCTCCGCATGAACACGAGCACCGCTCTGCCGCCTATGACGCCTACCGCCAGGCCAACACTCATCTGGAGAAGGAACTGGCCGCCGGCATGGGCAGCAGCATGCCAGCCGAGACCGCCGGCGGCGATGAGCCCAATCATCAGTGCGATGCCGACCGGATCGTTGGCCCCGGCCTCCCCTTCCAGAATCGTCCCACTCCGCCCGGCTACTTCGCGTTGGCCAAGGACGGAAAAGACAACCGCCGGGTCCGTCGGGGCCACGGCAGTCCCAACGAGGAGCGACACGTACCAGCCCAAGCCAAATGCACCATGGACGAGGACCGTTGCTGCCGCAACAGTGAGGAAGGTCCCCGCAACGCCGACTACGGCGATTGGTCCGACGGCTGATCGAAAGCGGGTCCAGCCAATGTGCATTCCCCCGTTGAACAGAATGAAGACGAGGGCCACCGTGACGATCCGCTCCACGGTCCGCTCCGAAGGAGCATGGAGTGAGGGAAGGACCTTGACGGCGATCGCCGACACCACCAAGAACAGAGCCGGCGGAGGCGTCTTCGTTCGTGCGGTCAGGTGGCTAGACAGGACCGCTATCAAGCCGAGTCCAGCAGTGATCAGAACCACGAGGGCGAAGGGCAGGGTGTCAGCCATATGAGCGTTCTCCCGGATCGGCAATTCAAAGAGCTACTGCCGACCAGCCTTCCCGGCGCACCAGCACCCACGCTAGTTGATGACGCAAGGTGAACCGCCCTGGGTCCCGTAGAGACGTTAGAGCAACATACAGTGCTCGGATTGATTTCCGCCTGCTACTGGAAGCTCCCTTGCAGTTCCGGATGTGAAGCGGTGGGGTGACCCCACGGGCTTGGTGGCGTCAGAGAAGATCGGCCCGTCAATGAGCCGCCTAGCCTCCTCGTCAACGATGCTCCTATGCGTGTCAAGCGGCGTCTGCCAGCCACTTTTCGTACCTCTTGGCCAGGGTGACGTTGTGCTGAAGCCCGCGTTCGAGTCGTGACAGGTGGGTCGCCGAGATGCCCAGCGCGGAAGCCGCTGC
>JBBQWW010000127.1:0-7199 GCA_038210245.1 Acidimicrobiales bacterium
GGCCAGCTTGGTCGTCACGGCACGCCGCTCACCCATCGATAGCTCCATGGATCAGGCGTAGTTGGTCGCGCTTCCTACGCGGAGGGTTTTACGTGAGGCAACGATGCCGACTACGCGGAGGTTTTAGGTGAGTCAATGCGCGCGGGCAGGCCGGACCGGTCGGTGCTGGTAGCCTGCGGGGCCGTGATGCCCTCCTTATTTACCGCCCGGCGCTCGAAGGGCTGAGGAGCGATGCCACGCTTCGGCTCGGTGATCACGGCCATGGTCACCCCGTTCGGTCCGGACGGCTCGCTCGACCTCGGGGCGGCCGGAGCCCTGGCCAGTCACCTGGCGGCCAACGGCAGCGATGGACTGGTGGTGGCCGGCAGCACCGGCGAAGGGTCGGTGCTGACCGACGCCGAGCGCATCGACCTGTTCCGGGTGGTGGTGGAGGCGGTCGACATTCCGGTGATCGCGTCGACCGGAACCAACGACACCGCGCACTCGATTGCGATGACCAAGCAGGCCAACAAGGTCGGTGTCGATGGGATTCTGGCCGTCACCCCGTACTACAACCGGCCTTCGCCGGCGGGCCTCTCGGCCCACTTCCGGGCCATCGCCGGCGCCTCTGACCTGCCGGTGCTGCTCTATGACATCCCGATCCGGTCGGGTCGGAGAATCGGTCCTCAGCTCACACTGGAGTTGGCCCGGGACGTCCCCACCATCGTGGGAGTCAAGGACGCCACCGGTGACGTGGCCACGGCTGCCACCGTGGTGGCGGAGAGTCCTGACGGCTTCGACGTCTACTGCGGTGACGATCCACTGACGCTGCCGTTCGAGTCGATCGGAGGAGCGGGCATCATCAGTGTGGCCGGCCACTGGGCCGGTCACCTGTTCGCCGACATGATCACCAGCCACCGGGCCGGTGACGTGCTGCGGGCCACCACGATCAACCAACACTTGGCCGAGTCCTACCGCTTCGAGTCCTCCGACGAGTTCCCCAATCCGGTACCGGCCAAGGCCGCGTGCCGAGCCATGGGCCTGGCCGTGGGCCAGTGTCGCCTGCCCAACGCACCCGCTCCGGCCGGTCTGGACCAGCGGGCGACGGCCGTGATCGCGAATGTGATGCAGCGGTACCCGACGCGCCAGTCGGTTGCCTGACCGGACGTCCCTGTCCGCCCCATCCCGAGAGACCCCGTACCCCTGAGGCCACCAGGGTCACCGAAACAGTAGAGAGAAGCCACCAGTGAACAATCAGGGAGCACGCCGCGGAGCTGAGGGGAGCGGCGCCCAGGCCCCGAACGCCCCGAAGAGCGGGGGAGCCCGGAAGTCCTCCGGGTCCCGCAAGAAGGCGTCCGCCACCAAGGCGGACGCCCCATCCCGGAGGCAGTCCGGCCGGTCGGGGGCGCCGGCTTCGACGGCCCCGGTCCAGCCCGCCCGGAAGCGTCCGGCCCGACCGAACGCCGATGGCGCCTCCGCCGTGCGCATCGTGTTCCTCGGGGGTCTGGGCGAGATCGGGCGGAACTGCGCCTGCATCGAGGTGGACGGGAGAATCCTGGTCCTCGACGTGGGGATCATGTTCCCGGATCCGGACATGCCCGGCGTGGACCTGGTCCTGCCCGACCTCACGTACCTGCGGGAGAACGCCGACCGCGTTGACGCAGTGATCCTGACCCATGGGCACGAGGACCACACCGGAGGCCTGGCGTACCTGCTCCGCGACTTCCCGGTGTCCGTCTACGGCTCCGAGCTCACCCTGGCCCTGGCCAAGAACCGGGTGGATGAGGCCGGCATGAACGACCGGGTGCAGTTCATCCCGGTGCGGGACGGGGAGCGTCGGCGGATCGGGCCCTGCGATGTGGAGTTCATCCCGGTGACCCATTCGGTGCCGCACGCCTTCGCCACCGCCTTCCACACCCCCCAGGGGATCATCCTCCACTCCGGCGACTTCAAGATCGACCTCCACCCGGTCGATGGTCGCCGGACCGATCTGGCCCGGATGGGGGCCCTGGCCTCGGATCCGGGCATCCGGCTGCTCCTCATTGACTCCACCAACGCCGAGGAGCCGGGGTTCACGCCGTCGGAGTCGACGGTGGGGGAGACCCTACGGAAGGTCTTTCTGGCCCGTCCGGACCGCCGATTCATCGTGACCTGCTTCGCCAGCCACATCCACCGGGTCCAACAGGTGGCGGACGCGGCCATCGCCGGCGGTCGGAAGGTGGCCACCCTGGGCCGTTCCATGCAGAAGAACGTGGCCCTGGCCCGGAAGCTCGGCCTCTTGAGCATCCCCGACCGCTCGTTGGTGGACATCGAGGACGTAGACCAGCTGCAGCCGGGGGAGGTGTGCGTGATCTCCACCGGCTCCCAGGGCGAGCCGATGTCGGCCCTGTCCAAGCTGGCCACCGGGGAGAACCGGTTCTTCAAACTGCGGGAGAACGATGTGGTGGTGATCAGCGCCCACCCCATCCCCGGCAACGAATGGTCGGTGGGCCGGGTCATCGACAGCCTGCACCGGCGCAACGTGGAGGTGATCCACTCCGGGGTGGACTCGGTCCATGTCAGCGGCCATGCCCGTCAGGGGGAGCTGGCCACCCTCATGTCGGTGACCGACCCCGAGTTCCTGATTCCGGTCCACGGCGAGTACCGGCACATGGCCAACCAGGTCCGTGTGGCCGAATCGATGGGCATCGTGGGCGACCGGGTGCTGCTGTGCGAGGACGGTGATGCCGTCCGGATCGACGGCAAGGGACTCCACCGGGACGGCACCGTGCCAGGGGGCTACCTCTTCGTGGACGGCAGCTCGGTGGGTGACATCGGGCATGGGGTCCTCCGCGATCGGATGGTGCTGGCCGAGGAGGGCGTGGTCATGGCCGTGGCCACTGTGGACCTGAAGCGGGGTGAGGTGGTGGGGGTTCCCCAAATCGTCACTCGGGGCTGGGCCTACGATCACGACACCGA
Organism: Acidimicrobiales bacterium; assembly: GCA_038210245.1. Classification (GTDB taxonomy): domain Bacteria; phylum Actinomycetota; class Acidimicrobiia; order Acidimicrobiales; family RAAP-2; genus Bog-756. The sequence goes on from JBBQWW010000127.1 coordinate 2,938, forward strand.
GATGCTGCTGGACGAGGCCCGGGTGCAGGTGACCAGGGCCCTTGAGCAGGCCCTTTCCTCGGGGAGCAGCGATCACGAGAACCTCAACCGGGTGGCCCGCAAGGCGCTCGGCCGGCTGGTGGGCGACCGGACCCGGCAGCGCCCGATGATCGTCCCGGTCATCGTCACCGTCTGAACCTCTGGCCTGGTGTCCCCGTGACGGTGACCCTGCGGGAGTAACCTGTTACCCACTGTGACGACCGCCACCAAGCGTCCGGCGGGCCGATCCGGGGCATCGCGGTCCAAGAGCCGGTCCGCGTCCAGAGCCCGATCGCGCTCGAGGTCCTCGACGTCGGGCCGGCGGAGCCCTGCCCACCGCGGGGGGAGGGGGCGACACGAGCCGTCCGGCGTGCTGGCCACCATGGGGGCGGTCGTGGCCAGTCACGCCACCGACCTGTGGGGTGTGGTGCTGGTCACCGTGGGCGTGCTCACCGCCGTGGCCTTCTACGGCGGCTCGCACTCGCTGGGCCCCGCCGGCCACGGGGCCCGGCTGGCCGCCGGTGATCTGCTCGGCTGGGGTCGCTTCCTGGTGCCTCTGGTGGCGGTGGCCATGGGGCTCCTCCTGCTGGTCGGCTACCGGGTCGGTGACGACGAGACCCGATCGACTCCCGAGCCGGCCCGGGCCGTGATCGGCGCGGTAGTGGGGCTGTTGGCCGTGGCTGGCCTGGCCGCCATGGCCGGAGGCTCCCCCCGCCTGGGGGACTCGACCGCCCTGCTGTCCTCGGCCGGGGGGTGGATCGGCGCGCTGGCCGGCAACCCGCTCCGGTCGGCTTTGGGCGGGTTCGGTGCCGCCATTGTGCTGGTGGCCCTGGCCGTCGTGGCCATGGTCCTGTTCACCGGGGTGTCGATCCGCTCGGCCACTGGTGGCATCGTGGGCGCCGTCCGCTGGTCGGCGGCGGTGGCCCGGGACCGGTCCGGACTCGACGAGGAGGAGGACGACGAGGAGGAGGAGGACGACACGGAGGACGAGCCCACCGACCCCTTCGGCCGGCGCGTGGCCTCAGTCGCTCCGGCGGTCGAGCCGAACTTCTTCGATGACGAGGATGCGGAGGACGAGGAGGAGGTGGAGGACGACGAGGAGGTGGAGGAGGACGTCTACGAGGAGGTAGACGAGGCCGAGGAACTGGAGGACGAGCCGGAACCGGTGCTGTTGCCCGCCGCGGCCACCCGGCCCGGGTCGGGTTCGCAGCTCGAGATGAAGCTCGGCCCTACCGTGGGCGACTGGCACCTTCCTCCGGCCAACATCCTGAAGCGGGGCAAGCCCCAGGCCGTGGACGAGCGGGCGGTGGAGGCCGCCGGGGAGGCGCTGGTGGCGGCCCTCGCCGCTCACGGCGTGGACACCCGATTGGTGGGCCGCACCGTGGGGCCGTCGGTCACCCGGTACGAGCTGGAGCTGGGGCCGGGGGTGAAGGTGGCTCGGGTGACGTCCCTGTCCAAGGACATCGCCTACGCCATGGCCTCGCCCGACGTGCGCATCCTGGCGCCGATCCCGGGGAAGTCGGCCATCGGGGTGGAGGTTCCCAACCGGAACCGGCAGCTGGTAGCCCTAGGCGACATCCTGGCCTCACCCGAGGCCGATCGTGCCGTCCATCCGCTCGAGGTGGCCCTGGGTCGGGACATCGCCGGTCGGGCGGTCATGGTCAATCTGGCCGAGATGCCCCACGTCCTGGTGTCCGGGGCCACCGGCTCGGGGAAGTCCTCGTGCATCAACTCCGTGCTCACGTCCATCCTCACCCGGGCCACCCCGGACCAGGTGCGCATGATCCTGGTCGATCCCAAGCGGGTCGAGCTCGGCCAGTACAACGACCTCCCGCACCTGCTGACCCAGGTGGTGGTCGATCCGAAGAAGGCCGCCAACGCCCTCAGCTGGGCCGTGACCGAGATGGAACGGCGCTACGACCTGCTGGCCGAGGTCGGGATGCGCGACATCACCGGGTACAACGCCGCCTTCGACGAGGGAGGCCTGGCCGAGTTCGAAGAGGCCTACCGGATGCGGATGCTCGGGACCGACGCCGCCGACGCTGCCGACGATGTGGATGGCGAACTGGAGTCCCGGTTCGCCCGGCTGCCCTTCATCCTGATCGTGGTGGACGAGCTCAACGACTTGATGATGGTGGCCGCCCGCGACGTCGAGGAGTCGGTGTGCCGGATCGCCCAGATGGCCCGGGCCGTCGGGATCCACCTGGTGCTGGCCACCCAGCGACCCTCCGTCGACGTCATCACCGGTGTGATCAAGGCCAACATCCCGTCGCGCATGGCGTTCTCGGTGTCGTCGCTGGCTGACAGCCGGGTGATCCTGGATCAGCCGGGAGCTGAGCGGTTGATCGGTAAGGGCGACATGTTGCTGTTGTCGGCATCCTCCTCCAATCCGCAGCGGCTCCAGGGCCCCTGGGTCAGCGAGGAAGAGGTACGGGCCGTGGCGGCCCACTGGAAGCGTCAGCGCCCGATGGAAGTGGTGTCCGACATCGAAGAGGTGGTTGGGAGCGAAGGGCCTCGGGCGGGAGGAGAGGATGGCGACGACGAGCTGCTGGACCAGGCCATGGAGCTCGTGGTCCGGTCCCAGTTGGGATCGACTTCCATGCTCCAACGGAAGCTCCGGGTCGGCTTCGCCCGGGCCGGACGCCTGATGGACCTGATGGAGCGCCGTGGGGTCGTCGGCCCGTCGGAGGGCTCCAAGGCTCGGGCGGTGCTCATGACGCCCGAAGAACTGGATGCCCGCTGACCGACGGAGCCTCCCCCGAGTCGGTGACCGCGCCAACGGCTACTCCGGACGCCGCCCCGAACCCGCCAGCGTCCGATGCCATCCCCTCCGGAGGCTCCGGTGGGGGAGTGGACGGCGACGCCACCGAACCGGTGGTCCACGGGACCGAGCCCCTCCCGGAACGGGCAGTGGTCGACATCACGGCCCCGATCGTCGCCGCGGACACGATCGTGCTCACCCCGTGGACGGCAGGGAGCACAGCGCCCGCAGCACCGCGGGCCGATGTGGGCGCGCTGCCGTTGGCTGCAGCCATTCCCGAGATGGTGGCTCCGCCGGCGCTGACACCGCCCCCGGAGACACCGCTCGAAGCAGCACCGGCGGGCGATCCCCCCCGGACTGATCGGCGGGACCGACGGAGACGGGGCCACCGGCGGATGGTGGCGGCCATCGCCGTCGTGGTCGCCCTACTGCTGGCCACCGCCGGATGGGCCGGGGCCCATCGCATCAACCACCCCCTGTCCCGGCCGGCCATCCGCTCCGGGGTGCCGGCCAGTCTGGCCGTGGCCGGGGCCCCACCGTCGCTGCCCTGGCCGGCCAAGGGCCAGGGGGCCATCGCCATCCCGGCCCTCGGCTACACCCAGCAGTCAGGCCTGGAGGGGTCAGTGCCCATCGCCTCCCTGACCAAGATGACCAACGCTCTGGTCATCTTGCGCGACCATCCGGTGCCGGCCGGGGCTGATGGCCCGTCCATCACCATCACCGCTGCTGACGTGGCCGAGTACGACGTCGAACTCCACAACGACCAGTCGACCGTGCCCATCCGGACGGGTGAGGTGCTCACCGAGCGGCAGATGCTGGAGGCCCTGCTGACCCAGTCGGCCAACGACATGGCCTACAGCCTGGCCGTCTGGGATGCCGGCAGTGTGCCCGCATTCGTAGCCAAGATGAATGCCCTGGCCTCGTCCCTCGGCACCACCGGCACCCACTACGTCGACGCCAGTGGCTACGACCCCGGTTCGGTGTCGACGGCCTCGGACGTGCTGCGAGTGGCGGCGGCGGGCATGGCCGACCCCACCTTCGCCGAGGTGGTAGGTATGGCATCGATCGACTTCCCGGGGGTGGGCACGGTCCCCAACGTGGTGAGTGAGATCGGCAAGAACGGTGTCATCGGCATCAAGTCCGGGTACACGTCCAAAGCCGGTGGCTGTCTCGTCCTGGCCGCCAATCGGGTGGAGGGCGACAATACCGTCCTGGTCCTGGTGGCGGTCCTGGGACAGCCCACGCCCCCTCCCATCGTGCCCAAGACCACCACGACCACAGCACCCAGGCCCGCGCCCACCACCACGACGGCTCCGCTGCCCCCCGGGGTGGTCCCTCCTCCAACCACGGCGCCACCCCCCACCACCTCGCCACCTCCGCCGCCCACCACGACCACCATCCCCATCGACGATCTGCAGGTGCCGGATCCTCTCAAGTACACCCGGCCGGTGACCGAGGCCCTGCTGCAGGCAGCCCAGGCCGG
>JBBQWW010000128.1:0-7194 GCA_038210245.1 Acidimicrobiales bacterium
CTGGTGATGGGCGTGCACCGGGCCACCCAGCTGGCCCTGCCCATCACCGTGGCCGGCGCCGGACTCCCCAACCTGGCCTCGCTCACCGGCGAGGCCAAGTCGTACGCCGAGCGCATCTTCACCTTCCCGGTCATCGACTCGCTCGACCGGGACCAGGCCGCCGAGGCCATCGAGGTGCCGGCGGTCGACGAGAGGGTGCGGTGGGAGCCGGCCGCCCTCGACCGGCTCCTCCAGGTCACCGGCGGCTATCCCTACTTCCTGCAGGAGTTCGGCAAGCAGGCCTGGGACGTGTCCGACGGCCCCGACCTCATCACCCTCGACGACGTCGAGCGCAGCATTCCGGTGGCCACCGCCGAGCTTGACGACGGCTTCTTCCGGGTGCGGACCGGCCGGACCAGCGATCCCGAACGGCTCTACCTCCGGGCCATGGCCGAGCTCGGGCCCGGGCCGGTCCGCTCGGTCGAGGTGGCCCGGGTGGTGGGCCGGGCGGCCACCGCCCTCAGTCCTACCCGCGACACCCTGATGCGCAAGGCCCTCTGCTACTCGCCCCGCTGGGGGGAGATCGACTTCACCGTGCCCATGTTCGACTCGTTCATGAAGCGGTGGATCCCCGACCTCGGGTCGCTGGCCCCCACCTGACGGTCGCCGTCCCGGTGGTTGGCCCGGTCGGCCACGGCGTCATGCCCACGTAAGGTTGGCCGCCGTACCCTGCTCTGGTGACGACGCCGGGACAGGGTCAACCGACCGGCCCACGGGCCCGTCGCCCCGGTGCCCGTCCCTGGGTGGTGGTCGGCTTGGCCCTACTTCTGGCCGGATGCTCATCGGCCGTCCCCCGGGCCGTGCCGGCGGTCCCGGTCAGGGCGGCGACCACCACCACCACCGAGCCGCCCACCACCACGACCACCACGGCTCCTGAGGAACCCGGCTGGACCACGCTCAGTGTCGGGCCCCACGGCATCGCCATCGACGAGCGGTCCTATCCGCAGCCCGACGGCTCCCAGGTCGTGATCACCCGATTCCTACGCGGCCACGTGAACTACAGCCTCCACATCGGCAGTCAGGATCCGCCCACGGGAGGGGCCGTGCTCGGCCCGCAGTCGGGATCGGCGGTCAGCGCCGCCGAGCGGCCGCTGCTCCTGGCCTGCTTCAACGGCGGCTTCAAGGTGGCGGCCGGTGTCGGTGGGACCATGAGCGGCGGCACCGTCCTCGTCCCCTTACAGACGGGGAGGGCCAGCCTGGTGCTCGACACCACCGGCACCGCCCAGATCGGGGTGTGGGGATCGACGGTGCCCACACCCGGGGAGCAGGTGGCCAGCGTCCGCCAGAACCTCCCACCGCTGGTGCTCAACGGCCAACCCTCCCCGACCGTGGGCATCTGGCCGGACTGGGGGGCCACCCTGGGGGGTGGCGCCTCGGTGGCCCGGAGCGCTCTGGGCCAGAACGCGGCGGGCGACCTGCTCTATGCCGGCTCCATGCACTCGCTGCCCGTGGACCTGGCCACCGCCCTGGTCAGCGCCGGGGCCACCACGGCCATGGAGCTCGACATCAACCCCGGACAGGTACAGGTGGACACCGCCGCCACCCCCGGGGCGCTGCTGGTGGCCGGGATCCCCGGTCAGATCCGACCGGCCGACCAGTGCCTGGCCGGGTGGACCCGCAACTTCATCACCGTCCTCTCGGTGGGCTGACGGGTGGAGGTGGCCCCACCGCACCACTGCAGCACCCTTGGGACCTTCTCCTCTGGCTGGGCCCGACCCGGCCGGAGATGATGGATCCACGGTCGACCCGAAGTGGAGGACGTCACCATGATGGACAACGGCTACGGATACGGCTACGACCATGGCGGCAACCACTGGGCGGGGCTGATCATCATGATCGTGGCCGCCGTGGTGCTGTCGGGCGCCCTCACCTGGATCATCGTCACCCTCCGCCACCAACGGGCCGTGCCGTCACCGGGGGAGTTCGGGACCGGGGGAAGTCCGGCGCCCTCCGCTCTGTTGATCTTGGATGAGCGGTTCGCCCGAGGCGAGATCGACGCCGAGGAGTACCAGAGCCGACGTGACCGGCTCCACCGGAAGGAGTAAGGAATGACCATCATCCGACCGGACTTCCATTCCCACGGGTCCCGTCCTGACCGTGCCGGCGGGACCGGCCGGATCGTCGAGGTGTTCGCCGACATCTGGTGTCCGTTCGCCCACGTCGGCCTGCGCCGGGTGGTGGCCCGCCGGGCGGGCTTCCCGCATCCCGAGTTGGTGCTGGCCATACGGGCCTGGCCCCTGGAGCTGGTCAACGGGCGACCCCTGGACCCCGACACAACCGCCCACCACGTCCACGACCTGCGGTCCCAGGTGGCTCCGGACCTGTTCCGCCAGTTCGACGCCGACCACTTCCCCACCACCACCCTGCCCGCCCTGGCCTGCGCCCACGCCGCCTACCGCCACGGCACCACCACCGGAGAGGCGGTCAGCCTGGCCCTGCGCGACGCCCTCTTCGAGGAGGGCCGCGACATCTCCGATCCGGAGGTGCTGGCCGACATCGCCGGGGCCTGGGGCGTGGCCCCTTACGGCGAGGACGCCACCCACGGCGTGCTCGACGACTGGCATGAGGGGATCGAACGGGGCGTGCAGGGCTCGCCCCACTTCTTCTGCGGAGACCGCGATGCCTTCTGCCCCTCGCTCGACATCTCGAGGGACGGCACTGGCCAGCTCGAGATCATTCCCGACCTCGGCGCCTTGGACGCATTCCTCGGGGACTGCTTCGGGTAGTCCCCGGGTACCCCACTGCCGACCCTGGGTACGAGCTACTCCCTGGCGCATCGGTGCCCAACGCCAGTACCCCCGGTGCCGCTTGGCGACGGTAGTCGGCTCCGGTCGGAGCGAAGAGGCAGGTAGGTGTATGATGGGTGTATGTCACGCACAAACATTGACCTCGATGAGGTGGCCTGCCGTTCGGTGATGCACCGCTACCACCTCGGCACCAAGCGTGACGCGGTCAACTTCGCCCTCCGCAGCTTGGCCGCCGAACCGCTGGATCTCGACTCCGCCCGGGCCCTCAGGGGGTCAGGCTGGGAGGGTGATCTCGACCAAATGAGGTCTGGCCGCGCCGAATGATCATGGTGGACACGTCAGCATGGGTGGAGTTCCTGCGAGGCACCGGAAGCGGCGTCTGCGAGCGCGTCAGCGTCGTGTTGGATCAGGACATCGCCGTGTGCGATCCCGTGCGAATGGAGGTCCTCGCCGGGGCACGCAACGAGCGTCATCTCACCGACCTGCGGAGGCTACTGGCCCGTGCCGTCACCATACCTACCGAACCCGTCGATTTCGACACCGCCAGCGGGCTGTATCGAATCTGCCGCTCCAATGGCGAGACGGTCAGGAAGCTCTTCGACTGCCTCATTGCCAGCGTGGCTGTCCGGGCCTCGCTACCCGTCCTCCATGCCGATGCTGACTTCGAGGTGCTGGCCCGTCACACCGGTCTGCGGGTCGATTCGACTCTGAGCTAACTGGATCGTCCGGCCGGTGGATCGGTGGTGGGTGCATCGGCCTCCGAGACCATGGCGGCGTACACGGCCAGTAGGGCACCCTTCTGTGAGTCGTTCAGTCGGGGGTCGCTGCGGATGGAGGACTCGGTAGTGGAGTCGCTCTCCTCACCGGTGACGATGTCGGCGGCGTGGGCCAGCAGGTCCCCCACTGAGAGGTTGAGGGCGTGGGCCAGCGACTTGATGACGCCGATGGAGGGTTGGTGCAGCCCGCGCTCGATCTGGCTGCCGGCCACCGGTTCAGTTCACCGCGTGTTGGGTGGATACATGCAATTCGACAGCACCACATGTATAGTGCTGGTGTGAGCAAGTCGATCACGGTCAGAGACGTCCCCGACAAGACCAGCGAACAGCTGGCCAGTCGGGCCGCCGCCACCGGTCGATCGTTGCAGGAGTACCTCCGCCACCAGCTCATCGAATTGGCTGAAACCCCCGACCCCGAGGAACTGGTGGCGGCCATGCGCCATCGGAAGGCCCTGATTGGCAGCCAGGCCACCATCGAGCAGATTCTCGGCCATCGGGATGCCGAACGTCGGTGACAATGGTGGTGGACGCTTCGGTGGTCACCGCCGCGCTGGTGGACTCTGGTCCGCTGGGATCGTGGGCGGAGTCGCTCCTCATGGCTGGTCCCTTGGCGGCACCCCACCTCCTGCCGGTGGAGACCGCCAACATCCTCCGACGCATGGCGAGGACGGGCGAGGTATCTCCAGACACGGCCGCCCTTGCCCACGGCGAACTACTGCAACTGCGGCTGGCGTTGTTCCCCTACTCCCCGTTGGGCCCACGAGTGTGGGAGCTCCGCGACAACGTGACCGCTTACGACGCCTGGTACGTGGCGCTGGCGGAGCACCTCGATGCTCCGCTGGTCACGCTGGACGCCAGACTCAGCCGCGCCCCGGGTTGCCGGTGCCGGTTTGTGACACCCCTTGGCGACCGTTGAGGGCCCTACGCCGAGGGCCAGGGCCGTGACGGACCCGGGTAGGGGTCGTCGCCCAACAGGGCCAAGGTCCGCCTGGATTCGGACCGTGGTCCATGGTGCTGCGGCCGGCTCAGGTACTGACCAGGCCAACGTTGCCGGCCCGGGTCGAGCGCCCGTCGTCGCTACGCTGCGACCATGCGCCCCCTTCGGTACTCCATCAACGTCACGTTGGACGGGTGCTGCGATCACCGGGCCTTCGTCCCCGACGAAGACCTGCACCGCCACGCCGCCGAGGGCATCGCTCAAGCCGATGCTCTCCTCCTGGGCCGGGTGACGTACGAGATGATGGAGTCGGCGTGGCGGCCTCCGGCACCCCCGGGAGCCAGGCCTGACTGGATGGAGCCCTTTGCCCAGACCATCAACGCGACCAAGAAGTACGTGGTGTCCAGCACCCTGGAACAGGTCGACTGGAACGCGGAACTCGTGCGCGGGGATCTGGCCCAGGTCGTTCAGCAACTCAAGGGCCAGTCGGGCCAGGGCCTGTTCGTGGGCGGCATGACGCTGCCACTGGCGTTGACCGAGCTGGGGTTGATCGACGAGTACGAACTCGTGGTCCATCCCAGGCTGGCGGGCCACGGGCCGACCCTGTTCGCCGGGCTGTCGAAGCCCCTCGACCTGAAGCTCGTGGACCGGCTGGAGTTCAGCTCAGGGGCAGTGGCCATGCGCTACGAGCCGAGAAGGTAGCCCTCGGGACGGCCCGCCCGAGCCGGCCCGTCAGGGAGTCCTGGTTGGCGGCTCTTGCCGACCGCACACCGAGGGGCCCACGATGCTGAGGGCTCCCCCTCGGGCCGGCCGGACCGGGTGACCTCATTTGATCGGGAACCGATGAGTGCTCGTCCCCGGCCCGCCGGAGAGAGTGCCCACCCCGTTCAGAACCGTGCAGAGGAGTCCCCCGTGGCCCAGGCAGTCCTCACCACCCGGGCCCTGTGCCGCTCGGTATGGGGGGAGATTCACTCCGGATTCGCCAATCTGCGCTCGGCTCTGCCCATGAACATCAAGAGCCGTCACCCCGGCTTTCCCGGGTGGGCTGGAGCCCAGGCCGATCTCGACCGCATCGAGGCCATCGGGAACGAGTGCCTGGCCGCCTCCGGCGGTCCCTTCCTATTCGGGGCGGCCCCTACGGTGGCCGACGCCATGTTCGCCCCCGTCTGCACCCGCATCCGCACCTACGACGTCAAGATGGGCGAGATGGCCAATGCCTACTGCGAGGCCATGCTGGCCCGGCCCGAGATGGTGGAGTGGACCACGCTGGCCGAACAGGAGCAGGACGACGTCGATGAGCTCGAGATGGACTTCTGACCCAGACCCGCTCACACATCCCTCACATCTGACGGGTAGAAGATCAGTACAGCAGGAGCGCATCAGGCCACACCCAGGATCCAGGGCCGTCCGAGGACGATGGGCACCCTCGGGCGGGCACCGCCACTCGACGGTGAAGCCGGGAACGCAGACGTGGAAGTATGTCCATGAGCGGTCGGGGTAGCGGATCAAAAGGGGGCTGGACGTGAGAGTTCTGCGACGCAGGAGCACCATCGCCTTTCTGGCCACGGTGTTGGTAGGGGTCGGTGTGGCCGCCTGCACGCCGTTCGGTGCATCCCTGTCTCGTCCTTCTGACCCCGTGGTGCTGCAGGGGAACGCCCTTCCCAAGCTCCTCGGCACGGACCCGATGCACATCGTCGGCTTCGCCTGGGACGGCAGTGCCTGGCATCAGATACCGGTACAGGTTGATCAGCGCGACTACGTGAGCCCAGGCGCCATCTACCACCTCCCGACGTCGAGCTACCCGAACCTCTACGGCACCACGACCCCCTACAAGATCCTGGTGTACACCCCGCCGGCGATACCTTCGGCGGGCTACACGTCGGCCGGCACCTACACCCCGCCGGACACCGACCCCATGTTCGACGCCAACGACGAACTGTCGTTCCTCGCCGCCGATACCGGCAAGCAGGTGGACTCGTCGGTACCCAACCCCACCGGCGTCGCCGTCCGGACCCGCCAGCAGGTCAAGGCCACCGATCCCCTCGCCCCCTCGGAGTTCGGGTACGTCTACCTGTTCCACAGTCGCACGCTCACCGGAGGAGGGGCCGGCACGGACGGCGTCAACTACACCTTCAGTCTCGACTCGGGCTCGTACACGGCCACCTACAAGATGGGAGCCGGGTCGCTCGCTCCCAACAACACCTGGGGGTTCAATCCTGAGCACTCCACGCTCACCACCCCTTCGTACAAGGAGTCGTTCGGAGACCGGTGGCTCAACAACGGACTGGCCATCACCCAGGGCGGCGCCCCGGGCACCAACATCCTCGAGCGGACCCATTACTACGTCACCAACACCTGTGGGCGTAGCGAGGACACCTTCGACGGCGGGGCCAGCAACCCGGGCGAGGGTGCCTTCGTGGCCAACATCTCCGGCCCCGTGCGCGCCATTCGTTCCTACATCGGTGCCAACAGCTATCTGTACACCGTGAACACCGACATCTTCTACCCCGATCGTCAGGACACGGTCACCGAGTTGCGCGGGCACTCCGGGCTCCCCGGCTACGGGAGCGCCGACGATTTCGTCACCAACACCAGCGGGCTGACCTACACGGACCCGGCCAACAGCGGCGTGGCCATCGACGGCCAGCCCGACACCGTCACCCCCATCGCCTTCACCACCGGGTCGACCGTCCCG
>JBBQWW010000129.1:0-7105 GCA_038210245.1 Acidimicrobiales bacterium
GTCGACGATCTTGATGGCGAACTCGTGCATCTTGTTCGTTTCAGTCCAGGGAATATGCAGAATCACACCGATCCCGAGCCGGGGGTGCCTGACGGGAAAGACGCCGGTGATGATGCTGTCCCACCCTGCTCCCTGCACGTACAACTTGTTATCGGCCACGGCGACAGAGTCCGCGATGAACGCATCAACTGTGATTTCCGATACTTCCATACCGTTCCCTCTCGTTTGTCTTACGTGATCGGCTCCCCCGTAAGACATAGAGTAGTGCATTGAAGGCGCCGTGTCATGCATCGCGTCTGACGCTATGGTGGGCGTTGCATCACGTACCAACCACGGGAGGCAGCACAATGGCGACTGATGAGCAGCGCAATGGATCGCGCTCGTCCATGGTGTCGATCCGATTGGCACCGGAGGAACAGGAAGCACTGAAGGCCGCAGCGTCGGAGAACGGAGTCTCGCTGTCACAGTTCGTCAGGAGGCTACTTCTACAGAGAAGTGACCCCCACGGCTCAGTGACCGTCGAAAGCCCGGGAACAACAACCACGGCCGTTGGCGTCGGGTTCGCCATCGAGGAGCGAAACGGCCAGCTACTTCCGAGCTCGGCAACGCCCTACGTGTCCAACCTCACGCCTCAATAGTCGTCATCGGGCTGTGACACTATCGTGACACTATTTCGGAGCACTCCCACAACATCGACGCCTACAGAGTGCCTGTTCACAGCCTCACGGCACGCCTGGCGACACTAGAAATACCGAGTGAAGCACGTTAGCAGTGAATCCGATTCGGCCGCTCTCGCACCTCTCCGTGCCCGTGGCGACGAGAACCGCGGCTCCGTCGGCTAGGGACGGTCAAAGAGTAGCCCGGGCGGCACGCCGCACCCGCCGATCGCCGGTGCTTCCCCGAAGTGCGGGTGGAGCGGGAACTGGTGCGCTCCACCCCCCTCGCCCGGTAGGGGGCTTCTCCCGGTCGGGGACAGGTCGAGGGGCCACTGCGTTTCCTCCCCCGATCAAGCGGCCGAGCGGCGTCGAGCGCCACCGCTCGGTGCGGAACCCCGCACTCGACGGCGTTTTCGGCGAAGCCAGGAAGGCCGCCATGGAGGGGTCCGACCTGGGAGACTCGGACATGCGCAGCGAGTCGGGGCTCCACCGCCTGGTCAGCTTCAGTGACGCCGTCGTGGCCGTCGCCATCACTCTGCTCATCCTGCCCCTCGTCGATGCCGCCGGTACGGCCGATGACCAGGGGATCGATCACTTCCTGCGCGCCCACGCCTCAGCCCTGGTGGGATTTCTTCTGAGCTTCGCCGTCATCGGCAGCTTCTGGTGGGGACAGCACCGCCTGTTCGAACGAGTGAAGAGCTACAACAGCGTGCTGGTGGCAGGAATGTTCGCCTGGCTGCTTTCCATTGTGTTCCTCCCCTTCTCCACCGAGCTGATTCAGTCGACCGCGCATGGGCAGCCCACCGCGCACGCCATCTACATCGGCACCATGGTCCTCGCCGCACTGGCGCTGCTGGTGCAGAAGTGGTCCATCATCCGGTGGCCCGAGCTCACGAAGACGGCAGCCGAGGATCCGGAGATCATCGACGATGCCGTGATCCTGGTCACCCTGATGGGTGCGGCATTGGTGGGGACCATCGTGTTCCCGTCGACCGGACTGTGGCCACTGGTGCTCCTGGTCTTCAGCCGACCGCTTTTCCAACTGTCGGTCCGGCGTCGAGCCCGTCGCTCGTCGGGTCCGGACGCAGCGACCACGCACCGCTCGGAGTGAGTCCGTGGCGCCTCGGAGCGGCCCTCGCCTGAGGTCCTTCGACCCGCGGCCCCACCGACCGGTCAGGGGTACTAGGTGAGGACGAGGTCTTTCCGCTTCGACCACGTGGCGGCCTGGCGGTCGAACTCCTCCACCGCCACCGACAACTCCTGGGCCGCCTTGGCGATCCCGGTCAGTTCCGGCTCGGGCTGGTCCTGGCGGTCAGCGCTGGAGTAGGAACGGGCTTTCGTCTTTTTCCCCATGCCGTTCGATGGTACTGAGTGCCGTGCCGCGGGCGGTGGATGGCGGCAGAGACGAGGGGAACGGTCGATCAGGGACGGTCAGTCGGGCATCCGGCGGTGTCGGCATCCCCGATCGCGGTCGTCGGCGCGCTGGGATCAGGGTCCGGTGGCCGGGGCGGCCTGAGCACGTGGGGCACCGGCCACGGTGGACGGGTGCTCCGAGCGTGCCGGCACCGAGGACAGTGGGCTGGCGACGTCCTCGAGCGACTTACCTTCTGCGTCCACCCCGGCCCAGAGTTCCACCACCCCACCGATGGCCATCACCCCGGCCCCGATCAGATAGCCGATGAACAGCCGGAAGTGGTCCTGGCCATTCCCGATCAGGAATCCGTAGAGCCACGGTCCGATGGCGCCGAAGGTCTGGGCAATGGCGAAGAACACGGCGATGGCCTTGGCCCGAACCTCCACCGGAAAGATCTCGCTCACCGTCAGGTAGGCGGCACTGGCTCCCGCCGAGGCGAAGAAGAAGATGACGCACCAGCACGCCGTCTGGGTCACCGCATTGAGCACGCCGGCATTGAACAACAGGGCGCTGCCGGCCAGCAACACTCCCGACAGGAGGTACATGCCGGCGATCATCCGGCGTCGGCCGACGGTGTCGAACAGGTGTCCGAGCGTCAGCGGACCGGCCAGGTTCCCCAGGGCGAAGAAGATGAAGTAGTAGGCCGTGTCGGTGGCCGGGACGTCGTAGATCTTGGTCAGGACCAGGGCGTAGGTGAAGAAGATGGCGTTGTAGAGGAAGGACTGGGTGATCATCAATGTGGCGCCGAGGATGGCCCGTTTGGGATAGGTGGCGAACAGGGTGCGAGCCAAGGTGACGAAGCCGATGTCAGTGGCCGGGGTGACCTCGATGGCCTTGGACTCGTCGACGTCACCCAGCGTGCCTCCCGATTCCCGGGTGGCCGCCTCGATGCGCTTCACTTCCGCCTCGGCCTCCTCCTCCCGTCCGTGCATGAGCAGCCACCGTGGACTCTCGGGGAGATGCTTCCTCACGAAGAGGATGACCACCCCGAGCACCGGACCGAACAGGAACGCCACCCTCCACGAGTAGCTCACCGGGAGCTGGTTGACCACCAGTAGCGTCAGTACCGTGCCGATCAGCGCCCCACCCCAATAGGTCCCGTTGACGGCGATGTCCACCCGGCCCCGGTACTTGGCCGGGATGAGCTCGTCGATGGCCGAGTTGATGGCGGCGTACTCACCCCCGATCCCGGCCCCGGCGACGAAGCGGGACACCTAGAACCCGTACACCCAGAAGGTCGAGTGCCCGAACGTCAGGGCGGAGAGGAAGCCTCCGAAGAGATACACCCCCAGGGTGATCATGAAGAGGTTCCGCCGGCCCCACTTGTCCGACAGGCGTCCGAAGAAGAGGGCGCCGAACACCTCACCGAGCAGGTAGACGGTTCCGACAGCGAAGGCCACACCGGCGGACGAGAGGTCAAGGGACTGCTTGGAGCTGATCAGGTTGGTGACGTTGCTGGCGATGGTGATCTCGAGACCATCCAGCACCCACGCCACGCCGAGGGCCACCACCAGCATGGTGTGGAACCGTGACCAGCCCAGCCGGTCGAGCCGCGCCGGAATGAGGCTGCGAATGGCCCGGTCGGGCTCCGTCGATGGCCTCGGTGTGGCTGTGTCGAGTGTCGTCACCTGACTCCCCCTGGATCGCTTGCCCGGGTTATTACCAGGGGAGGTAGTGGCTAATCCTCGGCCTCTCTCGGCCCGGAAGCGGGCGGAGAAGGCGCCTGGGTGACGGGTGGGGTCGGGGACTCACCTCGCTGGCGGCGCCGGCCCGGCGAGGTACGGCCGGGCTCCGAACGGTGGGCCGAGATCCGCAGTTGGAGCAGGCGGGCCATGGCCACGCCCACCACCACGAGGGCACCGGCCACCGATGCGATCAACAGGACCACGGAGGTGGGCGCGTGACCATCCAGCCCGAAGAAGTGCACCGTCGAGCGCTGGGTGTTCTGAGCGATGAACACGATCAGCACCACCAGTACCAGCAGCCCCGACACCAGGCCCGTCCAGGTGGCGCTGAGCCGGGTGTGGCGGACCGAACCCGCGGCATCGGGGTCGCCCCGAGGGTCCGGCTCCCCCGCAGTGCGCCCCACCGGTAGTCGCGCCGACACGGAGACGTCGCTGGAGGCGGTCCGCGCCAACTCGTCCGGCTGGCGCGCCTCAGAGGGGACGGAGGGCATCAGGTGGAGCTCACCGCACCTTTGGCCCGGTGGACGGCCACGGCCGCCTTCTTCTTGCCCTGTCCGACTGCACCTCCAGCCTGGTGCACACCCTCGGAGACCGCGGCGGCCAGCTTGTCGTGGGCCGCCGCGGACGTGGCCTTGGCCTGGGCGGGGAGCTCCGACTGATGGGCACGATCCGATGCCGCCGACACGGCGCCCACCACCGTCTGGCGGACGTGGTCGGCCACTTCTGGGGCGTGCTGGGCCACGGCCTCACCCAAGGCCGAGGCACCCTGCACCCCCCGCTCCCCCAGATCCAGCGCCAATCCGGCCGCAGCCCCGGTCAGGCCCCCGATCACTAGTCCCTTCCAGACGTTCCTCACGATTACCGCTCCTCTCTGCGCCCTTCGGCGCTGGTCACGACGGAGTCAGCGGCACCGGTCGGTGACGAACTCCTCAGGTCCGACCATTCCCCGGGTGGGGTGGATCCATGCATGGCATCGTCCGGGGATCCGCCGAGCAGCGGGGGGTGCGCTGGCTTGCTGCCACCCGTCCGCACAGAGGGCTCAGAAACCGAGCCGGCCCTTACAACGTGAGAGATGCCGTCGGAGCAAGGGCTCAGTGGCCGAGCCGGCCCTCCCAGAGCGCGGAGAGGCCATCGGAGTACGCCCGCAACCCAGCCAGGCCGAGCTCGTCGGTGGACGGTGGGTCAGACGTACCGGCGGCGACGTCGGCGAAGCCGTACACGGCCACCAACCAGGTGGCCGTCATCGAGGCGGCGATGATGCGGGGTTCGAGCGCACCGATCGGATAGCCCAGCCGGTTCCGGAACAGCTCGGTCATCCGGGTCTGGAACGACACCATCACCTGGTAGACCCGGCCGGCCACTTCCGGCTCGGTCTCGGACAGCAGCACAGCCACGGCGATCGGCGGGAAGGGGATCCCGTTCTCATCCCGCAGACGCCGGGAGGTGACGTAGCCCATGGAAGTCAGCACGTCGAGCGCCCCGGCGGCCATCTCCACGGGCGACTCGCCGGCCGGTCGGGCCTCCATGGCCTCGACGTGGTGTCGGGCCCACTCTTCGAACTGGGCCAGGGCCACATCGACCTTGGCATCGAAGTAGGAGTAGAAGGTCCGGGGAGCGACGTCGGCGGCCTCAGTGATGTCCTCGATGGTCGTGGACTGGTAGCCGTTCCGTCGAAAGAGTGCCGTGGCCTCTTCGATGATGCGGGCCCGCGTGACCGCCTTCTTGCGCTCCCGGCGGTTGGTCTCCACCTGGGTCATCGGTCGACCTCCTCCCCAGTGGCCAGTGAAGCAGTTCTGGGGTGGTGCCGGCGAGTGCAGTGCACGTCAGTGGAGGACACGACGCTCGACCAGCCCGGCAATCCCCGAGGTGTACATGGCGAGGCTTTGCAGCCCGAGTTCATCGGTGGAGGGAGGGTCGGAGTCCACCGCGGCCACCTCGCCGAATCCGTAGACGGCTACGAACCACGACGCCGTCAAGGCGGCGGCCAGCACCCGGGGCTCGATGGAACCCGGGGGGTACCCGAACCGGCCGCGGAAGAGCACCGTCATGCGATCCTGAAACCGGACTGTGCTCTGGTAGATGCGGCCGGCCACCTCGGGCTCGGTCTCGGCCATCAGCAGCCCGACCCCCAAGGGAGGGAATGGTCGTCCGTCCTCGTCCCGGAGGCGCTGGCTGTTCACGTAGCCCAGATCATCGAGGGTGGCCAAAGCACCGGCCACCATCTCGTCCAGGGTCTCACCCGGTGGCCGGCTCTCCATGGCCTCGGCCAGGTCCTCGTTCCACCGGTCCAGCTGCACCATGGCCACGTCGGCCTTGGCATCGAAGTAGGAGTAGAAGGTCCTCGGGGCCACATCGGCCATCTCGGTGATGTCCTCGATGGAGGTCGCCTGATAGCCGTTCCGCTGGAACAGGGTGGCGGCCGCCTCGATAATCCGCGTCCGCGTCTCCGCCTTCTTGCGCTCCCGGCGGTTCGTTCCCTCGACTGGGACCATCACCTGGTGCTCCTCACCGTCGGGCACCATCGGGGCTCCAGGACCGCCACCTGTCTGAACTCGAACCAGCAAGGTGCCGTCTCGCGCTGGATCTGCCTCATGCCTTCGTCACGATCCCCGACTGTTTCTGACAGGGACCGTGGCAATACCATAGTTGCAGTTCATGGCCGTTCGGGCTTTGGACCACCCTGACCAGGGACGGAAGCAGAATGATTCGACGGGAGACTGGCCCATGAGGTCACGAATGGCCGTTCTCCAGCACAGTCGTCACGACGTCCCCGGAGTGCTCGGCCGTCTGAGCCGTGAGGCCGGTTGGGATGTCGAGGTGTATCGGGCCGACCGGGGAGCGGCGGCCCTCCCGGCCCCCGGATCGTTCGACGCCCTGGTGGTGATGGGCTCCGACGAATCAACCATCGATCCCACCGTGGGATGGATCGGACCGGAACGGAGCCTGGTCGCCGGGTCGGTGGCCTCGAAGGTTCCCGTCCTCGGGGTGTGCTTCGGCGGCCAACTGCTGGCCCAGGTCCTGGGGGGTGCCGTCACCCGGGCCCCACGTCCCGAGATCGGGTGGCGGGCCGTGGACACGGCTGATCCGGCCCGTATCCCCCCTGGCCCCTGGCTGGTGTGGCACGAGGACGCCTTCACCACGCCCCCTGGCGCCGAGGCGCTGGCCCGCACCGAGGTGTCCGTCCACGCCTTCGTCTCGGGAATCCATACCGGCCTCCAGTTCCACCCCGAGGTCACCAGGGAGATCGTGGAGCACTGGGTGGGTAACGCCCAGGCCAGAGGCCACCTCGATCCGGGCCAGGCCGAAGACCTCCTCGGCGGCTTCGATGCCGACGGTGCCGGTCCGGAGGA
>JBBQWW010000130.1:0-6815 GCA_038210245.1 Acidimicrobiales bacterium
TGATCGACGGCGCCGAAGTGGCGGCCACCGTGGTGGGTGCGTCCGAGGTGGTGGTCTGTGTAGCCGACCACAGTGGACCCGCCGCCGCCGCCCTCGAGGCCGCCATCACCGAGCGGAACCGGTCCCGGCGCTCGTCGATCATGATGACCGTGGTGCGGCCACCGGGCCGGTATGTGACCGGTGAGGAGTCGGCCCTGGTGTCGTGGCTCAACGAGCGACCGGCCCGACCGGTACTGCGGGTCGACAAGTCAGTCCCCCTCCGGGTCGGCCGCCGGCCGGCCATGATCCACAATGCCGAGACCCTGTCGCAGGTGGCCCTCATCGCTCGACACGGACCCGAATGGTTCCGCCGGCAGGGGACGCCCGAGGCCCCTGGCTCCACCCTGGTGACGGTGGGCGGCGCCGTCCCCTTCCCCGGAGTCCTCGAGGTCGAGCTGGGAACGCCGGTCATCGATATTCTCGAGCGCGCCGGCCTGTCCACCGCACTCTCGGGAGTCCTGGTCGGCGGGTACGGCGGCGCGTGGCTGTCCCCGTCCCGGTTGGGCACCCCGTTCGCTCCCGGACCGTTGGCCGCCGCTGGGGCCACCCTCGGAGTCGGGATACTCATCGCCCTGCCCCTCCAATCCTGTGGCATCGCCGAGACGGCACGGATCGCCCGCTACATGGCCGGGGAGAGTGCGGGCCAGTGCGGCCCGTGCGTATTCGGACTACCCGCCATCGCCGGCGACCTCGAGCAGCTGTGGGCCGGCGGCGCCGACCCTGGGCTCCTCGAGCGCATCGGGCAGCGGGCGTCGACGGTGGACGGACGGGGGGCGTGCCGTCATCCCGACGGCGTGGTCCGACTGGTTCGGAGCGCGCTGGCCGTGTTCGCCGACGACGCCCGGGCCCACGCCGAGGGCCGACCGTGTGCCGGGCACGCCCTCTCGACCGTGCTCACCTTCCCCGTCACCTCGACCGCACCATCGGGCCCGCCCGCTCGGAAGAGCCACGCCCAGCGGAGGGTGTCGTGAACCCGCCCCAGCCGGTGGCCATCCGGGTCCGCGTCGATCCGGTGGCGTGCGACGCCTACGGATTCTGTGCCGAGATGCTCCCCGAACGCATCACTCTTGACGAGTGGGGATACCCGATCGTCGACGGCTCCCCGGTTGACGATCGGTTGGTCGAGTTGGCCACCCGGGCCGCGGCTGAGTGTCCCCGGCGGGCAGTGCTGCTCGAAGCGGTGCGCCCGGCCGTTTGACCGGGCGGGTCCCGACCGGCCCGGTCGCCATCGGGCCCGGCCCGGCCGGGCTACCGAGGGGCCGGATCGATCCCTGGCCCTCGGGGAGATCGACGCCTGACCAGGGAGTCTCACGGATCTCTGAACCATCCCTCGGCGGTCGGGAATCATTGCGGGCACAACCATGTTGGACGGAGCATGCAGTTGTTGGTCCTTCCGTCCGGGCTTCGGCCCTCCGCAGTGGACGACGACGACACGGCGCGCCTCACCGCCGCCAAGGTGCTGGGCGTGGCCGGGGTTCTGGCCTACAACTGGTGGGTGGTGGTCCCGTTCGTGCCCGGGCTCATGCCGTCGGCCAACGGGTTCTTCTCCGACCTCGAGGCGACCGGGCGCCCGCACGCTGCCCTCATGTCCGATGCCGATCTAAGCGCGGGGATCCTGTTGGCGGCGGCCTTGCTGCTCCGAGGCTCCTCGTCCCGGCACGGGGTCCGACGCGAGTGGAAGTGGCTGGTGGGGTTCGCTCTGGCCGGAGCGATCGGTGGGCGCTATCCGTATGCCTGTGCCGAAGGCCTGAGCGAGGCCTGCCGGCAGATGGAGTGGCACCTGCAGCTGCCCATCCACCACTACGTGCACGTGGTGTCGGGGATTGCCGAGTTCGCCACTCTCACCACCGCTGCGGTGATCGCCTTGCGAAGGACCCGACACGAGGGAACCCTCCAAGCTCGGGCCTACACTGCCGTGGTCACCACCCTCGCCGTCGGCTACCCGTTGCTGGCTCTGGTCTATCTGACCGACCGGCTCGGCACCCTGGTCGAGCCCATCTTCTTTGTGGCCTTCTCAGCCATGGTGCTCACCGAGCTGTTCGAGCCGGCCACGCACCGTTCGGAGCGCGGTTGGGCTGAGCGGGTGGCCGAGCGGGGCCTGCCGGTCTCCGAAGGGGCCGCGCCGGCCCCGGTCCCTCGCACCCGGGCCGTTTCGCCGGCCGTCCGCTCCACTGGCCGCCACGTCCCCGAGGGGTCGACCGTCGACGTCTTGTGACCCTCGATTCGAGGGCGCTCTGAGCCCTCAGATGGGCAATTCGAGCACCACCCCTCCCGTTCCGCCTAGTGTGAAGGGGTCGTCGACCCAATCACGCGGGCCGGCACATGTAGGGCTTCACAATGGATCCCCGCGTTTTAGTGCGTGATTTTCAAGGAGTGACAGTTATGGGTGTAGGTGCAGTCAAGTGGTTCAACGCCGAAAAGGGCTTTGGGTTTATCACGCCTGACGGCGGCGGGGATGACCTCTTCGTCCACCAGTCGGAGATCCAGATGGAGGGCTTCCGCGACCTCGCGGAGGGCCAGCGTGTGGAGTTCGAGACGAAGCAGGGCCAAAAGGGCCTGCAGGCAAGCCAGGTCCGCAAGATCTGAGTAGGGCTCTGCGGGGAGTCGACCCGACGTCGCTGGCGGAAGTTCGGTAGCGATCGTCGGGTCGGCCTCCCTCAGAGGTTGTGACCGCAGCGGGGCACTACGCCTCTGACCGCGGGGTAGTCGTACCGGGAGCTCCGCTCGGAGCGGTCCCGAAGGTGATGGTCTTGGCTGTCACGCTTCCGTCTGACGAGGTGGAACCGCTCACCATGGCGATGCACCGAGTCGACCGTGTCCGACCCCTCATCGGGGGTGGGGCCTCGGGCACCACCATCAACGGCTTCACCCTGACCGGCGCCGGCAGTGACGCCATCACCGCCTACGGCATCCTCAGCATCGCCGGAGCCAACGGGCTCACGGTCAAGGACAACGTCATCACCGGCAACGAGGAGGGCATCAACTTCTACAACGCCGACGGTAGCCAACCCACCTCCATCACCTTCAACGCCTTCATCGACAACTCCAACGGCACCACGGCCGAGGGAGGCACCGGGGTGTTCATCTCCAACGGTCCGGCCAACAACACCACCATCGCCAACAACAGCTTCAGCCAGGACCGCGAGACGGCCATGGCCAGCAACAAGAGCGTGGGTGACTCCACCTTCTTGGTGGCGATCAACAGCAACAACGCGCTGGTGTCCAAGAACAAGATCAGATTCACCGGGACGGGCAACGGCACGGCCATCTTGGACTTCGGGCAATCAGAACCTGCGGATCACCGGGAACTCCATCAACGGCGGCTCCGATACCGGCACCACCGGCAGCAAGCTGGCCGACTTCGCCGGCAGCGCCAGCGTGGGCACGACGGTCTCCAGAAACAAGGTGGTCGGACCGCTACTGGGGCATCCGGCTGTCGACCTCCGGTAGCCCGTACGCGACGGCCCTGGTGGCGAACAACACGGTCACCGGTTCCGCGGCCACCGGCATCCTGGTGGAAGCGGGGTCCAACAACGTCTTCAGCTCCAACCACATCGCCGGCAGTGAGGTCCACGACTGCCAGGACTAGACCACGGGAACGACCAGTTTCGGCACGGCCAACTCCTGGCACGGCAATAAGGGCAAGTCGTCCAACTCGTCGCCGGCTGGAATCTTCTAGCCGGTCCTCCCGGGACGGCGGAAGCCGAGTAACGCCGCCGACGCCAGCACCACCAGCGCCGCCGACTCCACCACCAGCGACAAGGTGGCGTCGGGGGCGCTGAGGCTGTCCTTGAATCCGAACAGGCCAACCTCCACGGAGAGCAGGAGGCCGGCGATCGTGGAGGCGGCAAAGCCCGCACCGGCCAGGGCGGCCCAGACCCGCCGGGTTACGGCCACCACCAAGGCGATGGCGATGCCGGCGATGCCCTGCAGCACGAACAGGGGACCGATGGTGGGGATGTGTCGATAGCCCGTCGACCACAGGTGGAGGTGGATGATGGCCGACACCACCAACAGGGCGGCTCCGGCCAGACAAAGCACGGAGGCGGCGGCGCTCGGGGGTGCGGCCAGCCGAAGCCACCACTTCCGCCGACCGGTGACCCCTGAGTCCAACTTCCGATCCATGATCCCCCGGTCCGCGCTCATGTCCGGTCTTCGGAGCGCCGGCACCCCCGGGATGTCGAAGGCACGAAGAAGTTCCCGGTACCAGACGCCACGATGCCCGGTCGCACCAGGCGACCGGGCATCGTCAGGCGGCGTTGCGGGAGCGCCCCAACGGCGCGCCACCCACTCGGTCACTACCAGCCGTGGCAGCCGTACTGGTCGGGAGCGGTGGATTGGATCCGCTCGGCCACCATGATCTGCTGGTCCTCGGTGGCCATGGCCCCCTCGGGGGCGAACTCGCCGCCTCCGTAGGCGATCCAGTTGGCCCGGCTGATGCCCAGGCCGCCACTGAATCGGCCGCCGTCGGCCTGCCAGTTGCCACCCTCTTCGCACATGGCCACGCGTTCCCACGCGGCTCGTTGCTCGGGGGTGACCGTGTCCACCGGTCGGGCCGCGGCCGCCGCCACTGCCGCGGCTTGGGCTGCAGCCGCCGCGGCGGCGTTCTGGAGCACGGCCTCATGAAACGCAGCCTCATCGGCCAACGCCGGGTTGAGGTCACGCAGGAGGCCGGTTCCGGTCAGGACCGAACTGATGGGTTCAGGGCCGTGGTAGTCGGCCAGGGTGGACGGTGGCAGAGCCACCGGTGCCGCCGGGTTGGCGGTCGTCGCTACGGATGCTGGGGCCTTGGCCGACTGCGCGGTGGCAGCCTGCGTCAGGGTACTAACGGTGATGAGGGCGACCGGGATGATCGCCACGAGTGCAATGCGGGTCCGCACGGCACCTCCCTTCGTAGGGCGCGACAAGGCGCCTTCCTCTGCTCGGTGTGGGCGGGCTCCGGCCCCTGCATTCGGTCCCCGGACGGCGAGCGGGAAGGCTACGTCCGTCCTGGCTTCACGCCGTAGGGTGTGCGGCCGGTTTGATTGTGCCCTGATTGGGTCGTGGAGACACCACTCGTTTCGTCGTTGCCCTGGGTTGGTGGTCGGCCTGCGGTGGCTGCCGGCCACGAGATCGCGTCGAATCGAGTCGGGCACTTGATTCCTGCCGGACGGCTTCCCGTCGTCGATGGCTTCCGACGATCGGTAGGGCCCCTGATTTGAACTGTAGAGCCAGTCCAGCAGTTGCGTGTTTGAAGGAGTATAGCGGGTACCAACGAACAGTCAGTGTCGCAGGGTATACAAGTATCTGAACTGGGACTATGGCGCCCTAAATGACGGAGAGATGGGGTATATCATTATTATTGATGAGGGCATCAACGGCGTGTTCTTATCCACCTATTACGGTCAGTGAATACCCCTCGCGACCAGGGAGATCCCCGGGCCGGTGGACCGACCTGAGGCTCTCAGGGCCCGACGGACACCCCGCTCCCGGCCACGGTGAGTGGCCGGATGAAGAGGAGTCGGCTATTGGGGAATCCCACCTTCCCGGGGAGCCAGGCGTGGAAGGCCATCCACAGGTGGCCTTGCCCGTCGGCGAAGACCGCCGGTCCGCCGGGTCCGCTGAAGGCCGACTGGGATGCCACCAGCGGTTGGGTCGACAGCGCATGGCACGGCCCCAGCGGGCCGGAACAGCTGGCCACCCCGATGGCGTACCCGGCGGTCTTCCAGTTGTCGGCCGAGTAGAAGAGGAGGTACTGCCCGCCGACCAGCACCATGCTCGGACCTTCGACCACTCCTCCCTGCCAGCCCTGACTCGGGGTCAGCAGGGGAGTGGCGGTGCCCGGCACCAACTCGGTGCCGTCGGACGTCAACGGCTGCGACCAGAGGGTCGGAGGCTGTCCGCCGTCGCCCTGGGACTTCCAGATCAGATAGGGCGTGCCGTTGGCGTCGACGAAGGGGGTCGGGTCGAACGAGCCACCCAGCGCGGTCTGGCACATGAGCGGGAGCGTCGAGCTGTCCACGTAGGGACCTTCCGGTCGGGCGGCCACCGCCTCGGAGATGCACTGTTCACCGGTGGGTGCGTAGAGCGCGGAGTAGTAGAGGACAAAGGTGCTACCCCGCTGCAGGACCGACGGAGCCCACGTGGCGTGGGGTGCGGCCCAGGCGGGCTCCTGGGGAAGGGCGTCGCCGACCGTGGTCCAGTGGTGCAGGTCGGTGGACCGGATGATCTGGATGTTGCCCGCCGCCGAGTTGGTGGCGAACCCGTAGTAGGTGCCTCCGACGGGGAGGATGAACGGATCGGGGAAGTCGAAGGGGTAGGCCATCCCGGTCGCCGTACCGTCCAGGGCGAGGCAGGACGACGACGCCCCGTCGATGGAGCCCACCGCGGCGGTCAGGTTGGAGGCGCTGATGGCGGCCACGGCCTGGGCCACCCCGGCCAGGCAGGTGTGGAGGGTGCCGATGTCGAGGCCCTGGTAGAAGCGGGCCCGCGTCGCTCCCTCGAGGTTCTGATTGGTCGTGGTGAGCTCGGCCATCGTGCGGGCCTGGGCGGCTATCCGGGCGTCCCGGGTGGCGGTGGTGGCCACCACCTGCTCCTGGGTGGTAGCCAATGAGGCGCGACTCCAGGTGAGGGCCAGTCGGGTGGAGTCGAGGGTGCGTTGGGTGCGGTGCTGGGTCGAAATCAGCGACATGTCGACCACGGCCACCGCCGTCACCACCAGGGCCACCAGGCCGAGCACCACCCGGGGAAGCTGCCGCCGACGCCGTGACCGGGTGCGGCGGGGTAGGGGGAACGCC
>JBBQWW010000131.1:0-6787 GCA_038210245.1 Acidimicrobiales bacterium
CTCGACACCCGGAACCGTCTGAGCGGGCCGAGCGTCGAACGGCTGTAGTCTCCGCCGGTGCAACGAGTGAGCCGGCGGCCCCAACCGGCGGCACCCAGCCACCGCCCCCGGGCCGGCCTCGCGCTCTACGGCCCGGCCCCCCGACCATGAAGGTCGTCGTCACCGGAGGGGCCGGCTTCATCGGTGCCAATCTGTGCCGCACCCTCGTCTCGCGCCACGAGGTGACCGAGGTGGTGGCCCTGGACGACCTCTCGACCGGGGACCGGGCCAACCTCACGGGCGTCGACGGGGTGGAGCTGGTCGAGGGATCGATCCTCGACGCCGCCCTCCTCGACCGGGTGTTGGCCGACAGCGATGCCGTGGTGCACCTGGCGGCGCGTCCATCGGTCCCCCGATCGATCACCGACCCCATGGCCAGTCACCTGACCAATGCCACCGGGACGATGGAGGTGCTGGAGGCGGCCCGTCGCGCCGGTGGACCGCAGGTCATCGTGGCCTCCTCCTCGTCGGTCTACGGCGCCAATCCGGCTCTCCCCAAGCGGGAGGACATGGCCACCCAACCGGTCAGTCCCTATGCCGCCGGCAAGCTGGCCGCCGAGGCGGCCGCCCTGGCCTACGGGCACTCCTTCGGGCTCCCCGCCCTGGCCTTCCGCTTCTTCAACGTCTTCGGCCCCCTACAGGCGGCCGATCACGCCTACGCCGCCGTGGTGCCGTCCTTCCTGGCCGCCGCCCTGCGGGACGAGCCCATCCCTGTGCACGGGGACGGGCGACAGACCCGGGACTTCACCTATGTGGGCACGGTGGCCGCGGTGATCACCGATGCCGTGCTCCGCCGGGTCACCTCACCGGGCCCCGTGAACCTGGCCTTCGGGACCCGGGTGTCGCTACTCGAGCTCATCGACCGTCTAGAGGTCATGCTGGGCCGACCGCTCCCCCGCCGGCACACCGAGCCCCGAGCCGGGGACGTGCGCGACTCCCAGGCCGACACCACCCGGCTCCACGAGCTCTTCCCCGACGTCGAGCCGGTGGAGCTGGAGGCGGGCCTGGCGGCCACCGTGGCCTGGTTCCGGAGGCAGCCCTGAGCTCCGCCCCTCCGGCGTCGACCCCACCGGGCCCGGGGGTCGAGAGGGCCGGTGACCTCTCGCCCGACCGCCCGGCCGACCACGGCATCCTCGTGACCGGCCTGATCCTGGTGGGCGTCTCGGTCCTGGCTGGGATCGTGGTCGGCCTCCATCCCGGGTCCAGTGCCCTCGACCGCTGGGGGTTCTCGGCCATCGGTCGGACCCCCGACTCGGGAGCCCTGGTCCGCATCGTCAAGCTCGGAGACCCCCTGGTACTGGTGCTGGGCACCCTGCTGGCCACCCTCCTGGCCCTGCGGCGGGACCGGCTCCGGGCCCTGGCCTGCCTGGCCGGGCCTCCGGTGGCCGCGGTGCTCGTGGAGCTAGCCCTCAAGCCCCTGGTGGGCCGGCACTTCGAGGGCGTCCTCAGCTACCCATCGGGCAACGTGACCAACGTCGCCGCCGTGTCGACGGCTCTGGTCCTGTCCGTCCCGGGGAGGTGGCGGGCCGTGGTTGTGGTGCTGGGCACCGCGGCCACCGTGGCCATGGCCGTGGCCGTGACCGGGCTGCGGTGGCACTTCCCCACCGACGCCGCTGCCGGGGCGGTCTTCGGGGTGGGGGTGGTGCTGCTGGGGGACGGGATCCTCCACCTGCGGGAGATCGAAGGCTGGCTACCCGCGGTGCTCAGAAGCAGCCGGCCGGAGGCGAGCCGCCGGGAAAGTGGCTGACCCGGTCGACCGGCTCCTCCTGATCGACTCGGCATCAATGCCGAGGCGCTGTCATCAAAGATGATGAGGACACCCTTGCCCAAGGGGGACCGGAGGCCGTAGTTTGGGGTGGAGCAGGGGTGTCACCGCGGGGCCAGGCCTTGTGCCGTTGAGGAAAACGGGCGGTGAACCGGGGGAACATGTCGACCCACACAGCTAGGACCAGCGCACCAGGGAACACCGGGGTTGGATCCGGCGTGCCCGACGGCCCGAGGGGCCGAACCGTGGCCCACGTCGACCTCCGCCCGTCGGCCGCGGCCATCGGGCCTTCCGACCTGGCCACAGGCGACGGACCGACATGGAATGCCATGCTGGGTCGGGCCCTGCACCAGGTCGAGCAGACCGTGCGGTCGGACGACCGGGTCTGCCCCTATGGCTTGTCCCGCATCGCCATCGCTTTCGGGCCCGATGCCGATGCCGTGGCCCCCAAGGTCCTGGGCGAGCGATTGGCCCGGGCCATCGGCCAGGGACTGATCAGCGACGAGCCGGCACCCCGCTGCCATCCCTCCGCCGCCTCGCTCCGCCACCTGTCGGAGGTGACCAACGGCAACGGCACTACCAGCGGCACCCTTCAGCCCCGGACCGGTGCCATCCCCTCCACCACCGTGGTGACCGTGGAACGGCTGGCCGGCGCCGCCCCCCCGACGACCGAGGCCCTGGTGCCCCTGGCCCTCCGCTCCGCGGGTAGGCGGGGATCCCACCCCCGGCTACGGCACCGGACCGTCATCCGATACTCCACCCGACGCCTGGCCGGCTACGGCACCCGACACGACGACCACCGCCCCCGCGGGGACCACGCCCTGGGCGCCGTGCTGGTGGTGGACCCCGACTCGACACCCACCGGCTCGCCCGGCCTGGCCGCCCTGGCCACCACCACCCTGGCCGAGCGACTCGGCTACCGCACCGGGGTGATCTCCCTGACCGTCGACGACAGCGTGATCACCGAGATCGACGGGGTGGGCCTCGACCTGGTCGTCTTGATGGTGGCGGCCGAGCGGGCCGGCACCCACTCGTTGTGGGCCTCGAGCACCTGGTCGGTGGCGGCCCGCCTGGTCCGGGCCTACCGGTCCGTGGGCATCGACGTCCTGGCCGTCAGCGCCGGGGCCGGGGCCGGGGCCCTGGCCGGCTGCCTCGAGGAGGGCGCCTATGTGCTCTTCGACCTCAACGCCCTGCCCGCCGAGCTCCTCGAGCTCAGCCGGTCGGGAGCGCTGGCCAGCGAGCGGACCATGGGTCGCAACAGCACCCAACTGCCCTCTCCGCTCCAGTCCCTGCTGCTGCTCACCTCCAGCGAGCGCCGGGTGCTCTACTTCCTGACCGCTGGTCGATCGGCCCAAGAGATCGCCGACGACCTGGTGGTATCGCTCGCCACCGTTCGGTCCCATATCCGCTCCGTGCTCCGCAAGCTCGGCGTCCGCTCCCAGCTGGCCGCGGTGGCCGTGGCCAACAGTCGGGGCCTGATGCAGGTCGAGGCGGCCCACGCCTCCTGATCGAGCTCTACCCGAGACCCGGGAGACCGTGGGCCGTCAGGAGGCTCGGGCCGGTGGCAGTCCCCGCATCCGTCGCCACCACCGACGGGCCTCCACCTTGCGGCGACCGGCGAACCCCCACGCCTGGGCGAAGGCCCGGGCCGACCACGGCTGGTGCTCCACGGTGAGCCCGGTCACCCCGGCCGCCCGGATCTGCTCGGCCATCTGCAGGTAGGCGTGTCGGCGGTAGTGGCGGATGTCCGACAGCAGGTCGTCTGGGCCGGTCACGAAGGCCCGGACGTCGCAGACCGTGGCATTGGGGAGGCCAGAGACCACCTCGTCCAGGGCCGAGTTCATGACCCGGTGATGAAGGTGGCGGTCGGGCTCCTTGGGCTGGTCGATGGCCACCTCGGCCCCGTTCAGCAGTATGAGCCGGGCCCCGTCGGGCATGGACCGGGCCAGCCAGGCGATGTTCTCCTTGAACCGGTCCACCGAGACCCCGCCCTCGAATTCGAACTCGTCGGCGAACCACTCGAGGAACGCGCGGTTCATCCCCTCCCGGCCGAACCGGAACTCGAGGGCGGGCCAGTGCTCGGGCCGGGTGACGTCCACCGTGAACTGGTGCCACGGCACCACCAGGCCCAGGTGGCGGTGGCGGTAGAGACCCTGGGTGTAGTCGGTCAGGACGCTGTAGACCAGGACGTCGTAGTCGGGGTCGACCACGGCGGGCGAGCGGAACACCCCCTGGTCGAGGAAGGGGATTCGATCCACCAGCGCCCGCATGTCGTCGGAGATCCCCTCGGCCGACTGACGCAGGGTCTCAGTGTGGCCCACGTAGATGAAGGCTCCCGTCGGCCCGGTATGGGAGAACTCGGAGACGATGGTGCCGCCCAGGAACTGTTCGGCGGTGGTCAGATCACACCCGCCCACCATCAGGACCCGGTGGGGCTGGACGGGGGCCGTGCTCGGCTCGGTCGGACCGGTGGCGCCGAGGGTCTCGGCGTCGAAGAGAGCATCGTCCCGCGTGATCCACTCCGACCGCGGGCCGGCCGACTCCAACGGGGCCGCCACTTCGCCTACCACGGCCAGGGACGGTCGGCCCAGGTACTCGTAGAGCCACGCCTCCACCCCCATATTGAGGATCCGACAGGAGAACAGGAAGTCGGACAGCTCACTGCCGTCCGGCGTCAGCGAGTAGAACCCGCAGATCCCGTAGTCGCCGTAGCGGTCCCGCACCTTCACGTAGCCGGACACCCGTCGGGTGTCGGCCAGGAGGGCGTCGAACGCAGAACGGCCGGGCCGGCGCTTGGTGAAGTTGAGCTGGTTGGTCCGGTTGACCAGCTCGAAGAGTCGATCCGCCTCCGCCTCGGCGTCGGTGAACACCCCGATCCGGATGTCACAGGAGCGGAGGAACTCCTGGTTGGAAGCGGAGCCAGCCACCCGGTCCACCACCTTGCGCTCCAGCACCCGGTACTGCTCCAGCCGCGTCAGCCCGGCGTCGTCCTTGCCGGCCAGCTGGGGCCGGGACAGCAGTCCGTCGATGATCTCGGGGCCCGCCACCTGGATCCCGGGCACGGCATGGCGCACCTCTTCGCGGTTGAGGGGCAGATCGTCGAGGAACAGCACCTCCTCGGCCCGCAGCTGGGCATCGGCCACGATCTGGGCCACCCGACCTCCCTTGGGCGACCAGTCGATCCGGGCGAACACCAGCTCGTCCCACAGTCCGATCCGATCCAACTCCACTCGGGCCTGTTCGCGATCGTTCTTGGAGCAGACCGAGTTGACGATGCCTCGACGGTTGAGCGTCCGCACCAACTCGATCCGGGAGGGCTCGATGGTGACGGGGCCCTCACTGAGCGTGCCCGCCCACAGGGTGTCGTCGAGGTCCCAGATCACCAGCTTGACCGGCCGCGCCAGGCCCCCGGTGACCGGATCCTCGGAGGTGGCCCCCTCCGGCCGGCCGTCGATCACCACGACGGGCCCAGGTCCACGGGACCGACCTCACCACGGCTGCTGGCCCCCTGACGTGCTGACACCGGATACCCCATGACGTCTCGATTCTGTGCGGTCCAGCTCGGCACCGGCCACCGGCGACCCTCGACGGGACACGGGAGCCAGCCGTCACCGACAGCGGGTACAGCCTACCGGAGAAGGTAGGCTGGAAGCCGTGGACGGGGGGTCTCCATCGACGGCCGTCGGCACGTCCGCCCAGCGTAAGAGCGCAATCGTCCGGACCGGTCGCAAGATCCGGCGTCGTGCCAGTGCCTTCCGCGGCCGGATCGAGTTGGCCACCGACCCTTCCTACCGACGGCTGACCGACGGCTTCGTCCTCCCCGGGGGCCATCGGCGGGTCTACTGCCACCATGTGCGCAAGACCGCCGGCACCAGCCTGTTCCTCAGCTTTCTGGCCCTGGGCGGGGAGGACCCCCTGGTCGTGTGGCGCCGCATCGCCGCCTCACGGCTACAGCGGACGGTCAGCGGTGGCTATGCCTTTGCCGCCAACGACCGGCGGGTACTGGCCGAGGGGGCCTACCTCTTCGGCCGGTCGCACCGGGACTTCGCCGAGCAGCCCCTGCCGCCCGAGACCTTTACCGTGACCATCCTCCGGGATCCTCTCTCCCGTGTGCACTCCTACTACGACTACCTCGTGGCCGGGGACGACCCCGGCACGCCGGGCCGGGTGTCGGACCGGGAACGACGGCTGGTCCACGGGGGCTTCGATGCCTTCCTCGACCAGGTCCCGGTGCGCGGGCTCCTGACCCAGCTGTCCATGTTCTCCGAGCGGCTCGACGTCTCCGAGGCCGCCGACCGGATCGCCGGGTGCTCCAGCGTGTTCTTCACCGAGGACTTCGCGGAAGGACTGGCCCGCCTGTCCGAGCGGCTGGAGCTCCCCCTCGAACCCCGTCGGGCCCGGGTCACCTCGCAGCGCTCCACCCTCACGCCGGAGCAGCGGGACCGCCTGGCCGCCCGGCTCGAGCCCGAGTACGAGCTCCTCCGGCGTCTAGACCTCGCCGGGGTGGCCCGGCGGGGATCGGTCGGCGGGGCCTGAGCCGGCCACCGCAGGGAGCCGGCCCGGTCAGGGCCGGGGCGGGCTCAGCAGCTCCGCACCACCGTCAGCGCCTTCACCAGGGCCCCCCACTCGTAGGCCACGTCGTAGGGCAGATGGATCCGGGGGTCGGCCACCGGCACCATCACGAGCTGGACCGGCGAGCACCGCTTGAACAGCATCCGGGCCCGGGTGGCCTGGGAGCGTTCCGACACCACGATGATCCGCCGCCAATGCCGTCGGGCGACCAACCGGGACACGTACTCGGCCTCCCCCCGCGTGTTGAGGGGATCGGCCCGGAAGCAGATGAGCTCGACCCCGGCCACCGGACGGGGGCAGGGGACGGCCTTCCGGCCCCCGAGCGAGACCACCGCCACCGGGGCGTAGCCCATCTTGGCCAGGCGGAGCGCCTCCTTGGCCCGCAGCTGTCCGGGATCGCCACCCAGAGCC
>JBBQWW010000132.1:0-6682 GCA_038210245.1 Acidimicrobiales bacterium
CGACTTCTCCCTGGCCGCCTCACCCACCTCGGCCAGTGTGACATCGGGCTCGGTGGCCACCAGCACCATCAACACCGCCGTGACCAGCGGGGTGGCCCAGTCGATCTCTCTCGGTGCCAACAGCGGCCTGCCCACCGGGGCTTTGGTGTCCTTCACCCCCCCCTCGGTCAACGCCGGATCGAGTTCCTCCCTGTCCATCACCACGGCATCGGGCACCACCCCGGGGGTCTATACGGTGACCATCACCGGGACCGGAACCTCGGCCACCCACACCACGTCCTTCGCCCTCACCGTGAACGCGCCCACCGGGACCGCCCCCCAGCTCGTCGAAAGTGCCAGCGGCATCGAGACCACGTCCTCCACGGCGTTGAACGGCTCGTTCCCGGTGCCCACTAAGGCCGGTGACCTGCTGGTGCTCTCGGCCAGTGTGTACACCGGGTCCACCAATCCGATCACCTCGGTGACCGACTCGGCCGGGAACATCTGGACCCGCATCGGCACCACCCACATCGTGGCCGGTCACTTCTCCGACGGTGAGATGTGGTACTCGGCCAACGCCAAGCCGGTCACCACGGTGACCATCCACAACGCGTCGGCGGTGTCGGCGAGCTTCGAGGCCCAGGAGTTCAGCGGCGTGGCCGCCTCCAGTCCTCTCGATGTGTCGGCCGGGACGGCTAACACCGGCACGGCGGCCAACTCGGGCTCGGTCACCACGACGACGGCCAACGAGCTGGTTGTCGGGTTCGTTGCCGGGCACAACAACGCCCAATCCATCACGGTGACATCCCCGGGCTACGCCACCCAGCCCCAGCTGACGACCACCGGCACCAATATCGCCACCGTGATCACCGGCGTCCGGGTCCTTGCCACCCCGGGAGCGCAGAGCTTCACCGGCAGCTTCGGGTCGGCCATGTACTGGGCCTCGGGCATCGCCACCTTCAAAGCCGGGTCCTGAGACCCACAGTCCTCTGTATCCCAGGAGTGAGTGGGGATGTCCACGTCGGGTCGGAGGGCCACTACCGCAGCGCACGACCAGCCCTGGCCTCCGGCTCCGGACCAGGTCCCTGATTGAGCGCGAGGACGCCTGCGGCCAGAGGTGGGCGAGGGCCAGTACTCACTCACCGGAAGTTGGAACTTGCAGTACCGGGCAACGGGCCGCCGGGCACGCTCCCGTTCACTGGGTTCAGTGAGCGGCCCTGACGCCCGCACTGTGCTCGTGGTCGTATAAGCTGAACCGAGGTTCATCGCCAACCTCCAAGATCTGCAGGATCCGCCGGATCCGATCCAGGCGGTCCTCCTCGGATAGCAGGGCCAACATCCTGCGATCGATGTGCGTTCTGATCACGATGTCCTCCGTCTCCTGCCTTTTTCATGCTCTGCCCAACCTGCCCCATCCGTCAGGGCCAAACGTCCCAAATGCCCAAGACCGTGGCCGGCTGGCTCACCCCGAAGTACCGTCGGCTCGACACTCATCAGGCGGAGCTGGTGGGCAGTACTCGTCGTCATGGTCGGGCACTACCATGACGCCGTGCCTGCTCATTTGGCGGTTACCCGCCGGCAGTTTCTGAGCGCTTCCGGCCTGGTGGCCACGACAGGGGTGCTGGCCGGCTGCACCACTGCACCCCGTCCGGACCCCGCCGCATCGGGACGGGTGGCCGTGGTGGGGGCCGGCCTCTCCGGGTTGACGGCAGCCTTGGCCCTGCGGGCCGGAGGCTGGGAGGTGGTGGTGCTCGAAGCGCGCCATCGGGTCGGTGGCCGAGTGCACACACTGCATTCGCCGTTCTCCGACGGGCTGCACGTGGAGGCGGGTGGGGAGTCCATCGACGACAACCATGTTCAGATCCAGGCCCTGGCCCGGCACTACCACCTGGCCCTGGCTCGTCGGCCGGCGGCCAAGCTCGAGCAGGCCGCCGTGTACCTGGGTGGCCGACGGAGCTCGCTCACGACACTCACCGGAGCCGACCCCGCGGCACTGGCCGGATACGCCGCCTTTGGGGATGCACTGGTCACGATGGCCGGGGACCTCGATCCGGCTCATCCGGAGTCGGCGTCGAGGGCGGAACAGTGGGACAGGCAATCGCTGCAGGACTTTGCCACCACCCGGACGCTCGATGCCGGTGCCGAACTGCTGGTGCAGTCGGACTATCGGGGAAACTTCAACGCCCAGTTCGATCAGGTGTCGCTTCTCTTCGTGCTCCAGCAGGCCGTTGTGGACGCGGCATTGCCGCAAGCGGGAGTGGAGGCCATGCGCATCGCCGCCGGCAACAGCGCGCTGCCCGAGGCCATGGCTCGTGATCTGGGCTCCGCGGTACGGCTCGATTCGCCGGTAATCAAGATCGAACGGCATTCGTGGGGTGTGCGCGTCCATGGCGGTGGAGGCAGTGGTGGCCTCGCTCCGGTAGACGCCGCCCATCTGGTGGTGGCCGTCCCGCCTCCGGCCCTCCGTCCGGTCTCGTTCGAGCCGGCCCTTCCCGCCGATGTGGCCGCCATGATCGATGAGCTCGACCTGGGGCATGCCCTGAAGGTATCGACCCAGTATGACCAGCGGTTCTGGCTGTCGGAAGGGTTCTCGGGGTTCACCATCGCCGACCTGCCCTTCGGTATCGGCTGGGACGCCACCGACTCCATGCCGGGCCCGCCCGAGCGGCCGGGGGTGCTCACCCAGTTCGTGACCGGGGACGCCGCTCGGGCCGGCGCAGCACTGGCCGGTCAGGGCCGCATCGATTCGTTCCAACGGCAGCTCGACAACGTCTATCCCGAGGGCAGGCAGCGGCGGAGCGGAATCGCCACCACGGTGGCCTGGGCCGACGAGCGCTACACAGGTGGTGGCTATGCCGTCTACGCCCCCGGGCAATTGACGAGGTTCTGGCCGCTACTGCGCCGGCCTCATGGTGCCATCTGGTTCGCCGGTGAGCACACTGAGACGCTGGCCGGCTACATGGAGAGCGCGGTCCGTTCCGGCCACCGGGTGGCTGCGGCGATTGGTCCGGCGCCTCACTGATACGCACGGCGGCGCCATCGGACCGGACTCAAGATGAGCAGTCCGGCCGACAGCAGGCTCACACCCACGACGAGGAGGGCCTCGATGTCGGTTCCGGTGAACGGCAGCTCCGATGGGGCGGAGGCGCTGCTCGTGGCCGTGGGCACTCCGCCGGTGCCGACGGCCGGGGGGCTGGAGGTGGTCAGTCCGATCCCGGCCAGGCCGGTCCCGGAGGGGGCCGTTGGCGGTGCATTGCCGGTTGCGGTCTGCACCACCACAGGGAGGACCACCGTCACCGCACCCCGGCCGGTGGCGCTGACGGCTCGTACCCGAATGGACGGCTTGACTTTCCCGATCCTGACGCCCGCCACGTGACACGTCTTCGGGCCCGGTTGGAACGAGACGCACGAGTTCGAGCCACTGTAGGTGGACGCCGTGTAGTACAGAATCGGCGAACCGCCGTCAGAGACGGGCGGGGTCCATGAAATCGTCGCCCCCGGTACGCCGGCCCTGAAGGTGGCCAGGACCCCAGTGGGCGGCCCCGGGGTCGTCACTGCCGCTGATGCTTCAGCCGACGTACCCACCGCGCCGAGCACGGCTGCCACCAGGGGGATGGCCACCCTGTGGATCAACCAGATTCGTCTCATAGTGCCCCCTGCCTGATCGGCGGGCTCATGGCTCGCAGCCCCAGGCTGGACCCGGCAGTTCGGAGCCCTCGCTACGGCATCATCAACGTAGACGGCGATGCTTGGAGGGAAGTGAGAGCGGAGGGTCCGGGCCGAGGTCAGAGGATTTTTACCGTTGATGGGACGGGCAACACAGGGACCATGGCGACTGGCGACTGGCGACTGGCGCCTGGGTTGGCCCCAACGTGACAGAAGGGTGTCCGTTCGGTTACGGGCGACACGCTTGAGGCCGTCGGTAACACCTCAACGGCTCAGGCCAACACCCTCCGTGATGCGAGATGACAAGGCCTCTTGCCCGTGCCAGAGTGCACGCACTCGTCGATCTTCCGGGGGTTCGGCGGACCCCCGGCCATCGATCGGTGAGAGACGGTGGCGCCAACGTCGCCGAACGCGACCGGGGCAGCGGGTCGGATCCCGACGAACAGTTCGCTCGGGGCAGCACCGAGGAGGCGTAGCAGGCCATGGGCAGAGGAGCGGTAGGTCGGAGCCGTGGGCGGATCGGCACCCGTGGTGGGATGCACCGATGGTTGGACGAGTCGGGGCCACCGCCCCTCCGTTCCCGGCTGGTCCGCGTCGGCATCGCCACCGGAGCCGCCATCACCATGGCCCTGGGCTTGGTGGCCGTCACTGCCCAGCCCTCGGCATCCGCCACCAGTCCGGTGGCCGTCACCGTCTCGTCCTCTCCGGCGCAGGCCGCCGCCACCCAGGCCGTGGCCTACCGCATCACCATGACCAACAACGGCACTTCGGCCGCCACCAACCTGACCCTGTCCGATGCCTTCAACGGCGTCGACCTCGGGCAGATGGCCGAGCCGGCCACCACCGCCAGCCTCGGTACCTGTGCCTACACCGCGCCCACCGAGACCTGCACCGCCCCGACCCTGGCTGCCGGCCAGGTCTGGACCGTGACCATCACCATGGCGGTCAGCCCCCCGTCGTCCACCGCCTACTCCGACACCGCCACCGTGACCGGCACCGAGGGCACCGACTTCTCCGCCTCGGCCACCGCCAACTCGATCTCGACCCCCGGGCTCCCTGCCGGCTTCACCCAGACCAAGCTGGCCGGTGGGTTGGCCAAGCCCATCGTGCTGGCCTTCGCCCCCAACGGCGATCTCTACATCGGACTGCAGGGCGGCAAAGTCGTCATCTACCGGAACGGCGCCGTCCAGCCCACGGCCGTGCTCACCACCCCCGTGTTCCAGCAGGGCGAGACCGGTTTGCTGGGTATGGCCCTGGACCCCAGCTTCGCCGCCAACGGCTACCTGTATCTCTCCTACACGGCCGCCCTCACCACCTCGGCGGGGCCGAACCAGCCCTTCGCCCGGCTGTCCCGCTTCACCGTGGTCAACGGGGTGGCCAGCCCGGCTACGGAGAAGATCCTCTACACCGGTAACCAGGTCCAACT
Organism: Acidimicrobiales bacterium; assembly: GCA_038210245.1. Lineage (GTDB taxonomy): Bacteria > Actinomycetota > Acidimicrobiia > Acidimicrobiales > RAAP-2 > Bog-756. The sequence continues at coordinate 5,072 of JBBQWW010000132.1, forward strand.
CGAGGACGGCACCGGCGGGAACTACGACCACGCTGGGAACGACCTGAAGGTCGGCCCCGACGGCAAGCTGTGGTGGAGCGTGGGGGACAACGTCCCCTCCATCAGCAACGGGCAGAATCTGGCCAACATCTACGGCAAGATCCTCCGCTTCAACCTCGACGGCTCGGCCCCCACCGACAATCCCTTCGTCAACGTTCCGGGTGCGGTCCCCTACATCTACGCCTACGGCCTCCGGAACCCCTGGCGTTTCACCTTCCTGCCCAACGGCCAGGTCATGACCGAGGACACCGGCTCCAACTACTGGGAGGACCTCGACACCATCCAGGCCGGCGGCAACTACGGCTGGCCGGCCAAGGAAGGCGACTGCGGCAGCTGCGGCTACCTCAACCCGGCCTTCGTGTACGGGCACTTCCCGACCGACGGGGCCGCTTCGGCCATCGCCGCCTACTCGGGTTCCGCCTTCCCGTCCGCCTACGGCCACGTCGTCTTCTTCGGCGACTACGTCCGCCGGGATATCGAGGCGGTCACCTTCGACTCCACCTACCAGTCCGGGGTGTCCAGCCGCGTCTTCGACCTCAACGCCGGTACCATCGCCGACCTGATCGAGGGCCCGGACGGCAATCTCTACTTCGTCAGTATCTTCGAGGGCACCCTCTCGAAGATCTCCGCCCCGGGTCCGTTCCCTCCGACAGCGTCGGCCACGGCTACCCCCAACGCCGGCGGCGCTCCGCTGTCCGCCCAGTTCTCCTCGGTCGCCTCCACCGATCCCTACGGCAAGCCGCTGACCGCGTCGTGGGACTTCGGGGACGGCTCGCCTGTCTCGGCGGTGGCCAACCCATCCCACACCTACTCCGTCCCGGGCAGCTACACCGCCACCCTCACCGTGTCCAACGGTGCCCAGTCGTCCTCCTCCACCACCCAGGTGGTCGTCGGCCCGGCCCCACCGGTGGCCACCATCGCCGCGCCGGCCACCTACAACGCCGGCCAGACCGTCTCCTTCACCGGGACGGCCACCGACCCCACCGACGGGAACCTGTCCGGATCGGCCTACACCTGGACCGTCGACCAGTACGTGAACGGCGTCCTCAAGCCCAGCTACTTCGCCGAGGTGGCCGATCCCTTCTCCGGTCCCTCGACCGGTTCCACCTCGGGCTCGGTCACCATCCCCGCCGACCCGTCCCAGGTGCCCAACAGCTTCTACCGGATCACCCTGTCGGTCACCGACTCGCACGGCCTGACTACGGTAGTGAGCAAGGACCTCCAGCCCAACCTGACCACGTACTCCACCTCGACCAACGTGCCCGGCACCGGCTACTCGGTGGACGGCGCCTGGGAGACCGGCCCGGTCAGCTTCACCGGTGTGGTCGGCGTAGTCCACGTCCTCACCGGGCAGCCCTACGTCCAGACGGTGGGCGGCGAGCGCTATCGCTTCGTCGGCTGGTCCGACGGGAGCGCCCTCAATGACACGGTGACCACGGGGGCCGGACCTGGCACCTACACCGCCAACTACGCACCCGTGGTCAGTTCGATGCCCTCGCCGTGGACGAGCGCCGACATCGGAACCCCGATCACCGCCGGCACCGCCGACTACGCCACTGCGGACGGGAGCTT
>JBBQWW010000133.1:0-6371 GCA_038210245.1 Acidimicrobiales bacterium
AGTGGTTGTCGGCGTCGAAGGTGGTGTACCCGACGGCATGCCCGTGGGGCCCCCGCTCCGGCCGGTCGGTGTCGGTGGTGGTGGTCACGGTCAGTCCAGTCCGAGGACCCGGAGGGCGTTGGTACGGAGGAACTTGGGCCACACCTCGTCCTTGAACCCGACACCCTGCAACTCGGTCATGACCCGCTCGATGGACAGGCCCATGGGGAAGTAGCCGGCGAAGATGATCTTGTCGGCGCCGCGGGTGTTGGCGTAGTTGACGATGTCCTTCGGGTAGTACTTGGGGGCGAAGGCGCTCGTCGAGTAGTGGAGGCCCGGCCACTTGAGCATGAGCTTGACGGCCAGCTCCGTCCAGGGCTCGCAGCCGTGCCGGGTGACGAATATCAGATCGGGGAAGTCGAACATCACCTCGTCGATCAGCTCCACGTGCTGGCAGGCCGCCTTCAGGCGGGGGCCGGGGATCCCGGCGCAGCAGAAGACGGGAATGCCGAGCTCCACGCACTTGGCGTAGATCGGGTACATCTTCTTGTCGTTGATGGGGACCTGAGGGAAGGTCCCGGCCGGAAAGACGCCGACGGCGCGCACCCCGTAGGTCTCGTACTCGCGCACCAGGCGCTCGATGCCCCGCATGCCGTCGTTGGGGTCGGTCGAGGAGGAGGGGATGAACCGGTCCGGGTGGCGCTTCAGCGCGTCGTGGCCGATGCCGGCCGGATCGCCCACACCGATCAGCCCCTTCTCGATCCCCCACAGGTCCATCTCCCGGAGGGTCACCCCTACCGGGTCGTCCGATCCCTCCACGGCCTTGCCGGTGCCGTCTTTGAACATGTACTCCACCGGAAAGTCGAACTCTTCCTTGGATTCTGTGTCCTTGGTCTGTCGGGTGATGAACCGGTAGACCTCTTTCATGTCCGGATGGGGGAACCCCACCATGGTGTCGACCACGCCCACGTCGTTCGGCATACCCATCGTCGGTGGCTCCTCTTCCAGGTCGGTCCGAGCTCGCTCGGCATCGACACCGTGCCGACGACCCTGTCCGCCGGTGATAGTAGGACGCATCCCGGCCGGTCGTTCTCGGGCATCCGACCCGGCTGTCTAGGGTGGTCGGCCATGGAACTCCGACTGGATGGCAAGACCGCACTGATCACCGGGGGCTCGCGGGGCATCGGCCAGGCCATCGCGGCGTCGTTCGCCTCCGCCGGCGCCTCGGTGATGATCTCGTCCCGGAAGGCCGACGCCCTGACCCGGGCCAAGGCCGAGATCGACGAGGGTGGCGATGACCGGTCGGGTGAGGTGGCCTGGCACGTGGCCAACGCCGGCGACCCCGAGCAGGCCGAGGCCTGCATGGCCGCCACGGTGGCCCGCTTCGGATCGGTGGATATCCTGGTCAACAACGCCGCCACCAATCCCTACTACGGCCCCATCATCGAGCTGGACTCGGCCCGGGCCGACAAGACGGTGCGGGTCAACCAGACCGGCTATCTCGAATGGGTCCAGGCCGCGTGGAGGGCCGGCATGTCCGAGCGCGGGGGAGTGGTGCTGAACCTGGCTTCCATCGGCGGCCTGTCCGTGGAGGGGGGCATCGGTTGGTACAACGTGACCAAGGCCGCCGTGATCCATCTGACCAGCCAGCTGGCCGGCGAACTCGGTCCGCTGGTGCGGGTCAACGGCCTGGCCCCCGGCCTGGTCAAGACGGAGTTCGCCCGGGCACTGTGGGAGTCGGCCGAGGGGTCCATCGCCGGGCGGATGCCCCTGCGGAGGTTGGGCGAGGCCGGGGACATCGCCAACGCCGCCCTCTTCTTGTGCTCCGATGCCGCCTCGTGGATCACCGGCCACACACTGGTCATCGACGGTGGGGCCCTGTGCATCGCCAGCGGAGGCCTGTCCTGAGCGCGCCAGGGTGAGCGGTCGTCCGGTGGAGCCGGGCGACCGGACGGTTCAGTGCAGCGCGGCCCGTGTCACCTTGCCGCTGGCCGTCCGGGGCAGTCGGTCGGTCGCCACCACCTCGCGGGGTGCGGCCCAGCGCGGAAGCTCCACGGCCACCAGGTCCCGGAGCTCGTCCAACCCGGGGGCCCGGGCCCGGTCCACCGGAACCACCCACGCCACCACGCGCTCCCCCCACTCCGGGTCGGACCGCTTCCACACCGCCACCTGGTCGACGCCGGGGTGGCGGGCCAGCACCTGCTCGACCTGGGCGGGCCACACCTTCTCCCCTCCGGTGACGATGACCTCGGCCATCCGTCCGAAGACGACCAGGGTCCCGTCCGGCCCGATCCGGCCGGAGTCACCCGTCGGGAGCCACCCGTCGACGAGCCGGAGATCCGACCCGTCCCGGTACCGCTTCAGCAGCATGGGCCCCCGTACCAGCACCTCCCCGTCCTGTCCGGTGGTGCCATCACCCGTGCGCAGCTCCACGCCGTCGAGGGTGTACCCGTCGTAGACGATGCCCGAGCCCGTCTCGGTCATCCCGTAGGTGGTGACGACATTGCCGGGCAGGGAGTCGGGGGGTGGGGCCCCACCCAGGAGGACGGCCCGGTACCCGGAGACGTCGGTCCGGCGGAGTGCCGTGGCCACCAGCGAGACCAGGGTGGCGCCCTCTCGGGCCAGGCGCTCCACCGCGTCGGCGTCGAACCCGGGAAGGACGGTGCAGGGAGTGCCGGTGATCAGTGCCCGGGTCACCACGGCCAGACCGCCCACGTGGGCCAGAGGGAGGCAGGCCACCCACCGGTCTGCGCCGGGGTCGACGCCCAGGCGGGCCGAACTGGCCCGTGCCGACGCCGCCACGGCGGCGTGGTCGAGGACCACGCCCTTGGGCCGACCGGTGGTGCCGCTGGTGGGGACGACCAGGGCGTCACCGGGCTCGGTGGGCCGGCCGTCGGGGCGCCGGTGCCGTCCAGTGCCGTCCACCACCACCGAAGGCCGGAGGGCCTCCATGAGATCGGTCACGGCGGGACCCGGCAGTCTCGGGTCGACGGGCAGTACGGCGTCTCCGTCATCCCACGCCGATCGGAGGGCGTCGACGAAGCCGGGGCCGGCCGGGAGGTCGAGCGCTACCAACTCCGGCATGGGAGTAGCCTAGGCGACCGTACGAGTAGCGACTCTAGGAGTGAATGGTCGAATGGTTGCGCCCGAGCCGGACGAGCATGGCGACACGGGGGTCGTGACGTCCGCCGAGACGGTGATCACGGGTCCGCCGGTCGATCCGGTCGACCGCTTCCGCCACTTACCCCTGCCCGACTGGGAGCGTCGAGGCGACTACCGGGACATCACCTTCGACGTGGCCGAAGGGATCGCCAAGCTGACCATCGCCCGTCCCGAGGTCCGCAACGCCTTTCGTCCCCAGACCCTGTTCGAGCTGGCCGACGCCTTCACCGTGGCCCGGGACGACCCTTCGGTGGGGGTGGTGGTCCTCACGGGCCAGGGACCCGACGCGTTCTGCTCGGGCGGGGACCAGAAGATCCGGGGCGACGACGGCTACCTCGGCGACGACGCCGTGGCCGACCAGGGGATCGGGCGGCTCAATGTGCTCGACCTCCAGATCCAGATCCGCCGACTGCCCAAGCCGGTGGTGGCCATGGTGGCCGGCTACGCCATCGGGGGATGGCACATCCTCCATCTGGTCTGTGACCTGAGCATCGCCGCCGACAACGCCCGGTTCGGCCAGACCGGTCCCAAGGTGGGCAGCTTCGACGGTGGGTACGGGGCCAGCCTGTTGGCCCGGACCATCGGCCTGAAGCGGGCCAAGGAGGTGTGGTTCCTCTGCCGTCAGTACGACGCGGCCACCGCCCTTGACTGGGGCCTGGTCAACGAAGTGGTGCCCCTGGCCGAGTTGGAGCGCGAGACCGTGGCCTGGTGCCGCCAGATGCTCTCGCTCTCGCCGCTGGCCCTTCGCATGCTGAAGGGGGGACTGCACGCGGCCGACGACGGCCTGGCCGGCCTACAGCAGTTCGCCGGTGACGCCACCATGCTCTTCTACATGAGCGAGGAGGGCCAGGAGGGGCGCAACGCCTTCCAGGAGCACCGCCCCCCGGACTTCGGTCGCTTCCCCCGTCGTCCGTGAGCACCCCTCCGGTGGGCTGGTGGCGCCGGTGACCACCGACCCCGGCCTGTCGGCCCCCCCGGTGCCGGGCCCGGTCGAGCGCTGGGTGCTCGGGGCCCGACCCCGGACCCTGCCGGCGGCCATCGTCCCGGTGCTGGTGGGCACGGCTGCCGCCCATCCCTGGAGCCACCGGATCCGGGGCCTCGCCGTGGGGCACGGTGCTGACCGCGTGAGCCTCCACTTCGTGCCACCGCCCGGTCTCCGGGTGAACGCCTGGTGGTGCGCTCTGGGCGCGCTGGTAGTGGCCTTGGCCATCCAGATCGGGACCAACTACGCCAACGACTACTCCGACGGCATCCGGGGCACCGACGACGCCCGGGTGGGCCCGGTCCGACTAGTGGCCACCGGCCTGGCCTCCCCGCGGGCGGTGAAGCGGGCGGCGTTCCTGGCGTTCGGGGTGGCCGCCGTGGTCGGCCTGGGTCTGGCCTGGGCCACGTCGTGGTGGATCCTGGTGGTGGGCGCGGCCTGCCTCCTGGCCGGCTGGTTCTATACCGGGGGACCCCGGCCCTACGGCTACGCCGGGCTGGGTGAGGTGTTCGTCTTCGTCTTCTTCGGCCTGGTGGCGACGGTGGGGTCGTTCTACGTGCAGACTCTGCACCTCGACGTGGCGGTGGTGTGGTGTGCTGCCGTGGCCCTAGGGCTGTTGGCCACCGCCCTGCTGTTGGCCAACAACCTGCGGGATATCGGGTCCGACCGGGTCAGTGGGAAGCGCACCCTGGCCGTCCGGGTGGGTCGGGATCGGGGGGGCTGGCTGTACGTGGCCTGCGTGGGCCTGCCCTTCGTGGGCGTGGCGGTGTGGGCACTGCTGTCGGTGACCGGTGCGGTGGGGGCGGCCCGGCCGGCCATCGCCCTGCTCCCCTTGGTGGCCCTGCCCGTCGTCGTGGGCCCGGTCCGGATGGTGCGGAGCGACGCAGAGGGGAGGGCCCTGCTGCCCGTGCTGGCGGCCACCGGACGACTCCAGCTGGTCTTCGGTGTCCTGCTGTCGATCGCCCTGTGGCTGTGGATCCCGCTCGGCTTGCCATCCGGCCTGCCATGACCGAGGGCGTCGGGTCAGCCCGCCTCGGTGCGGGCCAGATGGGCCCGGACCAGTCCAGCCACCTCGTCGGGTCGCTGCAGGTGCGGCGAATGTCCGGCGTCGGGCACCACGGCCAGGGTGGCATTGGCCCCGATGGACCTGACCATCCGAGCACCCAGCTCAGTGAACTTCCCGTCGGACCCACCGGTGACCACGAGGACCGGCATGGCCAGTCGATCCAGCTTGGCCCAGAGGGGCAGCTGGGTACCGGTGCCGGCCAGGCGCAGGCTCGAGGCCAGTCCCGGGCCGGTGTTGCGGGAGCGCTCTCCGAGGTCGGCGGCCGCCGGGCCCACCCCGGCGAACATCGGAGTGTCCATCCATCGACGGAGGAAGTCCCCGACGGGCACGGCGGCATCCCCGGAGGATCCAGGGTCGAGCTGGTGGGCCAGGACCGCGTCGGCACGGCACCGGGCCCGGCGTTGGTCGGGGTCGTCGATTCCGGCGGTGCCCGAGATCAGCACCAGCGACTCGACCACCTGCGGGCGGGCCAAGGCCAGGTGGAGGCAGAACCGGGCCCCCATGGAGTACCCCAGATACACCGCCGGGCCACCGACCCGGGCCAGCTGGAGGGCGCCGTCGACCAGTGTGGCCGTGACTCCCGACGAGTCCCCGTGTCCGGGCATGTCCACCGCCACCACCTGATGGTCCCGGGCGAGGTTCCGGTCCAAGGTGCCCCACACCCGGCCGGTCTGGGTGAAGCCGTGGGCCATGACCAGTCGCCGCCCGGTGCCGTCCACCTCGGCATGGAGGGGGGCCAGGGCCGGCGATCCCGGTGCGGATGGAGTCGGTGGAGTCGACATGGCGGATCTCGATGAGCGTACCGAGACCTCTCGACGCGGCCGGCCATGCCGACACGCAGGCGGCCTTTGCCGCCACACTGGTGGACGAGTGGGTGCGGGGTGGGGTGGCCCACGCCGTGGTGTGCCCCGGATCGAGGTCTACCCCGCTGGCCGTGGCCTTGGCCGGCGACCCCGGGGTCACCGTCCACGTCCGGCTGGACGAACGCTCGGCCGGATTCACCGCCGTCGGGTTGGGTCTGGCCACAGGCCATCCCGCCGTGGTCCTCACCACCAGCGGAACGGCCGCCGCCGAACTGCACGCCTCGGTGGTCGAGGCCGATCTGGCCCGGGTGCCGATGCTGGTCTGCACCGCCGACCGTCCGCCGGAACTGCACGACGTCGGGGCTCCCCAGACCATCGA
>JBBQWW010000134.1:0-6054 GCA_038210245.1 Acidimicrobiales bacterium
TCATCGCCCACAGAACGATTTCCCTGGTCAGAGGCCGGTTCGAGGTTTCGGCGCCCCTGTGCGAGCACGAGGGTGTGAAGCGCCCCGGGTTTCATAGAGGCTCGCTGGTTTGAGTCCCCGCCTCGGTGGTGGGGACGGCCAGTTTGATTCGGCCTGGGTTCGGTGGAGGCTCGTTGGGTTGGGTTTCTCATGCCGCCTCGGGCTGAGATCGGTGACGATAGTCGTCCTCGATTTCGGTGGGGGTCTGGTCGCCCAGCTCGCCGTGGATCCGCTCCTCGTTGAACCAGGCCACCCACCCGCAGGTGGCGACCTCGAGGTCATCGAGGCCCTTCCAGGGGCCGCCGTTGGCGGCCAGGGCGGCAGGGTTGCGGTGGAGCTCGGTCTTGTAGAGGGCGTTGACCGATTCGGCCATCGCGTTATCGAAGCTGTCGCCGACAGTGCCGATCGATGGCTCGGCGCCGATCTCCGCGACTCGGTCGGTGTGGGCGATGGAGGTGTATTGGCTGCCGGCGTCGTTGTGGCAGATCAGCCCGTCAAGGTCGGTGCCTCGCCGGGTCCAGGCCGCCATGTTCAACGCGTCGACGACGAGGCTGGCCGCCATGGTGCGCGCGGCCTTCCAGCCCACGATGCGGCGGGAGAACACGTCGAGCACGAACGCGACGTACACGATGCCCGACCACGTCGAGCAGTAGGCGAAGTCCGCCACCCACAGGGCGTCGGGGCGGTCAGCGGTGAAGTCACGCTTGACCAGATCGGGGGCCCGGACCGCTTCGGGGTCCGGGCGGGTCGTGAACCGCTTGACCGCCCGGGTGGCGCCCCGGAGGCCTTCGTGGCCCATCAGGCGCGCCACCTGATCCCGGCCGACATCGAGGCCGGCCTTGCGGGCGGCCTTGGTCAGCTTGCGGCGCCCGTAGACCGAGTAGTTCCGCTCCCACAGGCCCCGCAGCAACGGTCGCAGCTCGGCGTCGCGCTGAGCACGAGCCGAGGCGGGCCGGGTCTTGGCGGCGTAGTAGGTGGAGGGGGCGACCTGCAGCTGGGCACAGATCGGCTCGACCCCCCACCCCAGCCCACCGGACTCGCTGGTCCGGTGGGCGTCGATGAAGGCCACTACCTCTTCGGTCGACCGTCGAGCTCGGTCGCGAAGAAAATCGACGCCGCCTTCAAGATGTCGTTCGCTCGGCGCAGCTCCCGCACCTCACGCTCCAACTCGACAATGCGGGCCTTGTCCGCCGTCGAGGTCCCGGCCTGGCGGCCCGAGTCGACCTCAGCCTGACGAACCCAGCCCCGCAACGACTCAGCACCGACCCCCAACTCGCGGGCCACCCGGGTGATCACCCCGTGCCGCTCACCAGTCTGGGCTCGGATCTCGGTCACCATCCCCACCGCCCGCTCACGCAGCTCCTCGGGGTACTTCTGCGGCCTCCGCCGCGCAACTGTAGTTGCCATGCTCCATCCTCGTTTCCAAGGTCAGGAGCCTCCGGGATACCCAGGCCGGTTCATCCCGATGATCCGAGCCAAGATGGAGAACCGGGCTCACTAAGCATCTGAATCAACCCTGACGTCGGAGCTGGCATCCACACTGATCCACGATGATGACCATCGAGCCGGCTGGTTGCCCGGGGCATCTCGGGCGAGTGACGGTTTGTGGGCCCCGACGAGTCTTGTGGAGATGAAGTGACGAGCAACTCGAATCGCCCGAACCGGAATACGATCGACTCATCCGCGCGGAGGTATCGACCCTGTACGGGGGAGCAGAGCCATGATAAGAAGGTCCACAATGAGCGCGAGCGATCTGGCTGGAGCCGACCATCTGCAGGAGGAGATTCGCGACCTGCTATGTCTTGCGGTAGTCGGTGACCATGTCCGGTGGGTGCTCACAGGCGACGGCACCACAGCATTCGAGGAGTGGTTGACGGATGCGGTGTCAAAGTGGCGGCAGTGGGCTGATCAGCTAGCGAAGCATCTCGCAGGACTTGGCGTCGCGCCAGACGGACGCATACGATCCTTGGCCCAAGACATTCCGCTCAACTGGGTACCCGACGGATGGCTTCCCGTCGACGAGGCAGTCCACCTCATCGCCGACCGGATTGGCAGGGTGGCTGAATGGGCCGGACAACGGAGATCGCAGGTCACCGACGACAGCATCGTGCAGTTGTTCGATGGGGTGTGCTCTGGCTTCGAGGCTCAGGTGGTAATACTTCGAGACCACGGCCAGAACTGATGTCCCACCAGTGCCTATATCAGTTGTTTGCAGCGGCTGGAACCCGCAGGAGCCAACCAGACACTTGACAGACCGGAATTTCTGCCGTGTTCAATTATTGGACCTCTGATTCACGGCAACCTGGGGTGCGGACTGACCGAAGGCTTTCGGATTCAGCGCCTCGGGGTCGGCCAAAGCATGGATTCGGTGAATAGAGACGCCCAGTCTCATGTGCTACGTCAACGTGACTTCGAGGACCAACCGTGCGCCAGTGTTTGGAGTTCCCCACATGCTTACACTGACCACTACGGCATCTGCCGTGCCCTTCGGAAACCGCTCAGGGTCCAGCGGAACTTGCATGCCATCGAGATTGATCCGAGAGCCTATCGGTAGCGGAAGCACTCCTTCGATCCACAAGAGCTGAATTCCAGTGCTTTGCTCCTGAATTAGCGTCTCCAATGGCATCCGGATGTGGAGCGGCTTATGCGGCTTGTCCATAGCTGAGGCCTTTCGTTCACTGGGTGCTCTTGACAGTATCCGCAACCTCGCCCGTAGTGTCTTCAATGTGCTGCGGACTACGGTCCGGAGTTTCGGGACCCCGTTGACATTGATCTTGCCTACGAGCGGTTGTCATCGTATTCAGTGCCCAGCGCCCACAAATCCTCCGACGATGGTGCCGTAGAGGATGTGCGCGGCCAGGGTCACGAGAAGGGTGGACCGCCCGTAGTTGCGCATCAAGAAGCCGGGCGGCTCGAGGAGCGGCGAGGATCCGGCCGCGGTGAACGGTGTCCCCATTCGGGGGTGCAGCATTGGGAGCAAGATATCCACCAGCGCCGTAGCGGAGAACACCCCGTGCACCAGCCCAAAGAGGGCGCCGAGCGCCCAACCGCTGCGGCCGATCGCCGTGAACAGCCCGTAGTAGATGAGGGCGAAGGCCAGCCCGAAGCCGAAATGTGCCAGGTAGCCGATGACCTTGGCCCGGCGGCGATCGGAGGTCACGGCCGTGCCGAGGAGGAATGGCAGGTCCATGCGGGTGAGTCGCGCTTCACTACCGGCTCGGAGCACGGTGGTGAGCACCATGGTTCCGACGAATCCGCCCGCCAACGCTCGCCAGATAGTCACTGCACATCGCTCTCGGGGAAGGCGAGGGCGGCGTGGATGAGGGCAAGATGGGTGAGGCCCTGGGGCAGGTTTCCCAGGAATGCCCCGGTGGCCGGATCGACCTCCTCGGCGAATAGCCCGACGTCGTTGGCCAGACCGACGAGCCGCGCCATTAGCTCCTGCGCCTCATCCCTTCGGCCCTGCACGGCCAGAGCCTCGACCAGCCAGAACGAGCAAGTGAGAAAGGCACCTTCCTCGCCGGACAGGCCGTCCTCACCTGAGTATCGATAGACGAACGGCCCGTGCGACAGCTCCCGCCGCACGGCCTCAACAGTGCCACGGAGTCTTTGGTCATCGGGACTGCTGTAACGGAACAGGACCCCAAGCAACAGGCTGGCGTCAAGCTCACCGGTCCCCGCATAGCGAACGTAACTGCGCTTGGAATCGGACCAGCAGTTCTCCTCGACGAAGTCACGGATGGCGCCCGCCTGGACCTGCCACGCCGGGGCGTGCCGGGACGGGATCCGACCAGCCCGCGCCAGTTTCAGAGCGCGATCAAGAGCAACGAAGCACATCATCTTGGATTGCGTGAAGTGTTGGGGGTTGCTCCGCACTTCCCAGAGTCCCGCATCGGGCTCAGTCCAGATGTCGCACACCAGGTCGGCCATCTCAGCCAACCGGTGGCCGATGTCGGGATCGATCGGCCTTCCGGCTTCGGCGTAGAGCCACGCGGCCTGGAAGAGATCGCCGTAGACATCGAGCTGGATCTGTTTGGCGGCTCCATTCCCAACCCGGACCGGGGACGAACGCCGGTAGCCGGCCAACGGGAGTGTCCGTTCACCTGCTTCTGTGCCCCCGTCAAGGCGATAGAGCACTTGGAGCCGAGGATGGGTCCGCTGTGACGCCTGCATGAGCCACCAGAAAAAGGCGTCCGCTTCGGCCACGCACCCCAGCCGGAGTAGGGCCCCGAGCATGAAGGCGGCGTCGCGCACCCAGCAGAAGCGATAGTCCCAGTTGCGCTCGCCGCCAACCACCTCGGGAAGCGAGGTCGTGGCGGCAGCTGCTATCGCCCCCGATGGAGCGTAGACAAGCAGCTTCAACGCCAGCGAACTGCGCACGACCGCATCCCGCCACCGGGTCCCACCGCCCAGCCCTTCGGACCAGCGGAGCCACATGGCCTCAGTCGTCAGCAATCTCGATTCGACATCGCCACGGCACGGGAGCACAAGCGGCTCCTGGTGGGCGACGCTCAGAGCGAGGATGGCACGTCCACCGACAGTTGCCTCAAAGTGCCCGCCGATCGAGTCCGCTTTGACCTCCGGCTGACCGGCACCCCACGAACACAGCGCAAGGGCGGTCGCACCGTGCGTTGCGACCGGCACCCCCGCCCGCAGACCAAAGTGGGTTCGTCCGGAACCGAAGTTGATCCTCGGTTCGAGATGCCATTGCATCGGGATAGACCCGCTCACCGCTTCGACGATCCGAACAACTTCTCGCTGAGGACTCAGATCCGCTCCCGGAATGGTCATAGCGTCGACCACCCGAACCACGCCAGTCCTGGTATGAAATGTCGTCTCGAGCACGTTCGTCCCGGGCAGATAGCGTCGCTCGACTTCAAACTCCGAGACTGGACGAACGGCGAACTGCCCCCCCGACCTGGCATCGAGGAGCTCGCCGAATGCCGCAGGCGAGTCGAGGTCGGGGAGGCACAGCCAGTCGATCGATCCGTCCAAGGCGACCAGGGCGACGGTCCTCCCGTCACCGATCAGTGCGTAGTCGCGGAGCGGGGCGTAGCCGTCCACTCGATCGCATCCCCGGCGTGAGACCCGGGTGAGGCTGTCGCCGGAAGTGACTAGCTCCTCCACGTCTGCTACTGCCAGCAGCCTGGAGTCAGTCGTCCATCGGCATTCGGATAGCCCCGACACGAGAATGGGGAGCCAGAACGGACCAACGCACGGTCCGGGAGCGGGGGAGGCGCCGCCGGATTGGCCAAGGCAGGCTCCACTAGCTTTCCCTGCCGGAGAGTTTCACCTGTCGGGAGGCAATGCTGGCCAGAACGTTCTTCCACGACAGGGCGAACGAAGCTGCTCCCTCCCTCTGGAGCTGGACCGCCAGGGCGTAGCGGTCAACGCCGGCCTTATCGAACGCCGCCAAGACCTCATCGCAGTCACCGCCGCCGGCTGCCATCAGCTCCCCGACCTGCCCGTGATCGGCAAAGGCCAGAAGGGTCGCCTCAGGCATTGTGTTGATCGTCAAGGGTGCAGCCAGGGCGGTCACGTACAACGTGTCCGGAGCCTCCGGGCTCTTGGGAGAAGTGCTCGCCCACAGGAGGCGCTGTGGTCGAGCCCCTTCATTGGCCAGTCGGTTCCAGCGGTCGGAGTCAAGCATTTCGCGATACGCCCGGTATGCCTGAGCCCCAACCGCGATCCCGAGGTGATCCTGAAGCTCAACCGGGACCCGGCCAGCCACCGCTTTGTCCCAACGGCTCACGAATATCGAAGCGACAGAACCAACGGCCGGATTCAGACCGGCCTCGATCCGCCGCTCAACTCCTCGTAAGTAGGCGGCTGCCGTTGCCTGGTACTGCTCGGCCGAAAAGAGCAGGGTCACGTTGATGGGTAGGCCTAAGCCTGGAAGCACCGACGAATGACTTGATCTGAAGGCCGCGCATCCACGGAAACAGCCTCCCCAGCTGGGACAATGACGATGTCGAAGTCGTCGTATCCGCCAGCAAAAGGAGGCACTTTCTGTGA
>JBBQWW010000135.1:0-5758 GCA_038210245.1 Acidimicrobiales bacterium
ACGACCTCGGTGGGCGACGAGCGGGGTTTGGCGAACTGGCCGGCGATGCGACCGACCTTCACGGTGGGTACGCCCGACGAGTAGGTGAGGACCACCGCCATCTGGAGGATGACCTTCAACTTGTCGCGTATGGCGTCGGCGCTGAATTCGGTGAACGACTCAGCACAGTCACCGGCCTGCAGGACGAAGGCCCGGCCCTGGGCGGCCTCCCCGAGACCCCGAGTCAGGTGGCGGGCCTCGCCGGCGAACACCAGGGGAGGCAACCCCGTGAGCTGGGCGTGGACGCGCTTCAACTCGCTCTCGTCGGGCCACACCGGCTGCTGGGCGGCGGGCCGGGTGCGCCACGAATCGGGCGCCCAAGGGGTAGTGGGAGATTCCTGTGCCACCCCACCAGCGTAAAGCCTTCGGCCCTAGGCTCGGGACATGCCCCCGTTTCGATTCGGAGTCCAGCTGGCCAAGGCCGAGAGCGGAGGAGCCTGGCGGGACACCACCCGCCAGGTCGAGGACCTGGGCTACTCCACCCTGTTCATCCCTGACCACTTCGAAGATCAGTTCGGTCCCCTGGTGGCTCTGACCGTGGCCGCCGAGGCCACCACCACCCTGCGGGTGGGCTCGCTGGTGTTCGGCAACGACTACCGGCACCCGGTCGTCCTGGCCAAGGAGGTGGCCACCCTCGACGTGTTCTCCGAGGGACGGGTGGAGTTCGGGCTGGGAGCTGGCTGGATGACCAGCGACTACGAGCAGTCGGGCATCACCGCCGACTCGGCCGGCATCCGGATCAGCCGCATGGCCGAGAGCCTGGCTGTACTCAAGTCGCTGTGGTCGAACGGAGAGACCACCTACCAGGGCCAGCACTACCAGGTGGCCGGCGCCGTCGGGACTCCCACCCCGGTCCAGCGGCCCCATCCGCCCATCATCATCGGGGGTGGTGGCCAGCGGGTGTTGGGCATCGCCGCCCGGGAGGCCGACATCGTCGGGGTCAATCCGAGCCTGGCCGCCGGCTACATCGGTCCCGAGGTCCTGGAGACCACCTCGGCCCAGTACTACCACCAGCGGATCGAGTGGATCCGCCAGGCCGCCGGGGCCCGCTTCGACCAGCTCGAGCTGCAGGTACTGACCTTCGTGGTCCAGGTGGTGCCGGACCGAGACGACGCCATCGCCCGGCTGGCTGGTGCGCTGTCCGTGACCCCCGAGCAGGTCGGCGGCTCGCCCATCGCCCTCATCGGCACCACTGACCAGATCATCGAGAGCCTCCGACAGCGCCGCGAGGAGTTCGGCTTCTCCTACGTCGTCGTGCACGAGGCGGAGATGGAGGCCCTCGCCCCCGTGGTGGCCACCCTCGCCGGTACCTAGGGTGGCGGGGCGCCGGATCGGTCTCTTCGGGGGCACCTTCGATCCCATCCACACGGCCCATCTCGAGGTGGCTGAAGTGGTCCGGACCACGCTCGAGCTGGACCGAATGCTGCTGGTGGTGGCCAACCGGCCCTGGCAGAAGGAGGGGGAGCGCCCGGTCACCTCAGCCGAGGAGCGCCTGGCCATGGTGGAGGCAGCCGTCGTGGGGTGGCCCGGTCTGGTGCCCAGCCGCATCGAGATCGACCGCGGGGGGCCGTCCTACACCGTCGACACGGTCCGTCAGCTGCTGGCCGAGGAGCCGGGAGCCGAGCTGACCCTGGTGGTGGGGTCGGACGTGGTGGCCGGCCTCACCTCGTGGCACGATGAGGCCGCCCTCCGGGACCTGGTGACGTTGGCCGTGGTGGGCCGACCCGGAGTGGCCCCAGCGCCACTCCCGCCGGGGTGGCGGGCCGTCGACGTCCCGGCCGCCCCCTTCGACGTCTCCAGTACCGAGCTGCGACGTCGGCTGGAGCAGGAGGAGTCGGTGGAGGGCCTGGTCCCCGAGGCGGTGATCCGTTGCATCCGCCAGCGGGGTCTGTACGCTACGGACAGATGAGCGTGCGGCCGACGCAGACCAAGTCCGGTTACCCCCGACGGTCGAGGCAGCCGTTTCCGTCCCCCGAGCAGGACCTGGAGCCGGACCCAGACGCCGCCGCGCCGGTCGAGTCGGATCCCGAGCTCGGTGGCCAGCTCGATCCCGAGGCAGCCGCCACGCTGATCGAACCGGTCGTGGCCGACCCTCTGGCGGTCCTCGTAGTGTCCGACGTCCCCGCCGATCCGGTGTCCCGGGTGGACCGCAGGAGCCAGCGGGCCGCCCGCCGGGCGCGGCACCATCTGGCCATCGCCGTCGCCGTCCTGGTGGCCGTGTGCCTGATCCTCACTATCCTGATCGTGAACATGGCTCGCAACCGCCCGTCGGGGCTCGACTTCCTGACCCGCTCCGTGCCCACGGCCCTCAGTCCACCGTCCACCGTCCCCGACCGCCAGACCCGCGACACTGCGGCGTCAGAAGGAGGCAACCGTTGACTTCACTCAGTGCCGCACCTGTCGTACATGACGATCCCACCGTCCCCGACGAGTCCATCGTGGCCGCCCGCGCCGCCGAGGAGAAATCGGGGGAGGACACGGCCGTACTGGCCATGGGCGAGCTGCTCGGACTGACCGACGCCTTCGTCATCACCAGCGGACGCAACTCGCGGCAGGTGAAGACCATCGTCGACGAGGTGGAGCGGCAGGTGGGTGCGGTGGACGGTCGCAAGCCGGTGCGGGTGGAGGGACTCGACGACGCCCGGTGGGTACTGATGGACTACGGGGACTTCCTCGTCCACGTCTTCCTCGACGAGGCCCGGGACTTCTACGACCTGGAGCACCTGTGGGCCGACGCCCCCCGCGTGGCCTGGTCGGACGGCGCCTCCGCCTGAGTCGGGGTCGTCGGACTCAGAACACCGGGGCCTGCGGCTGGTACGACGTTCGGTCCACGGGTCCAGGGACATTGGGCCCGCTGGCCGTGGGCACCTCGATGGGCTGGCCGGCGATCTGGAAGAGCACTCCGGTCACCCCGAGCTGAGGCTGGGTGGCGGTGAACACCAGCTGGGCGATGGCCAACGTCTGGCTGGCCCCGACCACCTGGATGGGATTGGTCGAGAAGTCGATGGTGGCGATGCCGCCGCTGACCTTGGCCGACACCTTGGTCTTGGGGGCCAGGAAGGTCTGCAGGCCACCGTTGGACTCGGCGGCTGTAGGACCTTCCAGCAGTTGGATGAGCGTCTCGGTGAGCGTGGCGCTCAGCGTGGTCGGGATGGTGATGTCCCGGGTGACCGGAGCCAAGGTCTGGGTGGCACCGGACACCAGATAGATGAGCTCGGGCACGGCCACCGCCGGGGGCACCGTGGACGCCGTGGTGGGGGTGGCCGGACTGAGGAGGTGGAAGGGCACGTCCTTCTTGCTGATCGCCGTCGGGCTGCCGCTGGATGGTATGCCGCAGGCCGCCGTGGCCAGGGCGCAGAGCAGGACGCCACCCAGCCGTCCGAGGCGACGGGCTCGGCCGGTCACGATCCCCCCACCTCGGAGTCGCCCGGATGCAGCGGCAGCTCGACCACGAAGCGCGACCCCCGGACCGGCGCGTCCTCGATCCAGATGGCCCCGCCGTGGAGGCGCACGTGTTCGGCCACCAGGGACAGACCCAGCCCGGTGCCCTCGCTCGACTCCCGACGACCGGCCCGGCTCCCCCGGTAGAAGCGCTCGAAGAGGTGGTGGCGTTCGGGTGGAGGCACGCCGGGACCCTGGTCCTCCACGACGACCCGGATGCTCCGGGCCGGGATGTCGAGGTCGTCCGGATACCGGGCCACCACCACCCGCGTCACCCCGCCGGCGTAGAGCGAGGCGTTCTCCACCAGGTTGGCCATGACCCGTTCGAAGCGGCGCTTGTCCACCCGGAGCCGGAGACCGTCGACCCCGGGCTCGATCTCCACCGGGAAGACCACGGCCATCCGGTGCCCGTCCTCCCCGATGGGGGCCGAGGCGCCCACGGCCCGGCGCACCAGCTCGCCCGGGTCGACCTCGTCCAGGGAGAGCTCGGCGGACCCGGCATCGAAGCGGGAGATCTCCAGGAGGTCGTCCACCATGCGGGTGAACCGCTTGAGGTCCCCGTCGAGGAGCTCGAGGGCACTGCGCGCCCGTGGGCTCAGCTCGTCCCGGTGCCCCTCGAGCACTCCGACCGTGGCGGACAGGGTGGTGAGGGGGGAGCGGAGCTCGTGGCTGACGTCGGAGGTGAACCGGGCCTCCCGTTCGATCCGCTCCTGGAGGTTGGCCGTCATCCGGTTGAACGCCGAGGCCAGCTCTTGGAGGTCCACGTCCTCGCCGGCCTCGACCCGGGTATCCAGCTGGCCTCCGGCGATGGCCACGGCGGCGTCGGTCACCCCGGCCAGGGGACGGAGGGCCCTCCCGCTGGCCCACCTACCCAACGCCGCACCGGCCAGGGTGGTGACCACGGCGGCGGCGGCCAGGGCGATGGCCAGGGTCCGGAGGGTGCTGGCCAGCTCCTCGAGGGAGAACACCTCGTAGTAGGCGGCGTGCTCGGCCGGCAGGGGTACGCCGATGACGATCTGGGGGGTGTCCCCGAGGGAGAAGAACTGAGTGGCCGGGGTGCCGTGGAGGACCACGGTTCGAAGGTCGGCCGGGATGGCGCTCTGGCCGACGGAGATGGAGGTGGCGTACCACTTGCCCCCGGTATGGAGCACCGACAGGGAGCCGGGCAGCGTGTCCACCGAACCGATCAGCTGGTCGAACTGGGTCCCCGACGACCGGAGGGCGTTGCGGATCAGCGAAGCGTTGGCGAACGCCTGGCGCTGGTCGGCGCCCTGGCGCTCGCTCAGGAAGCTCTGCCGGGCGGCGAAGTAGGTGATCCCGGCCATGATGGTGGACAGGGCGAAGGCGCCGATGGCGAAGGTGGCCGTCACCCGGGCCCGCAGCCCGAGGTTGCGCGACAGCCGGGTCCGGTGCCGCCGTGGGGTCGGTGGCTCGAGGGCCAACGGGGGGGTGGCCGACGACAGGGCGGGGTCGCCGGTCGACGTGGACGGTTCCCCCGACGTCACGGGTTCAGACCGCCAGCTTGTAGCCCATGCCCCGGACCGTCAGGATGAATCGGGGAGTGGCCGGATCGGGCTCCACCTTGGTGCGGAGGCGTCGCACGTGGACATCGACCAGCCGGCCGTCCCCGAAGTAGTCGTAGCCCCACACCTGCTCGAGCAGGTGCTCGCGGCTCAGGACCTTGCCGGGGTGGTCGGCCAGCTCGCACAGCAGCCGAAACTCGGTCCGGGTGCAGTGGACCTCCTCACCGCCTCGCCGCACCACCCCGGCCTCCGGCTCGATCTGGACGTCGCCGAAGCTCAGCACCGAGCCCCCGGGGGAGTCGGGGCGGGACCGTCGGAGCAGGGCCCGGATGCGAGCGGCCAGCTCCTTGGCCACGAAGGGCTTCGTCACGTAGTCGTCCGCCCCGGCCTCCAGTCCGGCCACCACATCGTGGGTGTCGGAGCGCGCCGTGACCATGATGATGGGGACCGTGCTCTGATGACGCAGCGTCCGGCAGGCTTCGAACCCGTCGATGCCGGGCAGCATGAGGTCGATCAGGACCAGTTCGAAGGGTTCCTCGGCGAAGCGGCTCACCGCCTCCTCGCCGCTGGCCACGTCCTCCACGCTGTACCCCTCGTCCTCGAGGGCCAGGCGCATGGAGGAGCGGATCCGCTCGTCGTCCTCGACGATCAGGATGCGGCTCATGGTCCGATCATGGCACGGCCGCCCCGCCCATCGGCGGCAGGGCGGCCGTGCCCCCTCAGGAGTTGACCCAGATCTGGGTGGGCCAGATCGA
>JBBQWW010000136.1:0-5711 GCA_038210245.1 Acidimicrobiales bacterium
TCCCCGCCAGGCCGGCAAGCTCGCCTGGATCGCCAAGGTCAACACCAAGCTCTACCGGGCCTACCTGATGAAAGAACAGCTGCGGCTGGCCATCAGGACGAAGGGCGTGCTGGCCATCGCCATGTTGGACGGCTGGCTGGACTGGGCCCAGCGCTGTCGGATCCCGGCCTTCGTCGACCTCGGCCGCAAGATCAGAAAGAACATCGCCGGCATCGAGGCGGCCATGATGAACAACCTGTCGAATGCGCTGATCGAGTCGACCAACACCAAGATCCGGGTCCTCCACCGCATGGCTTTTGGGTTCGCCAAGCCCGAGCACCTGATCGCCCTGGCCCTGCTCGACCGTGGTGGTTACTGCCCAGAGCTGCCGGGTCGTTCAGCGCCGGCGCTTGCGGCGCTTTCCTGACGACCGGGACGGTGTCCCCGGGGGCGTGAACCTCCCGGAGGTCGCCCGGCGCCCACCAGACATGACCCCCTGGCCCAAGATGGCGTCCCGCTCAGCCCGGGGTCGGGAGTTGAAGCGCTCCATGAACGCCTCGACCGCCGCCGGGTCGCCTGGGGATACGCCTTCGTTGGCCGCTTCGGTCCAGAGCCGCTTGCCGAAGCTGTATCGGGACGTGTCGGCCATGTGCTCCCGGAACTCAGAGGCGATCTCGTCCAGGAAGTCGCGGAGCATTTCGGGGGACTCACTTTCCTCATCGAGCAGGTCGGTCTCAGCGAGGAACGTGATGAAGGTCTTCGTCTCGGCGAGAATCTCGTCGAGCTCGTCTGCCTCGGTCATCACCTTGGCTGGATAGAGCTCCAGGTAGATCTCATAGAGGTCACGGCGCCTCCAGCGAGTGAGGTGCTGATCGACATAGGCCCACTTGTAATGGAGCAGGCCCTCGGGTCCGTCACGGTCGATCTCGAGTCCCTTGGCGTCCGCCCATGCGGCGAACCGCCTCTTCAGTTCGGCGTTTGCCGCTTCATAGTCCTCTTCCTCCTCGGGCTCCCAGGTGTCCGGTTCCACCGCATCATCATCGCCGAAGGTGAGCCGCCATCGTCACGCTGGACGTCGGAGCGCAGAATTGACCCACGGATCAAGCAGGAGAGCCTTAAAAACCAGGCTCTACTCCGACGGGTCCGACGTGCCAGTGGGGCTCATCCAGATCGTGAGCGGCGAGTATCGATCGAAAGTGCATGAGGCGATCAGCGTCGGAAGCGTCCTTCGACGGAGATTCCAGAGTCCTGATCTCTGGCGGCAATCTCGCTCCCACGCAGTGGCCCGGTTCGACAGCGGCTGCAACGCCAAGTACGCAATCTCCCCGTCGAACCCCGGCGACCCTCGCTCCTTCCAGAGAGCGGGCGAACGTGGTGTAGAGCATCTCTAGGCGGGCGAGTGGATCGTCCGAGACGGCCATCCAGTCCGGATCGTCTCTCAACGCCCGAGCGGCCACGCCTACGGCCTGTGCGATCTGATCGGCTTCGGTGAGCCAGAGAACCTCCACGCCATCCATCGGATGGTTGTATCACTCCGCAGCCTCGTCGGACCCCGGGCCCCACTCGGAGGGTGCCATCAAAGTGCTGTGTCCTCAGGGGGTCAGGAGCACCCGAACTTCTTTCGCGATACTCCGCCCCTTGCCGGACTCAAATCGATCGTCTGCCTAGTGCTGCCATTACTGCTGCCAGAGCCGGTTTCGGACTGGAACATCTCCGAAAAGTGACGCTGACCTGGGTGGGCCGTGCGGGACTTGAACCCACGACCCCTTGCGTGTCATGCAAGTGCGCTACCAACTGCGCCAACGGCCCGAGGCGCACGACGATACCACCGCCATCCCTGCGACCCGGCGGGAACTCGGCCAGGACACGAGGCTCCATCACACCGAGGCCCTAGGGCACGGCTGAGGTCACAGGCGGGGTGGATCGTTCGATCGCTCCCCAACCGCTGAACTGGCGGTGACGCTCCAGCTGCACGGCGTGGCCCCCCCTCAGTCCGAACAGGCGCTTGGCCAGCAACAGATACACGGCGATGGCCACATTGATCACCAGGGTGATGACCTTGAACACACTCACACTCAGCGACAGCTCGTAGAGCTCGATGGGTATCAGCGCCACCGTGGCCACCAGGGTCAGGTACTCGGCCCAACGCTTGGAGAGCCATAGGCCCACCATCTCCGTGGCTTCCAGAGCGGCGTAGGCCGTGACCAGAAGTCCCAACTGGATGAGACGGGCCGGCGAGTACTTGAAGGCCCGACCGAGGTAGCCGAGCACTCCTCGGACCTGGGACTCACCAGGAGTCGTCCCGGACAGGTCGCTCATGATGTTGACGTAGTCCCGGTGCAGGGTGGCATCGTGCTTGGCGAAGGTGTACAAAATGATGGCCAGCGTGGTGAGCACGATCACATGGATGGCCCGGTCGACGGCGATGATGCGGAGTACGTACCTATCCCGAAGCATCGGTCCCCGAAGGGGGAGCTCGATCTCGTCCCGGGCCGGCATCTGGTCGTGGGTGGGATCGGCAGGAGGAGAGTCGGCGATCCAGGCGTCACATCGGAGGCAGCGGTACCACCGGACCCGGCCGCCCTCGCGCGCCAACATGGCGTCTTCGGGGCCGAGGCGGGCAACATCGGTCCCCACCAGGGCGTGATCCCGCCATCCGCACGTCAACAGCTCATAGAAATTGTCCGGCCGCCTGCTCCGCTTCTTCCGTGCCACCTCAGCACCATAGGCTCGGACCCTGACGAGTTGGTGAAGGGGGAAGCCATGATGGTCGACATCAGTACCCATCTGGGCCGGATCGAGCGCGACGGCTACACCATCGTGGAGGACGCCATCGAGGTCGACCTCCTCGACGCCCTCTCCGACGACCTGCTCCGGCTCGAGCACGACCTGGGAGTAGTGCCGGCCGACAACAGCTTCGAAGGGGTTCGGACGACTCGCATCTACAACCTGTTGGGCCACGGTCCCCACTTCGAGCGGATTCCCGTGCATCCGAGCATCCTCCCTCTCTGTGAGCAGGTGCTCGATCCGGGTCTACTGGTCTCATCGCTCTCCTCCATCGCCATCGGTCCCGAGGAGACGCCGCAGCCCATCCACGCCGACGACCAGATCATTCCGCTGCCCAAGCCCCACCCACCCACGGTCTGCAACACCATGTGGGCCCTCACCGAGTTCACCGAGGCCAACGGGGCCACCCGGATCATTCCCGGCTCCCACCTGGCCTCCGAGTCACCTGACCTTCGCAGCCAGTACGACTCCATTCCCGCCGAGATGGACCGGGGCAGCGTGCTGGTGTGGCACGGAAGCCTGTGGCACGGCGGAGGGGCGAACACCACGCCGACCCGGCGGGTAGGCATCGCCATGAACTACTGCGCCGGCTTCATCCGCCAGCAGGAGAACCAGCAGCTGGGCCTGGCGTTGGCCACGGTGCGTGACTTCCACCCCCGACTGCAGGAGCTGGTCGGCTTCGGCGTCTACCGGGGGTTGATCGGTCACATCGACAAGGAGTCGCCTGCTCACCGACTCCTGCAGGACTCCGACGACGCCACCATGGTGTGGGACCGGGCCACGCCCCCCACCTGATCAGACAACGCCCGACGGCGATCCCCACGACGGCGAAGTCCATCCTTCGTTGCTCGCTGCTCTTCCTCCACTCCCCGCAGCTCTTCCTCGGGGGCTTCCTCCAACATCATCAGCCCCACCTCGGCTCCGGGCAGCGCACGGAGGAGCTCATCCAGCTTTCGTTGGGTGGCCGCCTGCTCGCGGCTCTGGGTGTGCTGGATCACGAACACCATCATCAGGGTGACCACGGACGTGCCCACGACGAATCCCGTTTCCCACTGGGTGGAGAACGCCAACGCTCCGCCCAGGGCCACAGCGGCCGCCAAGGCCGCTCCCACACCCAGGGCGGCCACCGGCAGAGAGCTCAGGTGATCAACCCGGTAGAGCCACCTGCTGCCCGGTGGGAGGTGTCGGGTCCGGGTGTTGATGCGGTCGCGGCGGGACCACTCGTTCCATCGAGTCGTGGGAGACGTTCCCCTCTCTCGGCTGGGACGCAATGCCATGGGCCATCCCTACCCACCTTGGGCGGGCCGGAAACGCGCCTCCCCGGTTCGACGACTCCGGACCCAGGCACGGGCCCCACCTCGTGATACCGACGGCCATGGTCCTGACCGGAGGACAGCACCGGTTTCAACGGCTCCGCACGGGACATAGCCAAGGTCGTGGAGAGTGTCATCGAGCTGCTCGAACCCCTCTTTCCCACCTCTACCGGACGACCCTGGGACCTCGGACTGGAGGCGCTGGCCGAAATTCTCCGCCGGGATGGCACCGACCTCGCCGCCGGTGGTGGTAGGAAAGTCGGTGAGGGCGAGCACGGCTACCGGTGCGTTCGGCCGGTGCCGGAGGTAGGGACTTCGACGGGCTCGAGGCCTCGCACGGCACGGTCCGGAGACCCGAGCCAACGCACAGCGGTCCCCTTGGAGGCGGCGGGCGGAATCGAACCGCCGTACGGGGCTTTGCAGGCCCCTGCCTAAACCACTCGGCCACGCCGCCGTGGCGCCCGGCGATCCTATCGCCCCGGTTGGGATGCTTGAATCTCTCCATGCGGATAGGAATGATCGCCCCACCCTGGACTCCCATACCCCCTCTCCTCTACGGCGGAATCGAGCTGGTGGTCGACCAGTTGGCCAGGGGTCTCCAGGAGGCCGGCCACGACGTGCTGCTGTTCGCCACGGGGGATTCCACATGCCCGGTTCCTCGCCAGTGGGTCCTCCCGGCAGCCGAAGGGACCCGAATCGGTAGCGCCGTGCCGGAGATCCGTCACGTCATCCACGCCTATGAAGCCGTCAAGGAGTGCGACGTCGTCCACGACCACACCATGATGGGACCCTTCCATTCGGAGCACTACCCGGGTCTGCCGGTAGCCACCACCATCCACGGCCCGTTCAACGAGGAGCTCACGGATATCTACCGGGCCAACGCCGACCGGGTTCCCATCGTGTGCATCTCCCACGCCCAACGGAGGGCGGCGCCCGACATCCCTGTCGCCCGGGTCATCCATCATGGGGTCGATGCCTCGCACTTCCCCGTCGGTGACGGTCGCGGTGACCAGGACGGGCCCTACGTCGTCTTTCTCGGACGCATGGCGGCGGACAAGGGGGCGCACCGGGCCATCCAGATCGCCCGCCGGGCCGGCATCCGTATCCTGATGGCCGCCAAGATGCGCGAGCCCTGGGAGATGCGCTATTTCACCG
Organism: Acidimicrobiales bacterium; assembly: GCA_038210245.1. Taxonomy (GTDB): domain Bacteria; phylum Actinomycetota; class Acidimicrobiia; order Acidimicrobiales; family RAAP-2; genus Bog-756. The sequence continues at coordinate 5,235 of JBBQWW010000136.1, forward strand.
AGGAGGTCGAGCCGTTGCTGGGTCCCGACGCCCTCTACCTTGGTGAGGTGTCTCACGAGCGCAAACTCGAGCTCCTGGCCGGAGCCTCGGCTCTCCTGTTCCCGATCCGATGGAACGAGCCGTTCGGCATGGTAATGATCGAGGCCATGGCCTGCGGCACTCCGGTCCTGGCCTTCCCCGAAGGGGCGGCTCCCGAAGTGGTGGACGAGGGCCGCACCGGCTACATCTGCGAGGACGACGACGCCATGGTCGAGGCCATCGGTCACCTCGACCGGTTGAGCCGGTCGGACTGCCGACTGGCGGTGGAGGGCTACTTCTCCACCGACCGGATGGTGGCCGAACACATCGAGCTCTTCGAGTCGATGACGGCCTGACCCCGCCGGGTCAGGAACGGCGGCGGAAGACCAGCTTGGCCACGAGAGCGATCAGGGCCACCACCACGATCACCTTCACCACAAACCAGATGATCCCCGCGAT
>JBBQWW010000137.1:0-5378 GCA_038210245.1 Acidimicrobiales bacterium
CCCGTCGGAGGGGACGGCCAACCACTCGGGGGTGAACGGGTCCGGTGGAACCACCGACAGCACCTCGGCCAAGCGGGCCGCCAGGGTTCGGGCGGAGCCCGCCGAGTAGAGATGGATCATCGTGCAGCGACCCTACTCAGAGGCTGTGACACCCGGTGGGTAGCCAGTGACCGGTCGAGCCGACACGGATCACGCCGACGATCGGGGCCGGAAGTGCGGCGATGACCGTGGCGGCGGTGAAACCGCGTCGGCAAGGCCAGACGGGAGACCGAGAGGGCCCCGTGCCGGCCGGTCGCCGGTACAGAAGTAGTTGCCCAAGCAATGGACCGGCAGGATCGACCCCACCGCTGACAACAGGTGCTAACACTTATGCGTACGCATCCGGATCGGGGTGCGACGAGCCCAAAGGGGAACCCATGGGACATCTGTTGGCGGCATCGTCGGGGGGATCCGTGGTCGGATCCTTCATCTACTTCGTAGTTGTCTACCTTTTGGGCACGCTGCCCATCTGGGGGACTCTGAAGAAAGCTGGCCCCTACGGCGAGCCACCGTGGGCCGCCTTCGTGCCCATCTACAACGTGGTCATCATCCTCCAGATGGTCGGGCGCCCGAAAAAGTACGCCTGGTTCCTCCTGTTGTACATCATTCCCATTCTCGGGTGGATCGCGCTGTTCATCCTGGCCATCATCATTCTGAACGACGTCTCCAAGAGCTTTGGCCACGGTCCTGGATTCACGGTGGGCCTGGTCCTGCTGTCGATCATCTTCTGGTTCATTCTCTGGCTCGGCAAGAGCACGTACCGGGGTCCGGCCGCTCTGGCCGGTGCCGGACCCACGGGTGGCTACGCCCCCCAACCCGGTTACCCGCCGGGTGGCTACACCGCTCCGGCCGGCTACCCGCCCGCCGGCCAGGCTCCGCCTCCGTCCATGCCCGGCTACCCGCCAGCCGGCCAGGCTCCGCCTCCGCCCATGCCTCCGAGTGGTCCGCCGCCGGCACCGCCTCAGGCCCCGCCGCCGCCCGCTCCCGGCCAGATGCCCCCTCCCCAGTAGTCGCACCGCCGTCGCGGGGCCGCCGAAGCCCGCCCCCTCCACCCGCCAAAGGGACGAGAGGGCGGGCTTCGCTCGCGGTCAGCTTGAGGCCACGGTACCGAGGAGCGGCGGCGGCACGATAGCCAACGTCTCCAAGATGGCCTCGGCCAGGGCCCGGGCGGCGGCCGGCTCCAGCTCCATGGCCACCCGGGCACCGGCCCCCCGGGACGGGTTGATCAGGTCGATGTTCAGGGTGTGCTCGGCACGGGCGTGGACCGGGTGGTCGAAGTAGACGGTGGCGTCAGTCAGCGGAAACCATCCCGCTGCCCCTTTGCCACTGCCCTCCAGGGCCACGGTGGTCGTCTGGTAGGTGCACATGGGCGCTCCCTTCATTGGATGCTCGTCTTCATCGGTTTGCTCGTCGGCGTTCGGTCGTGGCCGGTCGGTGGGAGCGCGTTCAGTGACTGCCCAGGGTGCGCCCGAAGAACTCCCAGATCCGCTGCCACCCCTCGTTGGCCGCCTCGGGACGGTAGCTGGGCCGGTTGGGGGCAAAGAAGGCGTGGCCGGCACCCTCGTAGGAGTGGAACTCGAACGTCTTGCCGGCCTCGGTCATGGCCTCCTCCAACTCGGCCACCTCCTCCGGGGATGGGTACTGGTCCTCGGCGCCGAACAGACCGAGCAGCGGACACGAGAGGTTGGGGATGAGGTCGACGATGGCCTCGAAGTTGAGGGGATGCTCGGCCGGGGTGGGCTTGGTCACAAACGCCCCGTAGCAGTCGACGGCAGCCTGCAGATTGAGGTGGCATGCGGCCAACACGGACTGGCGGCCACCAGAGCAGTAGCCGATGGTGGCTACCGCGCCGTTCGAGGAACCGAAGGAGCGGAGGTAGGCGGCGGCGGCGCCCACATCGCCGACCAGGCGCTCGTCGGGTACTCCCCCCTGGGCCCGCGCTGCGGCGGCGGCATCGTCAGGGCTGGCCCCGGGGGCCTCCCGCGAATAGAGATTGGGGCAGATGGCCAGGTACCCGTGGGCGGCGAACCGTCGGGTGATCTCCTTGGTCTCCTCGTCGTACCCGGGCATGTGGTGGATGACCACCACCCCGCCGGTGGGCGAGGGGGCGAGGGGCTGGGCCAGGTACGCCTCGACGGCGTCCTGGCCGTGTCCGGTGATCTGCACCGTCTCGGCTCGCATGGCGTCACTCATGGTTGGGTTCCTGTCTCTCCGTGGTCGGTCGGGTGGTGATCGTGGTGCGGGCAGTGTGCGCTCATTCCGGCGCGTCGTCGGAGTCGATGTCGAGTTGATCCCGGACCTCCTGCAGTCGGATCGACTTGGCAGCCCGCTCGTCCCGGAAGCGGCCGATGCGGGCCAGGGTGGTGTCGAGGCGTTCCAGTAGTTTCCGGTTGGCCTCGAGGGCGGCGTCGAGGAGCTCCCGGCGCCGCTCGGGCGAGGCGTCGCCCCACCGGTACTCGGACCGCAGTCGGTCGAGCGTCTCGATGTCCTCGGTGTCCAAGACCACCCGCACCTCGGCCAGCGAGAACCCCAGCAGTTCCTGCAGGTCCTTGATCCGGGTGACCCGGGCCATGTCCAAGGACGAGTACACCCGCTCGCCCCGACCCCGGTAGCCACTGGGGCTGATCAGGCCCTGCTCCTCCCAGTAGCGGAGCGTGCGCGTCGTGAGCCCGGTGAGCTTGGCCACCTCCCCGATGCGGAAGTGCAGCGGCGCCGGCTCGGTGGCGGCGTTCCTGGTGATCATCCGGAGTCCACCTGGGCCACGGCCGCCCCCGACACATCGTCGGGAGTGCCGGCCCGGCCGAGCGGGGGTCCCCACCCGTTCCCGCTCGGTACCGTCCCGTCGCCCGCTCCCGGACGGGGCGGGCCATCCGACGCGCCCAGTTCAGACGCTCCCGGAACGGCCTCGGAGTAGACGTAGTGACCGCCCCGCATCCACGACGCCGCCGCGGCCAACAGGCTGCCCACAATGGCGAAGTCGAGGGCAGCGTGCAGCCCGGCGCGGAAGGGGGCGCTGATCAGGCCCGGGAAGAAGCTGCGCCCGGTGAGGGCGTGCTGTTGGTCCAGGGGCAGCTGGCTCAACTGGTGGATCCCGATCAGGTGCTGCACCGGGTCGTACCCGAGGAAGGCCGCGAACAACGTGGACACCGCCGGCAGGCGGGCGGCCTGCTCGGCGGCTGCGGCCGGTACCCCGTGGGCGAGGAGCCCGTGCAGCAGATTGCTCGACAGCGTGGACGAGAGGCCCACGATCATCAGCGAGAAGAAGATCCCGATGGACAGGACCTGGGCCGAGTTCTGGAACGTCGTGTTCATTCCCCCTCCGGCCCCGCGGTGCTGGGGAGGCAGGCTGTTCATCACCCCGGCCCGGTTGGGCGAGCCGAAGGAACCCATGGCCGCGCCGGTGACGAACAGGATGACGGCGAAGACCCAGTACGAGAAGTCGACGGGCAGGAACTCCATCAGGGTCAGGCACACCGCAGTGAGCACCATTCCTCCGGTGGCGAACGGCCGGGCCCCGTACCGGTCGGACAATACGCCGGACACCGGTCCGGCGATGAGCAGCCCGGCGGTCAGCGGAAGCATGGCGATGCCGGCCCACAGTGGGGTGATCGTGAAGGCGTACCCGTGCAGGGGGAGCCAGATCCCCTGGAGCCAGATGATCAGCATGAACATCAGCCCACCTCGGCTCAGGGCGGCGAGGAAGCTGGCGATGACCCCACTGGTGAAAGCCCGGATCTTGAACAGCTGCAGGCGGAACATGGGCTGTTCGACGCGTGTCTCGATGATGCAGAAGGCGACCAGTAGGGCAAAGCCGACGACCAGGGACGCCACCACCGTCGGGCTGGTCCACCCCATGGTGTGGTGTCGGTAGGGTTCGATGCCGTAGGTGATCCCCACCATGACCAGGATCAGCCCGACGGCGAAGGTGATGTTCCCCGGCCAGTCGATCCGCGCCGGCCGCCGCGGACTGGTCTCACGGAGCTTGAGATAGCCGAGGACAGTGGCGAACAGACCGATGGGGACCGACACCAGAAAGATCAGGCGCCAGTTGATCGGGGCCAGGAGGCCCCCCAGGACCAGCCCGATGAACGAACCGCTGAAGGCGGCGGCCTGATTGACCCCGAGCGCCATCCCCCGCTGGGTGGTGGGGAACACGTCAGTGAGGATGGCCGACGAGTTGGCCATCAGCATGGCCGCCCCCACCCCTTGGAAGATGCGCATGGTGATCAGCCAGTCGCCGGCGGCATGTCCGGACATCCAGGTGATGCTCAACAGGAGGGAGAAGAAGGTGAAGACGGCGAATCCGAGGTTGTAGGTCTTCACCCGTCCGTAGATGTCGCCCATCCGGCCCAGGCTGACCACCAGCACGCTGGTGATGACCAGGAAGCCCAGGATCATCCAGAGGAGGTAGAAGGTATTGCCCGGTTGAAGGGGATCGAGCCCAATGCCCCGGAAGATGTCGGGCATGGCGATGAGCACGATGGATCCGTCGATGGTGGCCATCAGCATGCCCAGGGTGGAGATGAATAGGGCCATCCACTTGTAGTTGGGCGGAAGGTCGGCGAGGGTGCCGGCCACCCGCTCGGCCCGGCCCGACTTCGTACCGCTCGACTCGCCACTCTCGGACTGCACTCCGTCGACTACGGCCATGGCTCCCCGGGATCGCTCCAACTGCCTTCAACGTGAATATATCTTAACGTCAACGTCAACGATGGTGGGCCTGGACAGGCGCCTGGGCCGCCACCACACTGCAGTCCCACCCGCGCCAGCCGCCGCCCCGGACCCGCCGAACCCGCCGTTCGGGTTGCCCTCGATCTCCTCCGTCCCTAGGATAAGTTCTATGACACAACTAAGTTCGGACAACTCCCCTGCCGTCGTCGCCGGGGCACCCACGATCTCTCCCGGCCCCCTCGAGCAGGCCAGCGCCTTCGTGGCTGCAGCCGGGCTCGTCGTGGACTCGGTGGCCACCGACCGGGTGGTCGGGCACATCGATCTCGACGAGCGCCATCACACCCCGTGGGGCATCGTCCACGGCGGGGTGTACACCACCGCCGTGGAGAGTGCGGCCAGCATCGGGGCCAGTGTCGCCATCGCCGACCGCGGCCAGGTGGCGGTAGGGCTGACCAACACCACTCACTTCCTGCGCTCGGTCACCGCCGGGCGGGTCGAGGTCGAGGCGGTGGCCCTCAACCAGGGCCGAACCCAACAGCTGTGGCAGGTCGACGTGACCGACGGCTCGGGCAAGCGCCTGGCCCACGGTGAGGTCCGCCTCCAGAACCTCACTCCCGCCGGCCCTTAACCATCCCCCTGTCACAACGGGGACCCGGGCGGCGTCGAAT
>JBBQWW010000138.1:0-5376 GCA_038210245.1 Acidimicrobiales bacterium
ATCAGCACCCACCGATCACGACCGACCACCGGAGGAGGTGAACCAGGGCTCAACGTCGGCCGCCATGCGGCCTCCGACACCACGCGGGACCGGGGTGTACGAAAACTCTGGACTGGGTGTACGGAATGGCCGGAATCCTCACTCGGACCCGGACCCGGGCCCTTTCCCTCCCCCGGTCAGCGCCAGGTACACGTCCTCCAGGGTGGGCCGGTTGACGGCCAGGCCCTCCAGCGGCCCCCCCCGACTGACGGCCCACCCGGTGAGGGCATGGAGCACGGCGGTGGGCTCGGCGATACGGAACTCCACGAACTCCCCCCGCTCGACCGGGGCCAGACCGGCCGGCAGGGGCAGGTCGCCGACCCCGCACCCGGCGGGGAGCACGAACCGCACCGTGGTCTCCCCGTGGTCCCGTCCCCCGAGGGTGTCCGGCGAGCCCGACGCCACCACCCGGCCGGCGGCGATGACCACCACTGTGTCCGCCAGAGCCTGGGCCTCGTCCATGTAGTGCGTGGTGAGCACCACCGTGCGCCCCTCGGCACACAGACCCCGCACCACGTCCCACGCCTCCCGGCGGGCCGACGGGTCGAACCCGGTGGTGGGCTCGTCGAGGAAGATCAGCTCGGGGTCGCCCACCAGGGCCAGGCCCAGGTCGAGCCGCCGCTGCTGACCACCCGAGAGGGTCTTGACCCGCGACCGGGCCTTCTCCTCCAGCCCCACCAGCTCCACGACCTCCCCCACCGGTCTCGGCGACGGATAGAGGTCGGCCCGCTGGGTCACCGCCTCGGTCACGGTCAGGTAGGGGTCGACGGCGCACTCCTGGAGGACGATGCCCACCTTGGCTCGGAGGCTCCGCGGCCGCCCCTCGGGGTCGACCCCCAGCACCGAGACCCGCCCGGCGTCGCGCCGGCGGTAGCCCTCGAGGATCTCCACCGAGGTGGTCTTCCCCGCCCCGTTGGGGCCGAGCAGGGCCAGGACCTCGCCCCTCCTGACCTCGAAGTCGATGCCGCCGACGGCGGCGAAGGAGCCGTAGGACTTGGTCAGTCCCTCCACGGCGATGACGAGGTCGGGGTCGCGGGCGCGGTCGGGCACAGCACGGGATCGTACCGGGCGGGCTCGGGCTCCTGGGTCCGGCGTCTCGGGGTCGGCGGGCTACCAGGTCATTGGCGGGGCACCAGGGCCAGCTGCCGCGACTGGGCCACCAGGCGGTTGGCCCCGTCCCAGATCTCGCCGTCGGCCTCGAGGAATCCCCCGGTGACGAAGCGGGTGGCGAACCGGCAGCGCAGCCAGCCGGGCTCGGGCCGGGCCCGGACGTGGGCGGTGAGCTCGACCGTCGGGGTCCAGGCCAACGGTAGGTGGGTGTTGAACACGGTGGGCGGAAAGGCGTCCACCGCGCAGAGCAGGGCCACGGTGTCGGTGGGCTCCCCGTCCCGCAGCCGGAACCATCCCCGCATGAGGGCGCGACCCGAGGGGCTCCCGGCCATGAAGTGCGAATCCTCGGGATGGAGTCGGAGCTCCACCTGCCCCATGAAGGGGGGCGGGAAGGTCTCGGTGGCCACCACCGGCTCACACTCCTCCGGTGGAGGCATGGCCGGCGGCTGCTCGTCCATCAGTTCGGCCCCGGGCCGGTCGGACAGCTCACCGAACGTGCCCACGACCTGTAGGAGGGGCCGGTCCCCGGCCCACAGCCGGGCCGTGGCCGTCCCGAACGTCCGCCCCTCCTTGACCACGTCCACATCGACATGGACCGGACCGGGTCGGCCGGGAGCCAGGTAGTGGGCGGTGATGGTGACCGGATCGGGACGGCCCAGCGAGGCGCTCATGGCCCGGGCCACGATGGCCAGCAGGTAGCCCCCGTTGGTGTTGCCGGCGACGTCCCAGTGGGGCTGGATGGCCCCCGTCCACCGCGTGGAGGCCTCGCCCATGGTGGTCTCCAGCTGCACGACGGTGGCGGCGGCGAACCGGTGGCCGGCCGGAGCCGGATCGGTGGGGGTCGGGTCGGTCATGCGGGCCCGCCGTCGGCGGTATTGACCCGATTCATGGCGGGGGAAAGTCCCTCGGTGATGATGGCCTCCACGGCGTCGGCGGCCCCCTCGATGGCCTCCACCAGCACGGCCCGCTCGGACGCCCCGGGCCGTTTCAGCACGTAGTCGGCGCCGGGCTGGCGGCCGGGTGGCTTGCCGATGCCCACCCGTACCCGTAGGTACCCGTTGGTGTGGAGATGGCTCTCGATGGACTTGAGGCCGTTGTTGCCTGCGGTGCCCCCGCCCGACTTGATCTTGACCCGGCCCGACGGCAGGTCGAGCTCGTCGTGGACCACGATCAGCCGCTCGGCCAGCGGCTCGCCGGCGCTCCCTCGGGACGGAAGAGCAGCTCCGCCCGGTCGGTCGACGTGGCCAGGGTCGGTGGGGTCGGACTCGGCCTGGTCGATGCCGGCCCGGCGGACCAGGGGGGCGACGGCCTGACCCGATTCGTTCATGTACGTGGTGGGGATGGCCAGGAGCACTCGGAAGCCTCCGACCCGGGCCTCACCCACGTGGGCGTGCAGGCCCTTCTCCACCCGCAGACGGACCTGGTGCCGGTCGGCCAGGGCCGCCACCACCTCGGCACCGACGTTGTGCCGCGTGTTGACGTACTCGATGCCGGGGTTGCCCAGGCCGACCACCAACAGGTCGGCCGGTGTGCCCCGTCGCTGCTCTTGTCCCGCTCCCCGTCTGCGGAGCAGGGCCTAGCCCTCCGAGGACTCGGAGTCGCCGGAGCCGGCGTCGGCGGCTTCGCCGGCATCGCCGGCGGCCTCTCCGGCCGCCTCGGCCGCGGCTTCGGCTTCGGCGTCGTCGGTGGTCTGGACCCGGGGGGGCTGACCGGCCACCACGGTGGCCTCCACGTCGGTCTCCAGCTCCACTCCCTTCGGAATGGTGATGTCCGAGACGTGCAGGGCGGCACCGATGGTGAGCTCGGAGATGTCCAGGTCCACCGAGGGCGGGATGTCGGCCGGCTTGGCCTTGATGTGCAGCGTGAACAGCTGCTGGTCGACGATGCCGTCGCCGTGCTGGATCTCGATGGCCTCACCGATCAGGTTGATGGGGATCTCGGCGGAGATCACCTCGTCCCGGCGCACGATCAGGAAGTCGACGTGGGTGACGACGTTCTTGAACGGATGGTGCTGGATGTCCCGGGCCAGGGTCAGGTAGTTGTCCGAACCCACCTCGAGGGAGAGCAGGGTGTTGAGCCCGGCCTCACCGGACAGCGCCACCTGGAACTCGCGGCCCACCACGGCCACCGGGATGGGGTCCGACCCGTGTCCGTAGACGACACCGGGGATCTTGCCCTCGGCCCGCAGGCGGCGCGTCGAACTCGATCCGGTGGTGCGTCCGGCTTCGGCGGTGAGCGTGACTTCGGGCATGCGGGAACTCCTCGGAGATGCGGGTACGAGCGACTTCGGCGAACAGCACCGGACCGGTGGGAGGCGTGAGCTGTCCACCGCGGTCACGGACTGCTGCTGACGGCCCACCATGCTAGACGAGCGGCGGGACAGGTGGCTACCGGGTGCCGACAGAACAGAACTGGTGATGGCCGGGGGTTTCGGCCATCACCGGGCCTCTCTCAAGGGGCCCGGTCCATCGGCGGGCGCAATGGTCGATCCCGGAGCCGGCCGGCGGAAGCCGGATCCGGGATCGACACGGCTCTCTTTATCCCGAGCGGTCCCGTCCCAAACCCTCCTTCGGAACCCACCACTCCTACTGGTGATCTGACCACTTTCCGTGGTGTTCCGGGTGGTCTGGAGGTGTCGCACCCTGCGGCCCGGAAGACCCCCAGGCCCGATGGCCGTCCTCGAGGCGACCGGTCGTGGGCCACCGCTCCCGGAACCCTCGGGCAACGAGCCACTCGGTCCCTCTGGCCCGCCCGGCTGGCACGGCCACGGGCCGGCGGACTCATCCTCCCTCGTCGGACCCGTCGGACAGTTCCAACCCGGTGGCCGCCGACAGCTCGTGTAGGGCGATGGCCGGGTCGGTCACCTTGATGGTGGTCATCCCCATCGCCCGGGCCGGCTTGAGGTTGATGCCCAGATCATCGAGGTACACCACCTCGTCGGGCCTCACCCCCACCATCTCGCAGGCCAGGTGGTAGAAGCGGGGTTCGGGCTTGCGCACGCCCACCACCCGCGACTCCACCACCACATCGAACAGGTCGAAGATGGCCAGTACCTCCGCCGGCATGGGGGCATCCTCGACAGAGAAGTTGTTGGTCACGCAGGCCGTCTCGAACCGTTCGGTGCACCGGCGCACCGCATCCACCATGGCCGGCCGAATGTCTCCGCCCAGCAGACCAAGCACATCCCGGCCGTTGACCCGGTGGCCCAGGTGCAACGCCTCCCCCTCGAAGGCGGCGGCGAACCCGTCGACGTCCAGCTGACCCCGTTCCAGCTGGGACCAGGCGTTGGTGTCCGGATCGGTGGAGTTGACCAGCCGGAGGAAGCCGTCGGGCAGCCCGGCCTCCCGCTCGTAGCGGGCGAAGGCCTCGAACGGACTCGAGGTGATCACACCCCCGAAGTCGAACATGACCGACCGGATGGGCCCCGTCATCAGCGCACCCTCGTCCGACGGACGATCAGGCCAGGTTCTCTCCGCCGAAGATCTCCGAGACCGAGGTGTCCTCGAACACGGCATCGATGGCATCCGAGATGAGCTTGGCCACCGACAACACCTCCAGCTTGTCGAACCGCCGGTCCTGGGGGATGGGCAGCGTGTCCGTCACCACCACTTTGGTGAGGGCCGAGTTCTTGAGTCGGTCGATGGCCGGGTCGGACAAGACGGCGTGGGTGGCCATGCACCACACCTCGGAGGCCCCCCGCTCGGCCAGCAGGTCGGCGGCGGCCACGATGGTGCCGGCCGTGTCGATCATGTCGTCGATGAGGACGCACTGGCGACCGGCGACGTCACCCACCACGTGGAGGGCCTCCACCGAGTTGGCCTTCTCCACCAGCCGCCGCTTGTGCACCACGGCCAGATCGGCGTTGAGGTTCTGGCTGAACCGCTCGGCCACCTTCACCCGGCCGGCGTCGGGGGCCACCACCACCAGGTCGTCGTTGCGCTGGGTGCGGAGGTACTGCACCAGCACCGGTGCCGCGGTGAGGTGGTCGAAGGGGACGTTGAAGAAGCCCTGGATCTGCCCGGAGTGGAGGTCGACGCTGACCACCCGGTCGGCTCCGGCCACCGACAGCATGTCGGCCACCCGCTGGGCGGTGATGGGTTCGCGACCGGAGGCCTTGCGATCCTGGCGGGAGTAGCCGTAGTAGGGGCACACGGCGGTGATCCGCTTGGCCGAGGCCCGCTTGGCCGCGTCGATCATGATGAGGTGCTCCATCAAGGAGTCGTTCAC
>JBBQWW010000139.1:0-5371 GCA_038210245.1 Acidimicrobiales bacterium
GGACGTCAGGCGACGCTGTGGCCCGAGTGGCGTCACTTCGCCTTCCTGACCGACCTCGAAGGCGACCCGGTCGACGTCGACGCTTTCCACCGGGCCCACGCCACCGTGGAGCTGGCCATCAAAGACCTGAAGGAGGGTGCCGGCATGGAGCACGTCCCTTCCGGCAACTTCAACGCCAACGCCGCGTGGCTCGTGTGTGCCGCCCTGGCTCACAACCTCATCCGCTGGACCGCCACGTTGGGTGAGATCACCCCCGATGAACAGCTCGTAGTGGCCCGCACCATCCGCACCAAGTTCCTCTCCGTTCCCGGTCGACTCGTCAGCCCCGGCGGCAGGCCGACTCTGCGTGCTCCACTCGAATGGCCGTGGGCCAAAGCCTTCGAACAAGCACTCGATCTCCTTCGGGCCCTTCCGCCAGTCCCCGTGTAACCAGTCCCTCGCGGCCGGTGCACCGCAGGCGACCGAAGGACGGCACTGACAATCGATGAGAATCACAAGCCCGTGGCCTCACACGCTCCGACGGCCGCTGAAGAAGTCAGCACCAAGCCGGTTGATCCTTGCCGATGCAGACCACCCGATTCACTGCACTGCCAGGTCGTCGGTCGGTGGATCGAGGCTAAGTGGTGGACTGGTAGGTGGTGGCTCCGTAGGGATAGAAGGCCGTGGTGCCGATGCAGAACTGGATGCCGCAGACCCGCATGAACGGACTGGCGCTCACCGCCGCGCTGCCCGCCGGAGCGGCCCCGACGCCGCTGGGCAGCGTGAGGCTGGCAACCAGTACGGCGACGACTCCCAGTGACAGCCGACGCATCAACCCTTCCCTTCCCGATCAGGCAACAGTACCCATGGGAGAGGCGCCCCCGCACCGGGAGCTCCGGCCTGGCCCCACCGCGGAAATGGTCCGGGAGCGTCGAGCCAACCGTGTCGTCGGTCGGATGGAGATTCAGAACTTGGCGCGGGTACCCGGAGCCAGGGAGACGTGGTGAGTGGAGTCAGTGCAGTACGAGGCTGAGAAGGTCACCTTGAACCCCTTGATCGATGTCTGGGCCACCTTGCCCACCACCCGGGTCTCCCCCGCGCAGGTAGCCCGGGCTGATCCCACTTGGTGGGAGGTGAAGCTGATCTGCGACGAGTTGCCGCTGGCCCAATGAATGGTCACCGAACTGTGCAGCGGGGCCTTCATCGTGCCGAAGGCCCCAGTGGGTCCGGTGCAGTGGCTGAAGGTCAGCGTGTGATCGTCGGTGTTCACCCCGCTCAACGTGCCACAGGTCACGGCCCGAGTCTGCCCGGCCGGGACCGGTGCAGCTACCGCACTTGCGACCGTTCCCACCAGACAGCCAGCGGATGCGGCCAAGGCGGCCACTCCGAGCAACATTGCTCGATTCCTGATCATCACATCACCCCTCGTTCCGGTGCACGGCTCTACCCAAGCCAGCTACCGAAGGGGACTATCTCATGGATGCAGGGACAGTTTCCATCAACCTGCGAATGGGTGAAGTAGAGATCACTCCCAGTGGCCGGCACCCGGCCCGCAGGCACACGGTCCACTTCGACTACTCGCAACACTCGGACCCAAGTCCGGCGGCCACAGAGGCAGGCGCCCACGTCACCTGAGTACAACCGCTATGCCGGAAGAAGAGCTCGTGGGGCCACAACCAAACATGTGGTGCATCTGGTCGAGGCATCATCTGCGGATATGTCGACAGGGACACGGCACAGAAGAAAGGGCAGGGCCTCGGTGGTGGGGCCGGGACCAGACGCAAATCCGCCGGTCCGGAGTTGAGTCCACCAGAGTGGTGTACGAGGGGTAGCCCGACATGAGGGTCCGGCCGACGCATCCGCTACCGGTGTAAGTTCCGCACGTCGGAGATGGCTCCCCAGGACGCCAGTAGGGGCCTGGGCAAGACGATCCGGGGGGATCCATGCGCCAGAGGGCACGACGGAGTGGGAGCGCCACCCTGGGCCGGGCCACGGCTCTGGCCGCCACGCTGGCTCTGTTGGTGTCGGGAGGAGCCTGGGCCGGTGCGGCTGGCGCCACCACCCCCCACCCCATTCCCGCGTCGGCGTTCGCCGACTTCACCGGCATCACCGCCCACTCGGTGACCATCGGGAACGTCTCCACCGAGGTGGGTGGTCTGTTCAAAGGGGGTGCAGTCGGCACCGAGGCGTACGCCGCCTATGTCAACGCCCGTGGCGGCGTCCACGGGCGGAAGCTGGTGGTGGCGAGCGCCGACGACCAGTTCACCGGAGCCCTCAAGCGGCAACTCACCCAGCTGGCAGTGGAGAAGGACTTCGCCACCGTGGGAGGGCTGTCGCTCGAGGACAGCTTCGGCGGGACCGTGCTGGCCGCCCATCCGGGGTTCCCTGACGTGTCGGAGTCCCTCGACCCGGTCACCCAGAAGCTGCCCAACAACTTCAGCCCGGCCCCGGCAGCCCAGGGCTGGCCCCTCGGACCCCTGGCCTACTTCAAGAAGAAGTTCCCCCACCAGATCCTCCACACCGGCACCATCATCGCCGCTGTCCCCGCTACCGTGCAGGCATGGGGCCACGAGAAGGTGGCCATGGAACACCTGGGCTACCGGGTCCAGTACGACCCAGCCCTCCCTCCGACAACCACCGACTTCACACAGAACATCGTGGCCATGAAGGACGCTGGTATCCAGATCCTCTTCCTCGAGCAGATGCCCCAGAACTACGCGTCGGCGGCTCTGAAGGATCTCGACCAGCAGAACTTCCATCCGATCGTGGTGCTGGGGGCGCCGGCCTACAGCAATGAGCTGGTGGCCAACTCCGGCGGGCCGGCCAACGTCAACGGGGCCTACCTCGAGCAGGCGGACTCGCTCTACCTGGGCGGGGACGCCCCGGCTATCTCGTCGGTGACCACCTTCAATCAGTGGGTCCAAAAGGTGGCACCGGGGTTCACCACCGACCTCTTCACTCTGGCCGGGTGGTTGTGCGCGGAACTGTTCACCCAGGCCCTCCGCAGTGCGGGGTCCCACCCGAGCCGCGGCAGCGTGCTGCAGGCCCTCCGGCACATCACCGACTTCTCGAGCGGGGGGTTGATTCCGGCCAGCAATCCAGCCGGCAAGGTGCCGACCACCTGCTACCTCATCGGTCGGGTGGCCAGCGGCACCTTCCAACGGCTGGACGATCCACCGGTGGGCGGGTCGACCCACGGATACCGCTGCGACCAGCCGTACTTCACCGCCGGATGAACGGGCAGCCGGAGCACTGGTGGGCCATCGACTTCGATTCGGAGAGCCGGACGACTTCTGTACAGGGATAGCCAAGGGGCGCCTCCTGTGATCCATGCTTGACCCGATCCGGCTCACCGAACTCAGTCACGCAGGAGCTGCGCTTCTTCACATCAGGCCACGTCGCGGTGACGAAGCCGTGGAGCTTGGCTGGACGCTCAGAACCGGTGCGATCGCTAGGGGGTGAGGGGGAAGCAGGTCGTCCAAGGGGTCACGCTTCCTCGCCGACGGAGGAAGCCAGGACATCAGCCACCTCCGGAGGATCGGAAACTTCTGGCTCAACCGAATCGCCAATCTGGTCTACGGCACCCGGCATATCGACCTCTGCTACGGCTACAACGCCTTCCGGCGCGAGTGCCTCGCCGTCATGGCCCTCGACCCGGGCGATCCCGAAGACCGCGACACCGAACCATGCATCGGGGGGGACGGATTCGAGGTCGAGACACTGATCACCGTGCGACTGGCCAAGGCGGGCCTGCCGGTAACCGAGGTGCCCAGCTTCGAGGCGGTGCGTCACTACGGCGCCAGCAATCTCAACGCCTTCTCTGACGGCCTTCGGGTGTTGAGAACGATCCGTGTAGAGAGCGCAGCCGTGGCTTCCACCCACCGCCTGAAGCAATGCCGACGGGGCTGCAGCCCCGGCCGAATCCACCCTCGCCGGGCGATGACCGGCGGCACCAAGGGGTGGGGTTGGCCGCACCGACCCGGCCGCAGCTGACCCGCGGTCGAAGCTCGTGGCGGCACGGTCGGTGGACGACGTCAATCCGCGCACTGACTTCGATCGGCTCCCGAGGACCTGGTGTATCGGCCGTCGGAACTCGGCCAGTGGCCACGGTGAGTGAGGTCGATTGACTCACCTTACCGACCTGCCTATCGTCCGTGGCGTCGGCGAGGCGGAAGGCGGGTGGGGACCTTGCATCAACTCTGTGGCGTGAAGGGCCGAGGTCGAAGGGCGACCGGCACGGCAATCGGAATCGTGGGCACGGCGCTCCTGCTCGTGGCCGGGCCTGGAGCCGGCCGCTCGGGGGCAGCCACGCCCCCCGGCACCGTGTACGTCTCCCAAGGCGGTGCCGACGTCGGAACCTGTTCGACTCCGGCAACAGCCTGTGCCTCGATCGACTACGCCGTAGCCAAGGCGGCCACCAATCCCACTGTCCAGGTTTCCGGGACGATCGGCATCCCTGGAAGCGAGATCCTCGGCCAATCGATGACCGTCACCGGTGCCAAAGCACCGGCCAGCTCCCCGGCGGTCCTACGGGAGACGGCCGGTCAAGGGCCGGTACTCAGAACCTACGGCCTGGAGTCGGTAACGCTCAGCTATCTCACCGTCACCGGAGGAAATGCCACCCCGGCCGGATCCGACTACTACGGCGGGGCGGTCTACAACGCCGGGACTCTCACCATCGACCACTCCACCATCACCGGCAACACCACGGCGGGGGCTCCGGGTGAGACCGGAGGAGCAATCTACGGCTACGGGAACCTCACCATCACCAAGAGCACCATCTCCGGCAACTCGTCGAATGCGGATGGCGGTGGACTCTCACTTGATGGCGGGACGGTCGTCATCTCTGACTCGACGATCGCCGGCAATCAGGCCATCGGCGGCAACGGAGGCGGCATCGAGAACAACGGCGCCGCTGTAACCATCATCGACAGCACCGTCACCGGGAACTCGGCCCACAGCGGTGGGGCGCTCTACGGGGGTGGCTACACGCTGGTCGATGACACCATTGCCGGCAACACGGCGACCATCTCCTTCGGCGGTGTCCAAGGTGGGGCGACGGTGGGCGCCAGCATCATTGCCGACAACTCGCCGGATGACTGCCAGGGCTTCACCAGCTATGGCTACAACCTCCTCTTCGATGCCTCCGGTGGTGCCTGTCCGGCGACCCATGCCAACGACGTGCTCAACACCGCCCCTGACCTCGGGGCACTCACCGGCAATGGCGGACCGACCCCGACCATGCTGCCGGCGCCGTCCAGCCCAGCGGTCAACGTCATCCCGCCGGGAATAAGGGTCACCGGGTACACGGTCTGCCCCAGAACCGACCAGCGCGGCGTGACTGAACCGCTGTCCGGAGCGCGAGCCTGCACCATCGGTGCCGTCGGGGCGG
>JBBQWW010000140.1:0-5292 GCA_038210245.1 Acidimicrobiales bacterium
TGGCGGTCGAAGCGGAGAACCCCGGCGGTGTTGGCATACGGGTTGACGACCAGCACTTCGGCCTCCAACTTGGCCAGCAGGTTAGGCATGACGAAGCTGGAGGTGCCGAACGAGTAGTCGAGCACCAGCTTCAGGTCAGCCTGCCGGGCGTTGGACAGGTCGACCGAGTCGATGAGGGCGGCCGTGTAGTGCTCGAGAGAGCGGGGCGGGAAGTCGATGTCACCGATCTCCCGGGCCAGGACCCGGCGGAAGTCCTCCCGGTGGTAGAGACGTTCGATCTTGCGCTGGGTCGCCTCGTCGACATCGATGCCTTCCTTGTCGAAGAAGCGGAGCACCACCGACTGAGGATCGTCCGGGGCCAGCCGCACGGTGACCCCGGCCATGGAGTCCGAGGACGTGACCTGAAACCGCGTGACGGGCACCGTGGCGACCTCCAGGTCGTCGACGTTGATCCCGGCGGCGTTGCAGCCGACCATGATGGCCCGCTTGAGCACCCGAGCAGCCCGGCTGGTGTCCCGGGAGGTGGTGACCGTCGACCCCTTCTCGAAGGTCGAGGCCCAGGCCATGGACAGGCGGACGGCCAACTCGGGGCTGATGTCCACGTTGGCCAGTCCCTGAACTCCCTCCCGACCGAACAGGGAACGCGCCCCCATCGACTCCCACACGATGGAGGAGTTGACGGTCGCACCGGCCTCGACCGTCTTGAACGGGTAGACCTTGACCCCCGCCTTGATCTCGGCGTGGGCGCCGACGAAGCACTGGTCGCCCAGCACCACCCCCTCCTCGCACCGCACCCCTTGGCGGAGGTCGGAGCCCCGTCCGAGCACACTGCCGTCGATTCGCACCCCGGAGCCCAGATAGGTGTTGTCGTGGACCACTGACCGCTGGATCACGGCGTTGTCGCCGATCCGGACGTTGCGGCCCAGCGTGCAGTACTGGCCCAGGCGGGCGCCGGGCCCGATCACGCAGTTGTCACCGATCACCGCCGGGCCGTCGATGACCACGCTGGGGTCGATCTCGGCCCCTTTGCCCAGCCACACCCGGGGCCGGAGTTCGAAGCCCTTGATGTCGACCTGGACCTTCTGGTCCAGGATGTCCTGGTGGGACTGGAGGTAGGCCTCGAGGGTGCCCACATCCTCCCAGTAGCCGTCGGCCACGTAGCCGTAGAGGTTCCGGCCGGACGCCAGGGCCTCGGGGAACGACTCGCCGGAGAAGTCCACCGGCTGGCCCTCGGGGATGAAGTCGAAGATCTCGGGTTCGAGCACGTAGATCCCGGTGTTGATGGTGTCGCTGAACACCTGCCCCCAGGTGGGCTTCTCGAGGAACCGCTCGATGGATCCGTCCTCGTTGGTGATGACGATCCCGAACTCGAGGGGATTGTCCACCGCCTTCAGGGCCAGGGTGGCCAGTCCGCCCCGCTGGTCGTGGAAGTCCACCACCTGGCTGAGGTCGATGTCGGTGAGGACGTCCCCCGAGATGACCAGGAACCGTTCGTCCAGCTCGTCCTGGGCGTTGCGCACCGAACCAGCAGTGCCGAGGGGGGTGGACTCGGTGGCGTAGACCATGCGCACGCCGAACTCCGAGCCGTCTCCGAAGTAGGTGCGGATGGCGTTGGCCATGAACGCCACCGTGACCACGATGTCCTCGAAGCCGTGCTGGCGGAGCAGGTTGACCACATGCTCCATCATGGGGATGTTGACCATGGGCAGCATGGGCTTGGGCTGGTTGGAGGTCAGCGGCCGCAGCCTGGTTCCCTCGCCACCGGCCATGATGACGGCCTTCACGACGGAGCTCCATCGGTAGCCGCCCGGGCCCGGCGCCCGACCGACAGGGCTCTGCGGGCCACCGGCACGTAGGAGGCCGCGGCGATCCAGGCCAGGGTCAGGCCGATGAGCCCGGTGATCCACGCGATCACGTGCACCGGCCCCTGCCACGCCGCCGTGCCGTAGCTCAGCAGGAAGGCCGGGTACGAGAACATGAGGGCGAAGGTGCCGGCCTTGCCCACCCACAGGACATCGATCCGGGCCGCTCCGAGCGAGGCCAGCAACAACACGGCCGCCGACACCACCACCTCGCGGGCCAGGGTGGCCACACCGAACCACACCGGCACGGCCCCGTGGACGGTGATAGCGATCACGGCGGTGACCACCAGCACCCGGTCGGCCACCGGGTCGAGCACCTTGCCCACCGTGGACACCTGGTGGTAGCGACGAGCCACGAACCCGTCGATCCAGTCTGTCGCCCCCAGCCCCGCCAGTAGGACGGCCGATGCCGTCTGGCGATCGGCTCCGAACAGCAGCCAGAGGAAGAGGGGGATGCAGGCCAGACGGACCAGGGTGATGGCGTTGGGGACGGTCAGGATCCGGTCGACCCCGTCCGCCACCCCCGGATCAGACCCATCGGGATCGGATCCTGCCTCGGGACCTGCGGCCCCCTCGGGATTGGCCTCTGCTGGGTTCGACCCCCCGGTGGTCGCCATGGTGATGGAACTCCCCCTGGTCTTCTCGCCGACGCCCTTCACGGGGTTGAGTCTACGAGCCGGGCCACCGCCCACCGAACACCCTTCCTCCTCGGCGCCCCCCGGTGGGCCCGCCCGGCCGGGCCCTCCGGCCGCGCCCTGTCGTCGGTCCCGACACCCCTGGTGGGCGCCCGGACCGCCCGATCCCCGCCACCGCGCCCCCCGCCACCCACCTGAGCAGGGCAAACTGGAAGGAATGGGCAACGTCAAGCGCACGGACACGATCATCGGCATCGCCCTGGTGGCTCTCCTGGTGGCGCTGCTCGGCCTGGGCCTGTCCCGGAGGCCCACTCCCGCCGCCTCGCCATCGCTGGCTACCGCCACCCCCGGGCCCGCGGCCACCACGGCCGGTACGGGGTCGGCCCCCGACTCCGCGGCAGCCGTGGCTCCGGTCGGCGCTCCTCCCGCTCCCCCGGCCACTCCCGCCACCACGACTCCGGCCACCGCTCCCCCTTCGACCACCGTCCCGCCGGTAGCCGGCCCGGTCACCGCGGTGGGCGACTCGATCATGATCGACATCCAGCCCTACCTGCAGACCGATATCCCGGGCGTCAGCGTGGACGGCGTGGTCAGCCGTCAGTTCGAGACCGGGATCGGCGTGGTGCAGGCCGAGCGGGCCGCCGGCACCCTCGGGTCGGTCCTGGTGGTAGAGCTCGGAACCAACGGCTCGGTGACCTCGTCGGACTTCGACGCCATGATGCAGGCCGCCGCCGGGGCGGAGCGGGTGGTCTTCGTCAACGTGAACGTGCCCCGACCGTGGGAGGCACCGGACAACGCCGTCCTGGCCGCCGGTGTAGCCCGGTACCCCGGAGTGGCAGTCTTGGCCGACTGGAACGCCGAATCGACCCCCCACCCCGAGTGGTTCACCGAGGACCAGGTCCACCTCCAGCCGGCCGGGGCCCAGGCCCTGGCCGCCCTGGTCGCCGAGTACGCGTGACGTGACCGGCGGCTCCCACCCCGGGGGCCTGCCACGACGAGGTCCGTCACCGGGCCATCCTTCGTCCGTCGTCCGCTCCCCGTGTGCTACGCAAGGGCCATGCCGCGATTCGAACCGTTCGCCGGTCTCCGGTACGACGCCGCTCGGGTCGATCTTTCGATGGTGATCGCCCCTCCCTACGACGTGGTCGGACCCGAGGAGCGGGGCCGCCTGGCTTCGAGGCACAGCGCCAACGCCGTCCGGGTGGAGCTCCCCGAGCCGGACCACCGGGCCGGCCTCGACCGCTACGACAGTGCCGCTCATCAGCTGCTGCGATGGCAGGACGAAGGCATCCTGGTGGAGGATCCCACTCCGTCGCTCTACGCCTATCGGATGGTTTCTGCCGGAGGCCACGCCACCAACGGGGTCATCGGGGCCCTCGGGATCGACGACGAGAGCGCCGCCGACGTGCTGCCTCACGAACAGACCCTCCCCAAGGCCAAGAGCGACCGGCTCGACCTGCTGGCCGCCACTCGGGCCAACCTGTCCCCCATCTGGGGGCTCTCCCTGACCCCGGGGCTGAGCCGGACCTTCGACCGCAGCGACCCACCGCGGGTCGAAGCGGTCGACGGCGGGGGCGTCCGGCACCAGCTGTGGGTCATCGACGACGCCGAGGTCATCCGAGCGGTGCAGGCCGCCGTGGCCGCTTCGGCCGTAGTGGTGGCCGACGGGCATCATCGCTACGAGACGGCCCGCACCTACCGGCAGGGCCGGCCCGGCGATGCCGGGGCCGACCTGATCATGGCCCTGATCGTCGAGCTGACCGAAGACCAGCTTGAAGTGGGCGCCATCCACCGGGCCCTCTCCGGCCTGCCCGACGGACTCGACCTGGTCGACGTGTGCTCGTCCTGGTTCGACCTCACCCGAGTGGGTGACTTCGACGTGCGCACCACCAGCGCCCTCGGGGAGTCGGGGGCGCTGGCCCTTTTGATGCCGTCGGGGACCTGGCTCCTCTCGCCCAAGGACGGCACCCCCGAGGCAGCCGGATCCGACCTTGACTCGTCCATGGTGGCGCTGGTCATCGCCGAGCTACCCGACCACGAGCTCGAGTTCCTCAACTCGTGGCAGGAAGGGGTGCGGGCCGTCGCCGACGACAAGTCCCAGGCCGTCCTCCTGTTACGCCCACCGTCGGTGGACCAGATCGCCGACTGGGCCCGGGCCGGCCGACGCATGCCCGCCAAGACCACGTACTTCCACCCCAAGCCGGCGACCGGCATGGTCTTCCGATCCCTCGACGCGGCCAACAACTAGCCATCCCGAGCGGCGGCCCGACGCAGTCGACCCTGTGGCACCTGCCCCTCCACGCGTCCACGCCACCTGCCCCCTCAGCCGGGAAGCCAGCCGGTAGCCTGGGGGGCCGATTCAATCCGACAACCAGGGCGAGCCCGAGTGAGGGGACAGGTGGGTCCGAGGCGGCTGCTGGCATCTCTCCCCCTGGTGGCACTGGCCGTGGTGGCCGGAGGCTGCTCCTCCTCGTCGTCGGCCACCCCCACGGCCGAGCACCGCACCGCCACGCCCACCGTCGGGGCGGCTCGCTCCACTACCTCGGGCCCGTCGGCCACCCCCACCACCGTGCCGGTCACCGTCCCTCACGCCCCGGGGTGGACCCTGGCCCTCACCACCCTCCCGCCCGGCGGAGGGTTCACCTCGGTGTCCTGCTTCTCCGACACGCTCTGCGTGGCGGCCGGGGGTGGGACCACGGGGAACGAGACGGCCCTGGTGGCCGGGTCGGGGGTGGCCATGTCCTGGGACGGGGCCACGTGGTCGTCGCCCTCGGTGTACTTCCCGGCTCCAGCCA
>JBBQWW010000141.1:0-5288 GCA_038210245.1 Acidimicrobiales bacterium
CTGGGAACCGTGGCGGCGGCGCACGCCAGGGCGGCCAGCCCGGCTACGGCGACCGAACGGTAGCGATGCGGCCGAGATGCGGAAAGCGTGGATCCCATGATTCCCCCTGGTTCAGCGGCGCAGAACGAGGAGGCGGCTCACTGGCCGCAGCCTGCTCCGTCCCCCGGCGAAGTGCCTGGGGGAAGGTTTACACCTTTTCAGCCGGCTGTACCGTGCCATGGGCCTGTCTAGGCGTCGCGTTCTCGAATTGAACTGGTGGCTGGACTGGCTGCCTCCCGCCGCTCCGTTCGGCCGGCTGGGGCTACTGCCTCCGGATCCGAGGACCGGGGGGATCGAGCGTGACCATGGGATCATGCGGGAACCCGCGGCTGGACCTTCGATTGGTGCGGAGCAGGTCAGAGCAGGTCGGTGATCGTCTTCAGGCCGGACTCGTACAGGACGCCGGGCAGCATGCCCCCGTCGATCTCGATGGTCGTGCCGTTGATGTAGTCGGCCTCTCCCGAGCACAGGAACACACAGGTCCTGCCCACCTCGTCGGGCTCCCCGGCCCGGTGGAGCGGCACGTCTTCGAAGTAGTCCTGTCCGGTCGGGTCGTCGGCTGGGAGCACGAAGGAGCGGAAGTTGTCGGTCATGGTGGGGCCGAGGGCCAGGCAGTTCACCCGTGCAGCGGGCCCCCACTCCTCGGCCAGTGACCGGGTGAGGTGGTTGAGGCCGGCCTTGGCCGCGCCATAGGAGACCAGGGTGGGTGAGCCGGCGGAATGGCCGGCACCGCTCGAGATGTTGATGACCGATCCGGTGCCCTCCTGGGTCCTCATCTGGCGGAACACCCGGACCGCGAACCAGAGCGGGCTGATCAAGTTCATCTGGATGGCGAAGGCGTGGAACAGCACCGTCCGGGTGAAGTCGTCCTCGGCACGAGGTGCACCCTGGATCTTCTGGACGAGCTCTGGAATGTCCTCGGCGTGTGGTGCGGGGACGGTCCCACCGGCGTTGTTCACCAGGATGTCGATGCGTCCGTAGGTGGCCACGACCCGGGAGACGAATTCGTCGATGGCCCGGGGGTCCCCCTGGTCGCACACCCACTGCTGTGACCGCTCGGCCGCTCCCTCGATCCCTTCGGCGGCCGGTAGGGCCGCCAGCTCGCCGCGCGAGCACCCGACGACCGTCGCCCCTTCGAGGAGGAGCTGCCGGGCGATCCCCACGCCCACCCCCCGGCTCGTACCCGTGACGATGGCGATCTTTCCATCGAGCTTCCCCATTGTCTGTCCTCCGTCTGCCCTAAATCATTGAGTACTCTAGGATATAGGATCGTTGGCCGGAATGGATGGAAGCAAAGGGGATTCATGTCGCGTCGGGTGATCCAGTTCTCGACCGGGAATGTCGGACGCCACGCGCTCCGTGCCGTCATCGGTCGGCCCGACCTCGAACTCGTCGGTGTCCATGCCAGGGGTCCGGAGAAGATCGGTCGGGATGCGGCCGAACTGTGTGGGGTCGACGTTCCAACCGGGGTCGTGGCCACTGACGATCTGGACGCCCTCGTGGCCCTGGGCGCGGACTGTGTCGTCTACACGAGCCAGGCGGAGACCCGACCGCACGAGGCCCTGGCCGAGGTCACGGCGTTCCTCCGCAACGGCACCAACGTGGTGGGGACGTCATTGGTATGGCTGGTCTACCCGCCCCATGCCGACGCCTGGCTCACGGGACCGCTCGGCGAGGCGTGCGCCGCGGGCGGCACGTCGATGTACGTGAACGGGGTCGATCCGGGGTTCTCGGGGGACTCGCTACCTCTGGCCGCGCTGAGCCTCACCGCCCGGGCCACCTCGGTCCTCAGCCAGGAGATCTGTGACTACGGCTCCTACGATGATGCCGAGTTCACCGGAGTGAGCTTTGGGTTCGGCACCACGCCGGACAACGTGCCCATGCTCTTCCTCCCCGGCGTCCTCTCCAGCATCTGGGGCGGCCCCCTCCGGCTGCTGGCCGACGAGCTTGGGGTCGAGCTCGAAGGGATGCGTGAGCACTACGAGACCTGGACGGCGGTCGACCCGATCGACTGCACCATGATGCGGGTGGAGCCGGGTCAGGTGGCCGCTGTGCGCTTCGCCGTGGAGGGAGTGGTCGCCGGGCGACCGGTCATCGTCATGGAACACGTCAACCGGCTGACGGAGGCCGCGGCCCGCCACTGGCCCATGCCGCCCGAGGGTCGGCCCGGAGTCCACCGGGTGGTGGTCGAGGGGTCTCCCGGTGTGGAGATCAATACCCACCTCGGACGGTCCGGGGTGGACCACAACGAAGCCGGGGTGATCGCCACAGCGGCTCGGGCCGTCAATGCCGTCGGGGCCGTCTGCCAAGCACGGCCCGGCTTGCTCTCCGCTCTGGATCTCCCGCCGTCCCTGGCCCAGGGCGTGATGTGGTGATCGCGTCGTCCGCTGCGACCGCCCGCCGGCCGTTACCGACCCGTCCAATCAGTGGCACTCAACCCCGGGCCGAACGCACGAGGCGCCGGATCATCGAAGAGGCAGTGACCTGCGTGCTCGAGGAGGGGTTCGCCGCGGCCAGCGCCAACCACGTGGCGGAGCGGGCCGGAGTGACCTGGGGCGTCATCCAGTACCACTTCGGGAGCAGCACCGGCATGTTCGAAGCGGTGGTCGAAGAGGGGTTCGCCGAGCTCACGAAGGCCATGTCCGGACTGAGCCTCGTGTCCGGCCTGACCAAAGACCGGGTCCGGGCCGTGGTCGATACGGCGTGGACGGCGTTCTCGTCGCCAACGTCCCGGGCCAGTCTGGAGATCCTCATCGCTACCCGAACCGGCCGTGATCCGGCGACCGAGCGGCATCTCGCCGCTATGGCGAGAACCCTGCGCCAGCTGGGCCGGAGCCTGGACGCACCCAACTCGGAGGTAGTGGGTGACCTGATCTGGGCGTTCCTACGCGGCCTGGCGATGGAGCGGATGGTGGCGGAGGGGGCGCTCGATTCGGTGCGCCAGCTCGCACTGCTGGTCGATGTCGTCTCCGAGCACATCGATCGGGTGGCCTGACATGCGCGTCAGACGGCGGAGGACGCTCGGGTGACCCGTCGGCTCCCTTCGGTGCACCACGTGGTCTTCTGCCTGCACCCGGACCATCTGGACAGTGCCGCCGACTACTGGCGTGACCTGGGCTTTGACTTTGCCGACTTCCTTCTCGACGACGTCGGCCTGCGGGTCCTGCTCGACTGGGACGGCGGTGTCGAGCTCATCGCGCCCGTCGACGGGGCCGGACCGGAGGCCGATCGGTACCGTGCCCATCTGCGTGATCGTGGTGAAGGGGTCTACTCCGTGTGCATCCGGGTGCCCGATGTGGAGGCACCGCGGACGGCTGCGGCACGCCACGGGGCCGAGCCCGAATTCGAGCAGGGCCGCCGAGGTGACGGCTACCGACTGGAGGAGGTCCAGCTGGCCCCTGTCCACGGGATGGCCGTCACCCTGTTGTCCACCGACCTTCCCGGATAGAACGCACGGGCGAGCATTTGCCACCCAAGCTGGCATTTCGAACCGTCGCCGAGCATCCGAACTGTTCGGCTTCGGCCAACCCCCTGACCTTCCTGCCCGGCGTCATCACGTTCGGCCGGGGCGGCCGTCACGATGGTGACGAAGCACTAGGCCAGCAGCTCGAGGAGTCCGTGAGACCTGTCAGGTCGCTCTTGTTCCGGACGGCATCGAAACTGACTCTGGAGTGATCGTGAAGGGCACGGTGGGCGCGGTCCGGTTGCGCTGCATCGGCATGGTCGGCGGTGATGATGCGATCACCATCGAACCTATCGCTCGAATGGGCCCGACGACCCTCCGGACTGGGCCAAGAGTCGTGCGGGTGGAATAAACGCGGTGTGGCAGGTCATCATCGGAGGTGTACCCGGCTTCGCCGCCGAATTCGAAAGTTGGGTTCAACGACCATGGGGACCACCGTCCCTGGACGGCTCGCCAACGGGATGCGCTGGGTGAACGCCATTCCGTGGGTCTGCGCCGGCCCCGCCGGGACTCGTCGGCCCGCTGCGCATCCCGAAGCCCCTGCGATCCGGTCATTCCGCCCCAAGCATCACCGCATCCCGACACTCTGACCTGGCCGACCGCCCTACAGGCGGGCTGTGGCGTGCATCTCCCAGACGAGAATTTCGGAGCTCTCGAGTCCCGTGACCGATTGGCCGCCGACGGCGGTGAACCGGACAGAGTCGCCTTCGGACAGATGGCCGGCGCCCTCCAGATCGACCTCGCCGCGGGCTACGAACAAGTGTAGATACGGGGCCTCTGGCAAGGTGACCGACCGCCCTGGAGCGAGGCGAGCGACATGGAGCGTCGGCGTACCGGTTGGCGATGCGGATCGCCGTCTCGTCGGCGTGTTCCGGCAGGCCAGAAGCAACGGTAACGAGCCCGCTCGAAAGTCTGGTGTCATCGATCTCGAGCTGCCCGTAACTCGGCGTCAAGTTGGCTGCATCAGAGAGGACCCACATTGCAATTGGATCGATGATGAGCACAGCGCGGGCCAACCTTTCCGTAGGCCCTCCCTACGACGGTTGCGTGTATCTCACGGATTCCTTCGACCCGATTCAGTTCCGCATCGAGAGCGACTCGCCTCTGCTCCAGGAACTGCGAGCCACGTGGAAAGCCAGATGCACAGTGCTGTGGGCGCCATCCAGCGGATTTCCCAACGTGATTCAACGGTCGACGTGCTTGCTGGCCCGACTCGACCGTGATCCGACCTGTAGCGCTGCCTCGCGTTCTTGACCGAGGTGCGAACGCCATGCGAACGGGTTCGATGAGGCGATAGGCCGGCCCGGTCAGAGTCGAATCTGACTCTCCACCTTCTCAGGCGCCGGGCGCGTGTGCGGGAGCTCCCGAGTGAATCCGAGCGAGAGCAGTGCGAGCAGGCCTGCGGCAAGAAGTCCGGCCTTGAGCGAGCGAAGCTGCGCGGCCTCATAGTCCTCCACCAGCGCACTCGTCGATGCGCCGTCAAGACCCGCTTGAGTAGCGGCGCTCTGGACCTCGTTGGCCGAGACGAAGTTGGTGTTGTTCCCAGCAGCGACACCAACCTGGGCCGCCACCTCCGAGCTGATCCGGGGATCGTTTTCGATGTTGGAGATAAACGTGCTCGTCAGACCGATGAGCACTATCGCACCTTGGCCTCAAGGGATCACTGCAACAGCTTGGCTGACCGGTCAGGATCGACCTGTCTCGAGCATGGAGGTTGCAGATGGCCCGGAGGTTGTCGCTCACTGAGCGGATCCAGATACGCCGATTGAGCAAGCAGGGGCTGACG
>JBBQWW010000142.1:0-5238 GCA_038210245.1 Acidimicrobiales bacterium
CGACCCGCGGGTGGAGGCGGTGGCCCTCGCCGTCGACCTGGTCGAGGAGTATGACGGCGACGACTCGTACCCCAATGCAGTGCTGGCCGCGGCCAGTGCCACCGACAAGCCGACGGTGGTACTGGCCAACCTGGGCTCGGCCATCGACGGTGCCGTCGCCTGGCGGATCCGGAGCGGCGGGGTGCCGGTGCTGGAGGGCACCCGGTCGGGCCTGGCCGCCCTGGGCCATCTCCTGGACTTCGGATCCGGCCCGACCGGGCGGACCCCCGCCGGTCCGGTCGACCGAGACCGTCGGGACCGGTGGCGGGACCGGCTGGCCGGACCCCCCTTACTGGCCGACGAGGCCATGGGCCTGTTGGCCGCCTACGGCGTTCCCGTGGTCCCCTCGCGGTCGGTCTCCTCGGCGGCGGAGGCCGTGGCCGCCGCCGACCGCCTCGGCTATCCGGTGGTGGTCAAGACCGACGAGCCGGCCATTGCCCACAAGTCCGAGGTGGGCGGCGTGGTCCTCGGTCTGGGCGACGCCGCCGGTGTGGCCGCCGCCTACGCGGACCTGGCCGAGCGCCTCGGCCCCCGGGTCCAGGTGGCCGCCACCGCCCCCGACGGGGTCGAACTGGCCCTGGGCCTGGTCCGCGACCCCCACCTCGGACCGCTGGTGGTGGTGGGGGCTGGCGGCGTACTGGTCGAGGTGCTGGCCGATCGGGTGGTGCGGCTGCCCCCCCTCGACGCCGAGCGGGCGGCGACGGCCGTCGGGGAGCTGCGGGTCTCGGCGCTGCTCGACGGGGTGCGGGGCGGGGCTGCCGCCGACCGGTCGGCCGTGGCCTCGGCCGTGGTGGCCTTCTCGGTGCTGGCGACGGAGCTGGGCGACCGGCTCACCGCAGTGGATGTGAACCCCCTCCGCTGCGGACCCGACGGCTGCTGGGCCCTCGACGTGCTGGTCGAGAGGTGACCGGTGGACAACGGAAGTAGAACCATCCCCGCTGGTGGCGGTCGTGCCGCCCTCGAAGCCACCGCTCCCCTGACCGGCGCCCCGGGGCCGGGTCCTCCGCCCGTTCAGTTCGGAGGTGGGAAGGCCCGCTTGGCCGAGTACATCGACGCATCGGCACGCTCGAGGCAGGAGCCGGCGTCCTCACCGCCACAGGCGTGGTAGCTGCCCACACTGGCCGGCACCACCACCGGGTGACCGTGGACGAGGTGAGGTTGGGCCAGAGCGCCGATAACACGGGCGGCCAGATCGTCCAGCTGCGAGCGGCCGATTCTCGGGACCAGTACGGCGAACTCGTCACCGCCGAGCCGGGCCACCGTGTCCTGGGGGCGGGTGAGCAGCTCCAGACGGTGCGCCACCGCCTGGAGCACCTCGTCGCCAGCGGCGTGGCCGTAGGTGTCGTTGACGGGCTTGAACCGGTCGAGGTCCAGGTACAGAAGGCCGACATCGGGCTCGGACCCACGACCGGGACGATCAGAGAGAGCGGTCTGCAAGGCCTCGGTCAGGCGGGCCCGGTTGGCCAGGCCGGTGAGTGGATCCCGCGAGGCCCGGAGTTCGAGATCGGCCTCGGCGAGCTTGCGACGGGTGATGTTGGTGTGGGACATGACCACCCCGAGCTCGGGGCGGGCCATCTGGGTCATGCGCACCGCAAACCACCGCCCCACCGACGGTGACGGACACGGGTACTCGTAGTCGGCCTCCACCGCCTCGCCGGCCAGCACCGCCTGCAACGCAGAGACCACAGCTCCAGCGTCGAGGCACCCTTCGTCAGCTGACCGACGGCACACCTCGAGGTAGTTGACCCCGACGCCCGTCCGTTTCGGGTCGGCCCCGTTGTCCACGCCGAACATTTGCCAGGCGTGGTTCACGCCGACGATGACCCCGTCTCCGTCGATGACCGCCGTAGGGTCCGGAAGCGCATCGAGCAGCCCGGCAGCCACGCTGTCCCCCGCCGTCAACTCCCTCCGGATCACACTGACGCCAGGCATACGCCCCCTTTGTCGTCGGACCGATCCTCCGGAACCTTCGCCAGGCTATACCCGTTGCCATGCCGCTCAGCGGCCCGGGTCGCGCCATGGTCGGCGCCCGACTCCGGCGTGCACCTCGGCGGCGCCTGGGTCCTCGACCCACGGCCCCACCCAGGGTCAGCCCGACGACCCGTCGGCAGGCATCCAGTTACCGTGGAGCCCGGCCGGCACCCGGAACGGGAGGGGGATGCGGGCCACCGGTCCGGCAGTGATGTCTTCGGCGGCCAGGAACACGAAGTCGCTCGCCAGGGTGGTGCGGTCGGTCCGGAACGTCACGTACCACCCCTCCTCGGGACCACCACCCGGGGCGGGCACAAAGACCACCTCGTCGAAGACCCACGGCCCGGAGTCCCACCGCTCGACTGAGGAGCGGGCGGTGTCCACCCGGACCAGGGTGTTCTGCTCCCCTACCGGAAGGTCACCGGTCTTGGTGGTGGCCACGAAGTACCGGTGGGCCTGGCCGGTGAGCCGGTCGTCGATACGGGCGAACTCGGCCGGGTGGTCGTCGAAGTGGTCGACGGCCACGGTGCCGGCTCCAGGGTCGAGGACAGCCCGGCTGATCGCCCCGGTGATGGAACCCGACCCCGCCAGGCCCGGTCGGCTCCACTCGGAGTAGTCCACCACCACCTCGGTTCCCCCGTTGGGGCTGGTGCGCTCGAACGCGTTGGCGAAGTGCCACACCCAGAAAGCCCCGGTCTCGATCCAGCGCACCGGACCCAGGCCGTCCCGAGGCACCACCGCGATGCGCATCCCCAGTTCCGGCTTCCAAGCCAGCATGCCCCCACCGGCGAACAGCGCCTCGAAGTCGAAGATCAGGGGGCCGACGAAGAGGATCAGGTAGGAGGTGGTGATGGTGAAGTCGTGGATCATGGTGGGCAGGTCGAGGTCGATCACGTTCGGGCCGGTCGAGACCGAGCCGTCGGCGCCCACCACCGACCAGGTGAGGAAGGGCTCTTCGATGTTGTAGCGGAACAGCACCATTTCCCCGGTGACCGGGTCGATCCGGGGGTGGGCACACATGCCCGGGATGGCGCCGGCGAAGTCGTAGGGGCCGACGGTGTCGAGGTCGGCGGTGACCTCGACCGGTGGATCGACCTCGGCCAAGGCCAGGTATCGGCCGGCGTGGCGCACGATGTTGATGTCGGGGAGGGGCTTGTACTGGTCGGCCAGCCCCTCGGGCACCAGGTCGGGTCCGGGGAGGTACGGGGTCATGAGGCCGGCCCACCGCGCCTGGCCGGCCTCCCGCTCCACCTCGAGCTGGGGGGTCCACACCATACGGTTCCGGTAGCGGACCACCCCGTCGGCGAACCAGAGCCCGTGGATCATGCCGTCGCCGTCGAGCGGATAGGTGTAACTCCCGAGGGGCGGGAACAGCGGGTTCGGGCCGTTGCGGAGGAAGGCACCAGCCAGGCCCTCGGGGAGATCGCCCTCGACGGTCAGGCCGTTGGCGTCCCGCTCCTCATCGACCGGGGTGAACACCCCGCTGAGGGCGGCAACCGTGGCCGGGTCGACCGGGGCGGGGACGGGTGCGGGAGGGCTCATCTCTCCACGGTAGCCAGCCAGGCCCAAGCCGCAACGGCGACGGCGACGGCGGGCCGGGCCGGGCCGGGCCTAGAAGATCACGTACACCTTGCGCAGCGTCTCGGCGATGTCCCAGGTGCCCGACCACCCCTTGGGGAAGACGGCGGTGTCGCCGGCGGCCAGCTCGACCGGCTGTCCCCCGTCGACGGTGACGGTCATACGGCCGGCCACCACCTGGATGAACTCGTGGGTCTCGAGCAGCCACCGGGACGGCCCGGGGGTGCACTCCCAGATGCCCACTTCCTGTGCGCCCTCGCCGGTCCACAGCGTGGAGCCAGAGGTGGTCATGGCCGGTCCGGTGGCCTCCTCCAGCGCCCCCCAGTCCTCGAGGTCGGTCACCTGTTCGGCGGCATGGATGAACGGGGTCAGTGGTGTGGTGGTGTCGGTCATGGCGTGGTGGTCCTCTCTGGGAACGGTAGGGCGATGGGATCAGGATCGAGGCGGCTGTGTCCGTACTCGTCGAAACGGTCGAGTCCGAGGAAGGAGGCGTCCACCACATCGGTGGTGCCGGTGAGGGCCAGATCGGCGGCGGCCCGGGAGACTCCGGGACCCCACATCATCCCGTGGCCACCGGCCGAGGCCACGGTGGTGCCGACCAGGGGGCCATCCCGTCCGAGGACCGGACCGAGGATGGGGAGGTGATCGGGGGTGTAGTCGATGGTGGCGGCCCACACCCGCCGCAGCTCGAGCGAGCGGGTGACCGGGACCAGCTCGGCCAGGCGTCTCCGCATGGTCTTGAGGTAGGCCCAGTCGATCTCGGTGGCCTCCCCTGGCGGCTCGTCGGGATTGCTCATGCCGAAGAGGACACCACCCTCCTCGGGCCGCCAGTAGAGCCCGGCGGTGACATCGAAGACCATGGGCAGGCGCCCCGGGTCGAGCTCCGGCGACGGCTCGGTGACCGCCACCTGGTGTCGCACCCCTCCGGCGGGAATGCGGGTGCCGGCCAACACGCCCACTGCAGCCAGCTGGGGGCCCCCGGTGAGCACCACGGTGCCCGTGGCGATCATCCCTTGGCCGGTGTTCACGCCCACCACCCGGCCTCCCTCGGTGACCAGGCCGGTGAACGGGACCCGTTCGAACACCTCCACCCCGGAGGTGGCCAGGGCCACCGTGTAGGCCAGTACGTTCCGGGGCGGCTGGATGTACCCGTCGTCGTCGAGGAAGGTCCCGCCCAGGGTCGATCCCTTGGCCAGGGTGGGGTTGAGTTCCTCGGCCTCGCCGGGTTCCAGCCACCGGACCGACTGACCGAGGGAGTGCTGCATCGCCATCCTCGTGCGGGCGGCGTCGAGATCGTCATCGGTGAAGCACGGGAGGTAGTAGCCCTGGCGGACGAAGCCCGAGTCGATGGCCAACTCGTCCGATTGGGCCCGGTAGAAGGCCTTGGACCATTCGGCCAGGCGGACGGCCGTCGGCGTGCCGCCCTGGCTGCGGACGATGCCGGCAGCCCGGCTGGACGCGCCCTGGCCCAGGGTCGAGGCCTCGAGCAGGACCACCCGACCCAGCCCGCTGCGCTTGAGGAAGTAGGCGCACCACGCCCCGACCGTCCCGCCGCCCACGACGACGGCATCGGCGGTACCTCCCACGGCGCGACCACTTTCCACCGCCCCGACGCTGGCATAAACTGAACCTTCAGTCAAGGCCCGAGGA
>JBBQWW010000143.1:0-5144 GCA_038210245.1 Acidimicrobiales bacterium
CTCGCTCCGTCGACGGATCCGCCGAAGTGAGGACGGCCTAGGCGGTGGGCTTGCGGCGCCGGACCAGGAGCCCGAGGCCCAGGGCCACGAACAGGACTCCCAGGAGGAGGAAGGGCTCCAGGTTGGCCCCGGTGAAGGGCAGCGAGGTCACAGTGGCGGCGGGCTTGGCCGGCTCCGTGGTCGGCGTGGCCACAGCCGCCGCCACCACCGGGGTCACCGCAGCGGCCTGGGGCTCGGGCGGGGGCACAGTGACAGGAGCAGCGGCCGGAGGCGTGGAAGAGGGCTCCGACGGCGGCTGGGGCACCGTATCCGGCTCAGTGGTGGTGGTGGTGGTGGTCGTGGTGGTCGAAGGCTCGCAGTTGTTGCTGGACGTGTTGATTGGGTGCTGCCAGCCCCGCTTGGACTGCCATGGGCCCTGATCCGTCGGGCCGACATAGGCGTCGGCCTGGATGATGCCGCAGAAGTTGGCCGGGTACGGGATGGTGAGCGTTCCCGAGGTTCCGTAGACGATGGCTACATCGACGGAGAGCTTGGGCTCGTTCAGAAAGAATTTCCACACGCAGTTGGGCATGGTGGTGTCGCACGGGGGGTCGGGAATCTGCAGAATGGCCTGCTGGCCCTGGTCGTCGAAGGTGATGACCGCTGACGAGGGGCTTCCTGATGCTCCCCATGCACTTCCGGCGGTTCCGGCCGCCCCTGCAGCCACGACGGTCATGGCGATGACCGACGCAATGATGATCCTTTTCACAACCGCTCCTTGGGTACAGACGAATTATATTTTCGCTGCCCCGCACCGCAACGTACCAGGTCCGATTCACCCTTGGTGGTGGTGACCTTACCACCAGTGACTTGCGGCTCGGGGGCCTCACGAGCCCCGGAACCGAGCTGGAATGACATCGAACCGGTGTTCGTGAATGGCATAGTTAGATCATTTCACCCTTCAGGGACCCGCACGTGCGATACCCAGAACTGACGACGGCCCGGAGAATCCACCCCGCCCCGTTGACCAGGACTTCTCTACTGAAACGAGCGGGGACGGTCACAGGCCGTAACCAAGAGTTCACCTGCGCCAACTGCCGGGTGGCGCCATCGGCCTCCGGGCCGTCCGGGGGAGCAGCTACTCGTACTGCAATACGCCCCGGATGTTCTTGCCGTCGAGCATGTCGGCGTAACCCTGGTTGATGTCCTCCAGCTTGTAGCTCTGGGTGACCATGCCGTCGAGGTCCAGTTGCCCCTGGTCGTAGAGCTTCATGAGGTGGGGGATGTCGTAGCGGATATTGGCCGAACCGAAGATGGTGCCGACGATCTGCTTCTCCAGCAGGGTCAGCCAGGTGAGGGACAGGGTCACGTCGGTCTCGGTCATCGGATGGATGTTGGTCACCACCACCCGGCCCCCCTTGGCCGTCAGCTGCATGATGGATTCCATCAGCTGGCCGTCGCCCACGCCCATGGTGCAGATGACCTTGTCAGCGTTCTTACCCCAGGTGACCTCGTTGACCAGGGCGGTGGCCTCCTCGATGCTGGCCGCGGTGTGGGTGGCGCCGAACTTCTTCGCCATCTCCAGCTTGAACGGCACGGGGTCGATGGCGAAGATGTGCTCGGCTCCGGCCAGCCGGGCACCTTGGATGGCCGAGGCGCCGATCCCGCCGATCCCGATGATCACCACGTCGTCGCCGGGTCGGACCTCGGCGGCGTAGACCGACGAGCCCCAACCGGTGGTCACACCACAGCCGACCAGGCAGGCCCGGTCCAACGGGTAGTGGTCGAGGATCTTGACGCAGGAGGCCTGATTGACCACGGTGTGCTTGGCGAAGGTGCCCAGGCACACCATGGTGCCGAGGTTCTCTCCGTTGGCGGCGTGGTGGCGGTGGGTGCCGTCGATCTGGGCCCCAAGCATGAGGAGGGCTCCGACGTCACACAGGTTGGAGTGGCCGCGGGCGCACGACGGGCAGTGTCCGCAGGCGGGCACGAACCCGAAGACCACATGGTCACCGGGACTGAGGCCCTCCACCCCGGGGCCGACCTCCTCCACCACGCCGGCACCCTCGTGGCCGCCGATGATGGGGTAGATGCCCCCCAGGTCGCCGGTGCGCAGGTGCTCATCGCTGTGGCACATGCCGGATGCCGCGATCCGGACCAACACCTCGCCGGCCTTGGGCGGATCGAGCTCGATGGTCTCTACCTGCCAATCGCCGCCCTGCTCCCAGAGGATCGCTGCTTCAGTCTGCATTTTGATTCCTTCGCTCTCTCATCCTGTGCCTACCGGTGCGGCGGGCACCCTGTCGTGCTCAGATTCGGCTGGGCCCTCCGGCTCGACCCATCTCCCCACGTCCATCAGGTCCGACACTCATTCTGCGTCGGTCCTCCCTACTACGACAACGAGCCTAGGCCCAGACGCACCCACTTGGCACCGGCCGGCCGAGCAGTCAGGGACTGGGAGGGAGCTGCACGCCGCACTGGCTGTGGAACTTCCACCCGTCATGGGAGATGGCGCAGGCCTTGCCGAAGCCGTGCACGTAGTCCACGCCCTTGCTGGTGGTGATGTAGATGACCAGGGGAATGGTGAGCACCATGGCCACGATGCCCAGGAACTTGAAGAGGCGTTTCATGGGTGGACTACCTTGACTCCCTCGTCAACCGTGCTCCACCAGTGGTCCAGTGACTCATGATCCACAGGTCCGTTCGCTGTCGCTACAACCGGGCCCACGGTAACGCATGGAAGTCCGAAAACCGCGGCTTTCGGTGGGGGGAACGACCCGGGCCTGGCGACCGGACGACAACGGTGAGGCCCAATCCCGGCGGAGGGACGACGGCTACCGGTGGTAGTCGGGGTCTGTCCGTCCGGTGACCATGCGGGCCTCACCGGTCCGCGAGCGACGAGCCTTCCGTTCGGCGACGCGGAGGTCGCGCTCCCGTTGCCACCGGGCATCGAAGGCATCTCGGGACATTCCCTGGGTGGCCGGCACGATACGTCCTACGTGGGAGGGGTAGCCCAGGTCGTACTCGTCCGGCTCGCCATCTCCATCCTGTCGATCCTTGGCGTCGAGCAGGCGACGTATCCCGGCGCGGCTGGTCATGAACACCAGGA
Organism: Acidimicrobiales bacterium; assembly: GCA_038210245.1. Classification (GTDB taxonomy): domain Bacteria; phylum Actinomycetota; class Acidimicrobiia; order Acidimicrobiales; family RAAP-2; genus Bog-756. The sequence goes on from JBBQWW010000143.1 coordinate 3,089, forward strand.
CGACCACGATGGTGACCAACTTGGCCAGACCGACGAGCAGATACGCCACGGTGATCACCGTCCACTTGACGATCTTGACCAGTAGTAGGAACAGCATCACCATCGCCCGATCCTCCCCACCGGCAGCACATGCGCGGCCCCGGACATCAGTGCACCGAGCCGCGCCGTCGAGACTCGACGCCGCGCCGGCTGACGGGCCCGAACATAGGTCAACGATAGGCCGGCACTACCGGTGAGGTGTGGTTCTTCCCACTCCCCCGGATCCCGGGCGTGGGCCGCCGGGGCCTCAGGCCGCCGAGCCCGAGCGAACGGGGAGTGTCCGCCGTCGCGGGGTGAAGGGTCACCCGGCGACGGCGGCGCTACTGCCCCGTGGATGGCCAGATGTCGCACCTTCGGCGCTTACCAGCCTGGGACCGTTCTACCGCCGGTCCCGTGACGTTCTCGTCACCGACGACTGAACGATCGATGAACAGTCCGTGGCACGTTCGGTTGGCGCCGATTCCTCCCCGTCAACGGGTGCCGAGACGACCTCGAACGCTGACCAGGTAGTCCTCGGCCCCTACAGCTGGCGGGGTTCGCTGTACTTCTCGTTCTCGCAGGCCGGGAAGATCCCAGCCACCTCACGCGCCGCGGAGCGGATGGCGTCGTCCCGACACATGCCCGACACTTCTACGGTCAGGCTGATCGAGTCGGCGCCCCCCCGGAATCTGACCAGGCGATTGGCGGAGCGACTCGCCGACTCGAGAAACCGCTCGGTCCGATCATCCAGGGACTTGGCGATGGTGATGTCGACCTCGTAGCGCACGGGGACGACCGTACCGAACATATGTTCGTATGTCCAGTGGTCCCGTCCGGCCTCAGCCGAGCGGTGAGGGGTCGTCCTCGGGCGATCAGTGAAGGCTGCGGTCGCCGAGTTCGCTGTGGATCTGCGTGTGGAACTCGGCCAGCAGTTGAGCCTGCTCCCGGCTGGTGAGCGGCGGACAGCCGCGTACTGAGGCGACCTGGGCGTCATGACCCGGGCAGCCGCGACATACGACGTCCCACGTCTCGGTACCGATGCTTCGTGCTTTTGCTTCATGTTCAGCCACACCTCCACCGTACGCCAGCAAGCTTGGAAACGGACCAACTGCGGGTGATCGCAGAGTGAACAACGTGTGAGTGACCGGACGCCTACTGCTCCATTGGCCCCGAGGTCATACCGGGGGACGCACACTCGCCATCTCCACCACCGGTACTCGACCCTGGACAGAGGGAGCCGCGGGGTCGGCGGCCGACCCTGCTGTCGGCCACTTGGGCGGGCGAATGAGCCAGGAGCCAGCCGGCACGGCGGAAGGGGGCCCCGCCTACCATGCACGGTGCATGATCGAGATCAAGGCGCTGCTCCCTCATGACTGGCCGGTCATCCGCGACGTCCGGCTCCGCTCACTGCGCGAGGCGCCTCATGCGTTCACCTCGACCTACGCCCGTGAGGTGGCCTTCGACGAGTCGACCTGGCGCGAGCGGGCCACGACCTGTCACTGGTTCGTTGCCGTCGATGAGGGGGATGTGGTCGGAGTGGCAGGGGGAGTCGACGGGTGGTCGGATGACCCGGCGGAGCGCGAACTGGTAGGTATGTGGGTGGCACCTCGTCATCGTGGACGAGGGGTGGCCCGGCTGCTCCTCGACGCTGTGGGCGCATGGGCACGGGGAGAAGGCGCGTCCGTGCTGTCCCTGGGCGTTCGTGCGGGGAACCATGATGCTCGTGCGGCCTACCTCGCCCTGGGACTGCGCAGTTCCGGCACCACCGTGGCCGAGCGGGATCATTCGGACCGGTCCATCGAGATCATGGCGTTGGACCTCGGCTCCACCTGACCGGTCCGGCGACTCGCTGCCGGAACCACTCTCGGTTCCGGTGCCCTCGGCAGGACGACCGTCAGGCCACCACCGGGAGCCCGGAGGCTGTCGACGAATGCAGTTCGGGCAACGGCACGGTCCCGATGGGCACGGTCACGGCCTGGCGCTTTCCCCATGACCCGAGGTGGAGTGACAGACCACCGATCGTCACCATCACCGGAAG
>JBBQWW010000144.1:0-4981 GCA_038210245.1 Acidimicrobiales bacterium
CGTCAGCCCCTGCTTGCTCAATCGGCGTATCTGGATCCGCTCAGTGAGCGACAACCTCCGGGCCATCTGCAACCTCCATGCTCGAGACAGGTCGATCCTGACCGGTCAGCCAAGCTGTTGCAGTGATCCCTTGAGGCCAAGAACGGAATTGGGCCAGGGTGGCCAGCAGCGTCTGTGCGCAGGCCGGTTCCCCGGGTGTGGCGGCTGAATCGCCCACTACGCCGTGTAGGAGGTCTTCGCATCCGGCGGCCCGACCTTCGGCCCCGAGGAGCCAGGCCAGCAGGAGGGTTACCTCTTTCCGGTCCGACCGGACGGCGGCGGGCATCTCGGTGATCCACCGGATGACCGTGGCCCCCTGTCCCCGTTCGAAGAACTCCGTGCCCCGGCTGGTGATCAGGTCCAAGGCATCCTCCCACCGGCGGCCCCGCACCAGGTACTCGATACCGGCATTGGCATCTCCCTGCTCGAGATGCCAGGCCGCGGCGCGGCCGAGAAGCTCGGTCTCCGACTCGACGCCCTCGGCCCGGAGGCGGAATGCGAGCAGGTCTCGGAACAGGTGGTGGAAGCGGTACCACTGGCGTCGGTCATCGAGGGGGATCAAGAACATGGACTCCCGCTCCAGTTCCTCAAGCACCAACTGAGCGCGTCGATCACCGGTGAGGTGGACAGCGAGGTCCGAGCAGATCTCATCCACGACCGAGATCTGCAGGAGAAACCTCCGGCGCTCCACCGGCTGGGCCTCGAGCACCTCCTCACTCAGGAAGTCGGCCACCAATCGATCGTTGCCACTGAAGTGAATGATGAAGTCGTCCGGGTCATCGTGGAGGCGGAGCATCATGCCGGCCAGCTGGAGGCCGGCCGCCCATCCCTCGGTGCGATCCACCAGCACGCCCACCTGGTCGGTCCGCAGCCGTCGGCCGGTGATCCGCTCCAGCAGTTGGGCCGAGTCCGACTCATCGAAGGCCAGGTCGGCCTGGCGAAGCTCGGTCAGGTCGCGAGTGAGCCGCCGGCCGCTCCAGGCGATGGGAGGGTCCACCCGGGAGGCCAGGACGAGATGAGCCTGGGCCGGGAGCAGCTCGACCAGCCGGGCCAGATCGGCGATCAGGGTGGGGTTCGAGAGCCGGTGGAGGTCATCGAGGACGATGACCGTCTCGGGCGCCTCCTCCAGCTGTGAGCCCAGGGCCTCCAGGAGGGGTGTGCCCAGTCCACCCCCGTGCAGGGAGATGAGGGTACCGAGCTCGGCGACGGTGGGGCTGACGGTGGCCAGTCCCTGCAGGAACCGCTGGGCGAAGCGGACCGGATCGTCGTCGGCCGCGGACAGGCTCATCCACACGAAGGCCAGTTCGGGATGGGCGGCCGCCCATTGGGCGAGCAGGACCGATTTGCCCGCCCCGGCCGGAGCGACGATGAGCGCCACCTTCTGGTTCAGAGCCTCGTCGAGTCGCCGGCAGAGAACCGGTCGTTCGACCGCGTGGATCGGTGCTGGTAGGCCCGTGACCATGGTTCCCATCTCGTACTCCGCCGTCCCTCTCAGTCTGTCACTGCACAACACTTGTTGTCACCTGGATCGGTGACCCGGTCACCGGGCCTTCCGGAGTAGGGATGGTCGTCGGGGGATGCCGACGAAGGGGTCGCGCAGGGCGACCATGGCCCGAGACGGTGGACGACCACTCGTCTGGCCACCGGGTGGACGGTGGACTCCCCCGGAGGGCGAACAGATGACTCTCCCTGGCGACGACCCACCACCGACACCGCAGTCGTCGACGTCTCGAGAGCGCTCTGTCGTCCCCAGGGCCGATCATGGGTGCAGGATCATCCTCCGGGCATGACGACAACCGCATGGCCGCCGACCAGGCTGAGGACAGGTGCATCCGTCACCGCTGAAAGGACTCCCTTGGGTTCGGAGAGTTTTGAGATCGTCGTCACCGGCCGACTCAGCCCCACCATCGTGGCCGCCATCGATGACTTCGAGGTGAGTCGGTGCGAGGGTGGCCGGACCCACCTGGTCGGTTGGGTCCCCGACCAGGCGCGACTGCACAGCACGCTCGATCTGTTGCGGGATCTGAACATTCAGCTGACGTCCGTGAACCCGGTGGGGTCGGAGAGGCTCGACGGCGGGGGCCGGTCCGCGGGGAACGGCCGACCGCCCGCCCGGTGACCGGTGGAGGTTGATCCCCTCCCGGCTCCACACGAAGCAAACCAGCCGCAGTGGCTACCCTGGACTCCATGCCCGGCTCCTGCTGCTCGCCCAGCCGACGAGGCCGGGCGGCGAGCCCTGAGCGGCTGGTCGGCCCCGGCGAGAACGGCCTCCACTCCGGGACGCTGCTGACGGTGCCGGCCGGCCCCTTCCTCTTGGGGGACGAGTCGGCCTGGTCGTATCCGGGCGACGGTGAAGCGCCCGTCCACGTCGCCGAGTTGACGGACTTCGGAATCGACCAGTTCGCCGTTTCCAATCAACAGTTCGCCACCTTCGTCGACTCCACCGGGTGGACGTCGGAAGCCGAACGCTTCGGATGGTCGTTCGTCTTCGGCGGCCTCCTCCCCGACGATTTTCCTCCCACCCGCGGTGTCCAGGCTGCACCCTGGTGGCGCCAGGTGATGGGCGCGGACTGGAGGCATCCGGAGGGCCCGCAGTCGCACGTCGATGATCGGGGGGACCACCCGGTGGTCCATACGTCGTGGAACGACGCCGCCGCCTACTGCGCCTGGTCGGGCACCAGGCTGCCCACCGAAGCGCAGTGGGAAGCGGCCGCCCGGGGCGGACTGGAGGGCCGACCCTTCCCCTGGGGCGACCAGTTGGAACCGGACGGGAACCACCAGATGAACGTCTTCCAGGGAGAGTTCCCCGGCGGCAACACCGGAGCCGACGGCTTCCTCGGCACGGCTCCGGTCGATGCCTTCGAGCCGAACGGCTACGGCCTCTACAACATGACCGGGAACGTCTGGGAGTGGTGTGCCGACTGGTTGGACGTGGACTACTACGCCGTGGCGGACCCGGTGGATCCGTCCGGACCGGACTCGGGCACGTTCCGGGTGCAGCGGGGCGGCTCCTACCTCTGTCACACCTCGTACTGCCGCCGCTACCGGGTGTCGGCCCGGTTCGGCAGTGAGCCGGGCAGCTCGTCGGGCAACGTGGGGTTCCGGGTGGCCTCTCATGGCTGACGAGCGATCGAAATCGCCCGGTCCGGGTGATGGTCCAGCCGACCGGCAGCGCGACAGTGGAGGGATGGCAACCCAGCGATTCACCCAGCACGCCGGCGGGGTCGTAGACGGAGGGGACGTCGACCATCTGGAGGCCAACGACCGGGCCGCCTTGGGCAAGGCAGCCCGGGCCGCGGTGCCCAGATCCGCCCAGGGAGCCTGGACGCCGCTGGATTCTCGCCCCGACCCAGTGGCTTTGCTCGAGTCTCAGGCCGTGTCCCGGGTGCCGGAGCTGGTGCCGATCCGTTACGGCCGGATGCTGGTGTCCCCCTTCACCTTCTACCGGGGGGCGGCGCTGGTCATGGCCTCAGACCTGGCCACCACCCCTCGCTCGGGTATCAACGTCCAGGCCTGCGGTGACGCCCATCTGAGCAATTTCGGAGTGTTCGCCTCGGCCGAGCGCAACCTGGTCTTCGATCTCAACGACTTCGACGAAACGCTGCCGGGGCCGTGGGAGTGGGATGTGAAGCGACTGGCCGCCAGCCTGGCCATCGCCGGCCGCGACCGGGGGTTCACCGACAAGGAGCGCGCCGTGGTGGTGCTGGAGGCCGCCGCCGCCTACCGGACCGAGATGGCCAAACTGGCGATCATGCGGGACCTGGACGTCTGGTACGCCCGCATGGACATCCAGACGGTCCTCAACGAGATAGGCGACCAGTTGGCCCTGGCCGGCAGCAAGGGGGCTGACAAGGGGACGGCCAAGATAAAGTCCCGGGCCGACAAGGCCCTGGCCAAGGCCAGAACCCGCGACAGCATGCAGGCCCTCGAGAAGCTGACCCAGGTCGTCAACGGAGAGACTCGCTTCGTGAGCGACCCGCCGTTGCTGGTGCCCATCGAGGAGCTCTTTCCCAGCCTCGAGAGCGGCCAGATCACCGGGATCTTCCACGAACTGCTCCGTCGCTACCGGTCGACCCTGCAGAGTGATCGTCGGCACCTCTTGAAGCAGTTCCGGTTCGTCTCCATCGCCCGGAAGGTGGTTGGAGTGGGCAGTGTCGGAACCCGGGCCTGGGTGTTGCTGCTGGTGGGCAGCGATGGAACCGATCCCCTGCTCCTGCAGGCCAAGGAGGCCCAACCCTCCGTGTTGGAGCCCTACGTCGGCAAGAGCCGGTACGGCAACCAGGGTGAGCGGGTGGTGGCCGGCCAGCATCTGATGCAGGCGTCGAGCGACATCTTCCTCGGCTGGGACCGGGTGGAGGGCCTGGACGGGGTGGAACGGGACTTCTACATCCGTCAGCTGCGCGACTGGAAGGGCTCCGCCGATACCGACCAGATGGTGCCCACGGGGATGACCGTCTACGGCCGACTGTGCGGCTGGACACTGGCCCGGGCCCATGCCCGGTCCGGTGACCGGATCGCCATCGCCTCCTACCTCGGATCGGGCAAGTCCTTCGACAATGCCGTGGCCTCGTTCGCCGAGTCCTAGGCCGACCAGAACGAGCGGGACTACGACGCTCTGAAGGCCGCTTCCGGGCGGATCACGGTGGAGAGCGGACGGTGAGCAGGGCCGCAGGGGGTGCGCTCACCACCGAGACCGCCACCGACCGTCTCGACCGCCCACCCAGGGACGTAGTCGGTTGTGGCGGCTGGAGTACGTTCGGGAGCCAGGCGAGGGAGTCAATCACCCCACCCGATGAGGACAACCGCCGATCCAGCCTCTAGGTTTGGGTAAACGAGAAGGTAAGGACAACCAGAGCATGACCACAGGACCAGTCGAATTCATCATCGTCGGATTTCCCGGAAACCAGTTCAACGGCGAGATCGCCCCTGAGCTGATCGCCCT
>JBBQWW010000145.1:0-4861 GCA_038210245.1 Acidimicrobiales bacterium
GGATTACCCGCACCCCGAGGGACTGGCCGACCCGCTCAGCTTCGTCGACGAACTCTCAGCACTGTCGCACGAGGACGTGGCCAAGGTCATGGGCGGGAACCTCAACCGGCTCATGAAGCTGGACCAGGCCGCCTGAACTGAGGCAGCCGCCGGCCGGCGCCACCCACGCTTCGGCGGTCGATCAGCTCTGGCGTTGGGGTGACCGGTTGTGCCGCACTTGATCGAAGGGCTGGTCACGGTCGGCGGCAAACTCACGGGGCATGCCCAGCACCCGCTCGCTGATGATGTTGCGCTGCATCTCGTTGCTTCCCCCGCCGAGGCTGTTGCTCTGGCGAGACAACCAGGCCATCGAGGCCGAGCCGGCCAGATCGCCCTCGACCCACGCTCCACCAGCCTGGCCGGCGATCTCGAGGCCGATATCGAAACGGCGCTCGGAGTTGGTGGCGGCGTACAGGCGGGTCAGCGATCCAGCGGGGCCAGGCAGGGCTCCGGTGCGGATGCCCTGGGCCACCCGGTCGACGAGCTGGTTCTGGACCCGATCGTTGACCCGGGCCTCGGCCAGCAACTGACGGACGACCGGATCGGCGGACTGCCCCGTGGACCGGGCCAGGTCCTCGAGTTCGGAACGCTGACCTCCCCGAGAGGCGTTGCCCATGCCCAATCCGCTGGAGTACGGCGAGCCACCCCCCACCGCGTCCCGTTCGTGGAACAGCAGCCGCGATGCCACCGTCCACCCGTCGTTGATGCCGCCCAAGGCGTCGGATGCGGGAATGAGGACGTCGTCGAAGAACTCCTGGCAGAACTCGGCTGTGCCGTTGATCATCTTGATCCGCTGCACCTCGATGCCCGGTTGGTGGATCTTGAGGATGAACATGGTGAGGCCCTGGTGCTTGGGCACGCTCGAATCGGTCCGGGCCAGGCACAGGCAGTAGTCGGCCCGGAAGGCTCCCGAGCTCCAGATCTTCGATCCGTTGAGAGCGAAGACGTCACCGTCTCGGGTGGCCGTGGTCACCAAGCCGGCGAGATCTGAACCGCCGTTCGGCTCGGACAGGAACTGCACCCACAGTTCCTCACCCTTCAGGATGGCCGGCAGGTGCCGCAGCTTCTGCTCCTCGGTCCCGAAGTCGAGGATGGTGGGAGCCAGGATGGTCAGGGTGGGGACGTTGAAGGTGGTGGGCATCTGGTAGCCCATCGACTCCTGAGTGAAGGCCCGCTGGTGGGCGCGGGTCAGACCTTGGCCCCCGTATTCGGCCGGGTAGCAGATACCCGCATAGCCCCCTTCGAACAGAAGCCCTTGGAGCTGGCGGGCCCGCACGGCCATCTCGTCGTCTTGGGCCAACTGCCAGTTGTCCCTGCCCTCGGGAAGTCGAGGCATGGTCTCGGCCAGCCAGGTCCGGGCCCGGAGGCGAAAGGCCTCGAGCTCGTCGGGATCCACTCCGTCGTCCATCACAGTCCCTTCACTCATGGCCGATGTCCATCCCGGCGGCGATACGGTCCCGGTGGTCCCGGGGCGTCCCGAACTGGGTGCGGTCCTGGACTACACGGCGCAAGTACAGGTGGAGGTCGTGGTCCCACGTCACCCCGATCCCCCCGTGAAGCTGGACGCACTCCTGCAGGATGAACGGTCCGTGGTCACCGATGTAGGACTTGGCCACGCTGACCAGCTCATCGGCCACCGGAGAGCCGGAATCGACAGCCCGGGCCGCGGCTCCCGCCGTGGCGTGGGACGCCTCGAGCCACATCTTCATGTCGGCGAACCGGTGCTTGAGGGCCTGATAAGAGACCAGGGGCCTCCCGAAGGAGTACCGGTCCTCGGCGTACTCGATCGTGAAGGAGAAGACCCGGTCGACCGCCCCCACCATCTCGAAGCACTGCAGCACCACGGCGTCGTGGAGCTGGCGCTGGACGTCGTCGTCGGCCCGGCCCGGTTCGCCCACCACGCTGTCGGCCGCCACCTCCACACCGTCGAATCGCAGGGTGGCGAACCGGCGCACCAGGTCGATGCTCTCGGTCGGTTGGGCGCTGAGTCCCACCGCCCCCGAGGGCACCACGAACTGGGCCAGTCCATCCGCGGTCCGGGCGGTCACCAGTAGCAGGTCGGCCTGAGCGCCGGCTTCCACCGGGACGGTGGTGCCGTCGAGGACGAAACCGCCGCCCCGGGACCCCTGGGCCGTGGCCCGCACACCCCCTTCGGGCCGACGGGCCACACCGGACCCTACGGAGAACTCCGGCGGGCACCAGGCGGCGACGATCTCCCCTCCGACCAGATCGGCCAGGTATCCGACGTGTTCAGGCATCCCGGAGCGGGACAGCGCCGCGGCCACCACATTGGTGGGGATCAGGGGACCGGGTGCCACCAGACGTCCAGCCTCTTCGGCCACCAGGGCCAGATCGGAGAGGCCGTCGCCCGAAACTGAGCCGCCACCGTGCCCCTCGGCCACCAGCATGGAGACCCACCCCAACTCGGCGCCCCGCCGCCACCAGGTGCGGTCGAAGCCCTCTGGCTGTTCCTCGGCGATCTTCCTCACCGTGTCCAGGGGACAGGTGTCCTCGAGGAACTTGCGGGTGGTCTGCTGAAACAGCTGCTGGTCGTCGGTGAGTCCGAACTCCACGGTCAACGCCCTTCTGTGTCTGTCGATGTCTGAGCCGGGAGACGGTCCCGACTGCGTACGAGGGCATGAGTCGCGAGCCCACCTGGTCCCAGTGCCAATCCGTTCCGCCGCCCCACAGCGGCGTCTCCATCCGGAACTCCTTCGGCCCGATCGGCCCTGTCCACGCGGGCCCTCGATTCTGGCTGCACCACGTCGGTGACCCGGCCGGGCCGTTCAGAGAATCTGCTTTCCGGCTGAAGAGTATCGTGCTCCGCACTGGTGCGGCGCAACCCGAGGGCACGCCCGGAAGGCGCCCCGTTGCGCAGGTCGTGCACTTCAGGCTGTGCAGTTCAGACAGCGTGACGGAAGTCGGGGGTGCGCTTCTCGGCGAAGGCGGCCATTCCTTCAGCCATCTCGGCGGACACGGCGGCCATGGCCTGGGCCTGGGCCTCCCGGTCGAGGGAGGCGGGCAACCCGGTCTCGAAGGTGGCGTTCAGCAGCTGCTTGGACAGGCCCATCGAGCGGATCGGTCCGGCAGCCAGCCGAACCGCCAGTTCGTCGGCCTCCACCGCCAACTCGTCGGCGGTGGGCAGGCACCGGTAGGCCAAGCCCAGCGCCACGGCCTCGGCACCGGTAGCCCCTTCCCCGAGCATGACCATGGCCTTGGCCCGGGGCAGGCCCACCAGCCGGGGCAGGAGGTAGGCGCCACCGGCGTCGACCACCAGGCCCCACCGGGCGAACGACCACACGAAACGGGCCTGGTCGTGGAGGAGCACGAAGTCGCAGGCCAGGGCCAGGTGGGCTCCTGGCCCCACCGCCGTGCCGTTGACGGCGGCCACGGTGGGCTTGTCGAGCTCCCAGAGTTCACGGATGAAGGCCTGCACGCCGCTGCGCAGTGCCTCGCTGGTGTTGCGGGGGTTGAAACCCTCGCCGCCAGAGCCGGCCACCGTGGACTGCCGCAGGTCCATTCCGGCACAGAAGGCGTCGCCGGTTCCGGTGATGAGCAGTGCCCGCACATCGGGGTCAGCTCGGACCTGGCGTACCCGATCCACGATCTCGTCGCGCATCTCGGGGGTGAGGGCATTCTTGGCTTCGGGACGGTCGAGGACCAGGCGGGCAACACTGTCCTCGCCAACGTCATAGCGGATCATGGACCAAACGTAGGCCAGAGCCACCCGCCCTGGCGTCACCGACCCCTGCCGACCGAGTTCGACAGCCGGGTGTCCGGGCCGACCCCCGTTCAGACGGCCGGGTCGCCGCTCGTCACCGCAGGCAGTCCGTGATAGGGCATACCCTTTTGCTTCCACTCGTCGTACTTGGCCAGCATGGCGTCGCCGAACGGGTCCTCCCCCACCAGCGGCATGCCCGCCCGCCAGATGGTGAAGTCGTCGGGGGCCAACTCGGTGGCCCGGTCCACATGGCGTCGAGTCACCTCGTCGAGGCCTTGGCGGTGTGCTTCGGCGGCCACCCGGAAGTGCAGCCGGGCCAGCACCTCGTCCTCGGAGAGATCACCAACCGCGGTGCGGGCCTCCTCCTCGGTCACGGGGATCTCGCCGTCCCGGGCCCAGCGCCGGATTTCGTCGAGGTGGGGACCGGACTCCACTCCGGTGAAGTCGGCGAAGATGTCGCTGCCGTGGGCCAGGCCGTTGGGCCGGGCGATGTTGTCCTCCTCGTCGATCCACACCACCGTCGGTACGTTGGAGATGGCGTACGACTCGGTCAGCACATGCTGGGGGTCGTAGAGGACCGGCATGGTGATCCCGTCGATCCATGGTCGGACATCGTCGGCCGACTGGTCGATGGCCACCGCCACCACGGTGAATCCCTCCGACTCCAGCTCGTCGTGGAGGGCCTGCCAGCCGGGCAGGTCGTAGCGGCATCCGCACCAGCTCGAGAATGTGACCAGGGCTTTCTTGAGGCCGGCCCACTCGTAGAGTCCGTGCAGGTTCCCGTCGACGTCGGGGAGGGAGAACTCTGGGGCCCGTAGGTCGTCAAGGGCCTGTCGGCGCAGTTCGGCCGGAAGGGCGACCCCCATCAATCCGGCTTCGACGTCGACCACGGCAGGTCGTCCGAGGGCCCGGGCCACAGCGGCCAGGTCCAGACGTCCGTCCACTTGAAGAGCACTGACATCACCCACGGGCACACAGGTGCTCGCTTGACACAGACCCGAGGGCTTCAGCTCCCAGCCCAAGGCCTCGGGCAGCTGTTCGGTCTCGATCAGGAATGTGCCCCGCCCGTGATCAGGGGTGGCGTCCAACCGACGCGTCTCC
>JBBQWW010000146.1:0-4817 GCA_038210245.1 Acidimicrobiales bacterium
TCTTCCACCACGCCGACCTCTGGCACTCCGCCGCCCGGGGCACGGCCGACGGCCCGCAGGCCGTGCGGCGCCACCTGCGGGGCAGCTGGCACGGAGGGGCCCGACTGGACGCAGGCCACGGCACCGATGACTTCATTCGGAACGCCCTGCGCTGAAGGGCCATCAACCGTGGAGGGCGAACCCTCCCCGACCGCAGAGTGTTCGGTCGGCGATTTCGAGATCGTACGGGACCTCGAAGTGCCGGGCATCCCAGTCCACCGCCGTGAGGCCGGCCGCCGACCGGCGGTGGTCATCTCCGCCGACCGATGGTCCTCTTGTCGAGGTCCCTCGGGTTCCCCGAAGGGCCCTGACCGGCCCCGTCGGGGCCCGGCGCTGCTACCTTCCATGGACATGAAGGTCCTCCGGACTCCCGACCACTGCTTCGAAGGCCTGCCCGAGTATCCCTTCGAGCCCCACTATGCCGACGTCTCGGATCCGGACGGAGGGAGCCTGCGGGTCCACTACGTCGACGAGGGCCCGACCGACGGCCCGCCGGTGGTCCTGCTCCACGGCGAGCCATCGTGGAGCTTCCTGTACCGTCGGATGATCCCGGTGCTCACCGGGGCCGGGCTGCGGGTCATCGCCCCCGACCTGGTCGGATTCGGACGCTCCGACAAGCCCACTCCCCGCACCGAGTACACCTTCGCCCGGCACGTGGAGTGGGTCCGCCAGCTGCTCTTCGACCGCCTCGGCCTCTCGGGGGTGACCCTGGTCTGTCAAGACTGGGGCGGCCTCATCGGCCTCCGGATGGTCGGCGAGCATCCCGACCGTTTCGCCCGGGTGGTGGCGGCCAACACCTTCCTGCCCACCGGCGACTCCCATCCGGGCGAGGCCTTCATGGGGTGGCTCAAATTCTCCCAGGAGGTGGAGCCCTTCCCCACCGGCGTGATCGTCAACGCCGGCTGCGTCTCCGAACTGCCACCGGAGGTGGTGGCGGCCTACGACGCCCCGTTCCCCGACTCCTCCTACTCCGAGGGGGCCCGCCAGTTTCCGACCCTGGTCCCCATCTCCCCCACCGATCCGGCCGCCGAGGCCAACCGGGCGGCATGGACGGCACTCGAGGCCTTCGACAAGCCGTTCCTCACCGCCTTCTCCGACGGCGACCCCATCACCGCCGGGTCCGACCGGGTCCTCCAGGCCCGCATCCCCGGGGCGACTGGGCAGCCCCACACCACCATCACCGGGGGCGGCCACTTCCTCCAGGAGGACAAGGGCCCCGAGCTGGCTCGGGTGGTCGTGGAGTTCGTCGCCTCCACCTGAGGGGTGGGGTCAGCCCACCCCCAGCTCCTGCAGCCTCCGGTCGATGAACCGGTGCTCGGCCACGTTGTTGGTCTGGGCCCGGGCCTGCCGGTAGCACTCGGCCGCCTCCTTCGGATGCCCCGATCGGCGGAGCAGGTCGGCCCGCGTGGCGGCGTAGAGGTGGTAGTCGGCCAGCTCATGGACGAGGGACGGGTCGTCCATGAGGGCCAGGCCGGCGGCGGGCGAGTCGGCCATGGCCACGGCCACGGCGCGGTTGAGGCGCACCACGGCGGTCGGCTCCCACCGCAGTAACTGGTCGTAGAGACGGACGATGGCGGGCCAGTCAGTGAGGTCGGACCGCGGCGCGGCCACGTGCAGGGCGGCGATGGAAGCCTTCAGCCCGTAGGGTCCGGTGCCGTCGGTGCGCTGGGCCCGATGGAGCAGCTCCATGCCGGCGGCCAGGGCGGCCCCGTCCCAGCGGGCCCGGTCCTGCTCCTCGAGGGTCACAGGCACGCCGGCGGCATCCACCCTGGCCTCCCGCCGTGCGTGCTGGAAGCGCATCATGGCCGCCAGGGCCAGCGGCTCGGACTCCTCGGGCAGCAGGTCGACGACCACGCCGCCCAACCGCATGGCTTCGGCGCACAGGTCCACGTTGATCAGCTCGGCCCCCGACGGGGGCAGGTAGCCGGCGTTGAAGATGAGGTAGATCACGGCGAGCACCGCGCCCAACCGGCCGGGGAGCTCCCCGGGGTCGGGGACCCGGTAGGCGATGGCCGCCTGGCGGATCTTCCGCTTGGCCCGGACCACCCGCTGGGCGAGGGTGGTCTCGGAGATCAGGAAGGCCTTGGCCACCTCTTCGGTGGACAGTCCTCCGAGGGCTCGTAGGGTGAGGGCCACCTGGGCTTCGAGACTGAGGGCCGGATGGCAGCAGGTGAAGATCAGGCGGAGCCGATCATCGGGAATGGGCTCGGTCCCGTCCCCCAGGTCCCACGTGATGGACAGCTCACCCCAGGCGCGCTGGCGGCGATCCGAGGCTGCGGTGCTGCGCAGGCGGTCCACCGCCTTGCGCCGGGCCGTGGTCACCAGCCACCCGGCCGGATTGTCCGGGACCCCGGCGCTGGGCCAGGTGGTGGTGGCCGCCAGCCAGGCGTCCTGCAGGGCGTCTTCGGCCAGGTCGAAGTCGCCGAGGATCCGGATCAGTCGGGCCAGGACGCGGCCCCGGTCGGCCCGGAAGACGGCCTCCACGGCCTCGCCCACCGGATCGGCCGGGGCGGCCGTGTGCCGACTGGTCAGCGCTACATCTCCCCCACGGGACGGACCTCGACCGAGCCGAACTTGGCCGAGGGCACCATGGCCGCACAGGCCAGGGCGTGGTCCAGGCTGTCGAAGTCCACGATGTAGTAGCCCGACATCCACTCCTTGGTCTCGGCGAAGGGACCGTCCACCGTCAGGGTCTCACCGGCCCGGACCCGGACCGTGGTGGCGGTGCTCGGGTCGTTGAGCGGGTCACCGGTGAAGGTCAGGCCCCGGTCCACCAGCTGCTTGCTGAACTCGCCGTAGTCGGCCATGAGCTGGTCCCACTCAGGGCTGCCGGGGGTCGGGTGGAGTTCGGGATCGTTGTGAATGATCAACATGTAGCGCATGGCACTCTCTCTCTGCTCACGTCCGTCGCTGTCGACGGCACTGCTCAATTGACGGAGCCGACCGGCCCGGATCGACAGCCCTCCACCTGAAATACGGTGCGAAGGCAGATTCTTTCACGCCGGTCGCCGGGGGGCAGAGATCAGGCGGACGCTTCGGTGTCGACGATGAGGATGGAGCAGGGCGCCAGATGGGCAATAGAGTTCGGAACGCTTCCGAGGACCCGGCGGGTGCCTCGCATGCCCTTGTTGCCCACGACGATGAGGTCGGCGCGAGCCAGTTCGGCCACCCTGATGACGGCGTCGACCGGTGAGCCGGTGACGGCTTCGACCGACACCGTCAACCCGCGTTGGTGACCGATGCTGGCCAGGTCCCGCAGCAGTTGGTCGGCCGGGTGGACCGAGGTGGACAGTCGGAGCTCGGCCGGGAGGTCCTCAGCGCGGACCGACTTCGGATCGTAGGCCGTCACGATGGTGAGCGATGCACCGGACATCTGGGCGATCTCGGCCGCGGCCCGCACGGCCTGCCGGGCCGTCTCGGAGTCGTCAGCACCCACCACGATCGTATGGAACACGGCAACCCTCGATTCCGGAGACGGCATCAGTGTGTCTAAATCGTGGGGAGTCTCTCGCGTGAGGTTGAACGCCAACACACAGGCAGGTGAACAGTTGGTGACACGCTTGGCACCGGGGTGTGGATCCGGGGCACCGGCTCCTCGTCACGGCCCCGTCACCACCTCATCGGCTCACGAACCTGGAGCGCTCAGCCAGGCCATGGCCAAGGGAGTGGCAGCGGTCAGGTCGAGGGCCGGCTCGTCGGTCGAGAACGACTGCACGTCGTCCCGGTACACGGCGCCATGGCCCCGGAACAGGGCGTACGGATCGGTCCCGCCGCTCGGGCAGGCCGCCATGCCGGCCACCCGGCCCCGCGAGGCGTGGGCCGTCGGTCCCTCGACGGCGGCACCGGCCAGGACCGGAGGTTGGCCGGTGGTCGAGCCGGCCAGGTTGGCCACCTGGTGCTGGAGGCAGTGGGGGAAGGTGGTGCCGTCCCCCACGATGAAGGACACGCCCCACGCGTTGGCCCCGAGATCGTTGTCCATCCAGCCCTGTGCCTGTCGGGCGTAGGACGTGGTGCCGGTCAGGGCGTCGTACTCACTGGCCATGATCGATAGCCCGGCTCCATGGGACACGGTGTCCGAGGCGCTCCACGGGTAGCCGAAGGCGAACGGGTCCTTCGCCCCCGTCAGCACCGCACCGTCCAACTGAGCCCGGAGCTGGCCCACCAGCT
Source organism: Acidimicrobiales bacterium (assembly GCA_038210245.1). GTDB lineage: Bacteria > Actinomycetota > Acidimicrobiia > Acidimicrobiales > RAAP-2 > Bog-756. Next base: position 4,207 of record JBBQWW010000146.1, read on the forward strand.
GTCCGGTAGTCACGGCCAGGGAGGTGGCCCCGGTCGACACCATCAGCCGGGCCAGCTCGTAGTGCGCCAGTCCACCCACGTCGTAGAGGTTGAGGGTGTCCTGGTCCCGGGAGGCCAGGTAGCCCGCCGCCCACTGGGCGGCCTGGGCCAGGTAGGCAGCCTGCCGGGTCCCCGGGCCCACCGCCGCCGCCAGCTCGGTGGCCCCCAGCTCCATGTCGTCACGCCACTGGGTCTCCGGATAGAAGCCGAACGGGGCCGTGGTCAGGAGCCGGCCCGACGGGGACGTGTCAGCCAGGGCGTAGACGTCCTCGCCGTCCTGCAGGCAGCTGGCCGACAGTCCCGGGTCGCTCGACCCGAACAGCTGGGCGCACAGCCCGAAGTCAGCGGCCAGACGGCCGGCCAGGTTGGGGCTGAGGGCCGAGCCGGATGGACCGGCTTCGAAGACCGGCCGGTGGCGGATGTAGCGATCGGAGGGATCGGATCCCCCGTAGGTGTCGTCGGCCTGCGGGAGACGCCAGAGGTCGTGGTCGCCGACCGTCTTGGCATTGCCGGCCCCGATCCCCACCTGGTAGTAGAGCGTCCTGGTCGAGTCGTTCCACATCCGCTGCAGC
>JBBQWW010000147.1:0-4745 GCA_038210245.1 Acidimicrobiales bacterium
GGCCTCGGTTTCACGGTGAGCGAAGGCCCCGAGGTCGAGACCGACTGGTACAACTTTGAAGCCCTCAACATCCCGCCGAGCCACCCGGCCCGCGGCATGTGGGACACCTTCTACCTCGACCTGGGCGCGCCCGAGTCGACCCTGTTGCGCACCCACACCTCCCCGGTCCAGATCCACCTGATGGAGCAGGCCGTGGCCCACGACCTCCTGCCCCTCCACGCGGTGATGCCCGGGCGCTGCTACCGGCGCGACACGCCCGACGCCCGCCATCTCCCCGTTTTCCATCAGATCGAAGGTCTGGTGGTGGACCGGGGGATCACCTTCGCCGACCTGGCCGGCACCATCGAGGTGTTCACCTCGGCCTACTTCGGCCCCGACATCCACTCCCGCCTGCGTCCGGCGTACTTCCCCTTCACCGAGCCGTCGGCCGAGTTCGAGGTGACCTGCACCATCTGCCTGGGCTCAGGCTGTCAGACCTGCTCACAGACGGGCTGGATCGAGCTCGGGGGATGCGGCATGGTCGACCCCGCCGTCTTCACCGCCGTGGGGATCGATCCCGACCAGTGGTCGGGCTTTGCCTTCGGGTTCGGCATCGACCGGTGCGCCCAGATGCGACACCAGATCGCCGACCTGCGGGTCCTGACCGACAACGATCTCCGTTTCCTGCGTCAGTTCTGATGCGGGTCTGATGCGGACAGCCTGAGAGGACCGTCGTGCGCGTACCGCTGTCGTGGCTCACCGACTTCGCACCCTTCGAGGGGGATCCGGCCGACCTGGCCTCGGCCCTGGACGACCTGGGTCTGGTGGTCGAGGGGACCGAGCACGTGGGCGAGGGCCTGGCTGAGGTGGTGGTGGTCCGCGTCGACGAGATCGCGGCTATCGAGGGGGCCGACAAGATCCGTCGGGTCGTGGTGGATGACGGCAACGGACCGGTGGAGGTGGTGTGCGGGGCCTGGAACTTCGACGTCGGCGATCTGGTGCCCCTGGCGCCGGTCGGGTCGGTCCTGCCCGGGGGTTTCGCCATCGGCAAGCGCAAAATGAAGGGCGTGGTCTCCCACGGCATGCTGTGCTCGGGACGGGAGCTCAGGATCTCCGAGGACCACGAGGGCATCCTCCGGCTCAACGACGTGGCCGGAGCGGTACCCGGAGTCAGGCTCGTCGACGCTCTGGGCCTCGAGCCCGACCTGGTCTTCGATATCGCCGTGGAGGCCAACCGGCCCGATGCCTGGAGCATCGTCGGGGTGGCCCGGGATCTGGCCGCCCGGATGCGTCTGCCCTTCGCCGTGCCCGAACCGCCGGCGCTTCGGGCCAGTGGATCAGTGGGTGCAGAGGGAGCGTCGTCCGGCGGCTCGGTCACTGAACTGGCCAGCGTCCGGGTGGACGACCTCGAACTGTGCCCCCGTTTCACCGCCCGGGTCCTGACCGGGGTGCGGGTGGGGCCGTCTCCCGCGTGGTTGGCCCGGCGCCTGGTACTGGCGGGCATGCGGCCCATCAACAACGTGGTCGATGCGTCCAACTACGTGATGCTGGAGCTGGGGCAGCCCACCCACCCCTATGACCTCGACCGCCTGGGCGGTCACGGTCTGCTGGTCCGTCGGGCCAACCCGGGAGAGTCGGTCACCACCCTCGACGGGGTCGATCGCACCCTGGGCCGCCCCGGCCCCGGACTGGGTGACACCGGCCAGGACTGCCTGATCTGCGATGCCGAGGGGGCCCCGGTGGCCATCGGTGGCGTGATGGGCGGTGCCTCCTCGGAGATTGACGGCACCACCTCGCGGGTCCTGCTCGAGGCGGCCTACTTCGTCCCCATGGCCATAGCCCGCACCTCCAAGCGCCTGGCCCTTCGCACCGAGGCCTCGGCCCGATTCGAACGGGGCTGTGATCCTGCCGGTATCGACCGGGCTGCCGATCGGTTCTGCGAACTACTGGCGCTCACCGCCGGACCGGACCTCCGCGTGGCCGACGGCGTGGTCGACGTGGTCGGGGACGTCCCCCAACCCGTGCAGCTCACCGTCCGACCCTCCAAGATCAACGCCCTGTTGGGCACGACGTTCACCGCATCCGAAGTGGCAGGGCTCCTGGCTCCGCTCGGCATCACTGTGTCGGGGTCGGTGGACGATGGCGATGACGCCCTCGACGTGACGGTACCCACGTTCCGCCCCGACATCCGGCCCGCGCCGATGGGTGAGGCCGACATCGCCGAGGAGGTGGCCCGCACCTACGGCTACGTCCGCATTGCCCGCACCATGCCCTCGTGGCCCCAACCCGGTCGGCTCACCGACCACCAGCGGGATCGTCGCCTGGTCAAGGAAGTCCTGTGCGGAGTGGGGGCTAGCGAAGCCTGGACCACGACGTTCCTGTCCGAGGGGGACCAGCGGACCTCGGGCGCCGAGGGACCCTACGTGGAGGTCACCAACCCCCTGGTGGAGGCGGAGCGGTACCTGCGGACGTCGATGGTGGCCGGCCTGGTGCGGTCGGTTCGCTACAACCTCGAGCGTCGCCAGACCGGGGTCCGGCTCTTCGAGGCGGGGTCGGTGTTCCGGCGGGCCGGCATGGTGTCGACGGTCGGGGTGGACGATGGTGGCCTCTCCGCCCCCCATGGAGGGGCGGCCGAGACGTCGGAGCGGCTCAGCATGGTCTTCGCGGCGGACGGCGATGACGCCTGGACGGCCGTGAGTGCCTGGCGCACCATCGCCGAGGCGCTCGGCGTTGCGTCGTGGTCGATGGAGGGCCTGGTTGGGGCCGGGCCGGCGGCCGTCGCTCTGCACCCCTATCGCTCCTCGGCCCTCATGGGATCGAGTGGTGACGATGGACCCGTCGGCGCCGGCGGACCCGTCGGCGCCCTCCATCCGGTCCTGCTGGGGGTGGTCGGCGAGCTCGACCCCTCGGTGGTCGGTCGTTTCGATCTGCTGGGAACCGACGGTCGGCCTCGCCGGGTCGGATGGTTGGATCTCGACCTAGGCACTCTGCTCGATCGTGCCCGCGTGGGCCGTCGACCCGACGAGTCCCGACCCATCAGCCGCTTCCCCTCATCCGACATCGACCTGGCCTTCGTGGTCCATGACCTGGTGCCGGCCGGCTCGGTGGAGCGGACCCTGCGCCGAGCCGGCGGGGACCTGGTGGAGAGGGTGGAGCTGTTCGACGTCTACCGGGGCGCCTCCCTTCCCGAGGCATCCCGCAGCCTGGCCTACCACCTGCGCTTCTGCGCGCTGGATCGGACCCTCACCGACGACGAGATCGGATCCCTCCGGGCCAGGTGCATCGAGGCCGTGGAGGGGGAGCACCAGGCCTCACTGCGCTGACCGAGTGACCGGGACGGCCACCCGGGGGCAGTGGGCGTCCCACCGGCCCGACTCAGGAGTCGAAACCCATACCCAATCGGTCCAATGTCCGCAGCCAGAGGTTTCGTCGGCCCTGGTGCTCATCGGCTCGGGCCATCGACCATCGGGTGAGTCCGACACCGGCCGAGCGAATGGGTTCGGGAGGGAAGGGAAGGGGCTTTGTGGTGACGAACTGGAGGCGGGTGAGCTCGGACTCCTTCCCGGACAGGAGGTCCAGCATGACCCGGGCCCCGAACCGGGAAGCTCCTACACCCAGGCCCGTATACCCGGCCGCCGCCACCACCCGGCCGTCGTGCGAGCGGTCGAAGAAGGCACAGAAACGCGAGCAGGTGTCGATGGCCCCGGCCCACGAGTGGGTGAAGCGCACGTCTTCGAGCTGCGGGAAGGTCTCCACGAAGAGCGATGCCAGAGTGACGAAGGTGGCCTGTCGTTGTTCGAGGGCGGGGCCCATCCGGTTCCCGTAGTGGTAGATGGCGTCGTAGCCACCGAAGAGGATCCGGTCGTCCTCGGTCAGCCGGTAGTAGAGGAACTGGTTCCCGCTCCCTCCGAGGCCCTGGCGGTGCCACCACCCGATAGCGGCGCGTTGATCGGGGGTGAGGGGCTCGCTCATGAGGACGTAGTCGTAGACCGGGACCACGTAGCGCCGGAGGCGACGGACCAATGCCGGATAGGCGTTGGTACCCAGCGCCACGGTCGAGGACCGAACCGATCCGTGCCCGGTCCGCAGGAGGATGGCCGGGTGCCCGTTCTCCCGCGTGTCGTCCAGTCGGTCCACCGGGCTGTGTTCGAACACACGCACCCCGGCGGTCTCGCAGGCTCGCCGAAGGCCCCAGGCCAGTTGGGCCGGATTGACCAGGGCGCACCCGTCCCGGTCCCAGAGCCCGGCCAGGTAGGTGGGGGAGTGGACCTCGGCCTGCATCTCGTCCTGGTCCAACAAGGTGAGGTGGCGGCCGTGCCGCCCGGCCTGTTCGGCCGCCTCTACCAGGGCATCGACCTGGTGGGGTTCGGTGGCTACCGACAGCTCTCCGGTGCGTTCGAACCCACACTCGATCGACCACTGCTCGAGGGCCGCTTCTACGCCGTCCAGGTTTTCGGTGCCCAGCCGCTCCAACGTGTCGATCTCGTCAGGGAAGCGGTCGATGCCGTTGCTGAGACCGTGGGTCAGGCTGGCGGCACAGAAGCCACCGTTCCGGCCTGACGCCGCCCACCCGCAGCGATCAGCCTCGAGGAGCACCACGTCGTGATCGGGATGGGCGGTCTTGGCTGAGGATTCCGGCCATTCCGTACACCCAGTCCAGAGTTTTCGTACACCCCGGTCCCGCGTGGTGTCGGAGGCCGCATGGCGGCCGACGTTGAGCCCTGGTTCACCTCCTCCGGTGGTCGGTCGTGATCGGTGGGTGCTGA
>JBBQWW010000148.1:0-4624 GCA_038210245.1 Acidimicrobiales bacterium
AGGTCACGTCCGTCCGACCGGTTGGTGTGAGACTCCAGCACGAGCGTGGTCGACAGATCGTGTTGCAAGGCACTTGGCCCGTCACCCTCGGAGTCAGACCACGCTCGCCTGAAGCCAGCCTGCATCATGTGTGTCACCCTCGCTGCTCAAGCTGCCAATGGACCAGCTCTCCGATGAACGACTGGACGATGACGACGAGATGGCCCCCACAGGTTCTGGGCCCCGAACGAGAAGCCCCTTCGAGGCAGTTCGGCGCCTCGTCGGACCTGCCGTGCCGCCCGAGGGAATCCTCCCCCAAACCGCTCAGGTGAACAGGTCCTGGTCGACGACAACCCAGGCCCTGTTCACTGCTCTGACTCTACGGAGGCGTCCGACCCTGGCTCTGTCCGAGTCCAATCCGCGGCTCGCCCACGATCCCGCGTCACACCCCCTGAATACCTTGAACACGATTGCAAGGGGTTCCCCTTGCCGGGGGAGAGGGAGTCGGTGTGGCCTGGATGCGGATGATGGGAGCGGACTCTGTCGCCTACCACCGCGAGACCATCATCGAGCGCGGCGACGACTTTCCCGGGGCCGCCCTCGAGTACTACGCCTCGCGCGGTGAGACCCCGTTGCTCTGGGGCGGGAAGGGTGCCGAATCCCTCGGCCTGGTCGGCCCCGTCGACAACCCCTCCTACGACGCGATCTACGGACCGGGCGGGGCCCGTCACCCTGCGACCGGCGAGCGACTGGTCACCGCCCGGCGACCGGGCATGGAGCTGGTCATCGCCGCCCACAAGTCCGTCGCCGAGCTCGGGGTGCTCGGTCGCACAGAGGACATGCACGCCATCATGGACGCCGAGCGGGACGCCACACTGAGCTATTTGGACGACCTGACCCGAGCACGCGGCGGTCGCCGTGGCGTGGCTGCGGTCCCGACAGCCACCACCGGCCTCGTCTACGCCGACGCCCGCCATGCCACCACCCGGGCCGGCGATCCTGGACCCCACGACCACGTGCTCATCGCCAACGTGATCGTGATGCTGGACGCGAGAGGCGGCACCAAGGCTCCCGACACCACCCTGTGGCGGGAGCACCTCCATGCCGCCACCATGGTCGGCCGCATGTCCTCGGCTGCCAAGGCAGTTCAACTCGGCTACGGCATCGAGGCCGATCCCGGTCCATCCGGCAAGCTCGGGCACTGGAAGATCTGTGGCATCCCCGACGCTGCCCTGGCGGTGCACTCCAAGCGCTCCGCCGAGATCAGCGAGGTCGTGGCCGAGAAGGGATTCTCCACCTACCAGGCCCGCCAGGTGGCGGCCCGGGAGACGAGGAAGGCCAAGCGCCACACGTCGGTCGAGGACCTGGTGCCGAAGTGGCGTGCCGAACTGACCACTGCCGGCTTCCCACCCGAGCAGCTGGTGGCCGACATCGAACAGGCCGGACTCATCTACCAGCGCCAGCACAACCAAGGGTTCGAGATCCTCGGCAACCGAGCGCTGACCGCAACAGCCGAGGACCTGTTGGGACCGAATGGGACGCTGTCTGCCCGCAAGGTGTTCGCCAAACGGGACATCATCGTGGCTGTGGCACCAATGGTCTTCGGACTGCCGGTGACCGAGTTGGACAAAGTAACGACGCGCGTCCTGCGTGATCCCGACGCCATCCCCCTGGTCGGTGTCCCGAGAGCTTCCGAGCAGGCCTATGGCACAGCCCACGTCATCGCCACCGAGCTGGCCATCGAACAGGCGGTGGAGCGGGGCGTGGAGAACCGGGAGGCGGCCAGGGTCACCCCCGAGGTGGCAGCTGGTGCGGTGGGCCGCCAGAGCGCTGACCTGGGGTCGCAACTGACCCCCGGCCAGCTGGCGGCGGTGTTGGGCATCGCCACCTCGGGCCGGGGGGTGGAGCTGGTCGAAGGAGTGGCCGGGTCGGGCAAGACGACGGTCATGGCCGCTGTCCGGGATGCCTTCGAGACGGGCGGCTTCACCGTGGTGGGCACCTCGACCTCCGGACAGGCGGCGCGGACATTGGGTAAGGAGGCAGGACTGTCCGAGTCTCAGACGATCGCCTCCCTGCGCTGGAGGCTCGAGCACGACCGGATGCGTCTCACGCCCCATCACGTCCTGGTGCTGGACGAGGCAGGGATGGCTGGGGATCGGGATGTCTCCTTCCTGCTCGACCAGGCCCGGCTGGCCGGATCCAAGGTGGTCATGGTCGGTGACGACCGCCAACTCGGTGCCGTGTCGGTCGGTGGGGCCATGGGGGCCCTGGTCGAACGCCACGGCGGGATCGTGCACACCCTCGACCAGAACGTCCGACAGCGCACCGAGGCCGAACGGGAGGCCCTGGCCGAGCTGCGGGCCGGCAACGTCGCCCGGGCCGTCGGGTTCTACCTCGACCACGGACGAGTCGTCACCGAGCGAACCCGCAACGAAACACTCAACACGCTGGTCGACCAGTGGGCCGAAGACACCCTTTCCGGCAAGGACGCCGCCATGTTCGCCTGGAGGCGGGCCAACGTGGCCGAGCTCAACCGCCTGGCCCGGGAACGCATGGCAGCCGAGGGACGACTCACCGGGCCCGAGCTGGTGGCCCCCGGGGGTACCCACTATGCGGTCGGCGATCGGATCGTCACCCTGGCTCCGGCAGCAGGGGGACAGGTGGTCACCTCCGAGCGGGGCGTGGTGACGGCGGTCGACCTTGAGGAAGTGCGCATCGCCATCGAGGTGGAGGACGGCAGGCGGTACTGGTTCGAACAGGAGGCAATCGGAGCGTCCCAGCTGGCCCACGGCTATGCCACCACGGTGCATCGGAGCCAGGGAGCCACCCACGACATCGCCCATGTCTTTGAGGACGGGGGAGGGCGGGAGCTGGCCTACGTGGCCATGAGCAGGGCCCGAGAGCAGACCCACGTCTACCTGGCCGCTGACGACCTCGACCAGGCCCGCGAGGACCTCTGTCGCAACTGGGAGACCGAACGACGTTGGAAGTGGGCCATCGACACCGGATCGGTGGGCTCAGACGCGCCTCGGGTCCCGTCGGCAGAGATCGCATCCCTGAGACAGCAAGCACTGCAGGCGGAACGGGACGCCCTGGCCGCCGCCATCCCGAAGACCCTCACCTCCCAGCTCCGGCAAGCCGAATCCGACCTGAGGTCAGCCAGATGGAATCTGGACTCGCTGCAGGAGGAGCACGGGTTGCGTTCAGACGGCGAGCTGGGCCGGGCTGCTGCCGAACTGCTCTCCGCCAGACAGGACGCCTTCCAGCACGAGCGGATGGCTGCCAACAAGGACTATTCGAGAGCCATCCGCAAGATCGGCCGTCGCGCCGCCCCAGCCGACAACGAACGGGTCCAGGTAGCAGAAGACCGATTGGAGAAGCTGTTCCGCCCTGAGGAACGGAAGCTGACCGAGGCCTTGGATCGAGCCACCCAGAAGGTCGGGGAGATCAGCCACGAGGTCTCCGAACGGGAGCGGTGGATGGACGACCACCCCGAGGCACCCGCCCAGATGGCCGAATCGGATGCGAAGCTCTGGGCGGTCAAGCACGAGAACGACTATCAACGCTGGACGGTCGAAGGAGAGCTGAACCCCAGACCGGCCCCGGCTCCGGTCGTCCCCTTCAGCTGGGACCGAGACGACAGTCGCAGCATCGCCAACGACCGTGACTACGGCTTCGGGATGTGAGCTCATGCCTCAGACCATGCCGGCAGCGATGCGGCTCCCGACCCCCGAAGTTGCTCGGCACTCCCGCCCACTCCGCCGGAGCGTGAGCACCGGTTGCATATATCCGCACTGATACTCAGGGGATATACTGGACCCATGAGCAAGCACCTGGTCGACATCGACAACGACCTCCTCGCCGAGGCCACAACCATCCTCGGGGCGTCGACGATGAAGGAGGCCGTCAACCGCTCCCTCGAATCGGTGGTGTTGGCTGCTCGCCGTCGCAGCCATGCCGACCGTCTGGAGGCGATGGCCGGACTCGACCTGGATGACCCCTCGGTGATGTCCGGCGCGTGGCGCTGAACGCGCGGTATCTGGCCGACAAGAGCGCGCTCGCCCGCTTTCCCCATCCGGTCGTCGAGGCACGACTCCGACCGCTCCTGGAGGACGGCCTGATCGCCACCTGTGCCATCGTCGACCTGGAGGTGCTGTTCTCCAGCCGGAGGCTTGCCGACTACGAGGCGGTGCTCCTGGAGCGTCGCAGCCTCGACAGCGCCCCGATCACGCCAGAGGTGCTCGACCTCGCCATTTACCTCCAACACGAGTTGGCCAAGCGCGGACAGCACCGGTTGGCCATCCCCGACCTGATCATCTCGGCGGCCGCCCGGTCGGCCGGACTCGTCGTCCTGCACTATGACGCCGACTTCGAACGGGTCGGGGCCGTCGGCGGCGCTGAACACGAGTGGGTCGCTCCCCGGGGCAGCCTCTGATCCGGCACCTCCCCGGATCGAAACGTCGGCCCGTTGCCAGGAAGCGCGCCGGAGCCCCGCACCGCCTCTACCAGGGAGGGTGACACACATGATGCAGGCTGGCTTCAGGCGAGCGTGGTCTGACTCCGAGGGTGACGGGCCAAGTGCCTTGCAACACGATCTGTCGACCACGCTCGTGCTGGAGTCTCACACCAACCGGTCGGACGGACG
>JBBQWW010000149.1:0-4585 GCA_038210245.1 Acidimicrobiales bacterium
GGTACGGCCGGCCCGTTCGGCCTTGCGGACCTCGATCTGGTGGTCGGCCAGCGCCGCCACCTGCGCCAGGTGGGTCACCACCAGCACCTGGCCGTGACCGGACAGGCGGGCCAGGGCCGACCCGACGGCGATGGCCGCCTCCCCACCCACTCCGGCATCCACCTCGTCGAACACCATGACTCCGGGGGCCTCGGTGATGGCCAGACGGATGGCCAACATGGTCCGGGCCAACTCCCCGCCGGAGGCTGACGAGGCCACCGGCAGCAGGGGCTCCCCCGGGTTGGCCCCCAGTTGGAACTGGACATGATCGGCCGGGCCGTCCCCTTCGACGGCGATCTCGAACCGGGCCGAGGGCATGGCCAGGTCGTGCAGGGTGGACCGGATGCGCTCGGCCAGCTGGGGGGCGGCCGCCCGGCGGGCCGCAGCCACCTCGGCGTCGCGCTCGGCCAGCTCGGCTCGGGCCGACTCGATCTCGGCGTCGAGGGCTTGGGCCCGAAGCTCCTCGTGCTCGGCCGTGGCCAGGAGGGACCGGGCCTCGGCAGCGAAGGCCAGCACGTCGACCAGCGTGTCGCCGTACTTCCTTCGGAGCTGGTGGAGCTGCTGGCGGCGGGCGCGGACCGCCTCCAGCCGCTCGGGGTCGTCCTCCCAGGTCTCGACCACGGACCGGAGCTCGGAGGCCAGGTCACCCAACTCGGCCATGGCCGACCGGACCCGGCCGTCCAGTCCGGCCAGCGGTGGCCGGCCCTCAAGGGATCCAGCCGCCTCGGCCAGGCGGTCGATGGCGCTGGTCCCCTCACCCCCGGACACGGCCGCCAGGGCATCGGCGGCGGCTTCACGATGGGCGGCGGCGGCGGCCAGCCGCTCCTCGTCCGCCTCCAGGCGGGCGTCCTCGTCCCCGTCCTCGATGGCCGCCCCGTCGATCTCGCCGATTTGATAGCGGAGGAGGTCTACCTCGCGGGCCCGGGCCCGGGCGTCACCGCCCAGGGTGTCGGACTCCCCGGTGAGGCGGCGCAGCCGCAGGCGGGCCGCCGACCAGGCCGTAAGGTCGATCTGCCCGAAGACGTCGAGGGCCCGGCGTTGGGCGTCGGTGTGGACCAGCGACTGGTGCTGGTGCTGTCCGTGCAGCTCGATCAGCCCGGCCGCCACTTCGGCCAACGTCCCGACGGTGGCCATGCGGCCGTCGACCCACGCCCGGGAGCGGCCGCTCCGGGGCACGGCGCGGGCCAGGGTGACCTCGCCGGGCCCGTCGTCCCCGGGGCCACCACCACCGTCCGGCCTGTCGACGGGATGCGGGGCCACCGTCTGGTGACCGGCCGGGACCACGAAGCGGCCCTCGACCACGGCCTCGTCGGTACCGGCCCGGACCACCGAGGAGTCGGCCCGTGCGCCGAGCAGGAGGCTGAGGGCCTCCACCAGCAGCGTCTTCCCGGCCCCGGTCTCGCCGGTCAGCGCGGTCATGCCCGGGCCCAGGGCCACGGTGAGGTCGTCGATCACCCCCAGGTTGCGTACCCGGAGCTCGACCAACTGGGGTCCCATGGCGTCCGCCCCCTCAGCGATCGGCGAGGTGGAACTTGGCCCGGAGGATGGAGTGGAAATCGGTCGATTGGAAGGTCACCAACCGGGCTGGATGGTCGCCTTCGCGGCACTCCACCGAATCCCCGGGCTCGAGGGTGGCGACAGTGACCCCGTCCACCACCAGCACAGCCGAGCGGGGCTCCTTCACGTCCAGCCGGAGCCGTTCGGAGGGGTCGAGGACGAGGGGTCGGTCGAAGAGCATGTGGGGCGAGACCGGGGTGACCACGATGGCCCGCAGCCGTGGGGAGAGCACCGGGCCCCGCGCTGAGAGGTTGTAGGCGGTGGAGCCGGTCGGCGTGGACACCAGCAGCCCGTCGGCGGCGTAGGTGACGAAGGGACGGTCGTCGATGAAGGTGGCGATGCGCACGGTGTGTCCCGGCACCGTCTTCTCCACCGTGGCCTCGTTGAGCGCGGTGCGATGGGCGACCGTGGTGCCGTCGGGGCGGCGCACGGTGACCGACAGGGTCATCCGCTCCTCGACCTGGTGGGTCCCGGACAGAAAGGCGGCCAGTGCCTCCTCGAGACCGGCCGGCTCCACCGGGGTCAGGTAGCCCAGGCGGCCGATGTTGACCCCCAGCACTGGGATCCCCCCGCTCAGGGCGGTCTCCACCGACCGCAGCAAGGTTCCGTCCCCGCCCAGGCTGACCAGCAGATCGGCGCCGTCGGCCGAGGCCGAGCCGTCGGCCTGCAGGGCTGGGACGGCCTGATGGCCCAGCCCGGTCAGCCAGGCCGAGGCCCGTTCGGCCAGGGCCGTGGCCTCGGGTCGGTGCGGGTTGGTGTAGAAGGCGATGACAGCCATGACCCCTATCCTGGCTCGTTTCGAGCGTGAGCCTCGGTGACCGTCCCGTCGACCAGGGTGGAGAGGGACCCACCGGTCCGTCCGGGGCTTGATGCGCCCGGAGCCGACGACGGGGTGATGGCGTGGACCAGAAATTCGAGATTGCCGGCAGAGCCGGTGATGGGGGAAGGCATCATCCCCATGATGTCCGCTCCGGATGCGGTCAGCGCCTCGACCACCTCGGTGAGGGTCCTCCGATGGATGTCGGGGTCGCGGATGATCCCCCGCCCGCGCGACGCCTCCGCCCGTCCGGCCTCGAACTGGGGCTTGACCAGGATCACCAGGGGCGAGCCCGGGGCCACCGCCGGACCGACCAGCACCGGCACGGCCCGGGTGACGGAGATGAACGAGAGGTCGGCGGTCACCAGGTCCACCGCGACCCCTCCGACGGTGTCGAGGGTGACCTGGCGGATGTCGAGGCGCTCGCGGCTATCCACCCGGGGGTCGCCCCGCAGCCGGGGATGGAGTTGGCCCCGGCCCACGTCGACTGCCACCACCGTGGCCGCGCCGGCCTGGAGGAGGCAGTCGGTGAACCCACCGGTCGAGGCGCCGGCATCGAGGGCCCGGGCGCCGGTGACCTCGATGTCGAACCGCTCCAGGGCGGCGTCGAGTTTGTCGCCGCCTCGGCTCACGTAGCGGGGTGATGGGCCGAGCAGCGTGATGGGCTCGGCCGGCGAGACCATTCGGGACGCTTTGTCGGCGACCGAGCCCGACACCAGCACCTGTCCCTGCTCGATGCGGGCCACGGCCTGGGGGCGCGTCGTGACCAGGCCCCGCTCGACCAGGGCGCGATCCAGTCGACGTCGAGGGGAGTTGCTCAGTCGGACGACCCGGAAGACGGGGCGCCGGCGGCTGGTGCTGCTGCGGTGGCGGCCTTCTTGGCCGGCGCCTTCTTGGCTGCCGCCTTCTTGGCTGCCGCCTTCTTCGGTGCTGCCTTGGTGGCCGGCGCCTTCTTGGCTGCCGCCTTCTTCGGTGCTGTCTTCGCGCCCGACGCCTTCTTCGCTGCTGCCTTCTTGGCCGGCGCCTTCTTGGTGGCGGCCTTGGCCCCCGACGTGGCCGCCCGACCGGCCTCTGCCGTCCGACCGATGAGGGAGGCCACCTGCTGGGCCAGATCCTCCAGTGAGGTGATGCCCACGCTCTCGAGCTGGTGGGCGACCTCCTTGCGGACCTGGTCGGTGAAGGCCTCTCGGCCCTTGCGGCTGCGCTCCAGGAGTTCGTCCACCCGAGCCCGGGCGTCACCGCTCTGGAACTCCCCGTTCTTGACCAGCTCAGCCACCAGCTCCTCGGCCTTGGCCCGGGTCAGATTGGTGAAGGCGATCCCGGCGTCGAGGTACTTCTGGAAACCGTCTTTTGCGTCCATTTGTCCACCCTACCTGGAGTGCTTGCTGCCAGCAAGCACTTCTACAGGGCCTCGGGCCCCAGGCAGGCCCGCACCAGCGAGACGAAGTCGGGAGCCCGCATGGCCACCGGCACGTCGAACTCCCGGGCGCCGGCCGGGGTGACCCCCGAGTCGACCAGGCCGAAGGGCACGCCCAGCCGTTCGGCCAGCCGTCCATCGGTCCGGGGCTGGTCGCCCACCATCACCGCCGAGGTGCCCGGCTCGGCGACGCCGAAGCGCTCCTGAAGGAGTCGGACCATGGCCGCGTGGGGCTTGCCGGCGACCTCTGGAGTGACCCCGGAAGCCGTGGCCACCGCGGCCAGCAACGCCCCTGATCCGGGCATCAGGCCTTCGGGCGTTGGGTGGGTGGGGTCCTCGTTGGTGGCCAGTAGCCGGCCCGACTCCCGGGCCGCGTTGGCGATGCCCGCCAGTGCGGTGAAGTCGAAGGCCCGACTCCATCCGACCACGGCCGCTTCCGCTGCTCCCGGTTCCCCGCCTTCCAGCGTCTCCACGCCCTGGGCGGCCAGGCTCTCGATGACCCCGCCCTCGGCCAGGACCCGGACCCGCTGTCCCGGTCGGAGGAGCGAGGCCACCGCACCGGCCGAGGTGGCCAGGTCGTCGCCGGACGATCCGATGCCGATCCGGTCGAGCCGACCGAGGAGCTCGGTGGTGGTGGGAGCCGAGTTGTTGGTGGCGAAGACGACGCGGATCCCCTGGGCACGGAGTGCGGCCACCGCCCGGTCGACGGGGCCAATGGGCTCACCGGTGAGCCACACCACCCCGTCGAGGTCGAC
>JBBQWW010000150.1:0-4572 GCA_038210245.1 Acidimicrobiales bacterium
CCACAGCCCGGCGATCGGTCCCCGACGGGCGTCAGTGGCGGTGAAGCGACGGCGGCGGCGGGGGCGGTCGAACGGCGCAGTCGGGTCGGAAGGGTCACCCCCGAGGTGCGTCCGGTGGGACGGATGGACGGGAACCTGTTCGCAGGGGTGGCTTCCCCGACGGCAGCGCCGCCGCCCGTTGGGGCCGCAGGACGACGTCGGCGGGTCGACGCCCGGGGGATGGTGGTTCGATCAGCCACGGTGCACTCCTGGGGTCGGTGGATGGACGGCGACGGGCCCAGGTACTCCGAGGGTGATCCGACACATCCCTCTAGCCTCCACCACCAGGGGCACGGGGTGGTGGAACCTCGCCGCCCGGGTCGGGCAGGCCGGGCGCGGAGCGGCCATCACACCTTCCCCACCGAGAGGAAGTCCCCGTAGAAGATGCCGAGGCCCAGGGCGGCGAACAGCCCGGCCAGGATCCAGAACCGGACGATCACCGTGGTCTCCGGCCACCCCATCAGCTCGAAGTGGTGATGCAGGGGAGCCATGCGGAACACCCGCCGGTGGAACACCCGGAAGCTGATCACCTGGATCACCACCGAGAGCGTGATGATCACGTACAGGCCCCCGATGACCACCAACAGCAGGTCCAGGTTCATGAGGAGGCAGAGGGCGGCGAGCCCGGATCCGATGGACAGTGACCCGGTGTCCCCCATGAAGATCTTGGCCGGAGCGGCGTTCCACCACAGGAAGCCCAGGCAGGCCCCGGCTAGGGCCACCGAGGCCAGGGCCAGGTCGAGGGCGTCCGGCACGTGGTAGATGGCAAAGTGCCGGTACTGCCAGTAGCCGATGATGGCCAGGCAGGCGAAGCAGAACGTGGAGGACCCCGCAGCCAGACCGTCCAGGCCGTCCGTCAGGTTCACGGCGTTGGCGGCTGCGGCGATGATCACCGTGGCCCACACCACCCACAGGGTGGTGCCCATATGTAGCCCGATGGAGTCATAGCGGGTGAACGACAGCGTGGTGGCGGCGTGGGCCCAGTACACGGCCAGCAGCGAGAAGAGGAGGCCCAGGCCGATCTGGGCCCCGAACTTGGCCCGCTTGTTGAGACCGAGGCTCCGCCGGTGCCGCACCTTGATCCAGTCGTCGGCGAAGCCGATCGAGGCCGCACCCAGCATGGCCATCATGATCAGCGTGCCCGAGGGCGAGAAGTGGACCCCGGGAACGAGGTGGGCAGTGAGGTAGCCGATGACCACGGCGGCCACGATCCCGATGCCGCCCATGGTGGGGGTACCGGCCTTCGCGATGTGGACCTGGGGACCGTCCTCGCGGATCTGCTGGCCGATGTTGTTCTTGATCAGCCACCGGATCAGGACCGGCGTGGACAGCACCGCCACCCACAGGGCCACCCCACCCGAGGTCATCAGGGAGATCATCCGGGGGTACCCCCGGAGCGACCGGCGAGGGCCAGGCGGGCCTCGGCCCGGTCGTCGAACGGCCAGGTCTTTCCGCCGGCGGTCTGGGTCACCTCGTGGCCCTTACCGGCCAGCAGTACGACGTCACCGGGCCTGGCCAGCCCGATGGCGAGCCGGATGGCCTCCGCCCGGTCCGGCTCGATCTGGACATCGAGGCCGTCAGCGAGACCGGCTCGGATCTCACCGATGATGACCAGGGGATCCTCGGACCGGGGATTGTCGGAGGTGAGGACGACCACGTCGGCCAGCCGGGACGACACCGCACCCATCTCCGGGCGCTTGCCCCGGTCGCGATCGCCTCCGCACCCGAACAGGCAGATCAGCCGGCCCTGGCCCACCAGGCTTCTGGCCGCAGTAAGGGCCGCCTCCAGGCCGGCCGGGGTGTGGGCGTAGTCCACGAGAACAGGGATCGGACCTCCTTCGGAGACCACCTCCATCCGGCCCGGAACTGGTCCGGCGCCAGCCAGACCCGCCACCACCTGGTCCTCGTCCACTCCGAGGCTGGTGGCCACCGAGGCGGCCACCAGGGCGTTGTCCACGTTGAAGCGTCCAGTGAGAGGGAGGGCCACCTGTCGACCCCGCCAGCGGAACGACGTGCTCCCGACGGCGGTGGCCACCTCGGTGGCCTGGTCCCGGCTAACCCGGACCAGCGAGGGCCCGTCCATCTCCGCAGCCAGTCGGCGACCCCAGGGATCGTCCACGTCCACCACGGCCATCCGGGCCCGACCGGACCGGAACAGACCGGATTTGGCCAGGAAGTACTCCTCCATGGAGCCGTGGTGGTCCAGATGGTCACGGCTCAGGTTGGTGAACGCCACCACATCGAACTCGATGGCGTCGACCCGGTGCTGGGTCATGGCGTGGGAGGAGACCTCCATGGCCACGGCGTCCCGGCCGTCCCGGCGGAACTCGGCCAGCCGGCGCTGGAGGTCGGGAGACTCGGGGGTGGTGCGCTCCCCAGCCAGGGTCCCAATCACCCCGGTACTGAAACCGGCATGGTCGAGAACCGCCCGGACCAGGTGGGTCACGGTGGTCTTGCCGTTGGTTCCGGTGACGCCGACCATGCGCAGGTGCCGCCACGGATGGCCGTAGAAGGCCGAGGACAGGGCGGCCATGGCCGGACGCAACTGGCCGGTGGCCACCCGGGCCTGGGTCACGTCGAGATCGAGGATCCGCTCACACAGGAGTGCCGAGGCCCCGCGACCCACGGCGTCGGCGGCATGAAGGTGGCCGTCGGTGTGAGCTCCGGGCACACAGCAGAACAGGGAGCCCTCTCCCACCCGCCGACTGTCGAACTCGACCGAGCGGACGTTGGTCGAGTTCGGGTCCCCCTGCACTTCGAGCGCGTCGATAGAAGGGAGCAACGTGGTCATCTGCACGGGGATGTGGTCCAGGGGTGTCGAGGGGCGGAACGGTAACGAAGTAACCAGCGGAGGCCCACCTAGGGCCCTTCCGTGGTCGCTCCGGTCGGCACCGAGATGGTACCGGTGCCACCCACCGCCGAGTTCGAAGCCGAGGTGGTGGCAGCGGCGGTGGTGGGGATGCCGTAGTGGTGGAGGGCGTAGGCCATGATCGTCGAGAACACCGGGGCGGCCACCGCACCACCGTAGATGGGTGTGGGATGGTCGAGGACGACCACGGCCGAGAGAACGGGGTTCTCTGCCGGTGCAAATCCGGCGAACGACCCCACGTAGGCGCCGGTGATGTAGCCGAGGTGGTTGGGGTCGGGGATCTGGGCGGTGCCGGTCTTGCCTGCCACCGTGTACCCGTCGATGGCGGCGCTGGTGCCGGTGCCGGTGGAGACCACCCCTTCGAGCATCTGGACCAGCTGGGCGTTGGTGGCGGGGTCCACGACCCGGTGGGCCGGTGAGGCTGCGGCCGCCTCCACCCCACCGGCCGGCGTGACAGTGGCCCGGACCAGCCGGGGGGCGATGAACATCCCGCCGTTGGCCACGGCGTTGTAGGCGTCGAGGATCTGCTGGGCGGTCACGGCGTCGTCCTGGCCGATCGGGGTGGATCCGATGGACGTGTCCGTCCACGACGAGCTCCCCGGCACCAGACCCTGGGATTCGCCCGGAAAGTGAAGGCCGGTGGGCTTGCCGAAGCCCAGATTGCTGATCTGGGCCAACAGCCGGTTTTTGCCCAGCGCCTGGGCCACCTCGATGGTGCCGATGTTGGAGGACTGGGCCAGGATGCCGCTGGCCGTGAGGTGCTCGGTACCGTGGGCCTCGGCGTCATGGAACGTGTAGGTGCCCATGGGCAGCGAAGCGGGGACCTCGATGGGCTGGTTCGGGTGGGTGACCCCGGCAGCCAGCGCGGCCGAGAAGGTCACCAGTTTGAACACCGAACCGGGCTCGTACACCTGGGTCACTGCTGTGTTGGAGGGTGCCTCCTCCACGCCGAGGGGCAGGGTGTCGGCCCGGGACACCAGCGTGGGTCCCGACGTCGACTGGCCGGCGGCGCTGTTGGAGTCGGCCACTGTCACCGCCGCGCTCGGGGTGGGACCGGCTCCGGTGGTGGCCGAGCCCGAGGTGGCCTGCAGATCAGCCATGGCCAGGACGTCCCCGGTCTTCACGTCCATGATCACCGCCGTCCCGCTGTAGGCGTGCGAGGCGGAGATCTCTGCGGCCAGCGCCTGCTCGGTCACGTACTGCACCGACTCGTCGATGGTCAGCTCCACCCCGGTGCCGGGCTGGGCCGCCACCGATGCCTTGCCGGAGCCGGGGATGGCCACGCCGTCGGGGGCCTGCAAGAGGCTCTTGGTCCCCGCCTTGCCGGCCAGCAGGGCCTGATACTGGTACTCGAGACCGGAGGCTCCGTCCCCGTTCCAGTTCACCGTGCCCACTACCGGGAGGGCCAGCTGACCGTCGGGCTGGACGCGCTGGGGCTCCGGGATCAGGTTGATCCCGGTCAAGTTCAGGGAGGTTATCTTGGTGGCCACCCCGTCATCGACCCGGTGGGCCAGGTAGACGAACCCCGAATGCTCGGTGAGCTGGGCCCGGAGCTTGGCGTTGGACAGCCCGAGCACCGAGGCCAGGGCGTCGGCGGTGGCGGTCGGGTGCTTGATGATGAGGGGGTCGGCCACCACGGTCTGCTTGGTCACCGACTCGGCCAG
>JBBQWW010000151.1:0-4464 GCA_038210245.1 Acidimicrobiales bacterium
CCACGGTGCCCTCTGCGAGTTGGAGGGGGGCCCACCCCTTCCCCCGGTCGAAGCCCTCTCCTGGCTGGACGGGGCCGACATCGTGCGGGTCACCCATCCCCCCGGGGGGCCGGTGACCATCAGCCACGCCGTCCGACTCCAACGGGTCACGGCCGGCTGCTTTGAACGGGCCGTGAGGGAGAGTCCTGACCGAGTGGAGTGCAGCCCCACCGACCGGGTCTTCACCGGGGCCACCCGACGGGCCATCGAGATCCGGGACCGACAGTGCGTCCACCCCTTGTGTGACCGACCGGCCAGGTACTGCCAGATCGACCACATCACGCCCTACACGCAGGGGGGACCGACCACCCAGGCCAACGGTCGCCTGCTCTGCGGTTTCCACAACCGTTGGTACTACTGGACCGAGCAGCGCCACGGGACGCACCCACCCGCCGAGTGGTCCCGGCGGCCTCCTGATGAGCGGCCCCCACCCCAGCGAGAGTGAGGGACGGGGCCACAGGACAGACCGGACAGATCTCGGAACTCTCGGGAAACGACCCAGCCGGGTCCCTTTGGCGCGCCCGGCCTTACCGGTGGCGGTCAGAAGTGGCCGAGGACCGGATGCGGAACGTACGGCTCCTCGAGGAGCGCGATCTCATCGTCGTTCAAGGTGAGTTGCTCAGCGGCCAGAGCATCGGCCAGGTGGATCGGCTTGGTGGCGCCGACGATCGGTGCAGTGACCCCCGGCTTGGCCAGAAGCCAGGCCAGGGCCACCTGGGCGGCGGGCACATGGCGGGCGGCGGCCACCTCGGCTACCCGTTCCACTACGTCGAAGTCCGTGGGCTGGCTGTAGAGGTAGTCCGTGAAGCCGTCGGTGTCCGAGCGGGTGGTGCGTCGTTCACCGTCCCGCCCCCGGTTCCCGGCCAGCACCCCGCGTGCCAGTGGACTCCAGGGGATGATCCCCACCCCCTGGTGGATGCACTGGGGGATCATCTCGCGCTCCTCCTCGCGGTAGATCAGGTTGTAGTGGGGTTGCATGGAGACGAACCGGGTCCAGTGGTTGAGATCGGCAACACGTTGGGCCTCGGCTAACTGCCAGGCGAACATGCTGCTGGCGCCGAGATAGCGCGCCTTTCCTGACCGCACCACGTCGTGCAGGGCCTCCATGGTTTCCTCGATGGGGGTGCGGGGATCCCACCGGTGGATTTGGTACAGGTCCACGTACTCCAGCCCGAGGCGCGAGAGCGATGCGTCAATCCCGGCCATGATGTGCTTGCGCGACAGGCCCCCGCCGTTCTCGCCCGGGGAGACGGGCATGTAGACCTTGGTGGCCACCACCATCTCCTCTCGGCTGAGGTACCGGGGGAGTAGCCGACCGGTCGCCACCTCGCTGGCTCCACCGGAGTAGGTGTCCGCCGTATCGAAGAAGGTGATGCCCCCTTCGACGGCGGCCCGCACGATGGGTTCCGCCTGGTCCTCGTCCAGCACCCAGGGACGATCGCTGTCGTTCCCGAAGCTCATCATCCCTAGGCACACTCGCGACACCCGAAGGCCGGTCTTCCCGAGATTCGTGTACTCCACAGCTACCTCCGTCATTCAATGACGCCACCATCACCCGTCCGGTGGTCGCCGGACGACCCTACGCTCCCAGTGGCCCTGTCGCACCTGCCGGTGGGGCGTAGCGCCAGTCGGCTTCGGGACTGAACCACCCGGAGCGGTAGCGTTCCCTGGATGATCGATGACGAGCTGCTGGCCGAGGCAGTACATGACACGGGCGTGCGTCGCCTGCAACACGCCTACGCCGATGTGGTCAACCGGCGGGCCTGGGATGAGATGGTGCACCTCTTCCTCCCCGAGGCCACCGTGACGCTCGACCTCCGGGCCGACCAGGCCATGGTGCTGACCGGCGGACCGGAGGTGGCCCGGTTCATCGATAACGCCATCGAGCAGTTCGAGTTCTTCGAGTTCGTCATCCTCAACGCCCACATCGCCTTCCCCGACGGTGCCAGTTCCGGCCACGCCGTGAGCCGACTGTTCATGAGTGAGGTGCGCCACGATCGGTCCACGGGTCGGTGGACCACCATCTACGGCCTCTACCACGATCGCTATGCATTCCGGTCGGGCCGCTGGTGCTTCGCTGAGCGTAGGTACCATTCGTTGGCCCGCCGGGCCCGTGACCTGGACACGTTCCCCTTTCCGACCGACCCCGGTCTCGATGTCCCGGGGGTGGCCCTCTGAGCGCCCATCGGTCGCCCCGACCGGGCCGGGTCGTTCGGTCCGGGCATCATCCTCACCGGCCGGCTGATCTGCCAGCATCATGAGCATGCCGCTCTTGGTAGTTCGCCACGCCCACGCCGGACGACGGAGCGCCTACCGGGGCGATGATCGCCTTCGGCCGCTGTCCCCGCGTGGCAAGGCCCGCGCGCTCGAACTGGTGCCGCTACTCAGCGAATTCCGTCCCCAGCGGATCCTGTCCAGCCCCTTCGTGCGGTGCTGTGCCACGGTGCAGCCCCTGGCCGAGGCCCTCGAACTGCCGGTGGAGTCCGTCGACGAGTTGGCGGAGGGACACGGCAGTGATGCCGTCCGGCTGCTGGCCACCATGGGGGGTGAGTCGGCCGTCCTGTGCACGCACGGGGACGTGGCCACCGACTTGCTCGAGGTACTGGTTCCTGATCCGAAATCCCCTGATCGGAAGGCCTTCCGACTGCAGAAGGGCGAGGTGTGGGTGGTCCAGTCGACCGGATCGTCCCTGGCCATCGTGCAGCACCTCCGCCGTCTGCCCTCATCGGCCCAGAGGCCGCCGGAGGGTGCCTGACCACTACGCTGGCCGGGTCATGCCCGCCCCGAAACGGTTCGATCCGGCCTCCTTCGGCGTCTTTCGGGTGAAGGGCCGCACCTTCGATCGGTCCTCGGGCACCGTCTCGCTGCACTACGCCCTCGACGATGGTCCGACGTTCGTCGAGACCATCACTTACGAAACGCCGTTCGCGGCAGGACCTGTTCTCGACGGCCCCGGGCTGGACCGGGCGCTGCTCCACCTCCACATCGCCGCCGGGACCAGCTATTACAAGACGGCCGCGCCTCTGGAAGTGGTGGTCGAGGCCGATGGGCTGGCTCCAGCCGAGCAAGAGTTCCACCGACACCTCTACGACGACGGTCTCCGCGAGTTCGCCGTGGCCAACCGACTGCCCGTGCCACGGCCGGTGCGGATCCGTCCCGGCCCCGGACGTACCCGGTGGCCGGTGGCCACGGGTGTGCGCAGACCGGGAGGCCTGGTGGTGCCCATCGGCGGTGGGAAGGACTCGATGGTCCTCATCGAAGCGGTCAAGGACCTCCGCCCTCGGCTGTTCGCCGTCAATCCACATCCTCTGGTGGTCGACCTGGCCGGCCAGACCGGGCTCGACCTCATCGTGGTGCGTCGGCGGCTCGACCCGGGCCTGGTCGCCCTCAACGATTCGGGTGCCCTCAATGGACACGTCCCCATCACCGCCATCGTCTCGCTGATCGCCGTGGTTGGCAGCTTCCTGTACGGCTACGACGCCATCGCCATGGCCGTGGAGCGGTCGGCCAGCGAGGAGACTACCCAGGTGGATGGAGTGCCCGTCAACCACCAGTACTCCAAGAGCCTCGAGTTCGAGGGCCTGCTGTCCGGACTCGTCACCTCCGCCATCGATCCCGGGGTGGCCTACGGGTCGGCCCTTCGCCCCTACTCGGAGCTGGCC
The DNA here is from genome assembly GCA_038210245.1 of Acidimicrobiales bacterium. Taxonomy (GTDB): domain Bacteria; phylum Actinomycetota; class Acidimicrobiia; order Acidimicrobiales; family RAAP-2; genus Bog-756. The sequence continues at coordinate 3,702 of JBBQWW010000151.1, forward strand.
ATCGCCCGTACCTTCGCCCGTCTGACCGGATACCACGGCACGTTCTGCAGCTGTAACTCGGCCTTCCGCCAGTCGGCGGCGGTGGGCGACCGGTGGTGTGGGCACTGCCCAAAATGCCGCTTCGTCGGACTGATGCTGGCGCCGTTCCTGAGCCGGGAGGCACTGGCGACCATCATCGGGCGCGACCTGTTCACCGATCCCGATCAGATTGACGGGTTCGCTCACTTGATGAGTGACGACGACAAGCCGTTTGAGTGCGTGGGGGAGCGTCGTGAGTCGGCTGCCGCCATGCGCATGCTCTCGTTCCGGCCCGAATGGAAGGACTCACCGGTCGTGGCGGCCCTGGGCGGCCACGCACGCGCCTTGGTCGACGACGAGGACGTGCGGGCCCTGTTGACGCCGACCGAGACGTCCGACGCTGACGAGACCGGGACCGGTGCCACCGGATCCCGTGGCCGGCTCGGGTCCGACGTGGTGGCCGCTGTTCGTCGGCTCATGGACGAGGGGGCATGACCCTCGAGGAGCTGTGTGCCCGGCGGGTGGCGCTGTGGGGGATGGGCACCGAGGGACTGGCCATGGTGCGCCTCCTCCGCGACCGCCATGTCGACCCGTGGCTGGTGGACGACCGGCCTGAGGCGGCGGCGTCCCGCCTCGGGGACCAGTCCGACGGGGCCCGGCCGGTCACCGGCCCCGCCGAGGTGCCCTGGTCGGAGATCGACGTGGTGGTCCGGGCTCCAGGGGTGAGCCGGTACCGGCCCGAGCT
>JBBQWW010000152.1:0-4453 GCA_038210245.1 Acidimicrobiales bacterium
CACCATCGTGACGACAGCGTTCGGAGACGGGTGGCCGGGTGCCCCCCACCGGGTGCTCAGATCCTCAATCGAGGCGGGCAAGCGGCTCGGGCCCGCGCAGTCGTGGAGTCCGGATTGGCCGTCGGCCGATTACACCGGTGCGGCCGAGGCCCGTGCGCTCTATGCCGGCCAATCTGTAGGCGCCGTCCGCTCACGGCAGACTGCTGCGGAGATTGTGGCCGAGCTCGTCGCCGAGGCCGAGCGCCTGCTGATTCGAAGATAAGCGCGGTACTCGAAGCCGTCGCCAGCCTCGCAGCCCGAGCGCGCACCCGACCGCCGACGCGAGACCGTCGTGCATGAGTCTGAGCCCTCTGCCCATGCGGTGTGACCCATCCGGGATTGCCGGGAGCCGTCGTGTGGATAACTCAGCTTGCCCGGGCGATGAAGGCGGTGACGATGTCGCTGGCGTGGCGGTCGAGGTTGTTGCGGGCCCGGTCGTAGCGGGTGGTGGTGCGGGGGTCGGCGTGACGGGCCGCGATTGGGACGTCGCGGACCGGTACCCCAGCGTCGAGGGCGGCGGTTATGAAGCTGTGCCTGAGCGAGTGGGGGCTGATGTGTTTCGTGACGCCGGCCCGGTTGGCGAGGCGGTGGACGATGCGGGTGGCGGCGGGGCGGTTCATTCTGCGGCCGGTGCGGGTGAGCAGGACGGGACCGGCCGTCCGCTCGTCGGTGGCCTGGTCGACGGCCCGGGCCACCCTGGGTGGCAGTGGGATGACGGCCAGTTTGGATCCCTTGCCGAGCACGTGGACGATGCGGTGACCTCGTTCAGTGCTGAGGTGGTCGATATCGATGTTGCACGCCTCGCTGACCCGCAGCCCGAGCAGGCCGAGCAGGCAGGCCAGGGCGTGGTCCATGGTGTCGGCGGCTTGGCCTTGGGCGATGAAGGCGCCGAGCTCCGTGCGGTTGGGGCCCAAGGTGGTGGACTCGGTGTCGATCTTGGGGCGGCGTACGTCTCGGCCGGCGGGTGCTCGATGATGCCGTCGATCACGGCGGAGCGGTAATACCCGGCGATGGTCGAGATGCGCCGTCCGATGGTGCAGCGGGCCAGTCCCCGCTGCTCCATCGTCCGGGCCCACAGCTCCAGGTGCCCACGTTTGGCATCGAAGGTGTTCAGGTGGCAGTCGGCGCACCAGGCCAGGAAGTAGCGCAGGTCGGCCGAGTAGGTGGTCCTGGTCCCACCTGAGTAGCGGGCCAGGAAGCCGGCGGCGGCCAGGCGGACCTCGTCGAAAATTGGGCGCTCGGGAAGGACGATCACACACCGGGAGCGGACATCGGGACCTCCAAGTCAGGGTGACGTGAGGTTCTACGCTGCCTCGACATGGCCTGGCTCGCCACGGGCTGTGGCCAACAATGCTCAGAGTGGCTCATCGCCGGCCGAATCCCGCTCGGCCACAGGACTGAACGGGCCGAGAGCCGGAAGTGGGCTTGGTCTTCAACCAAGTGGTTGACAACGGCAGAACCCATGGCGTACGTTGTACTCGACCATTCAGTTGAGCTAGGAAATCGTCCATGGTCCACGACCAACTGTCCAGAGTGTTTGCCGCGCTCGCCGATACGACGAGGCGGGACATGGTGGCCCGCCTCGCCATGGGCGACGCCACTGTCGGGGAGCTGGCCGATCCTTACGACGTCTCCGTCCAGGCGGTGTCCAAGCACATCAAGGTGCTGACCGACGCCGGCCTGGTGAGTCAGCGCAGGGACGCCCAGCGGCGGCCGTGTCATCTCGAAGCGGAGGTGTTCGACCTGATGACGAAGTGGATCGAACTCTACCGCCAGCGGGCCCAGGAGCGGTTCGAGCGCCTGGACGCCGTCTTGGCCGAGATACGAGGCAATGGAGAACCCACCCCAGCCCGACACCCACAGCAAGGAGCAGCGTCATGAACGCCACCAGCAGCCGCTACCAGGTCTCGATCGAGGCCGACCAGACGGTGCCGATCATCCGCATCACCCGTGACTTCGACGCCACCCCGGCGCAGCTGATGCGGGCCCACACCGATCCCGAGCTGTTCGCCCGCTGGGTTGGTCCCGCCGGGATGGAGACCAAGGTCCTCGACTGGGACGCCACCACAGGCGGACGCTGGCGCTACGTCGCCGTGCGCAAAGGCGAGGAGTACGGCTTCCACGGTTGCTTCCACGAGGTCGGTGAGGATCGCATCGTGCAGACCTTCACGTTCGACGGTCAGCCCGATGGCGTCGCCCTCGAGACGCTGTGGTTCGAGGACCTCGGCGACGGCCGCACCCGGCTGCACGCGCAGTCGCTGGTGGACAGCTTCGAGGGCCGCGACCAGTGGCTGGCCAGCGGCATGGAGATCGGCGTCGACGAGGGCTACGCCAAGCTCGACGCCCTCGTCGCCGAGCTCCGATGAGCAGTTCGGCCGAAGAGCACCGGCGTATCGCCGGTGCGTTCACAGCCGCCGTGGAGGGCACCGCTCCGGGGTCGTGGGACAAGCCTGCGCCGCCTGAGGGCTGGGTCGCCCGAGACGTCGTCCGCCACCTCGTCGAGTGGTTCCCGGCCTTCCTCCAGGGAGCAGTAGGGATCACGCTGGCGCCGGGACCGCCGGTCGACGACGACCCCGTCGGCGCCTGGCGAACCCAGACCGAGGCCGTGCAGGCACTGTTCGACGACGCGGACACCGCCGACCGCGAGCACGATTTCCCACACATCGGCCGGATGCCGCTCCGGCAGGCGATCGACATGATCTACATCAGCGACGTGTTCCTACATCGCTGGGACCTTGCCCGAGCCACCGGCCAGGACGAGACGCTGGACCCTGACAAGTGCGCCGGGATGCTCGAGGGCATGCTGCCGATGGACGAGGCGCTACGCCAGAGCGGCCAGTACGGGCCGCGCGTCAACGTCCGGGATGACGCCGACGTCCAGACCAAGCTGCTGGCGTTCATCGGCCGCACCCCATAGACGTCTGGCGCGATTGACGACGGTACTCGCCCCCTTCATCGAGGCGTAGTCAGCGTCCCCTACCGCCGGATCAGGGAGCGCATACGTGCCGCTATGCGCTGTGCGGCCAAACTGAGGAGCGCACGGGATCGGTCCGATGAGCGATACCGCGTATTCGACCTCGAGCGCGGGCGACCGGAACCGGCATTTCCGATCAGTGCCGGGCGCAGAATCACGGCGACGTCCGGTGTAACGCGGCAGGATGATGGTATGGCACTCTCACTTGCGGATCGGATGGCGGAGGATCTGTCCCGCTTGCGCTACCAGCCGACGCCGAAACGAATCCGCCTGGAACTTGAGGGTGCGCCGGTCGCGGACACTACGGCCGCGATGCTGGTGTGGGAGCCGATGCGGATCGTTCCCTCCTACGCCGTGCCCGAGAAGGACTTCAGCGCCACGTTGGAGTGGGCGCCGGCAGAGCATGACGGCGCTGGCGTCGACGAGGACCGCTCGCGGATGCTTACTCCCAGGGATCCTTTCTCCGTGCACACTTGTAACGGTGACGTTCTGACCGTTTTGACACTCACAGGAAGACTCGAAGGGGCAGCCTTCCGACTCGCTGACCCCGATCTAGCCGGATATGTCCTGCTGGAGTTCGCCGCCTTCTCCTGGCGAGAAGAGGACGACGCGATCGTCGGCCACCCTCGTGATCCGTTCCATCGCATCGATGTCCGTCGCAGCGGACGGTCCGTACGCATCGAGCACAGCGGAAACGTTCTCGCGGACTCGACCCTGACGAGAATGTTGTTCGAAGGCGCGTTTCCGTTTGTTCGCTACTACATCCCGCCGGAAGACGTCATCATCGACCTCGCTCCGGGCACCTTGTCCAGCACCTGCGCCTATAAGGGTCACGCCACGCACTACACCGCGGCCGTCGGCGGTACTGCGCTGACGAACATCGCTTGGAGCTACGAGGACCCGCTCGAGGATGCCACCGCCGTCCGCGGGCTCATCAGCTTCTACCAGGAACGGCTCGACCTGTTCGTTGACGGACAGAGCGTCGAACGGGTTGCCACGCCCTGGTCGTAAGCGAGTGCGCACCGATCAATGGGGATGTGAGGGAGCGCACTTGCGAACGGTGTCTTCGCCCGCCAGCGATGGAGTGCATCTACGGCCGGGCTCGCACAGCGCGGCGCATGGGTGAGCCGGGGATCTCCCAGGGATGTTTCGGTCCTCATCGTGTCGCTCGACAACCCTGGCCATGGCATCCATGAGATTCCGCCACTCACCCTGACAGCGACCTGTGGTCGCCACCTGACGAAGGTCCGCAAGCAGGCAGGTAGTCAGGTCGTACCGTGGCTGGGCACGAGCGAGGCACGGCGCGATCAAACAGCCGAACTCCTCACCTGGTTCCACGGGTCGTCCGGCCTGCGTGCGGACGGTCCGGGGCTGCCTAGTTGTAGTCACCCCGGGCGCGGCGGTCGAGTAGCGCAGAAGTGCCGTCCCCGGGCGGTTGGG
>JBBQWW010000153.1:0-4437 GCA_038210245.1 Acidimicrobiales bacterium
GAAGAAGAAGTCGGCCTGGGCCTCGCCCATCCGACGACGGACGGCATCATCGAAGAACTGGCCCGTGCGCACGATGACCAGGGTCTCGGCCGAGGTTCGGAAGGTCCGGATCTGGGCCACTACGGCCACCCCGGGGAAGTGATCATGGACCTGACGCTCGTCGCAGGCGTCGACGATGGCCACGTCGATGCCGTGCCACTCCTCGCCCCAGACCAGGGCCTCGTGGTGGGTGAGCACTCCGGTGACCTCGATGCCCATCTGCTCGTCCAGTAACGCCACCAGTCCCCGACGGTTCACCTCATCGTCATCGACAACCGCCACTCGTGTGCTCATGGCTTCTCCGGGTCTCCGATCTGGAGCGTCAGCATGGCACAGGAGCCTCCCGAGGTGCCGATGGCGGCCGGACGGCCGTAGCCCGGCCGGCACCTGCCTAAGGTGGCCCGATGGCACGATCGAGGAGCGTCCGATGAAGGCAGCCGTGTACTACGAGACGGGCGGTCCCGATGTGTTCCGCTACGAAGAGGTGCCCGACCCGATCGTCGGGGACGGCGAGGTGCTCGTGGCCGTGGAGGCGGTCAGCATCGAGGGGGGCGACACCCTCAATCGCCTGGGTGGGCCTCTGGCCGCGGTTCCCCACATCGTCGGCCACCAGTGCGCCGGCACGGTGGTGTCCACCGGGTCGGCCGTCACCGATGTGGCGGTGGGCGACCGGGTGGTGACCGTCGGACTCGACGGTTCCCACGCCGAGCTGCGCTCGGTGGGTGCGTCCTTCTGCTGGGTCCTCCCGCCCGGCCTGGCCACCGAGGACGCCGCCTGCGTGCCCGTCCCCTTCGGCACGGCCGACGACTGCCTGTTCGAATTCGGACGCCTGCAGGAGGGTGAGACTGCGCTCATCCACGCCGGAGCCAGCGGAGTGGGCATCGCCGCCATCCAACTGGCCAAACGGGCCGGGGCGCGAGTACTGGCCACGGCCTCGAGCGCCGAGCGCCTGGACCGCTTGAAGCCCCTGGGTCTGGACCTCGGGATCGACTACGCCGCGGTGGACTTCGTCGAGGCCGTACGCCAGGCCACCGACGGCCGGGGTGCCGACGTCATCGTGGACTCGGTGGGTGGCTCCAACCTTCAGAAGAGCCTTCACTGCCTGGCCTACCGGGGCCGATGTGTCTCCTTCGGGGACGCCGGCCGCGAGGGCCCCAGCCCACTGGACATCGCCACCATGCGCGGCAACAACCAGACCCTGGTGGGGTACTTTCTGGGAGCGGAGCTCTTCCTCGGCCATCGGGCCCACTCCATGATCGCCCGACACCTCGATGATCTGGCCGCCGGTCGGCTCCGGGTGGTCGTGGACCGGAAATTCAGCCTGGAGGAAGCCGGTGAGGCCCACGCCTACATCGAGAGCCGCCAGGCCTTCGGCCGGGTCCTGCTGATTCCCTGAGCCGGCACGGCGCCATTCGATCCCGATGGTGGCGTCGCCGGTGGGCGTGGGTCGCCAAGGGATCAGGCCGGGGGGCTGAGGGTTGGCCGATGGCTAGCCTGCATCGATGATCCGAGTTGCCGTCGCTGACGATGTGGACGCCCTTGTACAGCTGATCCACGACCTGGCCGAGTACGAACGCTCACCGGGCTCGGTGGAGATCACCGCTCAACAGCTGCACGACGCCCTGTTCGCCCCGTCCCCCCACGTCTTCGCCCACGTCGCCGAGGTGGACGGGCGGGTGGTGGGGATGGCCATCTGGTTCCTCACCTTCTCCACCTGGACCGGTCGGGCCGGCATCCACCTCGAGGACCTGTACGTCCGACCCGAGTCCAGGGCCACCGGAGTCGGCCGGGCCCTCATCGGCGAACTGGCCGCCATTGCTCGGCGATCTGGCTACGCCAGGGTGGAGTGGTCGGTCTTGAACTGGAACGAGACCGCCCTCCACTTCTACCGATCGCTGGGGGCGTTCCCCCTCGACGAGTGGACGGGGTACCGGCTCTCGGGTGAGGCCCTGGCCTCTGTGGGCGACGGATCCGCCTCCTCGGCCCCCTGAAGGGCCCGGAAGCATCCGAGACGACCTGAGGCTCAGATGGTGAAGGCCAGGTGCTCGGCCAGTCGCTGGGCCAGGTCACGATGACCGGACAGCGCGATCTCTCCACCCGGCCCGCTGGCACCGTCCACCCGACCACCGGTGAGGCGCAGGAAGAGCGGCACCGGCAGTTCGAGGCCCACCGTCGCCGGAGCGTCGAACTCATCCACTACCGTGGCCCGTCCGGCCACGACGATGCGGAAGGTGCGGGCCGCCACCCCGGTCAACTCGATGACCACCCGTGATCCGTCGGGAAGTCCGGCACGCCGGCCCACGATATAGCCCAGTCCGGTGGCCACCTCCTCGAGGCAGGAGGCCTGCTCCTCGGCGTCAGCCCGACCCGGTAGCCCCACCGCGAAGCGCATGTCGTGTTCGTGCATGAAGCAGTCGAAGTGCCTGATCCGCATGAACCGGCCGTAGGTCTCATCGTTCCCGACCGGCGTCCAGGAGGGAGCGTCGAACTCGGCCTGGCTCATTCCGTCCAGAGTGACGATCCGCTCAGCGGCGACATCCGCCCAGAGGGCCACCATCTTCGAGCCGGAACGCGACCGCATGGATTCGACCCAGATCTCGTTGGCCTCGGCGATGGAGTTCTGCAGGTGGTCGAGATGGGAGATATCCGCCACTGGGGGGGGATGGCCCGACAGCATCAGCTCGGTCCCCACCATGTGGGCGAGGACGTCACGGACCGTCCAGCCCGGGAGACAGGTGGGAGCGTCCCACTGCTGATCGGTCAGCGTCGAGGCCAACTCGGTGATGGCAGCGAACTGACGGCGCAGGAGGGCCACGATCTGGTCGCGGTTGACGGTGGTGGGCACAGCGGTCACCGTACCGGCACCGGCGGGGCACAGGCACCCGAGCCGGTGCTCCCGATAGCCCCATCCAGCCCCAGTCGGTCCCAGGGACGGCCCGTCACCCCGGGCGGCGGCACCGGAAGTCCCCTGCAACTTGGCCGACGACTCGATCCAACGCTCAATACGCGGGGGGTCGGCGCCGATAGACAGGTGGGTCGAGTTGGCAGAGGTGGAACCGAGGGATGAGGCGAAACGCCTGGAAGTACTGGACGATCGGTGGCGGGCTGGTGGTGGCCGGCTACTTTGCGCTCCCTGGGCCCACCAGCCAAAAGGTGGTGTACCAGGTCATGGGCATCGCCTCGGTGGCCGCCATTCTGATAGGGACGGCCCTCCAGCGTCCCCGCGACCGGCTCAGCTGGTACCTGCTGGCCCTGGGCGGCGCCTGCTTCACCGCCGGTGACGCCGTCCAGAACGCCTACGGCCTGATCCTGCACCAGTCCGTACCCTTCCCTTCGGTGGGCGACGCCTTCTACCTGGCCGGCTACCCCTTCGTGTTCGTGGGAATCCTCCGGCTCACCCGCAGTCCCAGCCGGTTGGCCCGCAAGGAGGCCAATACCGACGCCGCCATCATGGCGATGGCCGGCCTGGCCGTCTGGTGGCAGTTCCTCGTGAACTCCTACATCCACGACGGCTCACTGGCCTATACCGGCAAGCTGGTGACCCTGGCCTACCCGATTATGGACGTGGTTCTGGTCTTCATCGTCTTCCGGGCCCTCCTGTTCGGTCAGGCCACCCAGACCTTCCACAAGCTGCTGGCCCTGGCCCTGGGCACCATGTTCGTGGCCGACTTCATCTACGACCTGCTGGTAAGGCGCAACCAGTACGCCACCGGCGATGCTGTCGACGCCCTCTTCCTCTTGGCGTACGTCCTCATGGGCACGGCCGCCCTCCACCCGTCGATGGCCGAGACCGTGGTGGCTACCACCAGCCAGAAGGCCAACATCTACGTCCGCGGGAACGACGGTCGTCACCGCATCCCGATGGTGGCCTTTGCCGGATTCATCCCGCCCAGCCTCCTGCTGGTAGCCATCTGTCTGGGTGCCTCGGTCAACGTCCCGGTCATGTCCGGTATCTGCATCGCCGTGTTCGCCCTCATCTACCTGCGGATGATGTGGCTCATCGGCACCATCACCGGGCAGACCAACGAGATCGAGGTCCACGCCCGGGCCCTCGAGGCGAGCTTGCGCCAGCGGGAGGCCCTCGAGTCCGACCTCCGCCACCTGGCCTTCCACGACGAACTCACCGGACTGGCCAACCGGGCCCTCCTGCACGACCGGGTGGAGCAGGCCCTGGCTTCGGCCCAGCGCACCGGACAGACCGTGGCCCTGTGCTTCGGAGACCTCGACGGGTTCAAGACCGTCAACGACACGCTGGGCCACCACGTGGGAGACAGCGTCCTGGTCCGGGCCAGTCGACTGTTGACCTCCATCGTTCGGCCCGGCGACACCGTGGCTCGATTGGGGGGCGACGAGTTCGCCGTCCTCATGGTGGACGTGGGAGATCCCGACAACGCCGTC
>JBBQWW010000154.1:0-4349 GCA_038210245.1 Acidimicrobiales bacterium
CTGCATTGTCCACGGGCCGGCGGTCACGTTCTGGGTACCCGCCGGTAACGGTGTGCCGATGTCGCCGCACTGCCAGCCGCTGGGGCAGGTGGAGACACCGCCGGCGACTACGGCCAGCGAGTCAAAGGTGACCGTGCCACCAGTCCCCTGGGCGTGGGAGGTGAGGGCCAGGCCGGCCTGGAGGGTGCCCGACAACGCGGCCAGGGCCATCGTCGATCCGGGCACCGCCGCCCAGGTGGTGCCGTCTGACGAGGTGGAGGCCGTGTAGGTGGTGCCGGTGCGGGTCACCCGGAGGTAGATCGGCGACACGCCAGCACCGGTGGACAGTTGGACGCTCGACGCCCCCTGGGCCGAACGCCACTGCACCACCACCCCGTTGGCCGGGGTGACGAGGGCGGCGTAGTACGGGGAGGCCGGATCCGTGGTCGAGCGCACCATTACCCCGGCCTTGGCCCAGGGGTTGGTGCTCTGCTGCGAGGTGACGAGGGTGGTGACCGTCCCGTCGGCGGCCAGCGCCTGGGTCACCAGGTGAAATGAGTCCACCGTGCCCCAGATGTCACCTCCGCCCGCCGTCTCGGTCCACGAGCCGTTGACCGACGAGTCCTGGCCCGGGGGGAGGGCCCCGCCCACGTCGGTGCAGCTCCACCCGGTGGGACACAGGAACGGCGGAGCCTGCTCCGTGGCCTGCTGGACGACGGTGTCGAAGGTAGCCACGGTGAGGTTGAGCGAACTGTTGGCGTCGCTGGCCAGTCCGGCCACCAGCGGGCCGGGCAGGTTCAGGGCCACCTGCGAGTTGGGCACGTAGGTCCAGCTCATCCCGTCGGGCGACGAGTAGGCGGCATAGAGGGTCGTGCCGGAGACCGGCTCGGTGTAGCGGGCCGCCTTCACATACTGCGGGGCGGTGAGGCCGGCCATCGCCACCTGCTGGTTTTGGGCCGCCGGGGTGGCCCGCCACTGCACGGCCACGCCGTTGGACGGGGTCACGAACACGCCGTAGTAGGGGGCCTGGGCATCGGTGCCCGAGCGGATCATCACACCTGAGCGCATCCACGGGCCTCCCCCGCTCTGCGAGGTGACGTGGGTCGAGACCGTCCCGTCACCGTTGGCCGAGCCCGGGACGAAGGGTTGGTACTCGAAGCGGAACTCGTCGTAGACCGACCAGATGTCGCCACTTCCCTGGACCGTCCAGCTGCTTCCGTCGCTCAACTGGTTGCCGGGGGGCACGCCCGGGCCACCGATATCGGCGCACGACCAGGCGGCCGGGCACACTCCCGGTGGAGGCGTGGACGTCGACGCCAGGGCGAGGTGGTCGAAGACCACCGGGACCGTGCCCGCCGTCCCGCTGCTGGCGGCCAGGCCGGCCAGGTAGCTGGCGCCGAACGGGAGGGTCTGGGTCGACCCCAGCACCGGGGTCCAGGTCAGCCCGTCGGTCGAGGTGAAGGTGGACAGGGTGGTCTCCGCCGGGGTGGAGCGGGCGTCCTGCCAGGTGACGATCTTGAGGTACGTCGGTGCGACCGACGAGGTGAGCGGAATGGTCCGGTGCAGGGCGATGCCGTCGTTCACCCGCCACCGGATGGTGGCCGAACCCCCGGGTTGGACGGAGACCCCGTACTCCGGGGCAGTCGGGCCAGCCGAGGCCCGGACCAGCAGCCCCTCTTGGGCCTTGGCCGAGGCCCCCGGCTGGGTCACCACCCGGGCCGACAGGGCGGTCGAGCCCGAGACCGGCTGGTACACGTAGTGCATCGAGTCGGACGACCCCAGGAAGCCGGTCCCCGTGCCGGCCAGGGTCAGCGTGCTCCCGCTCCCGGTGGTATCACCGGTCGGGGCGGGATTGCCGACGTCGGCACAGGTCCAACCGGTCGGGCACGGATCGGCGGGGGCCGGCGGAGCCAAGGTGGTGGTCGGTGGCCCGCCCACCGACAGGGACGTGAACGTTGCGGTCCCGTAGGCGCTCTTCGAGCCGGAGGAGACGGCCAGCCCCTCGAGGCTGGTGGCGGGCAGGTCGAGCCCGGTGGAGGATCCGCTCAGCAGCGAGTAGGTCACCCCGTCGGTGGACCATCCGGCCGAGAACCGGTTGCCGGTGCGCTGGACCATCAACGAAAGCGGGGCGGCGATTGGCAGCGTGGCCAGCCGGACCGGGTTCTTCCCCCAGGCGGATCGGGCCCACACCTGGACGTCGGGGGGCGAGTCGTTGGGGTAGGCCAGCGCCGCGTAGAAGGGCGAGGCCGCGCTGCTGGACTGGCGGACCATGAGCCCGGCCTGTTGGGTGAGCCCGGCCGGCGGGACCTGACCGGTGAGGGCCACACTGGCCTGCGTGTCACCGGTCGCCGACTTGGCCACCAGGCGGAACTGGTCGCCGGTGCCCTTGATGCCGGTACCGGCCGCCTTCACGGTGAGGGAGCCTGAGGCGGCCTGCTCGCTGCCGGCGCCCGGGCGGTTGATGTCCCGGCAGGTGAAGCCGGCCGGACAGTTGGTGTCGGCCGGAGGCGCGGCCGGGGGCGGGCCGGTGCCGAAGGCGTAGAGCTTGCCGTCAACGGCCCCCACGTAGAACTGGCCCTGGGCGACGGAGATGCCGCCGTAGACGGCGGCGGGGAGCAGGTAGGAGTAGACCAGGGCACCGGTCAGGGCGTTGACCACTTCGAAGGTCGAGCCCTCCACTTGGGCGATCATCCCGTTCACGTAGGCCGGAGAGCCCAGGACCGGTGCGTCGGTGGGCCGGGTCCAGAGCACGGTGCCCGTGGCCGGGTCGAGGGCGCTGAGCGAACCCTGGCTGCCGGTCACGGTGTGCCCGCCGGCGGCGAACAGCACGTTGCCGACGGCGATGGCCGAGGGCAGGATGCCGTCCCCGCAGGTCGGGCAGTTCCCCCCGATGGCGATGGCTTTCTGCCAGATCGGCCCAAGGGCCAGGTGGTTCCGGTTGAAGGTGTAGAGGACCCCGTTCTTGTTGGACACCGAGAGCAGCTGGTCACCCTGGGCGTCGGTGGTGAGGGTCGGGGTGGTGCTCCAGTCGGAGTCGGCCACCGATGCCCCGAAGGGGAGGTGCCACGAGTCGTCATAGGCCAGGGATCCGGCGTCGAGGGCCACGATGGCCTGGGACTGGGTCTGGTTGTAGCCGGCCAGGGTACCGGTGGACACGAAGATCTTGTTGGTGGCTGGGTCGTAGGCGGGCGAGGTCCAGATCCCGCCGCCCACCTGGCCGTCGGGGACGAAGTTGTAGGTGTTGACGATGGCGTGGGTGGCCAGGCTGACCTTGAGCAGCTGGCCCTGGACCAGCGGGTTGTCGCAGTTGGAGGCGATGCCTATGTAGGCGTTCCCATTCACGATGAGCGGGCTGGACCAGTTGTAGTGGGCCCCGGCCTGGCTGTTGTCGCCGGTGTAGACGCTCCACAGGACGGCCCCGGAGGTGGCGTCGAGGGCGTACCAGTTGGGCCCACCTCCGCCCACATAGACCACGCCGTTCAGGATGGTGGCGGCCGAGGTGATGCCGATGGTGGACGGGTTGCAGGCCGGGTCGGTGGTGATCCCCAAGTTGGTCTTCCAGAGCACTCCCCCGGTGGCCGTGTTGAGGGCGTACTCATACCCGTCCCAGGCCCCCACGTAGGCCGTGGTGCCGACGATCGACGCCGAGGTGGCGATGGGGCCGCCGGTCTGGGCGGCCCAGTCCAGCTGAAACTGGCCGGCAGTGGCCAGGCTGAGGGAGGGGTCAGTGGTGGCCGCGCTCCGGGTGTTGTCGTGCAGGTAGGTGGGCCAGTCCTGGGCCGCCGGCGCCGCCGAGGCCACCGACGAGGCCACCGTGGCCAGCGCCGCGGTGCTGGACACGGTGCCCGATACCAGCATCACCACCCCGACCATGGACAGCAGGGCGCGCCGAGACCCGCGCCGCGGCCCCCCCGTCGACCCTCGGCGCTCAGGAGCCATCGGCATCACTGCTCGGTGCGGGCGGCACAGATCACGGCGTGGTGTTGCTGACCTGGTCAAAGGTGGCCGTGCCCAGGGCCCCGGCGTTGTGGGAGCACTCGAACAGTCCCACCGTGGACGGCGGCGCGATGGTCAGGGTCTTGGACAGGACCGCGGTCCACGTGACCCCGTCAGGCGAGAGCCAGGCCGTGTACTTGCCGGCCGCCGTCCAGCTGATCTTCATCCACCCGTTGGGGAACGGCTCGGTGAGTGAGGTCTTGGAGCCATTGAAGTTGTACTGCACCTTGATCAGGCCGGAGGGCGAGTCGGCGATGAGGAAGTAGGGGCTGCCGGCCGTCGTGGACTGCTTGACCATCACTCCGGCCTTGGCGTTGGCGCTGGTGTTGCTCACCGAGGTGACCCGGGCCACGATGGACCCGGTGGCGGCGGCG
>JBBQWW010000155.1:0-4156 GCA_038210245.1 Acidimicrobiales bacterium
TCGCATTGCCCGAATTGGGGCGGTCGGGAAGACTGAACGCATGACTAATCCCTCACCGTGGTCCGAAGTTGCCGAAGCGCTCACCGAGGCGCTGAGCCTTACGACGGCGCCGATAGCCATCACCTTCTCCCAGTCTGCTCCCGACGGTGTTTTGCCGTTCGACGCTCCGATGCCGGAACCAACTCCCGATGGCCGAACCGGTCGGGTCCCGGCAGGGTGCGTGTTCTGGACCAAAGCGCTCGACCGGACGTTCTCCACCGTTGCCGCCGACCATGGCAACTGCAGCGTCGGAAGTCTGACCCATGGATTCGTCACTCTCGGCGAGGTCGCTGACCACTCGGATGTCGCCGCCCTGGTGGAGTCGGGCTGGGTGACCATGGACATGGTTCCCGACATCCCTGTCATCGCCGACCGGCCCGAGTTCGTGACCTACGGGCCACTGGCTGAAACTCCCGTCGAACCCGACGTTGTCATGATTCGGGTCAATGCCAAGCAACTCATGGTGCTGAGGGACGCACTCCCTGGACTTCGCATCGACGGCAAGCCCCAATGCCACATCGTTGCCGTAGCTAAGCAAGAAGGGGAAGTGGCCGTGAGTGTGGGTTGCATGCTGAGTCGCACTCGCACCGCCATGTCCAAGACCGACATGACGTGTGCCATCCCGGCAAGCCGCCTACACGATGTGGTCCGCCAAGTTCAGGCGACCGCAGCAATCGATGCAGTTGTGGCGTCCTACGCCGCGGAGGACGCCCGCCGATTCGTTGCTCGGTAAGGTGTGCTGCTTTGGCCACCCGTAGGGGCTACTTCTTGGCCGCTTCATAGTAGGGATTGGTACCAGCCGCGTGGTCGGTGACGTCGATGACCCGGGTGATTTCGGTAACCGACTCCCGGAGGGCGACTTCGATCCCTTGGCTCAACGTCACCGCCGCCATGCCGCAACCCGCGCAGCCGCCGCTCAAGCGGAGATAGGCGGCATCATCCTCCACCGCGACAAGATCGGCCCGGCCGCCGTGTGCCGCGATACTCGGGTTGATCTGTTGCTCAAGGACCTGGATGACCCGCTGCGCCACGTCTCCGCTGAGATCCACCGGTGGCCCGGCCATTCCCGGGCTTGGGCCGGCAGGGCGCGGCGGTTGATTCGGATTCTGGATCACCATCCCGGCCTGGTCCGCATCTCGGTTGACATCGAGAACCGACCCCCGCAGTTTGCCGACGCTGTCGGCCGGAACCACCAGAGGAAGCCCACCAACCTCATCAGACCAGTCATCAGGACTGGCATCGCCGGCGGCCTGGAAGTACATATCGTAGGTATAGGCACTTTCGCTCGCGCCGGTGACCTCGACCCAGAGGGCTAGCGACTCCGCCCCATCTTCCCCTGACCGCAGTTCGAGCACCATCGCTCGCGCCGCGTCAGTCGCATGCAACACGGCCACGCTGTGGGAATCGATATCGGTCATCGTGTCTCGTCTCGGCCTTGGTGGGTTGCGACCATCATAGAGGGGTGCCCCGGATCCTCTTGCTGCTGCCCACGGCCACCTACCGGGCCTCGGACTTCGTTGCCGCCGCCGCTCGCCTGGGGGTTGACGTAGTGGTCGGATCCGAGCACCGTCAGGCCTTGTCCAGCTCCATGGGCGACCGGGCAGTGGTCGTACCCTTGGCCGACATCGACGGCGCGCTGACTGCCATCGTGGCGCTCCATGCTCGGAGCCCGCTTGATGCGGTACTGGCCGTCGACGACCAGGGCGTGGTGGTCGCATCGGCTGCTGCCGCACGCTTGGGATTCCGCCACAATCCTCCCGACGCCGTCGCCGCCACTCGCGACAAGGCGATCATGCGGGAGCGTTTCAGGACGGCTTCCCTACCTCAGCCCGCCTACCGAATCGTTCCCCCCAGGGCCGACGTCGCCTCAGCCGCGAGCGAGATCGGGTATCCGTGCGTAGTGAAGCCGGTGTCCCGGTCAGCCAGCCAAGGAGTCATCCGTGTCGACGACGCGACCCAGGCCGAGGCGGCCGCCGTCCGCATTCGCGCCATGATGGCGGACTGTCCCGAACCCCTACTCGTCGAGGGCTTTGTGCCCGGAGACGAGGTCGCAGTGGAAGGTCTGCTCACAGGGGGACGTCTGGAGGTACTGGCGGTATTCGACAAGCCCGATCCCTTGGATGGCCCCTTCTTCGAAGAGACTATCTACGTCACCCCGTCACGTCAGCCGCCGGTGATCCTCACCGAGATCGAGTCCATCACTGCTCAAGCGGCGATCGCACTCGGGCTGCGGGAAGGCCCCGTCCACGCTGAGCTGCGCATTGATCCGGGTGGTGCCATGACGATGCTCGAACTTGCGGCCCGGTCCATCGGGGGCTTGTGTGCCCGGGCCCTGCGGTTCGGAGCGGGTGTGAGCCTCGAAGAGGTGATCATCCGGCACGCCCTCGGAATTGGGCTCGACGGCCTGGTCAGGGAATCACAGGCGTCGGGCGTCATGATGCTCCCGATCCGCTCGGCGGGGGTACTCGACCACGTATCGGGACAGAAACGCGCCCTCGCCATCGAAGGAGTGGTCGGCCTCGACATCAGCATTCCGTCGGGTCGGCCGGTGGTGCCACTGCCCGAAGGCGATCGCTACCTGGGGTTTATCTTCGCCCGTGGACCAACACCGCACGCTGTCGAAGGGACCCTCCGACAGGCAGCGGCATGTCTCGAGGTGTGCCTGCGCTGACCGCAGGTGGGTGGCGAGCTCGGCCCGATAAGGTCGCGGTGGTGCAAACGTTGCTGCTGTCCACCTACGAACTGGGCCACCAACCACTGCACGCGGCCAAGGCCACAAGCGCGCTTCTCGCCGCTGGCCATGAGGTTCGCTGTGTCGATGTCACTATCGATGCGCTCGACGCGGAAACCGTTGACTGGGCCGACCGCGTGGCGATCGCTGTGCCGATGCACACCGCCATGCGGTTGGCGTTGCGGGTCGCCGCAACAATACGGGCCCGCCGGCCGGAACTTCCTCTGTGCTTCTACGGCCTCTACGCACCGGTGAGCCGGGATCTGACTGTGACGTCGGCCGTCGATGCCGTCATCGCTGGCGAGTATGAACCGGGGCTGGTGGCGTGGGTGGGTGGCGAGGACCCAGGCCCCCCGATTCAGCTGGCCCGAGCCGCGGCGAGGACACCCGCACGTCACCTGTTGCCCCCCTTGGACCGGTACACCCGCCTCGCCGTCGGCGAGGAGGAGCGGCTCGTCGGATCCGTCGAGGCCAGCCGGGGTTGCTCGCACCGGTGTCGACACTGTCCGGTTCCAGTCGTCTACGACGGCCGCGTGCGTCCGGTTGACCTGGCTGCTGTCTTGTCCGACATCGACCAGGTAGTGGAAGCAGGTGCCCGCCATGTGTCCTTCGCCGACCCGGACTTCCTCAATGCCCCGCTTCACGCTCGGCGGGTCGTCGCGGCCCTGCACGAGAGTCATTCGAGCCTGACCTTTGACTGCACGATCAAAGTGGAGCACATCCTGCGCCACTCAGACATTCTTCCTGAGCTGGCAGAAGCCGGATGCGCTTTCGTCGTTTCGGCCTTCGAGTCCACCAACGACACGATCCTCGCCTATCTCGACAAGGGCCACTCTGTGGCCGATGCGTCCAAGGCCATCGTGGCGCTACGCCAGTACGGGATCGAAGTACGCCCCTCATGGCTGCCGTTCACCCCCTGGACCACGCCCGACGACCTGATCGACCTGATCGACTTCGTCGTGGCCCACGATCTCGTAGCCAACGTGGACCCGGTGCAATACACGATTCGCCTGTTGTTGCCCGAGGGTTCGCTACTCTTCGGCCAAGCCGCCATGGAACCTCACCTGGGAAAGTACGACGCGGAGCGCTTGGGTTGGACCTGGAGCCATCCCGATCCCATGATCGATCGGCTACAACAGGAGTTGGCTGCACTGGTCGAGGCGCGGATGGAACAAGGAGCGTCCGCAACGTTCGAAGAGATCAAGACTCTTGTTCGGTCCCGAGCCAACGGCCACGCTACTCCCCCATCCCTTGGTTCTGTCTCGAAGGGTGCCGTCGGGGATCGGGCCCACCTCACCGAGCCATGGTTCTGCTGCAGTGAACCGACCGAAGCCCAGTTGCTGCCACTGGTGCCGCTGGGATGAGCAGACTGGTCCCGGAACATTC
>JBBQWW010000156.1:0-3961 GCA_038210245.1 Acidimicrobiales bacterium
GGGGTGTCGAAGTGCGGGACCTCGTGGTGGTTCAGCCTCATCCTGGCCCACCCCGACGTCCATGGCCCGGTCAAGAAAGAGCTGCTCTTCTTCAACCGCAACTTCTTCCGGCAGTTCCGCGACCGCGACCCCAGCGATGCCGAGTTGGCGGCGTACCACCAGTGGTTCCCGCGCCCGGCAGGAGCCATCACCGGCGAGTGGACCCCGTCCTACCTCTTCTCCTACCGGATGCCCCCGCACCTGCAGCGGGCCGCACCCGGGGCCAAGCTGCTGGTCCTGCTCCGGGACCCGGTGGAGCGGTACCGGTCGGACATCTCGCGGCGCATGCCCGCTCGGCGCCTGCGTAACGTGCGCTACCGGGGCCTGGCTCGCGGCTTCTACGGTGCCGAGCTGGCCCCCTGGGAGGAGGCGTACAACCCCGATGAGCTGCTCATCCTGCAGTACGAGGCCTGCACCCGCGACCCGGCCGGCCAGCTGGCCGCCACCTACCGGTACCTCGGCCTGGACGACACCTTCCAGCCGCCCCAGCTCCACGCAGCCGTCAACGCCACGGCGTCAAAACGGGCCGTCGACCCCGGCTTCGTCCGGCTGCTGACCGAGCTGTACGAGCCCGATGTGGCCGTCCTGGCCCGCCGTCATCCCGAGATCGACCTGCGCCTGTGGCCCCACTTCGCCCACCTGGCCGGCCGGTAGGGCCGGGATGGTGGAGGGTCGGACTGGCACGGACGGGCTCGTCGACGGGTACGGCACCCGGGAACGGGTAGGGGTACCGACATGCGCGTCCTGACCGTCGCCAACCAACTGGGGGCGTGGGGCGGGATGGAGCGGAGCCAGCTGGCCGTGTGCCGGGCCCTGGCCGCCCGGGGCCACAGCATCGACCTGGTCTACGTGGGCCCTGGCGACTTCAGCGAGGAGTGGCGACAGGTGGCGGACTCCCTGACCACCGTGTCCAGCACCCTCCCCCGCACCCGGGCCCCGCTGACCACGTCGTACACGGTGCTGGGTGCGGCCCAGGGCATCCGCGACCTCCAACCCGACGTCATCTACGTCTACCGCTACCTCGACCTGCCCTTCGCCTCCGCCGTCGGTCGCCTGACCCGGGCTCCCGTCGTGCTCCACCTGGGCCTGCCCGAGCCCGACCGCCTGCCCTTCGTCATCCGGCGCAGCCTCCCCAATGTGGCCATGACCCTGGCCGTCTCCTACGACACCGCGGCGCGCTGGCGGGACAGCCCGCTGCTGGCCGACAGCGTGGTGGTGGTGCACACCGGGGTCGACATGGACGTCTACACCCCGGCCCCGGCCCGAGAGCGCCAGAGCACCCGCCGTGCCCTGGGCATCGGGCCCGATGCCTTCATGGCTCTGTTCGCCGGACGGATCTGTCCGGACAAGGGCCTCGACGTCCTGATGGAGGCGGCCCGACGACTCACCGCCCGCCTCCCACATTTCCAACTGGTGGTGGCCGGTGGGCCCACCTTCGGCACCGATCCGAGGGAAGCCGACCGCTACCGGACCGAACTCGAGGCCCGGGCCGGCCCGGTGGACATCCGCTGGCTGGGCCGGCAACGCGACATCGTGCCCGTGATCGGCGCCGCCGACGTGGCGGTGGTGCCGAGCGTGTGGGCCGAGCCGTTCTCCCGGTCGGTCGTGGAGGCGTTGGCCTGCGGGGTCCCGGTGGTGGCGTCCAACGTCGGGGGCACCCCCGAGATCCTGGTGGACGGCCTGGCGCGCTTCCTCGTACCGCCCCGGGACCCCGGGGCCCTGGTCGAAGCCGTGGCCGGCCTCGAAGGGTGGCGCCAGACCGAGCCTGACCTGGCCGACCGATGCCGTAGCGCCGTCGTGGATCGGCTGTCCCTCGTACGCGAGGTCGACACCGTGGAGGCCGCACTGGCGTCGGTGGCCCGCTACCGCCCCGTTGACCCGTTGGAGACGTATCGCTGAGGATCAGGCGGGCCGTCGCCGGCCGGAGAGCCCGCCAGCCGTGCGCTCCTGCATCGGCTCGACCGGGAACCGGATGCCCAGGTTCCCCCGGAGCCCGTCCCACAGCCCCCGGGCCATCACCCCCAGCCGCTCGACCCGGCCGTCACGCTCCCGCAGCAGGGCCCGGGCCAGCAGCTTGGACACGCTCCGCGGATAGCGACCCAGCCGTCGCTTCACGTAGAGATGGACGTAGAGCATGTTGCGGGCCTCGTAGTAGTACTTCCACAGCGGTACCCCCTGGCCCTGACGGATGGCGGCGTGGGCCACGATGGCGTCGTCCACCACCCGGCGCGGAAAGCCGGCCTCGGGGATCCGCCACTGGAGGTACTCGGTGTCCTCGGCCCACCAGAACAGCTCGCCCATGGGCAGCCCCACGGCCAGGATGATCTCCCGAGACACCACGAAGCCGCACCACGACGGCCACACGTCCAGTGAGCCGTCGGGCTGGCGGGACTTGGGGAAGACGAAGGCCTCGGCCGGATGCTGCCGGGCCACGGCCCAGAGCCGCTTGAGGCAGTCCGGTTCCGGGGCCATGTCGTCGTCGAGGACCCAGGCGTGGCCGAAGCCGGAGCCGAGGAACTCGGCCAGGGCCTGGGAGTAGCCACCGGCGGGCCCGGTGTTGATCTCGGACCGCACCACCCGGACGGCGGGCAGGGACGGATCCGGTTCCAACGCCACCGGAGGCCGACTGGCATTGTCCACCACCAGGATGCCGTCGGGCGGAGTGGACTGGCCGGCGATGGCGGTCAGGCAGCGGGCCAGGGAGGACGGGGCGTTGTGGGTGAGGACCACGGCCATGATGCGCCCATCCACGGGCTCCACTTGGGCGCGCACCACCACAGTCAGGGCCGGTGGGCCAGCACGAACCACCCGGTCTCGTCCCGGGCCGCATCGACCACCAACCCGGCGTCGGCGAACCACGGGGCCAGTTCAGACCTTACGTAGCGGTGCTCGACGGGCGCGCTGAGCCGATCGAAGGTGTCGAGGACCAGACTGCGCAAGGGCTTGCCCCGGTAGGCGTCCATGGGCAGGCCGGACAGGGCGCCGGATCCCTTCTTGTCCCCGTACTCCCCGGGCACCACCACCGCGTAGTAGAGCAGGGCGGCGATGGGCGTGCTGATCAGCTTCAGCACCGGGTGGGGCAGGCGGACGGTGACCTTGCGCAGGGCAGCGGCAGCGGCCAGGGCCGTCGACCGGAGGCCGGGGCGAGGAGGGCGACTGTAGAGGTAGAGGAGTACCTGGCCACCCGGAGCCAGGTACTCGAGCAGCCGGTCGAATCCCGCCTGGGGATCATCGAGGTGGTGGAGCACTCCCAGACTGGCGATGAAGTCGAAGGAGGCCGGAGCGAAGGGCGCATGGCGGAGGTCGGAACGGACCACCAGTACGGAGGGGAAGGTGGACAGGTTGCGGGCGGCAGCCTCTACCGCGGAGGAACCGTCCAGTGCGACCAGGGACCCGAGGTGCTCGGCCAGGAACCGGGTGTACCGGCCCTTGCCACAGCCGGCGTCGAGGCCGACCTTTCCCTCCAGGCCCGAGAGCTCCACGTCCCGGAAGTAGACGTCGGCGAAACCCTCGTCCTCGGTGCGCACGTCATCGAAATTGTTCCACTCGAAACCGAAGCTGGCGAAGGTGGCACCGGTGGTCCCCTCGGGCACCGACCCGCGTGAGCAGTCGAGGTAGCCGTCCTGCATCGGCCAGCGATGGCCCGATGGACACTCCACGGCCCGGTCGTCGCCGTCGGGCTTCACCGTCTCCCCGCACTGCGGACAACGCAACCGATCGATGATCTGATCCGGGATCACCCTGGTCCCCCCCGTCGACGCACGCTCACTCCCCCCCCTGCCACGACCGCCCCCGACCCCACCACTCTCGTCACCTGCACCCTACTGCCCCCGGCCGGCTACGCCCGGTCGAAGGCGGGCCAGAGGGAGAGGTCGAGTTCGGGGACCAGTTCGGCCAGGGTGGCGACGTCGGCGGCGTACAG
>JBBQWW010000157.1:0-3892 GCA_038210245.1 Acidimicrobiales bacterium
GACAGTGTCAGTCGGACGTGGCCAGTTCCAACACTGAAGCGCTGGGCCAGGTGATGGCCGGGTGCCTCGGTGCACTCAATCCTCGATACCTCCGACTACCGGGGCGGCCACTGGGCTCACCCCTAGGGATCCGACGAAGAGTGCGTCGCCGAAGCTGAATACGCCTCCGTCGCGTGAGAACTCCCAGTATCCACCCCCACTGTTGGTAGGGGCGATCGACACCACCGTCGCGTTCATGTGCTCTCCCCCCATCGAACCGTAGAAGGTGGCATCGCCGAAGCTGAACACGCCTCCGTCGGCAGCGACCAGCCAATAGCCCAGGCCGTCGGGTGTCGAGGCCATTCCGACAACCGGGGCGTTCAGATGCTGTCCCCCCATCGAACCGTTGAAGGTGGCATCGCCGAAGCTGTACACGCCTCCGTCGGCAGCCACCAGCCAATAGCCCAGGTCGTCGGGTGTCGAGGCCATTCCTACGACCGGGGCATTCAGATGGTGTCCCCCCATCGAACCGTAGAAGGTGGCATCGCCGAAGCCGAACACGCCACCGTCGGCGCCGACCAGCCAATAGCCGTTTCCGTCGAGATCATTCCCGATACCCACGACCGGGCTGTTGAGAGGCTGGTCCGCCATGGACCCGGCGAAGTGTGCATCCCCGAAGCTGAACACCCCGCCGTCGGCAGCAGCCTCCCAGTAGCCGTAGCCATCGACCGTGCCAGTCATCCCCACGATCGGCTTGTTGAGGGTTAGCGGTGTACCCGGTCCGTACTGATTGGCGTCACCGAAGGTCGACGCCTGGCCGTTGGCCGCCACGAGGTCGTAGCCACCGGTGGTGAAGGGAGGAAGGGGGGAAGGGCTGGGTCCGGACAGGGGACGGCCGGCTCCGAAGACGATCGACTCCGGGGCATCTCCAACGTTCCATTCGACCCCGGTGACCGTGCCCTGGGGCGTGGAGTCCAAGGCGATGGTCCCGATCCCCAGCCCAGAGGGTTCTACTGGACCCTGTTGGGTCTGGATCGGTGCATTGCGCTGGCTGAGGGGATCGTCGGGCTTGCGGGTGTCGTCGGGCCCGTGGCCGCCCGCAGTCGAGTCCATGACGACGACCTCCCAGCGCTGATTGTTCGAACCGGGGATCGGTTGGGGCGCCACCAGAGGCATGACCGAGTGCCCTACTCCCGACGTGTCCGGCGTGCCGTCCGGGTTGGCGGGCTGCCAGGCCAGTACATCACCGGGGGCGATGCCCAGTACGGAGTGCACCGCCTGCCAGCCCGGTTGGGTGGTGCTCTGAAGGCCGGCGAAGAACGACTCGAAGGCCAAGGGGGACGGCACCACTCCCACAGTGTGGATCCCTACGGCGTCCGTCACCGACTGCCAGGCCAACGGGTCGGACTCCCGCACCGTGTAGCCGGTGAAGCCGACACAGTCATAGTAGAAGTAGTTGGGTGGCGCCTCTTGGTAGTGATGGGTGTACTTGGTGCAGATCATGTCGTTGAACTGCATGTAGGCGGAGGCCAGGGTGCTGGCACTCGAGGCTGCGGCGAGCACGGCTCCGGCCATCTGGATGGGAAATCCCGACGGCGTCTGACTTCCGGTCGACGACGGCTTGGCCGGATGCGGGTACTGGGTGCACTGGTCAGTGACGGCGGGGACGGCGTGGGCGGCTCCTGAGGTGAGGCCGGCACTCTGTCCTGGACTCGGTGCCACGAAACTGGCCAGAAGCAAACAGGCAGCCAATGAACCAGCGAAGCGGAGCGGAGTACCAAGCCATCGTCCACGGCCAGAGGGTGCTGACCCTCGACCTGTCTGACCTCGGAGGTCGCAGTGATCATCGTGGCCCACACCACGGATGAGGCGGTTCACCGCTCCCCCGCCGTATCGTCAGCCATACCGACCCGCCAAGAATGCTCGGGTAGAAGAAGGGTGAACGGTGTGCCGGTCAGAGCCTGGCGCCTTCCCGCAAGCCAGGGTCCGGCGACAGACAGCGAGCCCGGGGTCCGCGGCGCGCCCGTATCCTCACTCCCCATCGGCTTCTCCGTGCATGAGTGATCATCTTTGCCTGGATCGATCTGCAGTTCTTGCATCCATAGCTCTAGGCCGCCGAGTACGCCGTCGGCTCCGACCACGTTCGTAGCCGGCAACCGGCGAGGCACGCGGCCAGCATCCTGCACTCTGGGCCCCGGTCCACCGAACCGGGTCAGGCCTAGATCGCAACTGAGTTGAACGTCGGTGCTCCGCGTTCCAATTTAACCTGGGCACCACGGGCCACGAAGCTGATGGCGTGATACCACCCACAAAGGAATAGGAGGTCGAGGAGTTGGTCGTCAGTGAACTCGGAGGCCAGGGACCGCCAAAGGTCATCGGGGATTGCCGAACGGTCATGGAGCGCGTCGACCATGTCGATCAACCCTCGATCACGGGCCGACTCCCAACACGCGTCGGAGGACCCGCCGTGGGCCAGGGATGCCGTCTGCTGAGCGGTTAGGCCGACGGCGCCGGCAAAGTAGGCGACGTGGACCCCCCACTCATACTCACAGCCGCAGCGTGCGCACGTGCGATCGATGACGATCTCGCGCTCTCGTCTACCCACCGAGAGCCGCCGGCTCAGCTCATAGGCGCCCCAGGCGCCCATGGCTTTGCACATCGGCTGGTTACGGACGAACGTCCGGAAGAGGAGGATGGGATCGACTCCTTCGGGCATCATGGATTCGAGCTGTGCTGCGATAGCCGGCTCGTACGGGGGTTCCACGGGATGGATTCTGGGCATCGGGCAACTCCTATCTGACGTTTCCTTTTTCGAAACATACTCCGAGACGCTATGTTTCGTAAAGAGAAATCTCCCGAAAGGAACGAGGGGTGCCACCCAAGAACCACCCTGTCCGAGGTTCGAGCACCGGCCGTCCGTTGATGGCCGCGCTCGATCTCTTGGGTCGCAGGTGGTCGTTGCGCATCATGTGGGAACTCAAGCAGGGTCCGGTGGGTGCTCGAGCTCTCATGGAACGGTGCGGCGAGATGTCATCGAGCGTCCTCTATGCACGCCTCGGCGATCTCCGTGAGGCCGGACTGGTCAGACAAGGTGAGGATGATCGGTACGAACTGACAGAGATCGGCCGGCAGTTGGGACGAGCGATCGAACCCCTCGATTCGTGGTCCCAGCGCTGGGTGGATCAGACCCTCTCCGACGGTTGACGGCCGAATTGCCATGATTTTGGCTCCAGGAGTCCATTCCGTTGGCACCGACTTCGAGCGTCGAAATGGCCGGCTCCACCACCCAGCCGACGTGAGCTTCGGAAACCGATCCACGGCTGTCTCTCAGTGCACGGCGTCGGTGGCCGCCAGTGCCGGACGGCGGGCTCGCTTGGCCTGGTAGAGGCGTTCGTCGGCCAGGCGCACCGCCTCCTCGACCGATTCGTGACTTTCCAAACGGGTGGAACCGATGCTCGCTCCCACCCGGCACGGCCATGCCTGATCGATGAGATAGGGCTCGTCCAGCGCGTCACGCACCCGCTTGATCACCCGACCCAGTTCCACCGGTTGAATGGGTCCTTTTATCAGCAGGGCGAACTCGTCGCCGCCTTGGCGGGCCACCAGGTCCTCGGGACGGCTGGCCGCCAACAGGCGTTGGGCACACTGCTGGAGCACGGCGTCCCCCGCCTGGTGGCCGAACGTGTCATTGACCAGCTTGAACCGGTCGAGGTCCAAGAGGACCAGGCAGTCCTGTTTGTCGCCTCGGAACCTTCGGTCCAAGGCGCTGTTTAGCCTCGATCCACCGAAGAACGCCCTGAACGAGCACCAAATGGGTTGAGTGGCGATGCGGTGGGCTGAACAGCTTCACCGATTCCCTGAACCGCAGGAAGGGCGTGCGGAACCAGGACTCCTTGTCATTGCGTTCGATTGT
>JBBQWW010000158.1:0-3835 GCA_038210245.1 Acidimicrobiales bacterium
GTATCGGGCCCAAGGGCTCTTCTGGGCCGGCGCCGGATGCTTGGCCGGCCTGGTGGCGGTGGGTGGAGTCACCCTGTGGGCGCGGCGGGAGGAGCGGGCCGGCCTGGTGCCACGGTCCGAACGTGCCACAGCCCCCGTCCCCCCGACCGCGAACGCCTTGGTGGGGGAGACGAGCGAACCGTTGGACTCCAGAGGGGTCCGGGCTCCGGTGTTCCCCCGGCCGGACCGGGATGGCGGATCCGCTGCCCCACCGATGTCACGGTCCCTCCAGCGGGTCGCCCTGGGGGCTGGCGCCCTCCTGTTAATGCTGGAGACAGTATTCCTGGTCTCGGCGGGCGAGCCCAGTTGGGCGTCGACCTCGGCGCCGACCACGACCACTCGGGCAGTAACGGAGTTGCAGCACGCTGTCGGGTCGTCGACGGTGGGCTATGGGCAGCCGCTGTGCTTCTCCTCGGCCCTGGGGATTCCTGTCAACGCCAATATCCTCTTCGGGGTCCACGAGTTCGCCGCCTACGAACCCATGCTGTCGAACACCTACTTCAGCTCATGGTTGGCGACCACTGGTCAGTCGGCTGGATTTCCGACCCTTTCGCATTTCTGTCCGGGCATCACCACGGCAGCCCTGGCCCGCCGGTACGGGGTGCAGTTTGTGATCCAGACCCACGGCAGTCCGGCACCCACCGGTGCTGTGTTCGTCCGAACCATCGCCGACGAGGATCTCTACCGGATCCCCAACGCCTCCTTCGCCACCCTGACCCCGTCCGGCGGCGGCTTCCCGAACGCCGATGCTCAGGGAGCGCCGGTGGCCGTCACGCATCCGAGCCCCCGGTCGATCCGGGTGGTCACCGATGCCCCCGGTCCGCGCACCCTGCGGCTCCACTTGTCGGCGTCACCGGGATGGCGTGCCACCATCGACGGGCACCCGTTGGCGCTGGTGACCTATGCGGGGGTCATGTTGCAGGCCCATCTCCCCGCCGGTCGGCACGTCATCGCCATCAGCTACTGGCCAGAGACGTTCACGCTCGGGTTGGCCCTGGCCGCGCTCAGTGCCCTGGCGCTGGGGGCTGGCTTGGTGGTGGCTCTGGTCCGTCGCCGAAGGGCCGGGCACCTATGAGCGCACCGGCCGGGACCAAGACGGAGTCGTCACCGGACCGGGTCGGGGCGCGAACCATCGGCGAGGCCCTCTCTCCACGTCACAACAGTCTCAACTTCCTCCGCCTGGTCCTGGCCCTGGCCGTCATCGTCTCCCACAGCGTGGCCTTCGGCTCCTTCGGATGGTGGGGTCGGTGGGATTCGTACAACCACACCCCACTGGGCACACTGGCCGTCTACGGATTCTTCGGGATCAGTGGCTATCTCATCGCCGGAAGCGTGCTCAGCCATGGTCCGCTGCGGTATCTGTGGCAGCGGTTCCTCCGTATCTTCCCCGCCTTCTGGGTCTGCCTGATCCTGACGGCTTCCGTGTTCGGAGTGATCGCCTGGTACGCCGTTCCCCAGGCGTGCCCTCACTTCTCGTGCTACCTCCACGGCACCAACGGACCGTTCTCCTATCTCTATCGGAACGCCCTCTTGAAGGTGGAGCAGAGCTCCATCTCGGGCACGCCCCACGGGAACTACAGCCCATTCGCCTGGGGAGTGTGGAACGGCTCCTCATGGACCCTGTTTTACGAGTTCATCTGTTATCTGCTGTTGTTGGCCCTGGCCGTCCTGGGTGTCCTGCGTCACCGACTAGCCGTGCTCGGCCTGACCGCTGCGCTGGTGGTGACCATCGCCGTCATCACCCTCGACCCCGGACTCCGGGCCGAGTTCACCGTCACCCACAACTGGATGCTGATGAACGTCATGAAGTTCTCGGCCATCTTTCTGGTCGGGGCACTGATCTGTCTCTACCGCGACCGGATCCCCGATTCGGGGTGGTTGGCCTTGGGCTGTATGGCCATCTTCGTGGCCGATCTGGTGGTACCGCTGCATGGTCAGCGAACGGTGCTGGGATTCGCCGTGTCGGGCATCGCCACGCCGATCATCGCCTACCCACTCCTGTGGCTGGGAGCGCACCTTCCCTTCCAGGGGGTGGGCGCCCGCAACGACTACTCCTACGGCTTGTACATCTATGCCTTCCCCGTGCAGCAGCTCCTGGCTATCGGCGGGGCGACCCAACTGGGCTATGTCCCTTTCACCGTGCTGGTCATCCTGGCCACCTCGGTGCTGGCGGTGGCGAGCTGGTGGCTGGTCGAGAAGCGGGCCCTGGCCTTGAAGTCGCTCCGTCTGGGTACCCGCGAACCTACGACTCCTGCGGGGCTCGTCACCGATTTGGACCACCACCCACTCGAATGAGAGGAGCTCGGCCACCTACGCACCGTCCGGGGGGCGGTGAGGCTTGCCCAGGCGGCGGACTTCCCGTCAGGCGTCGCTGAGGGCCGGGGCCGTAGGCGTCACGACGAGGTCGGGCCCGAGTGGGGGTGCCTCCATCGGTGGGTCTGACCTCCGACCCACGTGCTTGAGCCGGAGAGCGTGCTTCTCGACCAGCCACCAGCTGGCTACGGCAAAGGGGACCGTGGCAGCCACGGCGACCAGGGCGAACGGCCAGTAACCCCATCGGGCCACGCCCCACAGGGCCAGGAGCTGCTGCACGGGGAAGGCATAGATATAGACGCCGTACGAATAATCGTTCTGACGGCCCACCCGCTGGAGCGGAAGGTGGAGGCCCAGCCAGAGCATGGGGTAGGCCAGAAAGACCACCGTCAGGTCGCTGGCCGTCAGGGTGAGGTCGGGGATACCGCCTCCCACCGGGAGCAGGTAGCCACCCACCACCGCGGCCAGGCAGCCCCAAGCCATCCAGCCCGAATCGGGGATCCGGTCGCGGTAGAGATAGAGCAGTGAGCCGGCCAGGAAGACGGGAACGAACGAAGCCAGATTGCAGAGGTCGACGTGGTGGAGGGCGTTGAACTGGTTGTCGAGGTGAGGGACCGAGGTGATCACGATTTCGGTGACCCAAGCGGCCACGGCCACCGCCAGCACCAGCGTCCGGTGCTTGAGGATGCCCACCAACGCCAAGGCGGCCAGCAGCAGGTAGCAGAGGAACTCGTAGAACAAGGTCCACAACGATCCGTTCCATACGGCGGCGAAGACACCGGTCGGCAACGTGTGTGAGATCTGCGACTGGTTCACCCGCAACCACGAGTTGTGGACGATGTAACCGAACGGGCCGTCGGGCTGTTGATGCACATAACAGGAGAGACCGCAGTGGGTGACGGACGACGGGTTGACGTGGTACCACCCGATGACTCCGAACACAAAGGCCGTGACAACTAGGCAGACCCAGAAGGCCGGGAAGATCCGGAGGAAGCGCTGCCACAGGTAGCGCCCGGTCCCATTGCGCTCAGCACTGCCAGCGATGAGGTAGCCGCTGATGCCGAAGAACCCGTAGACGGCGATGGAGCCCAGGCTCCCGATGCGGACGTAGCTGTTGCCGGCGTTCCGGAAGCCGCCCAGGGCGATGGCGTGGGAGAAGATCACGGCCACGGCCAGCACCAGTCGGATGAAGTTCAGGCTGTTGCGCCGGGGGTCGAACGACGTGCCGATGGTAGTCATCACGCCTCCCGTGCCATCGGTGGACGACCCCGGCCTACCCGATCCGTGCCCACCCCGTACCACCAGGGAACCCTATCCGTTGAGGGGCGCCACCGCCTCTCCGGCGCATTGACTCACCTAAAACCTCCGCGTAGTCGGCATCGTTGCCTCACGTAAAACCCTCCGCGTAGGAAGCGCGACCAACTACGCCTGATCCATGGAGCTATCGATGGGTGAGCGGCGTGCCGTGACGACCAAGCTGGCC
>JBBQWW010000159.1:0-3807 GCA_038210245.1 Acidimicrobiales bacterium
AACGGACCGATGGGCGTCTTCGAAGACAGCCGGTTCGCCGCCGGGACCGCCGGGGTGGCCCGAGCCGTGGCCGAGTGTGACGGCTACACCGTGGTGGGGGGCGGGGACAGCGCCGCCGCTGTGGACGAGCTCGAGCTGGATGGGCAGATCAGCTTCATCTCGACCGGGGGGGGCGCCTCCCTCGAGCTGCTCGAATACGGGGACCTCCCTGGACTGGCCGCCCTCCGGAGGGCGCCCAACGCCCCGGCGGCAGCCTCGGTCGCCGACCAGGATCCGACCGCCCGGTGAGTGACGGAGGGCTCGGTCGCCGCTTGCTGATCAGCGGCAATTGGAAGATGAACTTCGATCATCACGAGGCTCTGCACGCCGCCCGTGACCTGGGGCTCCGCCTCTCCCCGGCTGACGTCTCCCACCTCGACGTGTCCATCCACCCACCGTTCACCGACCTCCGTACCGTGCAGTCGGTCCTCGAACCGGACGGGATACCCGTCGCCCTGGGTGCCCAGGACTGCGCCGTGGACGACTCGGGTGCCTTTACCGGTGAGGTCAGCCCCCTCATGCTGGCCAAACTCCACGTGGACTACGTCATCGTGGGTCACTCCGAGCGACGACGCCTGTTCGGGGAGTCCGACGACGTGGTCCGGGCCAAGGTGCGGGCCGTCCTACGCAACGGGATGACCCCCATCTGCTGTGTAGGGGAGACCATCGACGAGCGGGACGCCGGACTGACCGAGGATCGCCTGGCCAGCCAGGTGGAATCCGCCCTGGACGGCATGGCGGCTGAGGCCGTGGCCGGTCTGGTCATCGCCTATGAGCCGCTGTGGGCCATCGGCACTGGCACGGCAGCTACCCCGGAGGACGCTCAGCTGGCCTGCCGGTGGATTCGGGAGGTGGTGGCCAAGTGCAGCGACGCCGATGCCGCGGAGGCCATTCGCATCCAGTACGGGGGATCGGTCAACGAGGACAACACCGAATCCATCGTGGGCGGGCGCGATGTGGACGGTGCCCTGGTGGGAGGGGCCAGTCTGGATGCGGCTGCCTTCGTGGGCATCATCCGGGCCGCGTCACGCTCACGGTAGTGAGTTTGGTAGCGTCTCCTTCGGTCCAGAGGCAGAGGAGGAACTTCGCGTGCTGACCGCCATCATCGTGGTACTCCAGATCCTGGCCTGCCTGGCACTGATCTTCCTCATCCTCATGCACAGTGGGAAGGGCGGGGGGCTGTCGGACATGTTCGGCGGATCCATGGGCTCCGCCGCGGCCGGATCGACGGTGGTGGAAAAGAACCTGGACCGTATCACGGTCACGGTGGCCGTGGTCTTCGCCTTCACCAACATCATCCTCCTCCTGCGTTTGCAGTGAGCCGGAACGGCGCCGGGGACGCCGGGCGCCGCCCACGCGTGGCATCGTTGTGGCGAGAACATCGGGCCCGGTGGACCCTGCCCCTCGTGATCATCTTCATCATCGGTCTGGTGGCCGTGGTCGACCACCTGGGCTCCCGCCGGATCAGCCAGGTCGACGCCCAGATCACCTCGCCCCTGGTCACCGCCGACGGAGGGACCAGCACCGTGGCGTTGGATCGGCCGTGGTCTGGATTCAACCCCAACACGCCGGCCGGTGCGGGATCGTCGACTCCCACCCTGCTGTCCTCAGTCCTTCCCAGCGCCTACATCATCAATGCCAAACTCATCCCCGAGGTCAACACCGATCTGCTGAGCAGTGTGGAGACCATCTCGCCGGCACCGCTGACCATCCAGTACGTCATCAACCCCAAGGCGGTGTGGTCCGACGGGGTACCGGTCACCGCCGACGACTTCAACTACGCCTGGCAGTCCCAGAGGGGTGACGGGCTCGACAGCAACGGCCGGCCCGACCTGGTGGCCTCGACACTGGGGTACCGGGACGTCCAGTCGGTGGTCCCGAGCCATGACGGCAAGACGGTGACCGTCACCTTCTCCACGCCCTTCACCGATTGGCGGGTTTTGTTCGACCACATGGTTCCGGCCCACATCGCCCGGGAGGTCGGCTGGAACCACGGGTTCGACACGTTCAGCCCCACCACCGACCTGTCGGCCGGACCGATGGTGGTGCAGTCGGTGACCCCTTTGGGGCAGGCCGTGCTGGTACCCAATCCACGATGGTGGGGCACGCCGGCGGTACTCCAGAAGGTCACGGTCAATGTGTCGGCCACGCCATCGACATGGGCCACCCAGGTGGTGGCCAGCAATCAGGCTGCCGCCCAACCCCTCGACTTCGACCTGCATTCCCTGGATGCGGTGTCATCCGTGCCCAACACCCAGAGCTCGGTGAAGCCGTCCCTCGGGCTACTGGACCTCGAGTTCAACGTGGCATCGCCCCAGATGTCCCGGGTGGGCGCTCGCCAAGCCGTGGCCCACGCCCTCGACCGTGTCGATCTGCTCAACCGGGCCTTCGGGGCCATCGAGCCGGATCTCGTGGTCAGTCAGGACCACCTGGCCACACCGACCCAGACCAGCTACACCCCGTCCTCGGCGGCGGGGGAGTACAGCACCCGGGAACTGGCCACCACCGACCAGCTCCTCAAGTCCCTCGACTACCGACAGAACGCTGCCGGAGTGTACGCGGACGCCACCGGGACACCCTTGACCCTTCGGATGGCGGTGCAGACCGGCGATCCGTGGATCCTCGGGCTGGCCTCCCAGATCACCACACAGCTTCACCAGGTGGGGATCGGGGTGGTCACGGTTCCGGTGAGCACCGCCACCGGTCTGGCCAGCACGAGCTACGACATGGCCCTGGTCACCCGGATCTCCAGCCCGTTCCAGACCGTCACTGCGGCGTGGTACTCCGACGGCCAGGGGTCGGTGGGGTCAGAGGGAACCAAGGACTGGAGCAACTTCGATGACCCTCAGGTGGACCAGCTGTTCGCCCAAGCCGCCCAGGCTCTCAACCCGGTCACCGGAGGAAGCATCTACGACCAGATCGACGACCAGCTCTGGGACCAGATGGTGGCCCTGCCCCTCTTCGGTGAACCTGGGTTCGAGGCCAACGGGATCCAGTTGGCCAATGTGGAGTACAACCCCTCCACCGACGGGATCTTATGGAATGTGGCGCTCTGGACCACGCTCAAGCCCGGGCCCGAGGCCAAGCAGTCGTGATCGGCCAGGACCCCGCTCCCACCAGGATCGATATCGGGAGCGGTCGGTAGCGCGCTACCATGCCAGTCGCCCCGGTAGCGATATCGGTGCCACTTCGTCGGAGTGGCGGAATAGGCAGACGCGCTAGCTTGAGGGGCTAGTGCCCGCAAGGGCGTGGGGGTTCAAGTCCCCCCTCCGACACCACGTTTGACCTGGGAACATGCCCGCCGTTCGTGCAATTTTCTGCCACGCCAGTTGTCATTTCACCAGCGTCGTGCAACTAGCGTGCAATAGCGGAATCATCCGATGGTCGAGACGGCCGCAACCGGCTCGAGTTCTGCGCCGCGCTGAGGAGCGCGCCGAGCCGGACTGCGATCGCCTGGTCCCGCTCAGCCGTAGCGCCTGGTAATACATCGCCATTGACGGTGTCGTATGCCCGAGGCGAGCTATCAGTTCCGCCACAGTCGCACCCTGGTGGCCAGCCCACGTCGCTCCGGAGCCCCTGAGATCATGGAAGTGGAGCCCGGTCATATTCGCCGCCGCGCAGGCAGCGAGCCAACGCAGGCGGAACTTTCTGCGCCTCAATGGATGGCCCTGAGGACTGGTGAAGACCAGCGAGTCAGGGTCTGTTCCCACGAATGCGGCCAAGTGCGCCTCGATCGCCGGGATCAATTCGGCCGGCACAGCGACCTTG
>JBBQWW010000160.1:0-3765 GCA_038210245.1 Acidimicrobiales bacterium
GGCGGGTAGCCACCGCCGGCGGCTCCCAGTCCTTCGGGACCGGCGGGTCCCCGGTACTGGCTCGGACCGAGCCACAGGATGTACCAGAAGACGACGCTGAGGAGCACCAGGCCCACGGTGAAGGCCGCCTCATGGCCGAAGCTCTTGGAGAGGTCGTTGAGGACGAAGATGTTGATCACCAGGAAGGCGATGCCCGCCAAGAATCCGAGGATGGGAATCGGGCTGAGCACGAACAGAAGGAGGAACCACGCCCACGTCTTCGGTCGCCCTACGATCCTCAGCAGCACGATGTAGTTGTAGACCGGCACGAACGCCGACCACGCCGGATCTCCGTAGCTGCCCGCTTTCTTGTAGGTCCCGTACGCACCAAGGGCGGCGACAACGTAGAAAACGGCGAAGAAGATAAAGAAGATGAGCAATGCTGCCGCTACCCCCGCCGAGTTGGTGGTGTTGTTGTAGTAGGTGGTGGCCAATAGGTGACCCATGGGTTTCCCTTCGGACTCGTCGCACCCGGAACCGGGTACTTCCCGACCCCTTTGATAGCACCTCACTCGCGACATCGGGTCGATGCCGCGCCC
The DNA here is from genome assembly GCA_038210245.1 of Acidimicrobiales bacterium. GTDB lineage: Bacteria > Actinomycetota > Acidimicrobiia > Acidimicrobiales > RAAP-2 > Bog-756. Next base: position 579 of record JBBQWW010000160.1, read on the forward strand.
TCGGTTGCTGGGACAACTTTTGATTGAGCAATTACTGCACCCGAGCCGGCACTGCTGTATCGGCACCGTGGGGGCTGAGCTTGAGGTACGAGATCAGCACAAGGAGTTGGGACGCTGGGATCGGGCATCACGGCGTGCGGCTGGTGTGACACCCTCTGAGTAGGGTCGATGCCCGATGATCCATCTCTACTCGGCGGGCTCCGCCCGACCCCTGGCGGCCCGGTTGGCCGAGGTGCTGTCGGTGGCCCCGCCGGACCCGTTCACCCCCGAGTGGTTGGCCGTCCCCTCCGACGGGATGCGGCGCTGGCTGATGTTGGAACTGGCCCGCCACCTCGGCGCCTCGGGCTCCGGGGGAGGCGACGGGATCGCCGCCAACATCGACCGGGCCTATCCGGGCGACCTGCGCAGCGCCGTCCTGGGCATGGACCGTCCGGAGGACCAGCCCGACCCCTGGCGGATCGAGCGGATGGTGTGGCCGGTCATGGACGCGGTGGCCCACGACGGTCGGGCGATCGACCTCCCCACCGGCCTGGCGGCGCTGGAGGGACAGCGGGAAGGCGCCTCGCTCTACGCCAAGGCCCGACGGGTCGCCGACCTGTTCGACCGGTACCACCTCCACCGCCCCGCCATGGTCCGCCAGTGGGCCCGCAATGAGCTGGTCGACGGGTCCGGACGGCCTCTGGCCGACCATGCCCTGTGGCAGGCCCGGCTCTGGCGACTGGTTCGGGACCGGATCGCCGACCCCAGCCCACCCGAGCGGCTTCCGGCGGCCATCGAGCGCCTCCACGCCGGGACGGGCGGGCTCGACCTCCCGCCCCGCCTGGTGTTGTTCGGGTTCACCCTCCTGCCGGCCGGGGCCTTCCTCGACGTAGCCCGTGCGGTGGCCGTGCCCCGCGACGTCCACGTGTTCCTGTTGGAGCCCACCCATCTCGACCCCGACCGGCTGCTCGTCGCCAGTCCAGGGTCGACCGACGGCTCCCTCCGTCTGCGCTCCAACGATGGGGCGGCCTCACTGGTCGACCACCCGCTGCTCCGAAGCTGGGGTCGCCTCCACCGCGAGACCGCCCTCCAACTGGCCGACCTTCGGGCCGAAGGGGTGGCGATGGAGCGCCTCGAGGATCGGGCCGACGGGTTGCCAGTCGCCGACACGCTGCTCGGCCGCCTCCAGCGGGACATCCGGACCAACCGGGCGCCGGAGGACACACTGGCCGACGATCCCGGCGACGACTCCGTGCGTTTCCATTCGTGCTTCGGAGCCACCCGGCAGGTGGAGGTGCTGCGGGACGCCATCCTCCACCTGCTGGCCACGCCGGGGACGGATCTGACCGAGGATGACATCGTCGTCCTGTGCCCGGCTCTCGATCGGTTTGCCCCCCTGATCGAGGCGGCCTTCGGCCGTCCGGCCGGTGCGACCTCCTCGTCGACACCGGCACCGGGTGCCGACCGGGATTCCCGGCACGGAGCTCCGGCCCTGCGGTACCGACTGGCCGACCGCTCCATCCGGACCACCAACCCGGTGCTCAGCGCGGCGTCGGCCCTGCTCGAGCTGGTGGCCGGACGGTTCGACGTGGATTCGGTGTTGGAGTTCCTGGCCCTGGGCCCGGTGCGCGAGCGCTTCGGGCTGGACGACGACAGTTTGGGCGTGATCGGTGAATGGGTGGAGACCACCAACGTCCGCTGGGGGATCGATCCGTCCCAGCGGGAGCGCCTGGGTCTCCCCGAATCGGTGGTGACCAACACCTGGGGGGCGGCGGTGGACCGGCTGCTGCTCGGCTCAGCCGTCTACGACCAAGGCCTTCGGCTCTCCCTGGCCGATGTGGCCCCGTACGGGGTCGAGGGTGGTGACGTCGAGACCATCGGGAGCTTGGCCGCCGTCATGGGATGCCTCGGCGACCTGGCCACCGAGGCCTCGGTGGCCCGCCCCCTAGGCGAGTGGATCGAGCGCGTCGGGCAGACCTGTGCCGCCCTGCTCGCCCCCGAGCGGGACCAGGGGTGGCAGATGGAGGCTCTCGAACGGATCCTGGGCGAGGTCCTCGAATCTTCCGTGCTCGAGGGGGAGGCGTCGTCGGTGGCGCTGGAGTTCGGCGACGTCTGGAAGCTGCTGGACGAGCGCCTCGACGACAAGGTGGGTCGAGCCGACTTCTTCCGGGGCGGGATCACCGTGACCTCGCTGACGCCGCTCCGCTGGGTGCCGTTCCGGGTGGTCTGCCTCCTGGGCATGGACCAGGTCGCCTTCAGCCCCGACGGGTCGGCCGGCGACGACCTGTTGACCCCGCTCCCCCTGGTCGGGGATCGGGATCCCCGCGGCGAGACCCGCGAGACCCTGCTGGAAGCGGTCCTGGCCGCCGAGGACCACCTGGTCGTGGTGCGGGAGGGTCACGATGTCCGGACCAACCAGGCCGTACCGATGGCGGTGCCGACGGCCGAGCTGTACGAGAGCGTGCTCGCCTCGGTGGCCACCGGAGCGCGACCCGAGGTGGCTCGCCGCCTCGCCATCGACCACCCGCGGCAGCCCTACGACGAGCGCTGCTTCGAGGAGGGCGCCCTGATGGGCGGCACGTCGTGGGGGTTCGACGGTGACGACCTGGCCGGCGCCCTGGCCCGGCGCCACCAGGCCATTCGACGACGGCCCTTCCTGGACGAGCCGCTGGATCTGCCCCCGTCCGGAGTCATCGAGCTCTCTGCGCTCCACTGGTTCCTCCGGAACCCGACGGCGGCCTTCGTCAGCACCCGACTCGAGGCCCGCCTGCCCCGCCCCGAGGACGAGGCCCCCACCGCGTTGGCCGTGGACATCGCTGGCCTGTCCGGTTGGGCCGTCGGCTCGCGGCTCCTCGAGGCCCGGCTGTCCGGACGCACGTTCGAGGAGTGGCTGCACTACGAGCGTCAGCTGGGCTCCCTCCCGCCGCCGCCGCTGGGTGACGATCAGATCCTCGACCTCCAACGGACGGTGCAGGCCATGCTGGACGCGGCCGACCAGGCGGGGATGGTGCCCGGTCCACCGGTTCCCTTTCCGGTGGACGCCCTGCTGCCCGACGGCACCCGGGTCATCGGCTCAGTCCCCCTGCGCCTGCACGGAGCGGTCGGTCCCGCCGAGCTCTACTACTCGAGGTTCAAGCCGACCCACCGGGTGGCGGCCTGGCACGACCTGATGGCGCTGGTCGCCACCGACCCCGGCCGGCCGTGGCGG
>JBBQWW010000161.1:0-3667 GCA_038210245.1 Acidimicrobiales bacterium
CCGGCCCACGTGGAACTCCACCGGCCGGGTGGCGTGGAGCCCGTCGACGGCCATGGCCGCCTCCCGCTCCACCCCGAAGCTGACCCAGCGCTGCCACTCGGGCCGGAAGGCGTCCACGGCCAGCACCTCCATGAAGGTGGCAAAGGCCTCGTTGAGCCAGATCCCGTTCCACCACTTCATGGTGACCAGATCGCCGAACCACATGTGGGCGATCTCGTGACAGATCACGTCGGCCACCCGCTCCAGCTCCACCCGGGCGGCCTGGTCCGGGTCCACCAGCAGCACCGACTCGCGGAAGGTGACGCACCCCAGGTTCTCCATGGCCCCGAAGGCGAAGTCGGGTATGGCCACCAGGTCCAGCTTGTCGGCCGGATAGGCGATCCCGAAGTACTCGGTGAAGAAGGTGAGGGCGTGGGCCCCGACGGCCAGGGCGAACGGGGTGAGCCCGGCCTTGCCCGGGGTATGGACGATCCGCAGGGGGACGCCACCGACGTCGACAGCCTCGGTGGCCTCCAGCGGGCCGACGATGAAGGCCACCAGGTAGGTGGACATGACCATGGTGGGGGCGAACCGCACCCGGCGCTTGCCGCCGGGGGCCGGAGTCTCCTCCACCACTGCACCGTTGGAGAAGGCGGCCAGGGCGTCGTCCACCACCAGGGTGACCTCGAAGGATGCCTTCAACTCGGGCTCGTCCCAACAGGGGAAGGCCCGCCGGGCGTCGGTGGACTCCATCTGGGTGGTGGCGATGACGTGCTCGGTGCCGTGCTCGTCGGTGAAGGTGGACCGGTAGAAGCCGTGCAGCTTGTCGTTGAGAACGCCGGAGAAGGACAGATGGAGGGTGGCCGGCCCAGGCCGGAGGGGCTCGGCGAAGGTCAGCGTGACCCGCTCTTCCTCGGGGTCGAGGGTGATGTCGGTGGGGGCCAGGGCGTAGCCGGCATCGGGGTCGGCGTCGTTGAGCTCGGCGAAGGTGACCTCGAGCTCGGCGGCGTTGAGGGTGATCGAGGCGGTGGCCGACCCCACGGTGACGTCGATCTCCACGTCACCGGAGAAGGTGGCCCCGGGCAGGTCAGGGGTGAGGACCAGGCGGTAGGCGTGGGGTCGGACCGTGGTGGGGAGGCGGTAGGCCCGGATTTCGGCTGCTGAGTCGAGGTCGTTCGTCGAAGCGCTCATGTGGGGCAGGCTACCGTCGCGAGGTGCACACCGACTCCCAATCTCATCAAGCGACCGAACCCGTTGTGACGCCATCCGCCGGGGAGGCCGCTTCGACCCCCGGAACGAGGCTCGACGTGGTGGCGGTGGGCAACGCCCTGGTCGATGTGCTGGCGGCGGCCGAGGACGAGGACCTGGTGACACTGGACCTGGTCAAGGGGTCCATGGTCATCGTGGACCAGGCCCGATCCGAGGCCATCTATGCCGCCATGGGACCCACCACCGAGGCGTCGGGCGGATCGGCCGCCAACACCGTGGCCGGTGTGGCGGCCCTGGGCGGACGGGCCGCCTATCTGGCCCGGGTGGCCGACGACCAGTGGGGCCAGGCCTTCACCCACGACATCCGCTCCATCGGGGTGGCCTTCGATTCCAAGCCCACCCCGGCCATCCCCGGCCAGGCCGTCACCGGTCACTGCCTCGTGCTCATGACTGACGACGCCGAGCGGACCATGGCCACCCACCTCGGGGTGTCGAGCGACTTCGGGCCCGGCGACCTGCATGACGACCACCTCACCTCGGCCCAGGTGGTCTACCTCGAGGGATACCTGTGGGAGCAGCCCTCGGCCAAGGCGGCCATGCGCCAGGCCATCCACACTGCCCACGCCAACGATGCCGCCGTGGCCCTCACCGTCTCGGACCCCTTCTGCGTGCAGCACCACCAGGCCGAGTTCCTCGAACTGCTCAACGGCGATCTCGAGATGCTGTTCGCCAACGAGGACGAGATCATGATGCTCTTCGGTGCCCCCGACTTCGATGCGGCCGTGGAGGCTGTGACCGAGACCGGGGTGCTGGCCGTGCTGACCCGGGGAGCGGCCGGCAGCGTGGTGGTCACGGCCTCGGGGCCGGTGGCCGTCCCAGCCGCTCCGGTGGACAAGGTGGTGGACACCACCGGGGCGGGCGACCTCTTCGCTGCCGGCTTCCTGTACGGGATCACCAACGGGCTGTCCCCCGAGGACTCGGCCCGCCTGGGTGGGGTGTGCGCCGCCGAGGTCATCTCCCATGTGGGGGCCCGACCGCTGGCCAACCTGCGGTCCCTGGCCGTGGAGGCCGGTCTGTTCGCTTAGGGCCGGGGCAGCACCAACTCCGTCCAGTACCTGGCCCTCGTGGTGGGCCAGGCGCTCCACCGGTCGATGTGAGCCGGTGTCAGGCTCCCACCGACGCGCCGCCCGCTGATCGTCGCCACCTCTCGAACCGGAAGGCCACCCTGCCGTCCTCGTGATCGGGGCTGGCGTCGAACCGGGAGAAGCGGTCGCGGTACTCGGGAAAGAACTTCGTGCACGCGAAGTCGGCCAGGACCTGGGTGAGGAACAGCTCGTCCGCCTGTCCGATCGTACGGTCGAAGACGACTGCCCCACCGATGACCCAGAGGTCCTCCCCCGGACTGCTCCGGATCACGTCGACGAGTGTGGTGATGGGTCGGAATCCACTCCGCAGGGGGTGCTGGTCCCGGGTCATGACGAAGTTGTCCCGATCATGGAGCGGCTCGGCGAACTCGCGGTAGGTGGCCGAGCCCATGACCACCACTCCGCCGGCGGTCTGACGGCGGAAGTAGGCGGCGTCCTCGGGCAGGTGCCACGGAATCCCGTCATCGGTAGCGACCCCACGACGCTCATCGATGGCGGCAATCAGGCGGATCACCGGCGGCGCGGGGCTGGGGATCGAGGGCTCGCTCGTCACCGTCGCCTCAGGCGGGCAGGTCGGGGATGGGGCGGAAGGAGAAGGGGAGGTCGCCCATGCGCACCAGCACTGAGGCCACGGCACGCCCGAGGGGGGCCAGGGCGTCGTCGAGGGTGGCCGGCTCCTCCAGGACGGCCTCGTCCAGCTGGCACGAGCCCTCGTAGGAGACCTCGATGGCGCACTCGGCTTCGTCGTGGCCCTCGATGAGCAGCTGCTCGACGGTGGTAGATCCCCGCACCAGCGGATCGTCACCCAACACGTCGAGGTGGCCGGGGAGCACACCGAGAAGGGGGCCGACCTCGGGGATGCCGGCCAGGCCCTGGACCCGGAAAGCGATCTCCACCAGCACCTCGGGGAGTTCGTCGGGCTCCTCCCCGATGGCCCAGCTCCGATAGGCGGTCTGGCTCCAGGTAGGCCAGTCGAAGCTGCTGTCGACCCGGATCCGGGCCGGTCGCTTCTCTCCGGGGAGGCTGTAGGACGTCTCGAAGCTCACGTCGCCGAGGAACACGTCGACCTGAAAGCGCTCCTCGACGGCCTGACGCTCCAGCAGGGCGGCCTCGAAGGCGCGTCGGTGGGAGGTGACGAGTTGGGTGAAGACGTGGTCCAGCATGGCGGGGCAGAGGCTACCGTTCTTCCATGCCCGCCCCCGCCGATGTGTTCCGGCCCTCCCCGTGGCGGGAACGCCGGGTCATCGCCTACGCCCATCAGGGGGGTGCCTGGGAGGCGCCCTCGTCCACGCTTCACGCCATCGGTGCCGCCCTCGAGGCCGGGGCCACCGGGA
>JBBQWW010000162.1:0-3631 GCA_038210245.1 Acidimicrobiales bacterium
TCCCCCGTCGACCCGGCGTCGGCCCCGGTCGCCCTGTGGCCGGGTTGTTGTCGTGGCCGTGTCGTGGCCGTGTCGTGGCCGTGTCGTGGCCGTGTCGTGGCCGTGTCGTGGCCGTGTCGTGGCCGTCCCCGTACCGGTTGGTCGGGACGCGGTGGCCTCGTCGATAGGTTGGTCGTCAACCCGGGAGGCTGCACATGGACATCGCCATCATCGGTACGGGATTCATCGGCACGACACTCGGTCGAGCGCTCGTAGGGGCCGGACAGAACGTGACCTTCGGCTCGAGGCACGCCGGCGACGGGGTGGGTGACGTCGACGTGGTGGGAGCCGACGTCGTCTCCGCCGGCGATGCCATCGCCCGGTCGGACGCCCTCATCCTGGCCCTTCCCGGACCGGCGGTGGGTGAGCTGGCGTCGGCCCACGCATCGGGGCTGGCGGCCACCGTGGTCATCGACGCCACCAACCAGATGGGAGCTGCCGTCGCCAACAGTCGATCGGCCCTGCCCTCCACCGTCCGGTACGCCCGGGCCTTCAATACGTTGGGCGGTGAGAACATGGCCGACCCGTCCGTGCCTGTGCAGAGTCCCGGTGTCCTCGAACACCCTCGAACACGAAGGCCAGCTTCGTCGGCCACGAACGGGTGACGGCCACCCTGGCCGGCCGGAGCGGCACCTGGCGGCACGGTCTGAGGGAGCCGTCCGAGGAGGTCAGTCGGTCGGTCGGAGAGTCAGGTCGTGGGCTGACCGGACGTAGCCGGTCAGCAGGCGTAGTCGTTGTCGTAGGCCGTGTTCATGCCTCCGTACGGGGTGACGAAGCTGGGGGAGCTGTACTGCACCAGCTGGACCGGGCCGGTCGGCAACCCGGAGAAGAGCGACTTCACGTTCTGGCAGGTGGTGGCCGGATTGGGCCCCCAGTCCGCCGCCCAGTAGGGGACGGCCGGTGTGTAGTTGCCCACAATGGCCTTCCACCGACCCGGACTGGCGTAGATGCCGACACCGTTCAGGCCCTCGTAGTGCAGTCCGTCGAGGGCCCCCTGGACGAGGGCCGAGCTGGCTCCGGTCTGGTTGTTCAGCGAACTGTCCTCCACGTCCAGCCACCAGCCCACCGAGGTGTTTATCCCGGCCCCCTGGGCCTTGGTGAAGGCATCCAGGGCGGTGTTGAAGCCGAAGTTGCAGGCCGGCTGGGACAGGGTGGTGGCGCAGGCCGGATCCCCCGACTGGGCGTCGACTCCGTTGGTCAGGTACACGTAGAGGTTGAGACCTCCGCCGGCCCAGGCGGCCTCGGCGGCCAGGCACCGGTTGGTCGTACCTTTGGACGAGCCGACCACCTCGACCACGCCGATGGTGTGGGGGGCGGGGGGAAGCCCGGTGGCCGTTCCCGGGCATTGGTAGTTGGAGATGTCGTACCCGTAGGTGCCCGACGGGTAGGACGAGCCGGTGAAGTTGCCCGATCCGGTGGCCTGGGCCATGGCCACGATGGGCCGGTTGATGACCTGGGGGGCGGAGCCCCAGTAGGTGGCATCGCCGTAGGCTGTCACCGCCCCGTTGTTGTTGGCGAACCAGTAGCCCCCGCTGTCGGCGCTCCCGGTGATGGCCACGATGGGTCGGCTCTGGGGGACGCTGCCCAGCGATCCGTAGAACTTGGCGTCCCCGAAGGCGAAGACCCCGCCGTCGGAGGCGGTGAACCAGTAGCCCCCGCCGTCCTGGGTGGCCGTCATCCCCACGATGGGTTTGTTGAGCGAGATGTTCCCGGTTGAGCCGTAGAAGTGGGCATCGCCAAAGGAGAAGATCCCCCCGTCGGACGCCACCAGCCAGTAACCGCCGCCGTCCGGTGTGGCGGCCATGCCCACGATGGGTCGGTTGAGGTGCTGGTTGCCCATGGAGCCGAAGAACGGGGCGTTGCCGAACGAGAAGATCCCGCCGTCGGACGCCACCAGCCAGTAGCCGGCGTTGTTGGGGGCGGCGGCCATCCCCACCACCGGCCTGTTCAGGTGGATATTCCCGGTGGAGCCGAGGAACGGGGCGTTGCCGAAGGCGAAGATGCCGCCATCCGAGGCCACCAGCCAGTAGCCGCCGCTGTTGGCCGAGCCGGCCATGCCCACGATGGGCTGGTTGAGGTGGATGTTCCCGGTGGAGCCGTAGAACGGGGCGCCCCCGAAGGAGAAGATGCCACCGTCGGACGCCACCAGCCAGTAGGCCGACACGGTAGCGGTGTGGGCCACCGGCGTATCGGCCGAGGCGTTGGTCCCCGACGGGATCAGAATCGAGGCCAGCAGGCAGACCGCGCCGGCCGCCGCCACGCCGACCCTTCCCCGCCGAGCGCGCCGTCTCTCACCCATCGGACGGGCGGACGGTGATGGCTGCAGCCGTGGGAAGGGCATGGTGAAGGGCATCTCCGAGGGTTTGGGGGGTGGGGAAGGCGGGGGCGACGCCACGGTGCTCGCTGGTGACGGGTGGCCGAGGCAGCGGCAACCCGGATGCCCCGGAACCGGGCCAGTCTCGTTGCTGGGGAGAGGCGGGTCAATGACCCCCCCCGGGTCAGCCTCGCAGCCACTCGGCGGCGGAGCGGGTCAGCCTCGCAGCAGCTCGGCGACGCCGAACGCCAGGTCCAGGGACTGGCGGCCGTTGAGCCGGGGATCGCAGGTCGTGGTGTACCGCTGATGGAGCTGACCCTCGAGGATGTCCTCGACCCCGCCCAGGCACTCGGTGACGTCGTCCCCGGTCAGCTCGACATGGACCCCGCCCGGCCAGGTCCCCACCTGCCGGTGGGCCTCGAAGAAACCCTTCAGCTCGCCGATGATGTCGTCGAACCGTCGAGTTTTCTGACCCCCCTCGGCGGTGAAGGTGTTGCCGTGCATGGGGTCACAGACCCACACCACCGGGTGGCCCTCGTCCCGGACAGCCCGGAGCAGCGGGGGCAGCCCTGCTTCGATGTGGTCGACTCCGAGGCGGGTGATCAGGGTCAGTCGGCCGGGGATGCGTTCGGGGTTGAGCCGCTGGCAGAGGCCGAGTACGTCGTCGGTCGTGGCCGTCGGCCCCACCTTGGCCCCCACCGGGTTGTGGATGCCTGAGAGGAACTCGCAGTGGGCGCCATCGAGTTGGCGGGTCCGCTCGCCCACCCACAGCATGTGGGCTGAGCAGTCGTACCACTCGTCGGTCAGGGAGTCCCGGCGGGTGAGCGCCTCTTCGTAGTCGAGGATGAGTGCTTCGTGGCTGGTCCAGAAGTCCACCTGGTGCAGGGTGTCCTCCGCAGTGAGGTTGATGCCGCAGGCGGCCATGAACCGGAGGGCCCGGTCGATCCCCTCGGCGATGTCCTCGAACTGACGCCCCTCGGTGGACGAGGCCACGAACTCCTGGTTCCACTGATGGATCTGGCTGAGGTCGGCGAAGCCCCCCTTGGTGAAGGCTCGCACCAGGTTGAGCGTCGACACCGATTGCTGGTACGCCGCCACCAAGCGGTTGGGATCGGGCACCCGGGCCGCCCGCTCGGGCAGGTCGTCGTTGACCATGTGACCGCGGAACGAGTCCAACACCTGGCCGCCGACCACCTCGGTGGGGGAGCTGCGGGGCTTGGCGAACTGTCCGGCGATACGGCCCAGCTTGACCACCGGCACCCCGGCTCCGTAGGTGAG
>JBBQWW010000163.1:0-3597 GCA_038210245.1 Acidimicrobiales bacterium
TTCCACCGCTCCGAGCTTCAGGATGCCGCCGCCCTCCGTGACGCCGTGCTCCACCCGGAGCGGATCCAGGGCGGGGTCCCCGACGCTGACGACCCGGCCGGGGTGATCCGGCTCGGTGTGGGTCGGACGACCCGGGTGAACGAGGCCGTGTCCGAGGCGTCAGCCCACGGACTGCTCGGGGCGGCGGAGGCGTCCCACGGTCGACGGCTGCAGACCCGGCGGCGGGAAGCGTTCAACACGGTGGCCCGCCTGACCCCGATGAACGCCGACGGCACGCTGCCCGACCGCAACCAGTTGTTGCCATCGCTGCCCCAGATAGGCCGATTCCTCGAGTGGGCCACCCGCACCAAGCATGCCCGACCATAGGGTCACCTGGGCCCAGTTTCGCCTTCCGCAGCGGAGAGGCAGGGCACCCGGGCGGGCGCGATCGGCCCCTCCAGAACGCGCGCCGCACCATGCTTTGATGGCATCAGCGGGGACCGGTTCGATGCCTCCGCCCGAGATGGACGGCACGTCGGGGTATGGCCGTCGTCCGGCCGGGGGATCGTCACGTGTCGGGACGGTAGGTACGGGCAGAATCCTGGTCGGCCCTGAGCGGGAACATGGGGTGCCGGGCGTCCACGGGCGGATCGGTGCTCGGCACCCCATCTCCCGTTCGTCCGAGGCGAACCCTCAACCTCAACCCTCAAGATACATCTAAAGTAGAGGGTCAGGGATGGGCCGGTCATGTCGGTGGCGGGCGCCAATGTCTGCGGCATCGGGTGGGGCGGGCGCCCCATCGAAGGTCCGGGGACGCGGCCCGACGGTTCGGCGGTCCGCGCAAGGCCCAGTTCAGGCCCTCCTCGAGGCCCGCCTCAAGGCCAGCTCGGACGGTGCCGATACCCAAACGTGGGACGGCACGCCCGGGGCGGCGAGGATGTGGAGCGGCGGATCCATCCGGTTGACGATTCGTCGACCGAGTTGGAAGGTGCCGCGCCGGTGTCGACCTCTGACGGTGAGGCCAGCCTCTCGCCTCTGGTGCTGGCCTACGTGGTGGGTCCTCTGGCCCTCGGGCTCCTGGTGGTCTTCCGCTCGTTCGGCCTGATCGCCCGACTTCCGTTCTGGGCCTACCTGGCGGCCATCGCCGGAGCCGCCCTGGCCTCTGTGCTGGTCGAGCCGTGGCACAGCGCCCCGGCGGGATCGCCCAAGCTGCATATCCGCATGGCCATCCACATCCTGGCCGTCACCGGGGTCATCTACATGACCGGGTGGGGCCCGGCCCTCGGGATGGCCTACGCCTTCGTGGCGCTGCAGGAACTGCAGACCTGGGGAGCGTTTCTGTGGAAGCCGGTGATGGGATGGTCGCTGCTCAACATCGCCGTGGCCCAGACACTGGTGTGGTTCGGCCTCCTCCCCTCCATGCTCTCTCGCTCCCAGGCCGAGACCATCGGCGCCCTCGGCGCGTTCGCCCTGGCCATCGTGATTCGCATGGCCGGTGCCACCGGAGAGAAGAAGGAACGGGCCGAGGCGCAACTGGCCCATCAGGCCCTCCACGACATGCTCACCGGTCTGCCCAACCGGGGCATGTTCTACGACTGCACTGACGAGGCGCTGGCCCGGGCCCGGGTGGACGGCTCCTCGACCGCGGTGATGCTCTTCGATCTCGACCGGTTCAAGGAGATCAATGACACCATGGGACATAACTACGGCGACCGGGTGCTGACTGAGGTCGGTCCCCGGGTGACGTCGGTGCTTCGGGCCGGAGACACCCTGGCCCGGTTGGGGGGCGACGAGTTCTGCGTCCTCCTGCCCCACGTGAGCGGGGAGGACGACGCCGTACAGGTGGCCAACCGGATCATCGCTGTGCTCGAGTTCCCCTTCGAGGTCGGGGGGACCATGCTCGGGATCGAGGCCAGCTGTGGGATCTCCATGGCGCCCACCGACGGCCGGAGCGCCGACCTCCTGCTGCAACGGGCCGACGTAGCCATGTACGTGGCCAAGGAGTCCCAGGCCCATGTGGTGGCGTACCGGGACGAACTCGACGTCAATACGCCCGATCGCCTGACCCTCCTCGGTGACCTCCGGACGGCGGTGGGACGCGGGGAGTTCGTGCTGCACTTCCAACCCAAGGCGTCGCTACGCACCGGCCGAGTGGAGGGAGCCGAGGCCCTGATCCGCTGGCAACACCCAAGCCTGGGGCTGCTCTATCCCGACTCTTTCATCCCCGAGGCCGAACGGACCGGGCTGATCGAGCCCATCACCCACTGGGTGCTGGACGAGGCCCTCCACCGATGCCGTCGTTGGATGGACGACGCTGAGCCCGCTGGGTCCCTCGAACTCTCGGTGGCGGTGAACCTGTCCACCCGCAGCCTTCTCGACGCCTCTCTGCCCGAAGTGGTGAGGGCGGCGCTGGCCCGTTGGCAGGTCCCGGCCCGACTGCTCGATCTCGAGATCACCGAGACCATCATCATGACCGACCCCACCCGGGCCCGCCGGGTGCTGACCGAGTTGGCCGCCATGGGGGTGACCCTGTCCATCGACGACTTCGGGACCGGCTACTCGTCACTGGCCTACCTGCGGGACCTCCCCGTGCACCAGCTCAAGATCGACCGCACCTTCGTCCAGGACATGGGGACCGATTCCGATGACGAGGTCATCGTGCGGGCCGTGGTGGATCTGGCCCGCAACCTCGGTCTGGGTACCATCGCCGAAGGGGTCGAGGATCTCGGGACGTGGGCGCGGCTCAGCCAGCTGGGCTGCGACAGCGCCCAGGGCTACTACCTGGCCCGACCCATGCCACAGGAGCAGTTCTGGGCCTGGATACTCCAGTGCGAGGGCACGGTGGCCCTCCCGTCCGGCCGGCTCGACCATCACGAGGCGATGACCTGGGGCGGGCTCACCAGGGTGCTCCACTGATGGCAACCCGTGTGGTCAAGTTGTCCGAACATCCTGCCGATAGCCAGGGGCATGGAACCCCTCGTCCATGCTGACGTCGAGACCCAGCCCGAGGACGTCCCACCCACAGCGGTCAGGACTGATCTTGTGGGTCTGAGCCGGGATGGAGGGGTCGTGGACGGTTCGGTGAGCTCGGAGCGGATCGAGCTGGGCCGGGCCTTGTTGGCCCGAGCCGACGAAGTCGGGCAGATGGTCGATCGGCAGTTCGCTGTGGACCTTCGGGGCAACGCCTACGTCACGGCCCGGTTGGGCACCGAGCTCATCGGCCGATGGCTGGCCACCGACGAAGCGGCGTCCGACGAGGACGAGGCCATCCTGGCCCAGCAGGGGGAGCAGGCCATCCTGGAGGATGCCGTGCTGGCCAGCGTGGCCAAGGCCTACTTCGCCTGGCGGGACATCACCATCGCCGTGATGAAGGAGGAGGGCTACCGCCTGGGAGTGAGTGAGCGCCTGCTGACGCTGGCCACCAACGTGGTCCGGTTCAGCTGTGACGGCAGCCTGGTCCGCATCATCCGGCAGTTCGACGACACGCGCCGATCCCTCCAGCAGCGGCTCAACGAGGAGCAGGACCGTCTGGCCCACCGGGCCCTCCACGACCAGCTGACCAGCCTGCCCAATCGGGCCCTGCTGGCCGACCGCCTGCGCCAGGCGGCTGGATCACTG
>JBBQWW010000164.1:0-3503 GCA_038210245.1 Acidimicrobiales bacterium
AGGAGCGCCACTTGGTGGCCACGGGGAACCACGCCCCTCCGTGGCCCCGGAGCCCGCTGCGCTCCAACTCGTCGAGGAACATCGATCCGGGCCACTCCGGCAGGTTGCCCCACAGTGCCTGGTGGTCGCCGAGGCTCACCGTTCCTCCGTCGGCCCCCACCCCGGTCAGCAGCCGCTCGGCTCCGGCGGGCGGGACCACCCCCGAGCGGGGCCGGTCCGACGAGCGGCTCAGTCCGGCGCCCATCAGTGGGAGTCCGCGTTCCCCGTGCCCCGAGGCGTGCCCTTGGCCGTACCGGACAGTGCCCCCGAGTTCTGGTCGACCTGCAGGGACAGGGTGAGGTCGATGGGGGTGGGGGCGGAGATCCGGGCCGACACCGTCCCCCCGCTGAGCGAGGTGACCACGCCGTGGGACGAGCCCAGGGTCACCGTTCCCGACGACAGCGAGACACCGCCACCCTGGGCGGCGCTGCCGACGAGTGTCACGGTCAGCGGGGTAGATCCGGCGTTCTGGAGATGCATGGCCAATACCACCTGCACCTGTCCGGAACCGTTGGGGCTGGAGGTGGTCTGGGTCCCCGACACCGACGCGGTGAACGGGGCTGTCGGGGCGGGGCCGGCCGACGCCCCGGTGGTGGCCGAGGTCGGGGCGGTGGCTGACCCCGAGGCCGACCCGGTGGAGGCGTTCTTCTTGGCCAGTTGAGCCAGCAGCGCGGTAGAGGTACCCGACCGGTGGGACCATCCGGGCCGCAGTGGCCCGAGGGCGGCGAACACCACCACAGCCAGGCCGACCACCACCGTGCCCACTACCGCCGCGGCCCGTTGCCCGGGGGTGAAGGTCCGCCCGGTGACCAGTCGCCAGGCCATCACGGCGACTACGGCGGCGGCGCACACCGCATCCAGCAGCAGGATCAACGGGAGTGGGGCGTCGGTGCCACTGCCCAACGAGTGGAACAGCGCGATGGGGAAGCACAGGTAGGCCATCCAATGGACGAACCGCCACGAGGCGAAGCCGATCTTGTGGCGTAGGGCGCTGGTGATCAGCACGGCCAACAGCAGATCGAAGGTCAGGGCCCCGAGGCCGACGTAGATCGGGCGGTACGGGGTCAGGAAGGGGATGAAGGCGTCGACGAACCCGATGGGGACATACCCGTCGCTCACCGTGGTGACCACGTGGAGGGCCACGAAGCCTACGCAGAACAGAGACAAGTTGCGATGCACGTCTTGGGAGAGGAAGCGTGGCCACCGCTCCGTGGTCCATCCGACGGAGGCCACCACGCCGAGCACCACGGAGGCGGTCAGGAGCACCAGCGCCACCAGGCCGGTGGACCGGGTCAGATACCAGAGAGCCTTGCCGTTCGAGGCCACGCCCATCAGCGCCACGGCGGACGTCATCGGTCGACGGACTGGGGCGCGGGCCCACCCTCGGCATCCTTGGGCCAGTGGGCGGCGGTGAGACAGAGACCGTCGGTGCGCACCAGTCGGGCGGGCAGGGAGCGCTCCTCCAGCCAGGTCACGGCACCGACCCCTTTGACCATCGACGCGGTGGAGGCGGTGTTGGCGTCGACGCACGAGCCGGCGGCCACCGATACCGTTCTCCAGTAGGAGTCGACGGGTCGGCCGGTCTCGGGGTGTACGAGGTGGTGGACCGGGTGCCGGCCCAGCATCCAGTGCCGCCGTCCGATGCCCGACGTGGCCAGGCCCCCTGACGCCACGCTGACCTGCACCGTCGTGGTCTGGTCCCCACAGACGTCGGCGATGCCCACGGAAAACCCACCGTCGGGTGCGTTGTGGACGGCGAGATCGCCGCCCAGCGAGACCAGGACTCCGCAGTCCAGCTCCCCGGCGATGGCGGCAGAGGCCCGGTCGGCGGCCCAGGCCTTGGCCGTGGCCCCGAGATCGAGCACGGTGCCGGGCAACAGGCCGATGGCCCGCCGCTCGGCGTCGACAGTGATCGTCTGCCAGCCGGGCACCGGGCGGGCCGCCGGCAGTCGGCCGGCCACGCCGTCGGCCAGGGCCGAGAAGTCACGGTCGTAGCCCAGCTCGCAGAGGGCCGACCCCACGGTCGGATCGACGGCACCATCGGTCAGGGCGGCGGCCCGGACGGCGATGGCCATGGCCTCGTACAGGTCGTCGGAGACGGGCTGGGCCCAGCTCGGGGCTCGCGTGGTGGCTTCCTGCAGCCGGACGATCTCCGAATCGGGACGGAACCGACTGGCCACCTGCTCGACGCGGTCCAGCTCGCGGTGGAGGACGGCCGTCGCCGGGGCCACGGCCCGAGGGTCGGTGACCACCAGCTCCACCGACGTCGACCAGCGCGTGGTGCGGTAGACGGCGAGGTTCCGACCGACGCCGACGAGGGCCGTGTCCACCATCAGCTCGATCCGCTGACCACCGGAGCGCGCTGTTGTGACTGCGCCGGTGGCGAACTGGGAGGGGCCAGGTCGCTCGGGGACTGACCTCCGCCGGAGTCATTGCCCGTGGAGGTGCTCCCGTCCGACGGGCTCACCGTGGACCCCGACGACGTGTGCGAGGTGGCGGCGTGACCGGGAAGGGCGCGGCTGATGTAGATGCCGAAGGCGGCCACGGCAGCCACCGAGGCCACGGCGACGGTCTTGGTGATGGACCGGGCGCGGCCGAGGGCAGCGTCCCGCCGCCGACGCACGACGTGGTCGGGGCTGGCCTGGTGACGCGTGGACCGTGGACTGCTCATAGGTACAGGCTACGGGCCGACCATGACATTTCGATGACGTCAGGTTAAGATTTTCAGAAGAAAAGTCCTGGTCAAGTCGGTGCACACCTGGTCTCTGTCACGGAACCGCCCCCATAACAGAACAGTCCCCGTCACGGAACAGCCCCCGTCACGGAACAGCCTGGGGCACAGGTCGGGGCACAGCCACGGGAGCCGGCCTCCACGACACCTCCATCCGGGCGCCCCCCGCCGGGGAGGTTCCGACCGACCACGTGCCGTCGCTGTTCCTGACCACGGCGTCGGCGATGGCGAGGCCCAGTCCGGTGCCTCCCGGTGTGGCATCGGCCCGGTGGAAGCGATCGAAGACCAACTCGCGGTGGTCGGCGGGGATACCTGGGCCCGAGTCGTCGACAGTCAGCACCACTCGTCCGGACTGGAGGCTGACACCGAGTTCGACCGTCCCATCCGTACCGGCATACCGGCAGGCGTTGTCGAGGAGCACGCTGATCAGCCTGTCCACCGAGTCCGGGTCCGCCCGGATGGAGAAGACGGCTGCCTCGTCGATCCGGTCGGTGAGGGTCACCGCGGCGGTGTCGGCCACGGCCCGGAACCGCGACAGGCAGGATCTGCCCACCGCAGCCACGTCGACCAGCTGGTCGGTGCGGACGCCGGGCGGATCGGCGTCGGCTCGGGCCAGCCACAACAAATCCTCCACGATGGAGCGGAGCCGCGCACTCTCCGACGACACCCGGCGCAGGGTGTCCTGATAGCTGGGCGCATCCCGCTGGCGTCCGAGGGCCAGGTCCACCTCGGC
>JBBQWW010000165.1:0-3478 GCA_038210245.1 Acidimicrobiales bacterium
CAGACCAGCAGGGCGTGACATCCGAACCCGAATGACAAGATCGCGGCACTTCACGCCCCAGAAGTGGTCAGCAGGTGGATGGCCATCCCGACCAGCAACTCGCCGGCGTATCTACCGTCAGCCGAGGGTCGGACGAATGATTGAGGCTAACAATAGGCCGGGGGCCGAGCGAGCTGCTGAGTGACTTGGGACCATCCCGGAAGTGCCGGTATGCCTCGGTCGATAAACCGCCACGCTCCCGGCGATGTGGGGCAGGCCAGCTATCGCCGCCGTCGCCAGTTGGTGATGATGCGCTTCAGACCATCGGCGAATCGACCCATGCCCTCAATCTGCCCCTCAGGCGTCAGGGGCGAGTAGGTCGGAACCATTGGAGAACGCTGCTCCGAACCAGACCGCCGAGTTTGCTGTTTGCGCTTGTTGCGAGGGCGCTGCCCGGAAGATCCCACGAATGAAGTATCGCACCCTCCCGGCGGTCGGGGATACCCCGATTGGGGTGCTCGATCTCGTTCAGGCAAGATGACAGCCATGCCGTTGCATGCCCCGACGCTGCGAACTGATCGCCTGGTGCTGCGCCCGTTCGCCAACGCGGATGCCGACAACCTGTTCACCCTATGCAGCAACGAGTATGTGATGCGGTACTGGGATGCATCTCCCTGGAGTGAACGCGCGGAGGCCGAGCAATTCATCACAGCTTGCGGGCGCATCGCCGAAAAAGGTAGCGGGGCGCGGTTGGCCATTGACCGCGCGTCCGACAAGAGGTTCATCGGATGGTGTGGCGTAACCCGGTGGAAACCTGAGTATCGAAGCGCCGCAATGGGCTACTGCCTTGACGAACATGCGTGGGGGCGTGGCTACGCGACCGAGGCCGGTCTTGCTCTGTTGCAATGGGCATTCGACGCGCTGGGCCTGAATCGAGTCCAGGCCGAGGTCGATACGCGGAACGCCGCCTCTGCCCGAGTCTTGGAGAAGCTTGGATTCTTGCGTGAAGGGACGTTGCGAGAAGACTGCATCGTGGACGGCGTGGTGTCGGACTCGTGGGTGTATGGGCTGATCAAGGGTCAGTGGAATCCGACGGCCGAGCCCGACCCCGCTGAGTAGCGGAGTGCCTGTCGTTCGGGGGCCGGTTTGGGGCCGCCCAGCGGTGCGAGCTCTATCACCTACCCGGTGTTCTGGGCAGGAGCGTTGAGGCCGGAATCCCAGGTGTGATGATTCCCGAATGGCACTTGGTGTGAGCGACGGAGGCCAGGAGGAAGCCGTCCTGGAAGGCGGAAGGCCTTCCACCACAACGGGAAGCCCGCCACGTCTCTCACGGGACTCACCGCCACCTTGGTGCCTCCTGGTGGTGCGTCGCCGAAATGAGTGGGCTACCCCTCGTCAGACTTTCCGTCCTCCGACCGGACTTACTGAGATAGCAGGCACACGATCCTCCCCGAAAGCGGCACTGAGCTGGGGGAATGGGCGTAGACGGCCATTTTGAGGCGTGTTACTACGCGAGTCTGTGACCTGCGACTACGCCGAGGGCGTCGGAAGCTCGAAATCGAGGAAGCGGCCAGGCTCGGCGATGTCGAGCTTGGCCAGGACCTCGGCTTGGCCCGCCGTCGTTGCCGACCGTTGGGCTACTCGTCCTTCGGCGGTCTCCATGGTGACGAGGTGCATGCGGTCGAGCTCGTGGCGGACGTTGCGCCAGGTGTCGCCGGTCCCGTTCTCGACCACCCGCATGAGGAGGAGTCCCAACCAGCAGAGTTGGATGTGGCTGCGGATCCGGTCCTCGCGGTGGTGGAAGACGGGACGCAGTCCGAGCGAGCCCTTCATGTCCCGCCAGCCGCGTTCGACTTCGAGGAGCTGCTTGTAGGCGAGAGCGAGATCGGTCGGGGTGAGGCTGTCGTCACTGGTGCGCAGCAACCACTTGCCGTCGAGCTTCGCTTCCCTGGCGATGGCTGCCTTGTCGATGCGGAACCGTCCGTCCTCGAGGCGTCGCACGAGTCGCCAGAGGGCCGGCGTGGTGCGCAGCCGTCCGGCCAGTTCGTCACGCTTGGACTTGGACCAGTCGTCGGTGCCGTCTATCTGGGTCGTGAGGTAGTCGACCAGGTTGGCCCGGACTTGCTGGTCGCGCTCTTCGGCCTCGGGGTTGAAGCAGACGACGAAGCGTTGTTCACGCGCCCCTTCACCGACCCGGACCTCTTTCACCTGAAGGTTGCCGGCGGCAACGTGGAAGCGGCCGGGACGAGAGAGTGCCTCTTTGGCTTCGCCACTGGCGTTGCGGAGCTTCTCGGCCACCACGTAGTGGCCGCCACCGCGTTGGAGATAGGCCCGATTGGCGGCAGAGTTGAAGCCGCGGTCAGCCACCCACACCACCCGGTTGAGCATCCATCCGGCCAGGTCGTCCTTGATGGTCCGGATGATCACCTGGTCCGAGGTCTTGCCGGGGAACGTCCAGCACCGGACGGGCACGCCTTCGGCCGTCACCGCCATGCCGATGACCACCTGGGGAAGGTCGGACCGCTTGTCCTTACTGTGCTTGGAGAACTGACGGGTGGCCGACTCCTCCGGTCCGGGATCCTCGGGCCCGACGGGCTTGGCTGCTTCCCTCGCTCGTGCCACTTCCAGATCGACCTCGCCGTCGGCC
The DNA here is from genome assembly GCA_038210245.1 of Acidimicrobiales bacterium. Lineage (GTDB taxonomy): Bacteria > Actinomycetota > Acidimicrobiia > Acidimicrobiales > RAAP-2 > Bog-756. The sequence goes on from JBBQWW010000165.1 coordinate 2,627, forward strand.
ACGTCCCGTTCGAAGTAGGTGGAGGAGGTGTCGACGAAGATGATGTCGCAGGACAGGTTCAACAGGTTGGCCGTCGAGGTGAAAATCCGCTCGGCGATCTCGGGCAACGACGCCAACAAGAAGTCCATCGCCGCATAGGCCGCCTGATCGTCGAACTCGGGACAGCCGACCAGGGCCACCCGCTCCTTCGCCCACCGGACGGCGGCCAACTTCGACGCCGGCTCCAGACAACGCTGGGCGACGAGAGCGAAGCAGATCCGCTCGACAACATCCGCATCGATCCGGCGACCCTTGGCCTCTGACCGCAGGGCCTCTGCGATCCCCAACCGTTCCCACATCTGGTCGAGCACGAAGGCACCACCGAGCCGACGCGAGTCGACGATCTCGATGTCGGACACCGCGACCGCCGAGTCGGCCATCGGCAGATCGAGGATCCGGCTGATGGAGGAGACCAGCCGGGCCAGCGCCTCCTTGTCGACCTTGTCCTTCCGCCCGAAGTTGTGGATGACCTTGGCCACCGGCGATCCGGTGACCGGGTGGCGCTCGTTGTGAGCGAGCTGAAGATACGTGACCTTCGAGCCGTCCTTGTTCCGGCGACTGGACTCTCGCAAGTACACACCTACATTGTCACCGAACCATGCTGGTCAGTCAACTACTCGTGTGCCTACGCTTTCTGGCCCACCTGACACCCCCGCAACGCCGTGACCAGGGAGGACGTCACGCAAGACCCCCGAAAATGCCTACGAACTCAGTAATGCCGGTCAGGTCTTGGCGGCATTTCAGCGAGGAGTCGATGGAGGTCTACGGAGCGCGGCTCTGCGTAGGAGAGCTGGGCAGGCCTCGCTGACGGAG
>JBBQWW010000166.1:0-3197 GCA_038210245.1 Acidimicrobiales bacterium
TCAGCACCCACCGATCACGACCGACCACCGGAGGAGGTGAACCAGGGCTCAACGTCGGCCGCCATGCGGCCTCCGACACCACGCGGGACCGGGGTGTACGAAAACTCTGGACTGGGTGTACGGAATGGCCGGAATCCTCAGTCAGCACCACCCCAGCCATTTGAGCGACGCACCACTAGAAGCGAGGCGAACACCACCGCTCCCAACATGAACGTCAACACGGCGAGGAACTTGCCGGCGAGCAGGATCGGTCGTCTTGGCTGACGGACCAGAAGTTGTCGGAGGGTCCCGAGGCTGTACTCACTGGCGATCTGGGTGGCGGCGATGCCGAAGGCCACGATGCCGAGTAGCACAGCGGCCCGGTTGACGCCGTGGATCAACCCGTTGGGCTTGGCCAGCTGTACCAGGCTGGGTAGGTCTCCCCCGCCGGTGGCCGGGGCCTGAGCGAAGAGGAGCACGGCGAACAGTGACGCGGCGACGGCCAAGCCGACATAGGTGCCAACCAGGAGGTTCCGGCGCTTGAGCTTCACCCACTCACTTCGGAACGCGGCCACGATCACTGGATCTCCCCCAGTGTGCCGGTGTCGTCGACGTCTCCCGAGTGGGTGCCGGTCAAGGCGAAGTACGCCTCTTCCAGACTCCGCTCGCGCTCGGCCAGATGGACAATGGTCATTCCCGCCTCCAAGGCTGCTCGATTGAGTTCACCAGCCAACGGACTGCCGCTGGTGACGACCACGGACCCGGTGCTCTCCTCGATCTCCGCCTCGAGGCCCCGATCGGAGATCAGTTGAGCCAGGGTGCCGAGCTGGCCCGGGTCTTCCGGCCGGAGGACGAGCTCTGCTGTCCGCATGTCACGGAGTTCGGCGACGGAACCCTGGAACACACTCCGCCCACTCCGGATCATCACCACGTGATCACAGATGTGCTCGATCTCAGAGAGCAGGTGACTGGAGATGAAGATGGTCATGCCTTCGTCGGCCAGGGATCGGATGAGACTCCGCATCTCCACGATCCCCGCCGGATCGAGACCGTTGGTGGGCTCGTCCAGGATCAAAAGCGCGGGATCCGACAGGAGTGCCGCAGCAATGCCGAGCCGCTGCTTCATGCCCAGCGAGTACCGACTGAAGCGGTCCCCGGCTCGGTCGGCCAGTCCCACCCGCTCGAGAACCTCGTCGATTGCCGAGGATGGCAGCTGACCCAGTCGGGTCAGGACCAGGAGATTGTCCCGTCCACTGAGCTGGGGATAGAACGCTGGAGACTCGATCAGGGCGCCCACTCGGGACAGATACGAGGCAGGGTCGTGGATGTCGCCGAGCAGGATCATGCCCTCGCCACTGGTGGGCCGGATGAGGCCAAGCAACATCCGGATCGTGGTCGTCTTGCCTGCGCCGTTGGGGCCGACGAATCCACAGACCGAACCGGTCGGAATGGCCAGATCGAGGCTGTCAACGACCCGACGGTCACCGAACTCCTTGGTCAGGCCCGTCGTGACCACGGCGAGCGCCGAACGGTGGGTTGTGCTCACGTCATCCACGAAGCTGCGTCGCTCTCCATGGTGCGACTCTACGAACCCCCCGATCCGGGGTCGACCGACTGAAGGATGAAATCCGGCCCGGTGAGGTCATCCCTGAGGCGGATGGGCAATCGATCCGGACCACGCGACAATGGAGGAATGACCGCGTCAACAGCAGATCGGCCGATGCCTGCTGAGTTGGTGCCTGGTGAATGGCACTTCGAGAGCGTCAGGGCGGCCTGGGACCGACTGCGGGAGTGGGACCACGCCCACCAGCTCCAGAGTGATGCGGGGGCGGCACTCGTACTTTTGGCCGTCTGCTTGGTATTCCCTCGAACCTTCGACGTCGGTTGGGTGGAGAACCTTGGATTCCAGGCCGCCTTGGTCCTCCCTCTGATCTGGAGGCGCCGGACGCCTTGGAATGTGTTCTGTGTGATTGCGGTGGTCGCCTTTGTCAAGTGGCTGGTCACCAACCCGCTCCCTGCGGATGTTGCCCTCCTGGTGGCTCTCTTCACTCTGGCCGTCCACGCATCACCAAAACGAGCTTTGGTGGGTGCAGCGGCGCTCGAGGCAGGGGTCATCATGGCGTCGATCCGATGGGCGCCAGCGGGGGACGTCGACAAGTCCCTGATCTTCCTTACCGGGCTCGTGCTCGCTGCGCTGTTCATCGGATTCACGTTGCGCACCTGGCGTTCATACATGGACTCGCTCCTCGAACAGACCAGACAGCTCGAACTCGAGAGGGACCAGCAGACCCAGCTGGCCGCTGCCGCCGAACGGGCCCGCATCGCCCGTGAGATGCACGACGTCGTGGCCCACAACGTGTCCATCATGGTCACGTTGGCCGATGGGGCCCTGGCCACCGCTGATGCCCACCCCGGGCAGTCAAGGGAGGCGATCGGCGACATCTCGGCCACAGGTCGGCTGGCGCTCTCCGACATGCGGCATCTGCTCGGGGTCCTCCGAGCCGATGACCAGGTGGTCGGCCGAGAGCCACAGCCGAGCCTCTCGGGACTGCCGAAGCTCATCCATGGTGTCAGGGCCACCGGGCTCACCATCGAGTTCGAAGAGGCGGGCGAGCCGTTCGACGTGCCCCCGGGGATCGAACTCACCATCTACCGGATCGTGCAGGAGTCCCTGACCAACATCCTGAAGCACGCCCGTCACCCCTCGGCCGCCCAGGTGAAGCTGACCTTCGACGCTCCCTTTGTCAATGTCTATGTCCGTGATGATGGCAAGGGTGCCATGCCCATGGCCGAGGGTCATGGCCTGGGTGGCATGCGGGAGCGGGCCGCCTTCTGTGGCGGAGCATTGATCGCCGGGCCTCAAATGGACGGTGGCTGGGAAGTCATGGCCCGGATCAGGGCTGACTGATGACGATCCGTGTCCTCCTGGTCGACGATCAGGCCTTGCTCCGCAAGGGATTCCGGATGATCCTCGAGGAGGAACCGGGTATCGAGGCGGTCGGTGAGGCGTCAGACGGAAGTGAAGCGGTGCACATGGCGGCCGACCTTCGGCCCGACGTCGTCCTGATGGACGTACGCATGCCGGGGATGGATGGAATCGAAGCGACCGAGCTGATCGTGAAGGAGAGTTCGTCGTGCCGGGTGCTGATTCTCACCACCTTTGACCTCGATGAGTACGCCTTTGCCGGACTACGGGCCGGTGCCAGCGGATTCCTCCT
>JBBQWW010000167.1:0-3069 GCA_038210245.1 Acidimicrobiales bacterium
ACAACACCCGCCACCAGCCCATCATGATCCACCGTGTCCTGTTCGGAACAGTGGAGCGCTTCTTCGCCATCCTCCTCGAGCACTACGCCGGGGCCCTTCCCACCTGGATGGCGCCCGAGCAGGTACGGGTACTGGCCGTCCGGGACGACCACGAGCACTACGCCCACAAGGTGGCCGACCGGCTCCGGGCCGTGGGGGTGCGGGTCGAGGTGGACCCGGCCGACGAGAAGCTGGGCGCCCGGATCCGCAAGGCCAAGCTGCTCAAGGTCCCCTACATCCTGGTGGTGGGGGACGACGATGTGGCCGCCGGCACCGTCGGGGTCAACCGCCGGGGGAGCGAGCGCCCCGAACGCGGGGTGGAGTTGACCGAGTTCACCACGCTGCTGGAGTCCGAGATCGCCGAACGCCGCCTCCCTGAAGCCAACCGGTGAGCCTCGACCACCTGTGGGCCGGGTGGCGGAGCGAGTACGTCACCGCGGGGGGTGCGTCCCCGGCCGCTGACTCCGACCCCCCTGCCGGTGCCGTGGCCGACGGCGCCGACCCCGCCCACTGCGTGTTCTGCCGGATCGCCGGCAGCGGGCCGCCCTCGGCCGACAACGGCATCCTGTGGGTAGGGACCTCTACCTACGCCGTGCTCAACGCCTATCCGTACGCCAGCGGTCATCTCATGGTCCTGCCCCTGCGGCATGTGGGCTCGCTCGATGAGCTCAGTGATGAAGAGGGGAGCGAAGTGTGGACCACGCTGCGACATGGTGTGACCGCCCTCCAGTCGGCGCTCGGGCCCGAGGGGATCAACCTGGGCGCCAACCTGGGTCAGGCCGCCGGGGCCGGCATCCCCCGACACCTCCATCTGCACGCCGTACCCCGGTGGGTGGGGGATACCAACTTCATGACTGCGGTGGCCGGCACCCGGGTGCTGCCCCAGACCTTGGCTGTGACCTGGGAGCGCCTGCACCGGGCCTGGCCGGCCTGAGGGACGCGACCGGCCCAGGGCGGAATCCAACGACTTCCCTCGGCGTTGGGCCGGGGGACGATGCAGAAGGGATGGTGGTGATGGAGGTCAAGGAGCTCGGACCTCTGGTGCTGTACGTGAGGGACGTGCAGCGTTCGGCGGCGTTCTACCGGGACATCCTGGGTTGGGAGGTGGCGTTCCCGACCGCACGAGGACTGCCGGCGGCCGCCTTCTCGTCCGGGCGGACCCATCACGAGCTGCTCTTGATCGAGGTGGGGGACGAGGCCACCCCACTGCCGGGCGGGCGTCATCTGGGGCTCTACCACTTCGGTCTCAAGATCGGTGATACCGACGACCAGCTGCGTGAGGCGGTGGCCCGGTCGGTGGAGGCGGGGGTACCCATCGTGGGGACCAGCGACCACACGGTCACCCACAGCCTCAACATCCTCGATCCTGACGGCAATGAGATCGAGCTCTACATCGACGTGGCCGGGGTGGACTGGAAGTCCGACCCGACCCTGATCATGGCGCCCATCCGGCCACTGGCCCTCTGAACGCCGGGGGCCCTTCGGAACCCTTACACTGAGCACCCGAGGAGGTGCCCGTGGGACCGATCGGATATGCCGTGGCCTACCGGACCCTGCCCCGTGCCGACGGACCGCCTCAGGGCCCGTCCCGGCCGGTCCGTTCACGTGGGGGCGACCTCGCCCGGCTCACCCTCCTCGTCCTCATGCTGGTCCTGGGCGGCGTGGCCTTCGTCGACGGTGACTGGTGGTTGGGTATCCCGCTGACCCTGGCGGGCTTGGGCGTAGGGACCACCTCCCTGCTCAGAGGGGCCGTCGGCCGGGCCGGTCCCCCGGGCCGACCGATGGGCACCCATCGGCCACCACGGGATGCCCCCGGTCCGACCTGAACCCCTCCGGCCCTGGTCCCGGGGTCCCGACCGACGGGCCATCCGGTCGGTCACTCACTGCTCACTACAGCTAGCAGATGGTAGGGTGGGGTGACCCTTTTGGAGGATCGGTATGTTTGACGGGCGATGGCGCGGCGCAGTTGACCGGAGTACCGGTCCCGTCGGCCAAAAACTGCAGCGCATGGGCGTCACCGCCGACATGCTGACCGCCACCGGCCTGATTTCGGCCACCGCTACGGCAGTTGCCGTGGCTACCGGCCATCTCCATCTGGCCATTGTCCTGCTCGTCCTGACCGGCCTCCACGACCTGCTGGACGGTCCGGTGGCCAAGGCCTCGGGCACCTCGTCGGTCCGGGGGGCCTTCTTCGACTCGGTCACCGACCGGGTGTCCGACGCCCTCATCCTGGGCGGCGTGGCCTGGTACCTCGTCTCGACCCACCCCGGCCACCTGGTCCTGCTGCCCTTCGCCGTGTTGGGGGCGACCTCACTCGTGTCCTACCAACGAGCCAAAGCCGAGTCCCTCGGCATCTCGGCCAAGGGCGGGCTGATGGAACGGGCCGAGCGCATGATCCTGTTGGGCATCGGCTTCCTCTCCGCCGCGTTCCTGGTCCCGGTGCTCTGGGTCATGCTGGGCCTCACCATGGCCACCGCGGTGGGGCGGTTCGCCAAGGTCTGGCGCCTGGCCGAGGCCCCCGTACCGGTGAGCACCCCCCGACGCCAGCGCCGCAGCCGCACCGGAGCTCGTACCGGGACCCGACGGTCATCGACCACGCCCTCCCGCTGGAGGGCGCGCCGTCAGGGCGAGCTGTCCAGCCGTTCGGGTCGCACCTGGCGCGCCCGGCAGGCCCGGCAGGGCCTCCGCCAGCGCACCGGTCGACGTCACCCCTGAGTCGGACCGCCGACTACTCAACGGGGACGAGGGCACGTGAACCAGGGACAGGTGGTCTACCGCACCTACACCGCATTGGCGCGCGGTCTGGCCGCCCTGCCCGAGCCGGTGGCCCTGGGCCTGGGCCATCGGGTCGGGGACCTGCTCTTCGCCGTCCGCGGCGAACAGCGCCGGATGGTGTCGGCCAATCTGGCCCGCGTCCTGGATGCCGGCCCCGGCGACGAAGCCCTGCTCGACCACTGGGCACGCCGCTCGTTTCGGTCCTACGCCCGCTATTGGGTTGAAGGGGCCCGGCTGGGGCGCACGACGGCAGCC
>JBBQWW010000168.1:0-3055 GCA_038210245.1 Acidimicrobiales bacterium
CACCAACCCCGACGCCGTCCGGGGCCACCTGACCACCGGCATCTTCGGCTCACCCCGTCGTGGCTTCGACTTCACCGATCTCCGGCCACCCGAGGATATTCCTCCTCCGGTCGAATGCCCGTCGTTCCGGGAGCCGCCCCCACCCGGGGTCGAGGCATTCCGATCCACGCCCTTCTGGGATCGCATGGTCGAGGGACGGTCGGCCAGGGGCCACGCCCCCTGGGAGGCCTACCTCCCCGATCGGGCCGAGCGGGCCATGTGGTATCGGTTCGATGAGTCCCCCCGCCTCGACGACGGCACCCTCGACCCGTTGGCCCTGGTCGTACTGGCCGACACCATGCCCGGTGCGGTGGCCGAGAAGTTGGGGCCGGACGAACGGGACTGGTTCGCTCCCAGCGTCGACCTGACCGTGCACCTGCTCGACCACTGCCGGTCCGACTGGGTACTGGCCCACAACCGGGCCCGGTTCGCCGGTGACGGCTACGCCTCGGGCGACATGGCCCTCTGGGACTGTGGCGATGACGGCACCGGCGGGCCACGCCTGGTGGCCTACGCCACCCAGGTGTTCCTGTTCTCGTTCAGCGGCTGACCGGACGCCTCCGAGCCCGGTCAGATGAGGGCGGCCACGGTGAGCACGACCAGCATCGAGAGGTACACGGTGACCGCGGCGACCAGCCAACTGGGCACCTCGGCGAAGGAGTTGGTGGCCAGGGCCCGACGGGACTGCCGCTCGCGCAGGGACCCACCGATGACGAAGATGAGGGCCAGCACTCCGTACCCGATGCCCAGGGCGATGAACCGACCTCGGGGCACGTCGCCCAACCGGGGCAGGATGGCGCCTACCCCCAAGGCCACGGCGGCGGCGGCGATCCCGCAGCGCCACCAGGCCAGCAGGGTGCGCTCCTCGGCAAAGTAGGTCCTCCGCGACGCATCGGGGAAGTGGCGCTCCTGGTCGGCCTGGTCCATGCGTGTCGCTCCGATCTAACCCGGCGCCTCGGCGGAGTCCGGCGAACGGCCCACCGCCAGCTTGGCGCTCATCTTGATGGCCTTCACCGAGCTGGTCGCTCCGGTCTGGAGGACCACGGCCAGGGCCAACAGTACGATGGCCAGATAGAAGAACGTGTGAGACCCGAGCATGAGGATGGCCACCCGGCCGAGGGCGAACGGCGGGGCGCACACCAGGGCCCCGATGGCTCCACCCATGGCTGAAGCGGCCAGCTTGTCCCGTCTCGACCGGTCCGACTTCACCCCGACCAGGCGGGCCGGGACGGCCACGTAGGCCACCATCATGACGGCCACCACGGTGGCCAGCGTGAAGGAGAACCAGACCTTGCCCCACCGGTCGACCACCATGGTGGCGAAGCCCAAGGCCAGGCCCACCACCACTCCCCAGGTCAGGATGGTGCGCAGGTGACGACGGGCCTCGGTGAACGCCGGGCGGATCTCCGGCGGCCCGGGCCGGGAGATGGCGAAGGCGAAGACCCCGTTCAGGTAGAAGCTGGCTGCGGTCACGCCGGCGATGACCAAGAGGATGACGCCGAGCAACGGCCCGCGGAAGATGTGGAACTCCCTGCCGTATAGGGCGTGGGCCTTCAGGTCGAGCATGGCCGCCCAGATCCACATGGCCGGAAGTACTTGCACCAGAGTCAGGCGCCAGTTGGTGAACAGGAGTTTGATCCCCTGGAAGAGCATCGAGAACGCGCCCACGACGAGGGTCAGGGGGGCCAGTAGCCGGCTCCGCCGGCTCAGGGACACGATGGCATCCTCGACCTTGGCATCGTCGCCGTCCCGAATGGCCTGCACCAACCTCCGGAACTGGAGACTGACGACGGCCCGTCGGGTCAGAGGGCCATCGGGACCGGTGGCTCCGGTCGACGGCTCGACGGTGACCGGTACATCGGAGAGGTTTGGACTATGGGCCACCGTTGTCGATCACCACCCTTCCCCGTTGGGCGATCACGGGAGCCCCGGATGCCGGCTCGCCAGTACTCCGGTCACCGGTGCCAGTGCCTCGACCGCCTTCCCCTCTGCGTTGAGGCCAGACCCCCGGCGGGAGCCAGTGGTCTCAGCCGAGGATCTTGGCTTTCTGGGCGGCGAACTCCTCTTCGGTCAGCGCACCCGAGTCCCGCAACGCGGCCAGCTGGGTGAGCTGGGCGATGGGATCAGGAGCAGCGACCGGAGCCGGCTCGGGGGCGGGGGCGGGAGCGGACTCCGGCGGAGCGGCCTGAGCCTGCTGGGCGGCGGCCTGCTTGTTGGCTACATGGGATCCCACTACCGCCGCGGTGCCCACCACTGCGGTGGTACGGATGGCGGCTCGGGCGATCGGTCGTCTTCTCAGCATGTCGCTCTCCTGTTCGTTGCGGTTCAGACTGCGGGCGGGAGCGCCGACAGTGCCGGCTCGATCAGCTCGTGAGGGATGCGGGCCCCGTCGAGGAGCACCCCACCCGAGTCACGGACGGCCCGGGCGAAGGGGGCCGCCCACAGATCCTCCCAGATGAGCAGGGCCGCCGAGGAGTTGGGCTCCAGCTGTCCGGCGGCGTACTCGACATCCTCGGTGCTGATGATCCCCCCCACGTCGGCATCCAGCCCGCCGAAGGCTTCGAGGTCCTCGATCTCGAAGCTGATCACCGATCCGTCGGCGTCCTTGCCGATGAAGATGAGGTCGAGGATTCGGACGGTCCCCGACTCCACCAGGGCGATCAGCTCAGGGGCGATCTCGCCGTTGAACTGGTTTCCGGGAAATCCGACGATGATGAATTCGACTGGTCCTGTGGTCATGCTCTGGTTGTCCTTACCTTCTCGTTTACCCAAACCTAGAGGCTGGATCGGTGGTTGTCTTCATCCGGGTGGGGTGATTGACTCGCTCGCCTGGCTCCCGAACGTAGTCCAGGGGCCAGGGCCGACCACGTCCCACCGGGTGAGCGGTCGAGAGGGTCGGTGGCGGTCTCGGTGGTGAGCGCACCCCCTGCGGCCCTGCTCACCGTCCGCTCTCCACCGTGATCCGCCCGGAAGCGGCCTTCAGAGCGTCGTAGTCCCGCTCGTTCTGGTCGGCATA
>JBBQWW010000169.1:0-3046 GCA_038210245.1 Acidimicrobiales bacterium
CCCAGGCCGAGTCGGAGGGCCTCGACACCGTGTTCACCGCGGCCGGCTTCGAGTGGCGCCAACCGGGCTGCTCCATGTGCCTGGCCATGAACCCCGACAAGCTCGCCCCCGGCGAGCGGGCCGCCTCCACCTCCAACCGCAACTTCGAGGGTCGCCAGGGTCGGGGTGGACGCACCCACCTGGTCTCCCCCGCCGTCGCCGCGGCCACGGCCGTGGCCGGCCACTTCGCCGCACCCGAGGAGCTGGACCGATGAAGGCCGACCGGCCATGAAGGCGATGCAGCTGGTCAGTGGACGGGCCGTCCCCCTCGACCGCTCCGACGTGGACACCGATCAGATCATCCCGTCCGACTGGCTGAAGCGGGTCGAACGGACCGGGTTCGGTGCCGGCCTGTTCTCCGAGTGGCGGGACGACCGCGACTTCGTCCTCAATCGCGAGGAGTACGCCGGTGCCAACATCTTGGTGGCCGGCCCCAACTTCGGTACCGGCTCGTCACGTGAGCACGCCGTCTGGGCGTTGCAGGACTACGGGTTCGACGCGGTGGTGTCGCCGGGCTTCGGGGACATCTTCCGAAACAACTGCACCAAGGCCGGGTTGGTACCGGTCCAGGTCGACGCACTGACCGGTCGGCTTCTGCTCGATGCTGTGCTGGCTGAGCCGGCCATGGAGATCACCATCGACATCGCCCGGGGCACCTTGGAGGCCCTGTCGGCCGGGATCGAGGTCGAGTTCCCTCTGGACGAGTTCACCCGGGCCCGCCTGCTCAACGGATGGGACGACATCGGCCTGACCCTGCGCTACGAGGACGAGATCCAGGCCTACGAAGCTGTTCGTGCCCCCTGGATGCCGACCACCCGCTGAGTGCGGTGTGGTCCGTGCGGTGGGCTCGATCCCCAGAAGGGAGAGCCCGCCGGGTCCCCGGCGCCGACCACCACGAGGGGCAGGGGGGCAGCCAGCGTCGGGGGACCCGGTGGAGTGTGAGTTGCGACTACGCCGTTCGCAACTTCGATCTTGGTACTCCCCCACATGCCGAGGAGGTAGTCATTTGAGTCGTGCGCCGTCCCACCGGGACAAACGGTACACGAACCGGAGCCCCAACACGGGAACCTCCGCACCGAGGGGATGAAGCATCACGCTGGGTCACCGTGATTCCGATGGCTGCCGGTGAAGCTTCAGGCCAGTGCATGTGTGGTTCTCCCCGAGTGGTCCGCCGCTCTGCCACAACACCGCCCAACAACCGGGCGGCTTACTGCCCTGCTGCCGTCATGGTAGGCCTGACTGACCGATGGGTCAATCATTCTTTGCAGGAAATTTGGCGGACCGATCAGGCCCCGGACCCAATGCCACGGAGGGTGGCCGGGGTGCAGGTCGTCATCTCGCCTTCAGCTTGGTGAGCCAAGGTAGGAGGCCTATGGGGACGGCGGCGAGGGACGGCATCCGGGGCGGGGAGGAACAGGGATGAGGGTGCTGGTGGCCGAGGACGATCCCGGCCTGCGATCGGTCCTCGAGCGGGGCCTGCGGGAGCACGGCTACGTCGTCGATGCGGTGTCCGACGGTGCCGAGGCGCTGGCCTACCTCCGGTCGTACCAATACGAGGTGGTGGTGCTGGACTGGCGCATGCCCAAGCGGAGTGGGATCGAGGTGGTGACCGAGATGCGGGCCCGGACGGACCGGACGCCGGTGCTCATGCTGACGGCGCGCGACACCACCGAGGACCGGGTGGAAGGGCTCAACCAGGGAGCCGACGACTATCTGGTCAAGCCGTTCTCCTTCGCCGAGTTGGTGGCCCGGATCACCGCCCTGCAGCGCAGGCCGGCACTGACCGTGGACCCGGTCCTGACCAGTGGCGACCTGGGGTTCGACCCCGCCACCCGGGTACTCACCCGGCGGGGCCGGCCGCTGACCCTCACCGCCATCGAGACCGGCCTGATCGAGCTGTTCATGCGGAGGTCGCCGGCGGTCGTCACGCGGCGGACCATCGCCGTGCAGGTGTGGGACGACGAGGCCGACGCGGTGGGATCCAACACCATCGACGTCCATGTGGGCCGGCTCCGGGCCAAGCTGGGCGACGCCGCCTCCCGCATCGAGACGGTACGGGGGACGGGCTACCGACTGGTGGCCGAATGACCGATCGTCTCGGAGCGACCCGGTGAACCAGGTGCAGGCGCTCAGGAAGCGACATCCCCAGTGGCTTCACGCCGGCAAGGTGGCCCTCGGAGCCACGGCCATCGTCGGGGCCGTGGCCGTCCTGTTGGCCCTGACCGCCAATCTGGCCATCGTGCGCCACCTCGACCAGGGAGTGGATGCGCGGCTGAGTGCCCGGTTGGCCAGTGCCTCCCACGGGTCGGTCGATCCGCTGTCCACGGTCACCGTGGCCCCGCGGAGCGGCGACCTGGACGATGCCCCGACCTTCCTGTGGTCGGTGGGGTCCGACGGCGTCTCCCGCTCCCTCACCGCCGGCGCCCCCCAGCTTCCCTTCCATCACTGGAGCGTCGGTCCGGTCTCGCTGACCACGGCGGGAAGCCCCTTCCGCTTCGACTCCTCGGCCACCCGCCGCGGCTGGCTGGTGGCCGGCGAGAGCGTGGGCCGGATCGGCGAGGTCCGGGACCAACTGCTCATCGCCGAGGCGGTGCTGGGCGTCCTACTCTTGGTGGTCACGTTCGCCGGCTCGTTCGTGGTAGGTCTGCGGGCCTCGGCGCCCATCGAACAGATCCGGCGCCGACAGGCCGAGTTCACCGCCGACGCATCCCACGAACTCCGCACCCCGCTGAGCGTCATCGAGGCCGAGGTGGACCTGGCCCTCGGACGCCAGCGGGATGCGCTCAGTTATCAGGACACCCTTCGCCGGGTGTCGTCGGAGAGTGCGCGGCTCCGCTCCATCGTGGAGGACCTGTTGTGGCTGGCCCGGGCCGACGCCGATCCGCCCGGCGTACGCACCGACCAGGTGGTCGACGTGGCTGAGGTGGGCAGATCCTGCCTGTCGCGGTTCCGGGCCGTGGCCGACACCGCCGCGGTGACCCTCACCGACCGGATCGACGAGGCGGGC
>JBBQWW010000170.1:0-2812 GCA_038210245.1 Acidimicrobiales bacterium
CTGCTGCCGGTCCTGGCCGACGCCCTGGCCGCCGCCGAGCTGCCCGTGGTCGATGCCCGGGACATGCGCAAGGGGGGGCTGTCCGAGCCCCTCGTCCTGTTGGCCGCCGACAGCACCAACGGGCTCGAATTCGACTCGGTGGTGGTGGTGGAGCCCGGGGTGATCGCCGGAGAGACCGCCCGGGGCCTCCGAACCCTGTACGTGGCCCTGACCCGCCCCACCCAACGGCTCAGCGTGGTCCACCTGGCCCCGCTGCCCGCCGCCCTCGACGCCGGGAGCTGACCGGTCCCCGTCCGGATCGGGCCGTAGCCACGGCCAATTCGGGGGTGCCACTGTAGACCGGGCGGCCGGGAGAATGGTGGCTTTCCGAGGGGTCGGAGACGGCCCTTGCGGGTCCCTGGCCCGAGTTGGCCACCGCGGTCGAAGATCGACTAAAACTACGGCGTGACCCAGGCCCTCGCCGCCGAGCCGGTAGCCCCCACCCGCCAGCGCCACCGTCCCGACAAACCGTCCATGCTGGCGGTGGGAGTGATCATCTGGCTGGGCTCCGAGGTGATGTTCTTCTCCTCGCTCTTCGCCTCCTTCTTCACCATCCGGGCCCACGCATCGGTGTGGCCCCCGGTCGGCACCCACCTCGACACCGTCCGGGCCGGGATCTTCACCGTCATTTTGGTGGCCTCGAGCTTCACCATGCAGAAGGCCGTCTGGGATCAGGAGAAGGGCGACCGCAAGAGCGCCAAGATCTGGGTCGTGGCCACCCTGGTCCTCGGGACGCTCTTCGTGGCCAACCAGTTCTTCGAGTGGGTCGACCTTTCCCACAACCCGGCCACCAATCCCACCCAGACCGCCTACGGGTCGCTCTTCTACATCATGTCCGGCCTCCACGGGCTCCACGTCACGCTGGGCCTGGTGGCCATGGGCTTCCTCCTTCTCCGGCTGAAAGGTCCGAAGGGCGATCCCGGAGAGACCCCGGTGTTCCAGGGCGTCAGCTACTACTGGCACTTCGTCGACGTGGTCTGGGTCGGCCTCTACGCCTGTCTCTTCCTCCTCAAATAGATGGGACACCGAATCGGCATCGTGCTCCGCGCCCGGGTAGTGGCGCCCGCCGCCCTGGTCGGCGTGGTGGGGATCGTGGGCCTGCTGGCCTTCACGCCGGCGGCCGCGCCGGCCGACACCACCTCGACCACCCAGGCCATCGCCCCCATCAGCGCCACACCGACTCCGATCAGTGCGCCCACCACCACCCTGCCCAAGCTGTCCACCACCGCCACCACGGCGGCGCCGGGCACCTCGCCGGTCACCGCGTCGGGGGCCCTCACGTACGCGGCCCCGTCCAACCAGACCGGTCTGTTCTACGTCTCGCTGCCCAAGGCCTTCGAGGCGCCCGGCGAGGCCCTGTTCTCGGCCAACTGCTCCACGTGTCACGGTCCTCAGGCCCTCGGGACCACCCGGGGCCCCAACCTCCAGGGACTGGGAGCGGGAACGGTGGACTTCTGGGTGTCCACCGGTCGAATGCCGCTAGCCAACTCCAGTGTCCAGGCCACCCGCAAGCCCGCCCGGTTCAACCGGCTGCAGACCCTGGAGCTCGCCGCCTGGGTGCAGTCGCTGACCCCAGGTGAGGGGGTCCAGGTGCCGGTGGTCAACACCAACCACGCCGACCTCGAGGCGGGCAACACCCTGTTCACCCTCAACTGTGCCGCCTGCCACACCATCACCGGCGCCGGTGACGCCCTGGCCAACGGGGCCTACGCCCCCAGCCTCCACCTGGCCACCCTGCCGCAGATCGTGGAGGCCATTCGGTCCGGCCCCGGCAACATGCCCCACTTCAGTGAGGGCAACATCACCAACACCGAAGCCCGTGACATCGCCTCGTACGTGCACGGCGTCATCCAGCACCCCTCCAACCCCGGCGGGGTCGGCCTGGGCGGGATCGGCCCGGTGGGTGAGGGCTTCGTCGGTCTGCTGGTCGGTGTCGGTGTGCTGATGCTCGTCTGCTTCTGGATCGGAGAACGCACGTGAGCGACGACTCCCCGCGTCTGGAGGGCCCACTTCCTCCGGCCGCCCTGGACGACCCCCATCTCCAGCCCTACGCCAAACGGCCCGAGGCGGCGCAGGCAGTGGCCGCCCTGGCCATGGTGGTCGGCTTCCTCGGCTTCATCGGGTTCGGCGTGGCCTTCTGGGTGAACGCCAACAACCAGTGGCTGGCCATCACGTTCGGCGTTGGGCTGCTGGGCCTGGGCTTCGGAGTCACCGCTTGGGGCAAGTACCTGATGCCCCAAGGCCCCTTCGTGGAGGAACGCCACGCCTTCCACTCCACCGAGGCCGAGCGAGAGGCCATGACGGCGGCCATCACCCAGCGAGGCGGCATGGTGGTCCAGCGCCGGAAGCTGCTCGGTGGCTTGTTCGCCCTGGGATCGACGGTCATGGGTGTGGTGCTGCTCTTCCCCCTGTTGCGCTCCCTCGGGCCCAAACCGGCCAAGAGCGAGGCCACCAACGGGAGGACGGCCGACTCCCTGTTCACCACCAACTGGAAGAAGGGCAGCCCCTTGGTCACGGTCGACGGGCGGAAGGTCACCGTCAACGACCTCGATGTGGGCGGCGTGCTGACGGTCTTCCCCCGGGGCTTCGCCGGCTCCTCGTCCGACCAGGTGATCCTGATCCGTTTGGCCCAACTGGGCCCCCTCGACCCCCCGTACCCCATCGCCCCTCCCGGCAAAACTGACTGGGGCGTCCAGGGCTATGTGGCGTACTCCAAGCTGTGCACCCACCTGGGGTGCCCGGTCGGTCTCTACCAGGAGCAGACCCAGCAGCT
>JBBQWW010000171.1:0-2742 GCA_038210245.1 Acidimicrobiales bacterium
GAGGGATCGGATCCCCCGTAGGTGTCGTCGGCCTGCGGGAGACGCCAGAGGTCGTGGTCGCCGACCGTCTTGGCATTGCCGGCCCCGATCCCCACCTGGTAGTAGAGCGTCCTGGTCGAGTCGTTCCACATCCGCTGCAGCCACTGGATGCCGAAGCGGGCTTCACCCATGAAGTCCGAAGCACCGGCTTCTTCGCCCATCTGGGCGGGGAAGGAGCGGGCCCCTACCTCGAGGAGGGCCTCGGCGTACGAGGTGGTCTCCACGAACTTGAGATAGTCCCCCGCGTCCCACCATCCCCCTGAGGCGTCCATGGTCACCCTGAGAGGCGTGAGGTCACCGGAGAATCCCCCGGACGCGTGCATGGGCGGGGTGTCATAGGTCATGGCCGACTCGTCGTTGAGGTGGCCGGCGGCGGTGCGGAGGGCCGAGGGTAGGTACTCGGGCCCGTCCCGTTCGTTCTGGTAGAAGCGGAGGGCGTTGGCCAGGGCCGGTCGCCACAGCGCCGAGGGCGCGGTGACGGCGAACGATGGCGACGGACTGGTCACGGCGCCGGTCAGGCGGATCGAATAGAAGCCGGGGGTGGCGAGGGTGCTGAAGTCGAGTGGATAGACGTAGCGGTAGGTGGCGTTCCACCGTCCGGTCGTGGCCCCGACCTCCCCGACGAGGGCGGAGGCCCCCGAGGCGTTCCGCACCGTGAACGGGGTTCCGGTCAGGACCGACCCGGACATCAGGTAGGCCACCTTGGGGCCGTTCGACGCGTAGCCCACCTGATCGACCCGGATCTCGGCAGCCGGGGCAAGCGCCGACTGGGCCGATGACGCCGCCGTCGGGGGCCAGGTCAACCACCCCACCAGCAGGGTCGTCACCACCGCCACGCGCCGGAGCATGCCCGCAAGCTACTCCGATCGGTCGGGAGCACCACCGGCCGGCCACCCGGGCCCGGGCCGGGCCGGGGTGGTCGGGCTCGTCAGGCCGGGTCGACCTGGGCGATACTGCCTTCATGGTCGATCGCAACGTGCTCGGAGGTGAGCTCGAGCCGTGCGGCACCGATCCGCTGACCGGCTTCTACCGCGACGGGTGCTGCACGACCGGACCCGACGACCGGGGCAGCCACACCATCTGCGCCGTCGTCACCCCCGAATTCCTCGAGCACCAACGGGCCATCGGCAACGATCTGGTCACCCCGATGCCCCAGTACCGGTTCCCCGGGCTGGTCCCCGGGGACCGTTGGTGCGTGACAGCGGTCAACTGGCTCCGGGCTCATCGCGACGGGGCGGCCGCCTTCGTGGTCCTGGCCTCTACCCACGAGCGCTGTCTGGACGTCGTGCCGCTGGACTCCCTCCAGGCCCACGCCGTTGACGTGCCGGCCGGGCCGGGCGAGCTCGGAGGACGGGCCGGCTGACGACACCGCCGACACCAACGCCGATCGAGGCGGAAGAGGATGGTCGATAGGGACCACCGACGTCGACGGCTGGCCCCCAGGATTTCACCGCCGGCGCGCTGGTCACCCGCCCCAGACCGCCCGTGCACCAGTCAAACAAACGTTTGTTAACAGCAGGTTCGCAAGCGGTAAGAACCCGCTACACCGGCGCCTGCTCCCTACCGCTTGCGGAGCGCCTTCTTGAGCACGGCGTCGTAGGCGTCGAGGCCCTCCCGGTAGAGCCGGGCCTCGGGACCCGAGGCGATCCCCACCCGTTCGGGGATGATCCCCCAGATGGGGACCTCGTTCTCCGTCCACCACGCCACGGCGGCGTCGAGATCGTTGGTGCCGAGGCGGGCGGCACAGATGACCACCCCGTGGGGCGTCTTGGTCCCGATCATCTCGAGGGTGGCCACCACCCTCGAGTACTCGACCCCGCCGGCCCGGGTGGGTATGACCACGGCATCGGCCCGGTCGAGGGCGGCCCGGACGATCCGCTCGTCCCCCGGTGGGGTGTCCACCACAGCGAGGCCCTCCTTGCCCGACATGGCCCGGGCCACCGTCCGCTCGGACGGCGCCTCCACCAGTTCGACCCCCTCGATCGGGCTCTCCTCCAGCCACTCCGCCGATGACGCCTGCCGGTCAGCATCGATCAGGGTGACCGGATCCCACCCCCGATCGGCCGCCGCGGCGGCGAGGTACACCGACGTGGTGGTCTTGCCCACGCCACCCTTCACATTGCTGACCACGATGTTCATCGACCCACTCCACTCTCCGAGCTACCCCGTGCACCGCACCGGATGGGGCCGTCGTGTCCGGGCCCCGGCACCTGACGATAGCCGAGTTCGTACGCCCACTGACCTGGGAAAACAAGGAAAATCCCGAGCTGGGAGGGCTCAGGTTGACACCCCGGCCACCGCCGAGGAGCATCTCCGGTCGTGGCCAACCCGTTCCTCGACACCACGACGGCGCGGCCCGTCGGCCCGGGGCGGTACGCGGGCGCCATCCACCCCGACTGGAATCTCGACCCCCTTCCCCAGGGTGGGGTGGTCACCGCCCTGGCCCTGCGAGCCATGACCGACGAGCTCGGTGACCCAGCCCATCGGGTGCGGGCCCTGCACACCACCTTCGTCGGCCAGGTGGCCGACGGCCCGGTCGCCGTGGAGGTGGAACTGCTCCGTCGGGGGCGGTCGATGTCCCACCTCCGGGCCGAGGTCACCAACCCCGACGCCGTCCGGGGCCACCTGACCACCGGCATCTTCGGCTCACCCCGTCGTGGCTTCGACTTCACCGATCTCCGGCCACCCGAGGATATTCCTCCT
>JBBQWW010000172.1:0-2683 GCA_038210245.1 Acidimicrobiales bacterium
CTTCACCCCGACCGGGGTGGCCCGGGCGGCGATCGGTGCACCCACGGCCACCGGGCTGGCGTCAGACGTTCAGTTCCAAGGGATGGTCACCACCCACCTGCAAGGCTTGTACAACACCCCCACCCGGGTCTACGACACCGCGTCAGGGCGCTTCGCCGGACAAGACCCGGCATTCATGTCCTCAGGCACTGCGTGGGACTCCCCCTACACGTTCGCCCGCAACAACCCCACCAGGTTCACCGACCCCACCGGGATGAACGCGTTCAGCGACATCGTCTCCGGGGCCGCTTTGGGCTTCGTTGACACGGGCGAGGGTCTGGCGGCCGGGGCATACCAGTTGGCCCATGACCCCGTCGGGACGATCTCGTCGGTCTACAACGGGGCCGGCGGTGGCTGGGAAGGACTGCTGGCAGTGGCCAACCTGGCCAACCCGGTCGCCCCGGTGGTCAACGGCCTCGGCAACGGCATCGAGGTGTACAACAACGGTGGCTCCCTTAAGGACTACACCCGGGCCGTATCCACCGGACTGTTCCAAACCGCCGCGTTCGCCCTCCCCGTCAAAGCCGTCGCCGGGGTGGCCGCCAGGGCCGCGGACAGGGCAGCGGAGGCCGTTGGCGCCGTCGCTAAGACCCGGCTCGCCGGCGTTGCCGCAGAAAGCGGCTCGATGTTTTCAAGCGGCGCGGCCGTGTCCAATGCCAGCGTCGTCGAATCGGGTACTGGGCTAGCGCGTACTGCCAGCACTGTCTCTGATGTGGCCGGGCGCGCCGGGGTCGACCTCTCCGGGTCGACGGTGCGGATCATTGAGGATCCTGAGTACCTCAGGTACCTGGACTCCGAGGGCGCATGTGCCTGCGCACCGTACGACCTTCCTGGCGAGATCCATCTTGGTCCGGCGTCCTTCATCGATGAGGAGACACTTGGAGCCACGCTTGCTCACGAGCAGGCGCACCTGCTCCAGTACGCGGCAGGCTACGTACCCGGATCGGGCGGCAACGCGGCCATGGAAGCAGCTGCGCGAGCCGCCGAGGGTCCCGCCATCGCGCGACTCCTAGGGGTGAGGCCATGAGTGCCATCTTTCGTGTGATCGAGGTCTTTCGGCTCGCGCAGCGGCGCGGTCCCATCCTTGTCGGGGAGTCTCCCCCAGTGACGATGTCGGTAGGCACGCGACTTGTCTCGCGCGACGACCCAACACAACGGGTAGAGGTCATTGCCGTCGACCTGCCGACCCCCTCGTCATTGGCTGAGGGTCGACTAGCAGTCGTCGTGAGCCGCGACTTGGGCGATCTCATGGTTGCGGGTGCTGAATTCGAGATCATCACTCCCGAGGCCTGAAAAGAATCGCTGGAGGGAGAGCGGCGTTGGCAACATCAGGTGCGCCTGGGCTCGTTAGCGCTACTCATGCCTCCGGAGCAACCGCCCGTCGCTTGGGGGCCATCCTCGCTGTTTCGCTCTCAGCCACTCTTGCATTGCTTCTCACCCTGGCTGGCATCGTGGTCGGGCTCGCGCCGGCTTTCGGGACGCAGACACAACCGCCTACGACCGTTGCGAGCTACAGCTACGACTGGCCCGGCCCGCTTGTGAATGTCTGGGAGACGGACGGGACGGGCAGCGGCATCAGCGCACCGGGCCTCGAGAGGCCCCTGGCGGTCGAGGCATCCCCGGCCCTGATCGTCGGCTTCGGTGTTGCCGCAGAAACGGCGACGGCGGTTGGACCGGACTTCATCGCGAGCTCCGACGGGGTGATCGTAGGGACCAGTCGTAGCCGCATGGTGCAGGGATTCGAGGATGCCGGTCTTCCGTCGGTGCCAACGCGAGCACCCGGAACCCAGTACACGCTGCCAGATGGGAGCCTCGTCCGCGTCATGGAGCCGTCCGGTCAGGCACCGTTGAGGGCGTCCTTCACCGACTCGTACGGCAACCCCGTCAACCCCTTCACGGGGAAGCAACCCCAGCCACCGCCTGGCGTCGGTGGAGCTGCATGGAGGCAGATGATGCGAGACCTGACCCACGTGGAGTTGGGACCATGATCGAAGAGCTAAGAATCGCTCTCTCTTCGATGTTCCCGATGATCATCAGGGAAGCCACCTTCGCTGATCCCACGCTTACTCTTGCCGGCGACGGCTGGTCGTTTAGTTCGGTCTCGGCTTGGCGGGTAACGAGCGAGGGCGCCCTCGCGTTCGGGTGGAGCGACACGGCTGCCCCGGACCGCATCTGGGAGTTGTGCGGCCAGGGCATCGTGTCTGTGGCGCCGCAGTCGTCGCTAATGGCTGGAGATCCAGCTTTCGAGTTGTCGAGCGGTCAATGGCTGGAGATCTTCTCGGATCATCCGACTGATCCGTGGTCTGTGCAGTTGCCCTCGATGACGTTCGTGGGCTCACCGTCCGATCCCAGTCAGGTCACCTGAGATCGTGTTCGAGCTCGATGTCGTCCGCAGGTGCCGGCCGCGGCGGAAGTCAGGTTTGACGTGCTTCCGAGGACTGCTGGTCGCCCTCGTCGGGCTCCTCCTGGTCCTGGCCGGCATAGTCGTCGGGGCGGTCCCGGCCGCAGCCCAAAACCGCGTCGGGGCCTCAACTCCCAACAGGATCGACACCGTCGGGCCGTCGGCCGGCATCGGTGCAGGTCAGCGACTAGGAAAGACCGTCCCGCAGCCCCAGATCGTGGTGGCTACCGCTGTTGCCGCAGA
>JBBQWW010000173.1:0-2517 GCA_038210245.1 Acidimicrobiales bacterium
CGCTGGGTCTTCACCGTGATGCGCCATCTGCCCCGGGCGCTCTGGCGTCGCATGCCGGGCTGAGCCCTGCTGGCCGACCCCCCCGTCGGGGCCCGTGCGGTGGCGTCCGGTCGTCACCCGAGTGCGTCAGTCCCGGGTCACCAGGGTGGCCGTGTAGTCGGGAACGTACGTGGCCAGGTCCCTTGGGGGTCGCTGGTAGCCCTCGTCCTTGACCCGCTTGGGCAGCCGCAACTTGTCCTGGTCGACCGGAACATAGGGAACCTGGCTCAGCAGATGGGCGATGCAGTTGAGCCGGGCCCGTCGCTTGTCGTCGGCTTCCACCACGTACCAGGGGGACTCGGCGGTGTCGGTGTGGAGGAACATGGTGTCCTTGGCCCGCGAATAGTCGACCCACCGCTGCCGCGCTTCGAGGTCCATGGGACTGAGCTTCCACCGCCGGAGGGGATCGTCGACCCGGCTCTGGAACCGGCGCTCCTGCTCCTCGTCACTGACCGAGAACCAGTACTTGAGGAGGATGATCCCATCCTCGATGAGCTGGTGCTCGAAGACCGGGCACTGGCGGAGGAAGCGTTGGTACTGTTCGTCGGAACAGTACCCCATGACCCGCTCCACCCCGGCCCGGTTGTACCAACTGCGGTCGAAGAGGGCCAACTCGCCGGCGGTGGGGAGCTCGGCCACGTACCGCTGGAAGTACCACTCCCCCTGCTGCCGCTCGGTCGGGGTAGGTAGGGCCACGATCCGGCACACCCTCGGGCTCAGATACTCGCTGATCCGCTTGATCACCCCGCCCTTGCCGGCCGCGTCCCGACCCTCGAAGATCACCACCACCCGGGACCCGCTCCGATGGATCCACTCGGTCATGGCGGCCAGGTCACCCTGGAGCTTGAGGAGCTCCTTCTCGTAACGCTGCTTGGACAGCTGGTCGACCATGGCCCGGCTCCTCGTCACTCGTCGTCGGACCCCGTCGGTCCCGGTACGCCGCCCGGCGCCGCGCCGGGATCAGCCCACCGGTGATGGTAGGCGTCAGCGCTTCTTGGCCGTGGTAGGCGGTGACTTGACCGTGGTGGTCGGTGACGCCGGAGCGGCGGCGGGCAGTACGGCGGACATGGTGATGAAGTCCCGTGACTGGGATCCGAAGTACCGGTACACCGACGTGGCCTCGTCGTAGGTCAACAGGGTGCCGTTGGTGGGGCCGGCTGGTTGGCCCACCGGGGGGTCGAAGCTGGTGAAGTTGACCCAGGCGGTGTTGATGTCCATCTCCATGCCCCGCACGGCCCCGGCCCGGGCCAGGATGTTGGCCAGGTCGACGATGGAGAGGCCCGAACCCCCCACATAGACCAGAGCCCCGTCGGCCGTCACCCCGAGTCCCGATCGCCAGACCTGGACCTTGCCCCCGAGGGTGGCCCCCCACTGATGGTTGTCGTTGGCGTTGAGTCCGGGTACGGGGGCCCCGTTGGTAACGATGAGGTCGAGGTTCTGGCGCACGGCCACCACCGAAGGGGTCATGGAGACATCGGTACCCCAGGCACCGATGTTGGGGGTCCCGTTGCTGTCGATGACCAGGGAGGCGGCACCGGGGCGCAGGGGGACGGCGGTGACCCCGTCGGCGAAGTACCCACCCTGGGCGTCCTGCATGCGGAAGCCGGAGTTGAAGGCGGCCACCAGGGTGTCGAGTGCGGCTCCGGCAATGGGTGCCTGGTTGGTCCAGGTCTGACCGGTACCGGGGATCGACGTCCCCTCGTAGAGCGTGGCCTTGAGCAGCTTGGTGTCCATCCAGGCCACACCGGTCACCAGGCTGGTGTTGACGTCGTTCGGACGCAGGAACGCCGCGTACATGGCCGGAATGCCTCCGACCGTACGGCCGATGGGGTGCCACTGGCCCTCACCGGGTGTGGGCGTGGCCACGAACGGCACCATGGCCGCCGGAACGGGCAGGTGGGCGGGGCCGGCGGGGACGGTGGTGGTGCTGGCGACGGGAGCGGGAATGGCTCCCTTGGTGGGCTTTCCCCCCTTGGGTGGGGCGTTCCAGGTGTACCAGGTGTTCTCCGCCCAGGTCACCAGGCCACCCCCGCCATGGTCCCGGACCCACTCGGTCAGCCGGGTGCCGGGGGTGGTGCCGAGGGCCGGGTTGGTGGCGGCCGAGCCGGCCGAGATCCACACTGGGGTCAGGGCCAAGAAGAGCACCAGGGCCACCGTCGACTTGGGATGGCGGCCGACCAGGGTCCGCCGGCGACGGATCTTCTCCTTGCGCCGGGCCCGGCGCTCCCGGCGGGTGGGTCGGGGCATCCGGTGGGCGGGCCGGTGCTCGTCGGCACTCCGGCTGGTCGGGGTGGAGACGACCATGGGGATGCCGGTCGAGGCGCGGGCTGGGAGTTCCGCAGTGCCCGTCGTCGGTTGACTGACGGTGGGGGGGACGCGGTCGGCCGTGGCGCCCGGGGTCACATCACCGCCACCGTCGGTCTCGTCGGTCTCGTCGGTCTCGTCGGTCTCGTCGGTCTCGTCGGTCTCGTCGGTCTC
>JBBQWW010000174.1:0-2168 GCA_038210245.1 Acidimicrobiales bacterium
AGGGGGAGCACAGGTAGGTGGCGGCCCAGGCCAGCTCCCGGGGGAAGCCCACCCGGCCGGCCGGGACCCGCGAGTCCTGCCCCTCGTACTTGCCGGGCACGGCGGCGATGGCCGCCACCTCGTCCTCGTGGGGCATGAGCCCGGGGACCAGCCCGTTGACCCGGATCCCGTAGGGCCCCCACTCGACGGCCAGCGTCTCGGTGAGGTTCTTGACCCCGGCCTTGGCCGCCGCCGAGTGGGCGAAGCCCGGGCCCCCGGTCCAGGCGTAGGACGCCCCCACGTTCACGATGGCCCCGTCCCGCTCGGCTGGGATCAGCCGCCGGGCCAGGTCGCGACAGCACAGGTAGGTCCCGTTCAGCACGATGTCCACCACCGTGCGCCAGGCGTTGGGGCTCATGTCCTCAGCCGGCACCGGGAAGTTGCCGGCTGCGTTGTTGACCAGCACGTCGATGGGACCGAGGGCCTGCTCGGTGGCGTCGAAGGCGATGGCGATGGAGTCGGCATCCCGGATGTCGCACGGCGTGGCGAAGGCCCGCCCGCCCGCCTCCTCGACGGCGGCCACCCCGGCCCGGCGGTGCTCCTCGTCGCGGCTCAGGATGCCCACCGCCGCCCCCAGCCGGCCGAACTCGGTGGCGATGGATTTGCCCAGGCCGGTGCCCCCTCCGGTGACCACCACCACGGAGCCCCGGTAGGTACCCGCAGCCAGGGCCGAGGCACCGACGGGTGGGGGTGGGCGCAGTCCGGGCGGGGTCATGGGAGGTGAGCCTACTGACGCGTCGTCAGGCGAGCCGGGCTCAGTCGGGGCAGGCCCGGACCCCCACTCCAGAGGTCACTTATGTGCTACAATGTGTACACAATGGGCGAGACTGTGGGGGTCAGGGCCTTGCGACAGCGAGCCAGCGAGCTGCTCCAACGGGTGGCCGGGGGTGAGGTGGTCACCGTCACCGACCGAGGGCGCCCCGTGGCTCGCCTCGTGCCCCTGCACGGCGGGATGGTGGAGCAGCTGGTCAGGGAGGGCCGAGCCACGGCGGCCGAAGGCCACCTGCTGGCGCGAGTGGAGGAGCTGGGCCTGCCTGAAGCGCCGTCGCTCGGGACCCTACCGTCGGTGGCCCTGGCCGAGCTGCGCTCCGATGAGCGGTAGCACGGCCTACCTCGATACCTCGGCCTTCCTCAAACTGGTGAAGGCCGAACCGGAGTCGGCCGCGCTGCAAGAGGCGCTGGCCGGGTGGGGTTCGTTCGCCTCGGCCACACTGTTGCGGACCGAGACCTCCCGTGCCCTGCGCCACTCCGGACACGGGCATCTGCTGGGTGATGCCCGGCGGCTGATGGAGTCGTTGTATCTGGTGAGGATGGACGAGCCGTTGCTCGACCGGGCCGGCGACCTCCCGCCCGCTCGGATGCGCTCGCTGGACGCCGTGCATCTGGCCGCCGCGCTGACCCTCGGCCCCGACCTCGGCGTCGTGTTCACCTACGATGTTCGGCTGCGGGAGGCCGCCGCCGGGCAGGGACTGTCGGTGGAAGCGCCGGAGTGATGGCCTACGGCTTGACCACCAGGGTGAGTGACCGGGTGGCCGTGCCCGCCGTACTCATACTTCTCTCCTATCCGTTGGTCACCATGGTCGGGTAGAGCCGTTCGTACCCGTTGAATCCGAGGGGGACCACCGTGCGTCGTACCGCTGCTGTGTGATCGGCCTCACCGTGGGGATGACCTCGCTCTCGGCCTGCCTGACCCTTCCGGGCAACACCTCGAGGATCACCCTGGTCAGCTCGTCCACCGTCAACGGTTGGCAGTACGACTTCTACCGGAACCCGACCTATCCCTGCAGCATCAGCGGCGACCAGACGTTCGTGGTCGGCACCAAGGTGGGCTCGTCGGCCACGGCCAGCGCACCGCTGAGGGTGTGGTTGTACGGCGGTGGGGTGGGCTACTTCGACCCGTCGGGAACGCCCCAGCCCGACAGCACCCAGATGACCGAGAACTCGGCCGCTTCCCTGCAGGGCAGCCTGAGTGGCGCCGGTCTGGTGGCCGATGTCCGGGCCGACCCCGCCGGCTTCCGGACCCTGGCTGTCTCCTACTGCAACCGGGACATCTACAGCGGCACGGGCCAGACCGACCCCAACAATCCGAACCGGAACAGTGACGGATCGGTCCGGGCCACCGACGGTCT
>JBBQWW010000175.1:0-2088 GCA_038210245.1 Acidimicrobiales bacterium
TCGCCGATGAGGGAACCGCTGCGGTGGGGTGCATCCGGGCGGGGCGTGGCCCCCTATTGTGCTCGGCGACGATGTTGTGGAAGCGATCGTGCATCACACGTTGCATACGGGGCCCGAGGACGGCTCTGCCTGTTGGTCGACGAGGGCGATGGCGGCCCGGTACGGGATCGGCAAGGATACGGTGGCCCGGATATGGCAGACACGGCGGATCCGGCCGTGGAAGGTGGAGACCTGCAGCTGTCCACAGCTGCGCTCGTCTCCATCAACGCCGACGAGAGCGGGGTTCGGAGTGCGGGGATGGGACCCTGACTGACGCAATGATCGCCGGGGATAACCGCCCGAGCGTGCCGTTTGCGGGTGCTACAGGTCCGCTACCTGGTCCCTGCCAACAAGAGGCACCCTGGCTCTTGAGGTAGGTGTAGTCTTCCCAACCAGGGACCCGAACGGGCGTGTGGTCCCCCACGACACCAGCGAAACCCTTGGGATACAGGGCCGCCTCGGGCGTCGGCATGCGGCCCCGGGGCGGTCGGCCACATCTTCCCTCGAGGCCGTGGTCCGAGGGTGAGGGGGAGAGCCTGCTCCATCAACTGGGCAACCGACGGCGCCGACAACCTTTGGCCAGATGAGATGACTGAACCTTGGCCGGTGCGGATGCTTCGCACGCAGGTTCGCATCCGAGCAACTCCACAGGATCGGATACGGCCTCCCGACTGAGTGGGCCGCGCGATACGTGCCAGTGAACCGGTGCGGATGCTGACAGTGGCGGCCCAACACGCGGAGCGGTTGGACAAAGTGACCGCCGCCGTAGCTCGACTACAAGGCCTCAGTCCCGGGCAACAGGAGGACTGGCACTTGGTTCTCCGACGGATGGCTGAGGAATGATACCGAGCCTTCCGCCGTGATCGAGCCGCCCGAAAGTGCCGGACACGGTCCGAGGCGGCGGCCTCGCCCGTGGCACGGCGCGCGCTCGCTGAGGCCTCGCTGTCGATTGCCACCGGAGGCCGGACGCCCCGGACGGGTGACTACTAGATCGCTACTGCTGGACAAGGTCCACAATCGGCATGATCGTGGGCGGCTGCGCCAACTCGATGCCCAGCTCCTCCATCACGGGCCCGAGGTACGTCAGGAACTCATCGAACGCCTCCTGGCTCTCCCAGACATCGAAGACCTGAAGCTGGCCGTCTTCACCGAAGCAGGAGTGGACTTTCATGGCGCCTTCAGGTGCTCCGGCCTCACGGAGACGATCGCGCCCCTTGGTGTGCTGCTCAAGAGTCATGTTCTTGGTGACAATGTAGATGGCAATCACGGGCAGTGAACTCCTTGTTGGTTGATGTACACACCATTCGTCGCTAGGCCCTCGGCTGGCTCACTGGAAACCGACCGCCGACACCAACCGGCCTCGGGTTTGTGCCACCGTCGGTGGTCCGTTCGGTGTCGAGGTAGGCGGCGACCGACGAGAAGAACCGTGACGACACCGGAACGATCCGCTGGTGGCCACCCATGCCCTCGGCCACGAACACCCGACGCTGCCCGACGTGCAGCCCCGAGCCGCAACCCGAGCACCTCGCAGCGGCGCAGGCCGCCCAACACCATCGCCTCACCTTCAGGTCATAGCCGCGGCCAACAAAGAGTCGGTCGGACCCGCTCAGCCAGGAACTTCAAGTACTCGTCTACCACGTCATGGCCGGACACGAACCGCCACCTCGCCCGACAGCCGCCTTGTCCCCACCAAGTACGGACTCCACACCGGCGGCTCCTTCCACAAGGGTCGAACACCATCACACCACGATGTCCAAGCCAGGTGTGGGATCACCCACAGAGAACGTATTCCCGAGCGGTCCGGCGATCGCCTGCGGCATGCTGGACGGCATGACCGTCGATCCATAACTCCGACCCGAGCGTCGACGCCCAGTTGGTCGCCAGGAACGACGCGCGCCCTTGGGCGCCCCGTCCCTGCATGTCACAGGAGTCAGATGACGAAACCGCCGACGAAACTTCCGGGACAAGAGACGCTCACCGCCTCGTGGCAGGCGCTCGCTCAGCTATCGCCCCAGGCCCGGGTCGTGGCGAAACCGAGCCTCGTCATCG
>JBBQWW010000176.1:0-1733 GCA_038210245.1 Acidimicrobiales bacterium
TGGTGGTGACCACGGCCATGGCCCTGTGGCTCGAAGACTTCGCCGACGCCGGCGTGGTGGCCATTACCGGCACCAAGGGCAAGAGCACCACCGCCGCCCTGACTGCGGAGATCCTTGGTCGGGATGGACGGGACGTCGCCCTTATCGGAAACATCGGTGTACCGGTGGTCGAGATGTACGGAAGACCGCGGGCCGACGCCTATGTCGTCGAGATCTCGTCCTACCAGGCTGCCGACGTGATGGTGAGTCCGGGCCTCGTGGTCCTGACCAGCTTGGCCCCCGATCACCTCGACTGGCACCGGAGTGAGGAGGCCTACTACCGGGACAAGCTCCGCCTGGTGGAGGCCGGGCCCCCGGGACTGCTGGCCGTGAACTCTGGGAGTGAGGAGGCCCTGCGGAGGACGGACGGCCACCCCCACCGGACCCTCTTCGGACCGGCCGGCCGGGTATCCGTGGATGCCTCGGGCCTGGTGAGCGTGGACGGTGTTGTCGCGGTCGACGCTTCGAACCTACGGCTGGCCGGTGTGCACAACCTCTGGAACCTGTGCGGTGCGGTGTTGGGGGCCATGCTCCTCGACGGCCAAGTCCCCACCCCGTCCGCGCTCGAATCGGTGGTGGAGAGGTTCGACGGACTCCCGTCCCGGTGTCGGACGGTGGGGGAGCGTGGCGGCGTGACCTTCGTGGACGACGCCCTAGCCTCCAACCCGTTCGCCACCGCCGCCTCGGTGGGAGCGTTTGCCGATCGGGAGCTCACCGTCATCCTGGGCGGTGCCGACCGTGGGGTGGATCCCCAGGTGCTGGTAGACGCCCTGATGGGCCGGCAACCCGCTCCGCGCGTAGTAGTAGTGCCCCCGGACGCCCAGCGCTTGGCCGGTGCCCTGGCCGCCGCCGCTCCGGCCCTGTCCGTGGTCGTGGTGGCCGACATGGCCGAGGCGGTGGCCACCGCCTCGGCCATGACCGCCGCCGGGGGAGTGGTTCTGTTCTCCCCGGCGGCTCCCACGCCGGATGGCGAGGGTGGGTACGGGGAGCGCAGTCGACGGTTCGTAGCCTCCGCCGGTCTGATCGGATCGGAACGGAATGAGACGGGATGATCACGCCGGTACCGGACCGACCGCGGCCTCAGGTCCGGTAGAACGGGTGCGTCGGCGGCCCCAGGGGCCCGGAGATTGACATGCATCCGTCGGGCGACAACGGTTGGCCCCGCCGGAATCCGGCCTGCCTGGCCACGAGGGACGAAGGAGTACAGAAGTGACCCAGATCACCATCATCGATGCGGAGACGCGTCGGTTGGACGCCACCCCTGATCACGGGCGGGGCACATTCCTGATCGAGACCGAACAGCTGCCCGAGGCCTTGGGCTGGGAGCTGAAGCCCTCGGGTCTGTGTCAAGCGAACACCTGTGTGCCCGTTGGTGATGTCGGTGCTCTGCAAGTGGACGGACGTCTGGACCTGGCCGCAGTGGCCTGGGCCCTCGGACGACCTGCCGTAGTCGACGTCGAAGCCGGACTGATGGGGGTCGCCCTTCCGGCCGAACTGCGACGACAGGCCCTCGACGACCTACGGGCCCCGGAGTTCTCCCTCCCCGACGTCGACGGCAACCTGCACGGACTCTACGAGTGGGCCGGCCTCAAGAAAGCCCTGGTCACATTCTCGAGCTGGTGCGGATGCCGCTACGACCTGCCCGGCTGGCAGGCCCTCCACGACGAGCTGGAGTCGGAGGGATTCACCGTGGT